>CALUUP010000006.1 GCA_944323985.1 Candidatus Gastranaerophilales bacterium | reverse complement strand
GTAAGATTCCGAAATAAATTCGGAATGACAAATATTATTAATTTTTTTAACTAGTAATTAGGGTGCAAATTTTTGCACCTTTTAAATTTTAAAACCCCACCCCCGGCCCCCTCCCTCAAGGGGAGGGGGTGAAATGTGCCCCACCCAAAAGTAAGTAAGGTGCAATTTTTTGCACCAAAATTTTAAAATTAGTGATTAGTGACTAGTGACTAGTGAGTAGTGAATAGTGAATAGAAATTTATTATTAACTTTTTCTAAACTTCTCAACTTATAAATACGTCACCCTGAATTCATTTCAGGGTCTTATAAATTAGAAAGTCAAACTACAAGCGTGTAAGATTCCGAAATAAATTCGGAATGACAAATATTATTAATTTTTTTAACTAGTAATTAGGGTGCAAATTTTTGCATAGAAGTTAATATTAATTTACTCTTCAATACATCCTATATTGTTGTAACAGAATTCTTTTAGCTTTTTTAAAATATATTCATATTCAGAAACAATTGCACCGAATTTCCAGTTGTAATCATCCTTTGTTTGCCATTTTAGAGCGTAAAAAGTTGTTTCGAACATATTAATAATTTGATTGCATTCTTTTATTTTTTCTTCATTCATATTCTGCCTCGTTTGTTAGTACTTATGTATTAACACATGTCCGTACCGAATGTCAAGAGGTGCATGTTATAATCCATATTATAATTGGAGTTATAATATGATAGAAAAAAGAATGATACAGGTTGGTAATAGCTGGGGTGTAGTAATTCCAAAAGCGATAATAGATGGATTGAGGATTAATCCTGTTATGGACAAGGTAGAAATTTACCTTGAAAATAATGAAGTAAGGATACGTAAGATTGAGAAAAAATAGAGTTTTTAAGGGGATATAATATATGAAAATTGCCGTAATTTCTGATATACATGGGAATATGGAAGCTATTGAAGCTGTAATGGATGATATTTCTAAGAATAGTTGTAATAAAATTTTTGTTCTGGGTGATTATGCAATGGCAGGTCCTGAGCCATCTGATACTGTCGAGTATTTTATGAAAAGAAAAGATAATCCTGTGTTTAAAATGATTCAGGGTAATACGGATTTGATGATTGCAAATTATACAGATGAGTTATATGAGGGGTTAAAAGAAAAAGCTCCTATTATGGCTGAGGCTTTAAAAAATGATGTGGAGATTTTAAATCCTGTAGAAAAAGAATTTTTAAAAAGTTTGCCGATTCAACTTGAGGTTACTGAGGGCGGGGTAAAATTCCTCTTGGTACATGGTTCTCCAAGAAAAAATAATGAGGATATTTTACCGGATACTTCTTTACCGGAGGTTGAGAGAATGTTATTAAATGTTAATGCAGAAGTTATTTTGTGCGGGCATACTCATATTCCTTGCGGGTTTCAAACTTCAACAAGACAAACTGTTGTTAATGTTGGAAGTGTTGGAAGACCTTTTACTCCTGAGCCTAAAGCTTGTTATTTGATTATAACAGTAGAAAACGGACAATGTGTATTCCAGCATCATTTTGTAGAGTATGATAAAGAGAGAGCTTCAAAAAAATTGAAGAAAAGAGAATTTTTGGGGGCTGATAAGCTTGCAGGAATGCTTTTGGATCCTAAAGAAAGACATTTTTAGTAGAAAGAGTTAATTATGATAGAGAGAAGAAAATCAAGACAAATTTCAATAGGTAATATAAAGATAGGCGGAGACGCTCCGATTTCTGTTCAGTCTATGTGTAATACAGATACAAGAGATGTTTCTGCAACATTAGATCAAATTGGGGAATTGGCAGCCGCAGGGTGTGAGATTGTTCGACTTGCTGTTTTGAATAAGGATGCAGCGAGTGCTATAAAAGAGATAGTTAAAAAGTCGCCTGTTCCATTAGTTGCTGATATTCATTTTGATTATCGTTTAGCACTTACTTGTATAGAAAATGGGATTCATGCTCTTAGAATTAATCCGGGGAATATTGGGAAAAGAGAACATACCGTTAAGGTTGTGGAAGCTGCAAAATCTCATAATGTTCCAATTAGAATTGGTATTAATGGCGGGTCTTTAGAAAAAGAGTTTGAGCAAATGGATTTGCCGTTATCCGAAAAAATGGTTATGAGTGCCTTAAGGCATATTGAAATTTTAGAGGATTTGAATTTTTATGATACAAAAGTTTCCTTAAAGTCATCTGATGTTATGACAACTATTGAAGCTTATAGAAGTATTGCCAAAAAGGTTGATTATCCTCTTCATTTAGGGGTAACGGAAGCCGGTACTTTAAAAATGGGGTTGATAAAATCTTCTGTTGGTTTAGGAACTCTTTTAAGTGAAGGAATTGGTGATACTATAAGAGTTTCTTTAACTGAAAAACCAGTAGAAGAGGTTCATGCCGGATTTGGAATCTTGAAATCTTTAGGGTTAAGGAAAAAGGGTGTTAATTTTGTTTCTTGTCCTACTTGTGGAAGAACACAGATAGATTTAATAGGATTAGCAAAGAAAGTTGAGGAAAGATTTCAGAATTTGGATTTGCCAATAACTATTGCTGTTATGGGCTGTCCGGTTAATGGGCCTGGAGAAGCAAGGCATGCCGATTTCGGAATAGCTGGGGCTATTAAAGAAGGGTATATTTTTAAAAAAGGAGAAATTATTGCAAGGGTTCCTGAAGCTGACTTGATTAATTCTTTAGAAAAGATTATAATGGAGTCATATAGTAGTAAATAAGAATGAGTGATGTGAGAAGTTTTATGAAAAGAAGATTATTATTAACTTTAGCTTTAGTTTCGCTAGTATGTATTTCTGTAAAGGCAGATATAACACCTCAAGAGGCAACAAGTCCTGAGTATTTAATTAATTATGGATATTCAGAAGTTACTGCTGAACAGGTTATGATTCAGAAAAATCGTATAGAAGGTAAACCTTGTGAGCCTTTGTATGAAAAAAAACATAATAAGTTTGTAAGATTCTTGAAGAATTGTTATTCTTATATAGATCCTGCTATAGATAATGAAGAAAGATATCATCACGATATTAAATTATCACCGCATTATACAGATTTATAAAAAAATTTAAAATCGCCTGTTTATCGGGCGATTTTTTGTTATATAATACTAATTATGAATAAATTTAGATTTTTAACATCCGGAGAAAGTCACGGAAAGTGCTTAAATGCTATTATAGAAGGGATTCCTGCGGGAATAAGGATAAAAGCTTCTGTAATAAATGAAGATCTTGCAAGACGTCAGGTAGGTTATGGTCGTGGCGGAAGAATGAAGATTGAAAAAGATGCGGTAGAGATAAAATCTGGTGTAAGGTTTGGAAAATCAACAGGTGCTCCAATTTGTTTAGAAATCAAAAATAAAGATTTTGAGAATTGGCAAGATGTTATGAATACTGAGTATCAGGAGTATCCGGCTCAGGAGATTTTAAAAAAGATTGAGGAGAAGTCTTTTACAAAAGTTCGACCGGGGCATGCTGATTATGCAGGGTTTAAAAAATATAATTTTACTGATTTAAGAGATGTTTTAGAGCGTTCAAGTGCCAGAAAAACAGCGATAGAAGTTGCGGTCGGTTCAATTGCGAAACAGATCTTGAAGGAATTTGGGATAATGGGGTTTTCTCATGTGATTCAAATTGGGAATGTGAAATTGGATTTTTATCCCAAAACTTATACACTTATTAAGGAAAAGGCTGAAAAATCAGATGTAAGATGTGCTGATGATTTGACTGCTGATAGAATGAGAAATGCTATTGATGAAGCTTCTCAAGCCGGTGATACATTAGGTGGAAAATTTGAGGTAATATTCGGTAATCTTCCTGTTGGATTAGGTTCTTATGTTCATTGGGATAGGGCTCTTGATGGGAGGTTAGCTCAAGCTGTTATGAGTATTCCTGCTGTTAAAGCTGTTGAAATTGGGGCAGGAGTCGATGCGGCGTCTCTAAAAGGTTCACAAATGCATGATGAGGTTTTTGTTAAAAATAAAACTATTTATAGACAAACAAATAATGCCGGTGGTCTGGAAGGTGGTATGACTAATGGCGAAGCTTTGGTTATTAAAGGTACGATGAAGGCTATTCCTACGATGCGAAAATCTTTGGCTACTGTTGATGTTAAAGATATGCAACCGGCGTCTGCTCATTTTGAAAGATCAGATACTTGTGCTGTGCCTGCTTGTGCGGTCGTGGCGGAAGCTAGAGTTGCTATTGTTTTAGCCGATGAACTTCTTTCTAAACTCGGCGGGGATAATTTTGTAGAAATGAAGGCTCATTATGAGGCATCTTTGTAATATTATTCTTGTGGGCATGCCTGCTAGTGGTAAATCTACTATCGGGGCTTTGCTTGCTGAGAAATTAAATGATTACATTTTAATTGATACTGATTGTGTTATTGAAAAAACTCAGGGAATGACTATTAGTAAAATTTTTGAAAAATTTTCTGAAGATTATTTTAGAAAACTGGAGCATGATACGATTAAAATGGTTTGTGCAGGTGTCGGTAAAATTATTTCTGTTGGCGGTGGTGCTTTCGAAAACCCTGATAATAGAGCGACTTTATTAAATTTTGGGAAAGTTTTTTATTTGAAATCTGACCTTGATGTACTATATTATAGAATATCAAAAGATTCTACTAGACCGCTATTGCAAAATGAAAATCCAAAAGATGTTTTAAAGAATCTTTTAATTAAGAGAGAAAATAATTATAAAAAAGCTCATTATACAATTGATACGACTAAATATAATGAAGATGAAATTATAAGGATGATTGTAAATGCGACAAACTCTTAAAGTTCAGATAGCTGATGGAAAAGATTATTCAATAGAAATTTCGGATTCTTCTTTTGATAAACTTAAGCAGGATATTGCATCTTATACTGTTAATAAAAAGAAATTAATTGTAATTTCTAAAAAGGTTTATGAGTTGTATCAAAATGATTTTTGTTTTGATGAAAACGAAATTTTTATTCTTAAAGATGGTGAAAAAGAAAAGAATATTAAAAATTATTTAAAGATAATTCAAAAAGCTATTCAACTTGGGCTTACAAGAAAAGATATTTTGATTGCGATAGGCGGAGGCGTTGTTGGTGATTTAACAGGGTTTGTTGTGTCTACTTATATGAGAGGGATTGATTTTATTCAAATTCCAACAACTCTTCTTTCTATGGTTGATTCTTCAGTGGGAGGCAAAACGGCTATTGATTTAGATGAGGCTAAAAATATTATTGGAACTTTTTATCAACCTAGAGCTGTGTTTATTAATATTAATTTTTTGAATACTCTTGATAATAGACAATTTAAATCTGGCTTAGGTGAAATTTTAAAGTATGCTTTTATTGAAAATAGTTGTGGGTATAAAATTCCGCTTTATTTATTTGAATTTTTAACTTTGAGTTGTGAAAAAATATTTCAAAGAGAGTCTATTACCCTTATTAGAATGATTGAGTATTGTTTAAATTTAAAAATTGCTGTTGTTAATCAAGATGAAAAAGAAGGTAATTTAAGAAAAATATTGAATTTTGGACATACTTTTGCTCATGCTTTGGAAACTCTTACAAAGTATAAAAAATACACACATGGTGAAGCTGTAGTTTATGGTATGTTTTTTATAATTGATTGGGCTTATAGAAAAGAGTATATTAGTTATTCTTATTATAGATTATCTGTTGAGCTACTTGAAAAATATGGGTTTAGACGTTTAAATAGAAAATACCCGTTAGAAAAAATTATTGAAATAATGAAAAAAGATAAAAAAGCTTCTTTGGGTAAAATTTCTTTTATTGTTCCTAATGATAAAAAAACGGTTAAGGAAATAAAGCTAAGTCCTATAGAAGTAGAATATATGTTTGAGGAGTAAAATTTTGAGAGTTGTAGAAGTTTATGCAGGTGCTTACGCTAGTGGAAAATCAGAAACATCAATTAATCGTGCCAGACAGTATGCGGCGATGAAAAAAAATATTACATTAGTTGATTTAGACACGGTTGAACCGGCTTATACTTTAAGACCTATTATTAAAGATTTAGAGAATATGGGAATAAATGTAATTACTCAGCCTGATAATTTTGGGTTAGGTGAAGCTGCGAGTTATGTTACTTCTGCTCAAACTAATTGTCTTGCAAATACTGGTGATATTATTATTGATGTTGGTTATGGGGCTGGGGGGTTAGATATTTTGGATATCTTAAATGGTATTGATAAAGAAGTAAATTTACAAATTTATCTTGTTGTTAATACTGCAAAGTTTGAAACTTCTACGGTTGATAATATTGTTGAATATGTTACTTTTTCTGAAGGTATTGAAAAACGTGATTGGAAAAAGTTTTCCGGATTTATTTCTAATACTCATTTTGGAGATGATACTCAAGTCGATGATATCGTTAATGGTTATCAAAAATTAAAAAAAGCTAGTGAAATTGTTAATATTCCCATACGTGCTATAGGCGTTGATGAAAAATTAGCTTCAAATTTTGATTTAACTTTTGATAATACTGAGGTTTGGACCTATAAAAGAATGATGCCTAAGGCTTTTTGGTAAGATTTTTATTAGATTTATAATACATGTAAAGTGAATGCTTGCTTAGTTCTTTAAATCCATTTTTTAAGTAGAAATTTATAGCTTCAAATACAGGTTTTAGTATTATTATTTTGTCTGAATATATTTTTTTGATTATATCTAAAAGTCCGGAACCTATTTTTTTATATTCTCTATCGTAGGAATAGTAATTATAATAAGGATGAACTTGTAAGAAAATTATTTCTAAAATATTTTTATTGTATTCTTCTGCCTCTATTACTGCTAATATTTTTTCTGAATTTAATTTTTCAAAAGTGTCTTTTTGAGAAGTTAATGCATAGAATTTTTGTTTATTTTTTGTTGAATATAGGTAATTTTCTTTCGCATCTAAATATATTTCCGCAGCAAGGGACGAGCCACAGTACCAACTATTTCCAATTTCTTTTAATGCCATTAAATCAGAGTTATTGTTCGGATTAAGCTCTATTAGGTTAGCTTTTGTATCTACGTATTTATTGTTGTATAACTGTTTAATTGGGGTGTTTCCAATGTAGTTAGCTCTAAAATTAATCATATATCTTTTATAACATAATTATTCTTTTAATGCTCCATTCATAGGGTTATTTATTAAGTATTTTTTACCAATACAAAAAATTATAATGATTGGAATTGTGCATATAAAAGATGCTGCCATTAATTCTCCCCACATTGTTATTTCTCGAAATGAACTTTTAAAAATAGTAAGTCCTACTGTTAATGTTCTCATGTTATCAGAATTTGTAACTATTAATGGCCACATAAAACTGTTCCATGTAGTTACAAATGTAAAAATACTTAATGTCGCTACTGCAGGTAATGCTGTTGGTAATGCAATTTTGTAAAATGTTTGAAAGGCATTGCATCCATCAAGTTTTGAAGCATCTTCGAGTTCTTTTGAAAAATTTAAAAAATATTGTCTTAGCATATAAACTCCAAAACCGCCGAATATTCCGGGTATTATTAATGCTTGGTATGAATTTATCCAGCCTAATTTACTCATTAGATAAAATAAAGGTACTATATTTACTTGAGGAGGAATCATCATCGTTAAAATTATTATAAAGAATAATAAATTACGACCTTTAAATTGCATTCTGGCAAAGCCGTAGCCTGCTAAAGCTGAAATTATAACTTGGCCTATTGTTGTAAAAAATGCAACAATAAGACTATTGATGAAGTATTGAATTATTGGAATTGATTTAAAAACATTTTTGTAAGTACAAAATGATAGGTTTATGTTAGAATTATTGAAGATGTTGTTATCTCCACTTAGTGATATGAAGAACATTATAAGATATGGTAACAACATGCTAAGACCCAATATAGTAAGTATAAAATAAATAATAAATCTTTTCATAAGATTATTTTAATATATTTAAAAGTTTTATGATAGTAAAAGATTTTTATAATTGTGTATCATAATGATAAATCTGAAAAACTTAGATAAATTTTTAAATTCAACTTCTTTAACGGCAAGTATTTTTTTGGTAAGTGGCGGATATAAAACTTATAAAGATTATAGAGCTGCAAATTTGAAATATAAGAAAAAATTTTTGATTAAAGATTGCGTAGTTTTATCCGGAGCGGCAGCTGGGATGTTAGTGAATAGAGCTATTGGCAAAAAAATTGTTAAAAATAGTTTTTATAGAAAAACTATAGATGATATTTCTAAAAAAATAACAAAAACAAGAGTCGAAGCTCCTATTAAATATACATCTTCAATTATAGGAGAACTTTTGGCGGGGGTTTCAGCTACAGCATTTGGAATTCTTGGAGCTTTGGGGGCAGATTTTTTACTTTCTCAAACAAAATTTAAACAACCGGAAAAAAGCAAATTGAATCCTAAAAAAGATAAGTTAGAAAAATATTTTGAAAATAATATGCATAAATATGCTGATAATGATACGGTTAATGTTTTTTATACAAGTATGACAGAAATGCCTCAAATGAAATTTTTAACTTCTGCGATGCTCGGTGCGGATGCCATTGATATAGCTAAAGATTTAGAATTTGATAAAAGACTTGAGCATACAACTAAGTATCTTGTTAATGATACTTTATTCCCTCTTTTATTTCTTTCGATCTCTAGTGCTTTAACTAAAAAAATGAAACCATTATTTAGAATTCCTGTAATTTTTGCTTCTTTAATTGGAGGAACTTTAGCAATTAATAAAATTGCAGATTTAAAAATGATTAAATCTGAATCCCGTGATTAATTTTTGTAAATTTTTATGAAAATAGTATATACTTTTATTTTGTAAAATCAAACATATGATACAATCATGCTTAGATTATGAAAGTACAGAGTATAAATAATACTGTTTTCAAAGCAAGACTCCAATTTGTTGATTTGAATTCGGCAACAAATCAACCACAGGTCCCATCTAAAATAAATTATATAAGACAAATATCTCGCACATCAGCGGTGTGTTTTAAAAAGATATGTCTGTTAACAATGTTTTTGGGTCCAATTATTTCAAAGGTTTTAAAAATTAAAAATAGTGTGAAAATACCATCCTAAAATGGAAGAAGAAAAGAAAGGAAGATTATGAAAATTAATGCTATTAGTGCTACAACATTCGGCAAAAATCAACAAATCGTAAAAAAAGCAGCGACTGGTTTTATGGCTGCAACAGGTTCTATGTTAGCTGCAGATACTTTTGTTAAAGGAATTTCTAAACCTAATAAGGCTATTGAAGAAAAATCTACTGATGATATTTTAAGAGCTAATGATGAAGGCTGGAATCCTTGCGATTCTTTCTGTGATGATTTATGTGGAACTCCAAAATCTCAAAGAGAAGATGACAATTGTGATTGTGATTGTTAGGAGTTTTAATGATATTACCGCTAAATAATATTAATGGTGTGTATTCTTATAGAAGAGAGCAGAGCTTGAAGAGTTCTGCTCCTTCTTTTAATGCCGCTGCTTATTATAAAATTAATAAAAATTCGCCAGAATATATTGAATATATTTATAAATATGTAAAAAAAATGTGTAAGCAACCTGTTGAAATAAATATTGAATCCGGAAAAATTCAGAATATTATTAATGATTCGGATTCTTATATTTTTATTTTGAATCATACATTTAATCAGTTTAAAGATTTAAATTGTGCTAAATTTTTTAATACTCTTTTGTATAGAGAATATCTTTATAATGGTCTTGCAAAGACTTGTCCGAGAAGTAAAATTCTTGCTAATTCTAATATTTTAAATAAACAAAAAGATCATGGTGAATTATATAGGTGGCTTGGAGTAACTCCTGTTAATGTTGGGTTTGGAGATAAAAATAAGCAGGCTAATTCTTTGGTTTTGAGAAATTTGACTAATGAATTTATTAATAATGATATAAATTTGTTTATGTTTCCGGAAGGTTCGTTGGCTTCTTTAGTTTTTTTACCTTTGAAGTATAAATTTCAACCTGGTGTATCTTCGATTATAAAACATTCTCTTGAAAAGAAAGAGAATGTTAAAGTTATTCCTATAGGGTTTGCTCATAAAAACGGAAATTCTGCTATTCATATTGGAGAAACTGTTTGTTTTTCTAAGCAAGATAATTCTTATTTAGTTAATCAGGGAAATTTAAATTCAAAGTATTTTGATAAAAATTTAGCAAAGTTATATAAAAATGATGAATTAATTCTTACAGAAAACGGAATTCCTGTTAGTATTGATAATATTGTTCCATATATTTCAGGTATTCTCGTTAGAAATCTTGAATGTGTTATAAAAGAGGCAAAAGATGATTTAAAGATGTCTTCTGGGAAAGTGTTTCAGCTATGAAGGTTAGGTTGTTTTTAGCAAAAACTAAGAATAATATTTTGTATAATTCTTTAATATATTTGAATAAAAATAATAAAAAAACAAAACAGTATATTGAAGAAGGTTTTTCTATACTTTCTAAAAAAGTTGATAATTTACCTGATAAAGTTGCTTTTAGACCAAAATTTATACATCAATCAAGTTGTGTAAAAATTTTAGATAAGATTTATCTTTATATCTCTAAAGTTAATTTGGACAAACCTAAAGAAAATAAATTTGATGCTCTTTTTCACGAAATAGGTCATTGGCTTCATTTTCAAAATTTACCACCAAAAGAAGAAAGACAAAATATTTGGAAAAATGCAGATTTGGAGAAAATTAAAAATGATGTTTCTGAATATGCTGTAAAAAGAAATGAAGGTTTAGAATTTGTTCCTGAAGTTTTTAAGTTTTTAATAAAAGGAAAGAAATTTGATAAATATATCATGGATTTGTATAACAAATTAAATGGTCCGAAAGTTAAAGATGTTTAGTCTGAATGTTAAATAGCTCCGGAGCTTCTTTTGGAGTGATTTCTTTATTACCGATAAAAAGTTTATCTCCTTCTGCAATTGATATATTTTTGAAACATTCTTTTAGTCTTTTTAAATTTTTTATCTGTAAATAAATTCCATTAGGATTTTTTCTATATTCAGAAAATAAAGTCCAAGTATCTGTATTTGAGTCGTAATGATAGTGAGTTTGAGAACTTTCAAACCTATGTTGTTCAAAAAGACTTACATTTTTTATTCTTTTTTGGAAAACCTGTTTAAAATTTTTAAATTGTTCTATTGAATATTTATCATCTTTTAATTCTTTGCTTCCGATAAGTAATGCTCGTTCGGGATTTTTTATATATCTAAATAATGATGCAATTATTGTATTAAAATTTTTTTTATTTGTTTTATTATCCCATATATGAAATCCTGCTGCTTCTTTTTGAGAGTTTATTATTCCTCCACCGGTACAGGTTTTTATTCCTTCTGAATAAAATTCTTTAGCTTTTAATATGTGTGCTTTGTCGTACCAAAAATTGATATAATTAACTTTTTTTAGTTTATTATATGTGTTTCTATCGACAAAGCGGATATTTGATTTGAAAGATATGTTAGAATTTTCCATACAATTTTAAAACCTAAACAAAATAATATTTGCTTTGTTATTAAGAAAAAATAAAAAGAGAATAATTTTTATTAGCAAAAATTATTCTCTTCTTTTAATAATTAATTATAAAATTACATAAATTTAATATTTATGTATATAGAACTAATTAAAAGTGATACGAAAACAACAGCAACGCCATATTTCATGAATCTCATGAAAAACATAGGATGTCCTTCTTTTGCAGCATTTTCAGAAACAATAACGTTTGCGGCAGCACCAATCATAGTCATATTTCCTCCAAGACAAGCTCCTAAAGATAAGCACCACCATAGAGGAGTTGTATATTCAGCTCCCATAGTTTTTTGAATTTCTACGAGCATTGGTGACATTGTTGCTGTATATGGAATATTGTCAATAATACCTGAAATTACACCTGATGCCCAAAGAATAAGCATAGATGCTGCTTCTTGAGAACCTTGTGTTACTTTTAAAATCCATTCCGCCATTAGTTTGATACCGCCAGATGCTTCTACTCCGCCGATTATAATGAATAATCCGATAAAGAAGAAGATTGTATTCCATTCTACATCTCTTAAAATATCTGTTGGTTTTTCAAATAATAGCAAGAAACTTGCACCTAGCATTGCTGCTACACAAGTTTCTATGTGAGTAATATCGTGTGTTACAAAGCCTAAGATTACTAATGCTAATACAATCATTGATCTTATCATTAAATTTTTATCAGTGATTGTTTTTGAGTTATCAATATTTGCAACTTCTTGCATTTTTTCAGCAGTTGCGTGTAATTTCTTTTTGAATACTAATGCAAGTAATGCAAGTGTTACTAATATAATGATTGCAATTACAGGAGTTAAGTTATTAATAAAATCCATGAAAGAAAATCCTGCAGCACTTCCGATAATGATATTAGGAGGATCGCCAATTAATGTTGCGGTACCACCGATATTTGATGCAAATACTTCAGTTAGTAAATAAGGAATCGGATCGATTTCTAATTGTCTTGCAATAAAGAATGTAACAGGCATAATTAGGATTACTGTAGTAACATTATCTAAAAATGCACTTGTTACTGCTGTAAAAAGACCTAGAGCAACTAAAATTGCGATAGGATGGCCTTTTGTCATTTTTAATAATTCATTCGCAATGTAGTTGAATACACCGCTTCTTGTTGAAATACTAACGATAATCATCATTGATACTAATAAGAAAATTACGTTGAAATCAACAAAGTTGATAAAATAATGAGGGTTTAAGACTCCGTCAATACTTTTTGCTTGGCTTACTAAACCTAATAAAATTGTTATACCTGCTCCTAATAGAGCAATTGTAACTTTAGGAATTTTTTCTGTCGCTATGAAGATATAAGCGAGAATTAGAATTCCTGCAGAAATCAACACATTATGTGCTGACACAAAACTGTGAATTAATTCCATAATCTTTCCTTTCTTTTTTTAATAATGTTTAAATTTTTTAATATTTAATTATTATGGTGCATTTGGATATATTTCCGTTTTAAACAGAAAGGTAAGCATATTTATATTATTATCTATGTATTTTTTTTCAGTAAATTTATTATTTAAGTTGAAGAAGTTAAATGTTTTTATTCCAAGATTACCAAAGGTTCCATTGTTGTCGTTATTTGTATTTGAGATTACAAAAAAATTTTTGGTATCTACGGTTGAAACAATATCACAATGAAGTTCATCTTTAATATTTGTTATTGAATTTATTGAATATAATTCGGTAGCATTAACTGTATTAGTTAATGAAATTATTGAGAATATAATAATAAAAAATATTTTTATTAAAATTTTCATACAAAGATTTTAGCATAAAAATTTTTAGTGTTTACGTCTAAAATTTAATTTTATTCCTAAAATTGTTATTTCTCTGTGTGTTTCAGTTTTTATTTTATTAAAAATAAAGTCTTTTAATTTAAATTTTTCTTTTTTGTTTATTATTTTTATAAAATCAAATTCGTTTGAAAATTGTTCATTAGAAAATTTGATTGGTTCTAAAAAAGTTTTATTAAACCATATATCCATTTTATTTTTTTCATTTTTAATAATATTATCGAAAATTTCCCAATTGATTTTATTATTTATTTGAATATTTATTTTTGAATAATTATCAGTAAAAAATTCTTTAATATTAAAAATATCAATTAAAGTTTGGAATCGACTGTTTCCTCTATTTAGATTTCTATAACATTTAAATGGGGTATGGAATAAAATAGCAAAACAGGTACCATGGAAAGAATCTGTTATTAAGAATTTAGAATGTTTTATTGCTGTTAAAAATTCTTCAACACTAACATTTTCTTTATTTATATTGAAGATTTCAAGCCCTGTTTCTTTTGATATTTTATTTAATATTGCGTTGATTTCTTCAGATTGATCTAAGATATAACAGGCAATTTTATTCTTGTAGAAATTTTCTTTTTGAGAATTAATTAATTCTAAGAAATGTTTTTTATCTGTTAAGAATACAGGATCTAAAAGTTGTGTAACATTATTAATATTAAAAGTGTTTTTACATAAATTAATTCCGTCTAATTCTCTTGTTGTAATTGAATGGAATCGTTTCAAAAATTTTTCAATTTTGTAGGTGTTTTCTATATCTGCTTCAAATTTATTTGTTCCAAAACTTGCAGAAAATGCGACTCTGCGTTTAGAAAAGTCTGTATATGTATAAAAATAAGTTTCTAAAGAATTTTTAGTATATTTGTATCTAAAGACTTGATCTGAGCCTACAACAAAATTGTCAGTGTATTTATTAAGTTCTTCTAATTCGTGTTTAGTTTTAATTTTGTGGGTTTTTGATAAGTATTTATCAACAAATTTAGTTATTATACAGTTTTTGTATTCTTCTTTTTCTTTATTTGGATTATAATTTAGGATTTTATAATCAAAACCTTTATCTTTGAATAATTGTTGTAGGGCATATGCTGTTAGAGCCGCTCCATAATTGTTTGTAAACCAAAAATTAGTAATAATTCCGTCATATTTTGGTGTTTTATCAAGGTATTTATCCATTAGTTTTATATCCATTTTATTCATAAAAGTATCCCTGTTAATATGTTTTTTAGAAGCTTGCTTTAGTATTGGATTTCCCTTTTTCGCACATTTTATTGGAAATTTTTTATAGATTTTAAATTCTGATTTTATTTTTTGAAAAATTATATTTGCTTTATGTGTATTCAATAAACAAATAGAGAGTCCTTTGTTATCATTAATTTTTTTATCAAATTTATTGATGCCCCAGAAATCTCCTAATGTTATATCGCTAACTCTTTGTGTTGTTGTATATTCGCATTTATAACAACTTTTTCTTAAAATTAAATTAGAAAGAAATGCTCTATAATATTTATTTATATCAGAATGTTCTTTGAATATTGTATTATTAGAAAATTCTATTTTGAGATTTGAAGATAAAGCCCAGCCATTATCCTTGCATCTAAAATTAACATATTGAATTTTTTTATTTTCAAAATTGTGTTTTAGGTATTCTTGCCAAATTTTGGGGGACGGAACACCATGACAAAGAATATCAATTGTTAGTAAGTTTGAATATTCTTTATTTAGATATTTATTTAGTCCTTCTACTTGGCAGGGAGTTCCGGAAAATAATACTAAGTGATTTTCTTTTAATAATTTTTCAATTTTTTTATAACATTCATTAATTTCACTTTGTAAATATTTTGAAGTTTGTAATTTATATAAGTCTTCTTTTTTGTCGATTATTATATGTTGAACTTTTGTAAAATCTTCTGAAAAAGCTGCACCACAGACATATCCGTTATTTTCTAAAATATTATTGGCAATAATACTAAAAATCCCTCCAGAAGAGCTGTTCTTTCTTATTTCGTCTGATGCAGCAATTGCATATACGTATTTTTGTTTTTTGTTTTTGAAATTAACATTTTTTATAGGACATACTTGGGTACAAAGTCCGCAATTGATGCATTTTTTCTCATCAATAATAGGATATAAGAAACCTTCTTTGTTTTCTTCCATTGTAATAGCATTTACAGGACATTTATTATAACAAGAGGCACATCCGGTGCATTGTTCCAGGTTTTTATTCATTTATAAAGCTCCATTTATTGTTAATATATCCTATTCCGTGCCCACAAGATGAAATGATATATCGTTTTTTCTTTATTGCAATATCTATTCTAAGTAGGTCATTAACTTTTTTCTTGAGATATTTAAGTCTAATGATTTTCTTGTATTTTATTTTTTCTTGTTTTGAAATTGGCATTCTATTGATTGTATTTAGTAGAATATTTTCGTGGTGCTTCATAAGACTTCTATATTTTCTGGAATGAGAATGAGAATTTTTATGAATTACATATAGAGATAATATTTTATCAATGTAGCCCCATTTGTAAAAATATGTCATTGGTAATAAAAGTTGCCAATTTTGTCCTCCTTGTGATTCGTAGATTGATTTATTTTGTAATACATCAAAGAGAGCTTTTGTTTCTACAAAACGCATAGGTGCAAAGATAACATTTTTTTCCAAAATGTAGTCTAGGAATAAGTCTTCGTGTTTATATTCATTTGGGGGTATGTATTTAATAATATTATCTATATTATCATCTTCAATAACCCCAGCTTTACTGAAAACTATTTTACATTCCGGATTTTCTAATAAATAATTTAGGCATTCACTAAGGCAATTAGGATAAAAAATGTCATCAACGTCTTGCCAAGATAGATAATCTCCAGTGACTTCTTGAAGACCAACATTTATTGCTGCTGCAGCTCCTTTATTTTGTGGCATTTTTAAATATTTAAATGTAATATTTCTATCTATAAATTTTTGACGGTTTTGTAATATGATTTCTTCTGTTTTGTCAGAAGAACCGTCATTTACAATGATTAATTCTAGATTTTTATAATCATAATTTAAGACATTATCTAAATATCTTTGCACAAATTTTTCTGCTTGATAAGCAATTGCCAAAACTGTAATTTTTTTCATTTTTCTTAATTCCTTGTCCTATTTTAGCATAGTATTAGAAAATCAAACATATTTATTAATATATTTAATTAGTTCAAATTTTTTATTTAATGAGTTAAAAGTCATTCTTCTTATTTTCCCGGTAATAAAGAAGTCTTTAAATGCTCTGTCGTGCAGTGCTCCTATTGCCCAAAGAATTCCGACATAACCGTTTGCAGATGGTGAATCATATGCGTATTTATCATTTAAGTAAATTGCTATGTTTAAAGCTTCTTGAGGAGTTGGTGACCATTCTAAAATTTTTTTTGCCCAATACATTCTTAAATATCCATGTATTGTTCCTTCTGTTTTTAATTGTATTTGTGTAGCATTCCATAATTTATCGTAAGTTTGAGAATTTTCCAGTTCTTTTTTTGAATAAATATAATTTCTTAAATCATTTCGGTGAGTTTCTAGAGAAATTTGAGCCCAATTAGGAATACATTTTAGTGTTTTAAAATCTTTGCAATATAGACAAAAATTATCAGCTAGTTCTTTTCTAATTATTAATTCTTCTAAAAACGCTTCTTTGTTTTCATCACTTACATTTGATTTTATAACTTCTAAAGCAACTCTTTGCGAGGAAATAAATCCTAAATTTGAATATTTTGATAAATTAGATAAAACATTTTTTGTGGGATTATTTTTTAATTCAGAATAATATGGAAACTTATTTTTTATAAAATCTTGTAAGACGCTTTCAGCTTCTGTATTTGTAGAAAAAGTTTTGGGGTATTCTGTAAAAAAAGAATATATATTATTATAAATTTTTCTTCTTAGAGTTACTGCTCCATATTCTTGTTTATTTGAAATAAATCTTGCAGGAATAATATTGTGTCCATCAATTTCGTAAATTTTGAATTCTGTTTTTTTAAGCCAATTTCTGTTTAATATTGGGTTAAAATCAAGAATTAAGATTGTTGTATTTAGTTTTTTTAAGTAATCTGATAGATTTTCGTTATCAGTTAAAATTTTAAAATCTAAATTATTGTTAATAAAGTCTTTTTTTGTATTTTCAAGTTGAGTTTCGATAAATTTTTGTTTGGGTAAATATTCATATAATATTTTAGGATGAATAATTTGTAGTGGTAAATTATATTCTTTAGATTTTTCCAGTGCAAATTGCAGGGCAAAATTATCTTTTATTCTTAATTCTCTTTCACAAATATATGTTATTCTGCCATTGTTTTTTATTTTAGAGTTATTTAAAATAAAAATACGTTCTGGGTTTATTTTGTACTCGGTTTTGGGTTCTGAGGGTATATATTTTAGAAGAGTATTTTTTTTATAATCAAACATTTTTAGATTTTAGTTTGATTAATTAAAAATATAAATTGGTTGAATTTCTAATTTTGAGAATTTGCAGTTTTAACTTTTTGTCCTTCTTTTAAATCATCCTTTATATTTGTAATGAGTTTTTCATTTCCCTGTAGTCCTTCTAAAATTTCAATTTTATCTCCTAAATCTCGCCCTTGTTTTACTTTGATGAAATGTATTGTAGAATCGTCTTTGACTTGTAATACATATTGATCCGGAGAATTTAAAGTGGTTAAACAAGAAGGATTGATTGTTAAAATCTTTTCTTTACCTTTGATATCAATATTAGTTTTAACATAAAGTCCGCTATATAATCCTGATTTACCATCATTTGGAATGATAAGAGCTACTTCCATTGAACGTGAAACATTATCTAATTTTCCTGAAATTTGAGAAATATATCCCTTAAATTTTTGCTGAGGATTTTCTGGAGTATAAACATCTACTTTTTGACCATCATAAATATATCTAACATAATTTTGAGGAACAAACATCGTAGCGCGGAATTTGTCAATTTGTTGGATTTCAAATAGACTTGTACTTGTACTGCTACCTCCTGATACTACATTTGCTCCTGCATCAATGTTGTATTTACTAATTACTCCATCAAACGGAGCTACAACATTCTTATAACTTTGTAAAGCAAGTAGTCTGTTCAAATCTTCTTTTGATTTGGCAACATCAGCTTTTGCACCTAAATAATTCATTTCAGATGTTTTATAACTATTTAATTTTGATTCTAATTCTTGTCTTGAAATAGCACCATCTACTGACGATTTCTGATATCTTTCATAAGTTTGTTTTGCAAAATCATATTGATACTTAGTTTCCATCAAATGTTTTTCTGCAGAAATAAGTGCTGATTTTGCACTAGCTGCTTCTGCATCCAAATCAGGCGTATCAATTTTTGCTAAAAGTTGTCCCTTTTTTACATGTTCTCCTAATTGTACACATCTTTGATTTACAAGCCCATTAATCCTTGAAAAAATTTCCGTATGCAAAAATGGTTTCAACTCCCCTGAAAGTTCAAGATTATTTTCATTTTCTATGATTTTAGGAGATTCTATTAAAGCAATATATTCCACTTCTTTTGCTCGAATTGATGTTGTTACGAATCTTACAATTTTAGGCACAAGGCCTATAAGAAATAAAATTCCTACAATTATTCCAATAACCAAATGTTTATTAGATATATTATTAATTTTCATCATCCATCCTTTCAAAAGTTTTATTTTTATTCAAAATTGCAAATAATAGAGGAACAATAACCAAAGTTGCATAAGTAGCAAATAAAAGTCCTCCTATTACAGTTCTACCTATAGGAGCGTTTTGTTCTCCTCCTTCACCAATTCCAAGTGCCATTGGAAGCATTCCTAAAATCATTGCTGAAGCTGTCATAATTACAGGTCGAATTCTCGTATACCCTGCTTGTATTGCAGCTTGAACAGAAGTATAGCCTGCTCTCATTTTATCAGTCGCAAAAGATACAACCAAAATAGAGTTAGCACAAGATACTCCAACTGCCATAATTGAACCCATCAAAGCTTGTACGCTAAATGTTGTATCAGATATAAACAACATCCATATAATTCCTGAAAGTGCCAGAGGTACAGGAGTAATTATGATAAAAGGATTTCTCCAAGATTGGAAATTAACTACAATTAGTAAGTATACAAGAATTAATGCTAACATTAGGCCTGAAAGCAGGGATGTAAATACATAATTCATTGATTTTGCTTGCCCGTGAATGTTGATAAATGTACCTCTTGGAGCTTGTTTTTCATATTTTTTAACTATTTTATTGATATCATTAGCAACACCTGCTAAGTCCCTATCTTGAATGTTTAAAAGAATATCATATACCGGTAGAATATCGTAGTGGTTGACTACATTTGATGTTACTCCTGAACTTACTGTAGCAACGTTGGAAAGCCTTACAGGACTATTATTTTTGAAGGAAACCGGAATATCGGTTACGTTTTTAACAGTATCTACACGATATTGCGGTACTTGAAGTGCTAGAGTGTAATTAACACCATTTTCAGGATCTACCCAATAATTAGGAGCAACCTGTCCGCTTGATGTAAGAGCTGTAAGTACATTTCTTGAAATTGTTTCTTGAGTTAAATTCATCATACTAGCACGACTCTTATCGACATCAATTTTAATTTCAGGAGCATTTGTTATTTGGTGGATATGAGCGTCAGCAACTCCTCTTACTCGTTTAACATCTTCAAGCATTTTTCTTGCAAGTTTGTAATTTTCTTTTATATTTTTACCTTGAATTTGGATATCTACAGGAGAAGCAAGCCCAAAGTTAAGAATTTTACCTACCATATCTGCATTTTGGAAGAAAAATGTACTGTCAGGAAATTCTTCGTTCAAAGCTTTTCTCAATTTCTTTACATATTCTTTCGTAGGTTTATGATTTTCTTTTAGTGCAATTAGAATTTCTCCATCACCTACACCAATTTGAGAACTATCCATAAATGCTAAGTTAAGAGAACTTGCAGGAAGTCCAATATTATCCAAAATTGTATCTAATTCTTTTGTTGGAATAACTGTTCTGATTGTTTTTTCTATTCTGGAAAATTCTCTTGCAGTTTCTTCAATTCTAGTTCCAGGAGGTGCATAGACGTGAAGTCTTATTTGACCTGCATCAACTTCCGGAAAGAAATTTTGTCCGATAAAAGGAACAAGTATTATTGCAGATAAAATAACAAGGCCATATGTTATTGCAACTTTTTTAGGTTTTTCAAGTATATTTCTTACTAAGTATTTTCTATATTTTTTTCTAAATTTTTCGAAATTCTCGTTCACAAAATGATTAATTTTGTATAATAAAGAATTTGTATCTAATATCTCTTCTTTTTTTAGTAATTTATCTACAAGCACAGGAACAAGCGTGTTTGATAAAAGATATGAACCTAACATAGAAAAAATAACAGACATCGCAAGTGGTATAAACAGATACTTAGTAGAGCCTTCCATTAAGAATATCGGTGCAAATACCATACAAATTGATAACGTTGAAACAAGTGTCGGAACTGCTACTTCGGCTGTTGATTTATAAATTACATCTTTTATTGATGCAAATTTCATTACTTGTTTATTTCTTAAAACGTTTTCAATTACAACAGTTGCATTATCAACTAACATCCCAATTGCAAGCCCAAGACCACTTAATGACATCATATTAATTGTCTGACCGGATAATGATGAAAAAATTACTGCAAATAAAACTGATAAAGGAATAGAAATTGCAATTATAAAAGTCGATCTTATACTGCCTAAGAATATTAGAACCATTAAAGCTGTTAAAATTGCAGCAAGTGTTCCTGAAAAAATTACATCTCGAATAGCTGCTTTAACAAATATTGATTGGTCAAATAATATTTGCATATTAACACCTTCAGGGATGATTTTTGAAATTATTGGTAATAATTTTTTTGTTCCATCAACTACTTTTAAAGAAGATACGCTACCCGATTTATATACTGTCATTAAAGAGCCAGGAGTTCCATTTTCTCTTACAATATTTGTCTGGATTGAATTACCATCATGTATATGTCCGATATCTGATAAATAAACTACCTGATTGCTCTTTGGTGAAAAAATCGGAAAATTATTCATTTCATCAATTGTTTTCGAAGCATTATTTAATGAAATTAAATAATCTTTATCACCAATTTTTGTATTTCCAGAAGGAATAATAACATTTTGACCGGCTACAGCTTTTGTAACATCTGCAGGAGTAAGTCCCCTTGCTTCCATTTTTTGCATATCAAGATCTGTAATAATTTGTCTTACTTTTCCACCCATTGGAAGCGGTACTTGAGCACCTTCTACTTTTGTTAATTGAATTTTGATATTATTTTGAGCAATATCTGTAACTTTTTGCAGTGGTAATTTTAAAGATGATACAACAACTTGTAATACAGGAATCGTTGTCGGCGTATATTTCAAAATATTTGGAGGCATAATACCACTAGGCATAGTTTTCATACAAACATTTGAAGTTGCACTTACCTGAGTAATACCGGTATTAATATCAGCTCCAGGGTGTAAGAAAACTCTTATTACGCCAACACCTAAAAGTGATTGTGATTCAATATGTTCAATATCATTAACACTTGATGCGTATGCTCTTTCTGCGATAGTTACAATTCTTCTTTCAATGTCTTTAGCCGGCATGCCTGTATAAGTCCATACAGCTGTAACTACAGGGGTGTTAATTTCCGGGAAAATATCAATAGGAGTCTTTGCAATAGTTACAAGCCCCATAATCAAAATGAATAATGCCATTACAATTACGGTGTAGTAATATTTTAATACCATTTTTATAAAATTCTTCATTTTATAGAACTCCCTAATGATTTATAAATATCTACCGTATCACATAAAGCACTTATTTTTGCACTGTACATAGCATTCTCATTTATTAAAACTTTTCTTCTAGCATCTAATTCATCAATTTTATTTCCGGTACCGTGTGTATATCTGATATTTGTTACTCTATGAAAATGTTCTGATTTATCTAATGTATCTTTAAAATCAGTATATGAATTATAATCTGCTCTTAAGCTGGATAAAGCATTCTCAGCTTCACAAAACGCATTTAAAAGCACATTATTATATTGATGTAGTTTTTCTATTGCGACTTCTTTGTTGTATTTAAGATAAGATATTTTATATCCGCCAGTGTAGAGGTCTAGTAAAAGCCCTGCTCCAAGTTGATAGACAGTACTTTCCCAATTAAAAATTCGACTTGCCTCGATACTTTCAAACCCAACCATTTCATTCAAATTAATGGTTGGTAAAAACATCTTTTTAGCGACTCTAACATCTAATGCGGCTTTTTTTATACCAAGCTCAGCTTGCAAGACATCAGGTCTTTGGAAGATTAAATCAGAAGAAATATTTTCATCTACACTAAATGGAAAATTAAGAGATTCTGCTTGCACCCTTTCAATTTCTTTATTACCTTGCGGTGAAATTCCTCTAAGGATAGCAAATTGATGCAATAGGACTTCTTTTTGTTTTAATAAACTATTTAATTCTTTTTGATAAGTTACTTTTTCATATTCGACTGTATATAAACTATCATAAGAAATAATTCCGCCATCATATAATTGGCGTTTTAATTTTATAGTCTCATCTGCATTTTGTACCAGCTCACTATAATTCTTTATTAAAGCATCTGTTAAAATTATATTAAAATAAGATGCCGTAATTTCTGATGCAACTGATAATTTTACTATATTTAAATCTTCATTGCTAATTTTTGTAGAATATTTAGAAGATTTTACTTTATCAGATAGTTTTCCAAAAATATCTAATTCCCAATTAAGCAATAAAGGAAAATATAAGTGGTTTCCACTTCCGTATTTCCCAGTCCATCTTGAAATTGTCTTAAAAGGATAAATACTTGGATTAACACTCAATTGTGGAAGTCTTTGGGCGTTTACTGTTCCTAATATTGCTTCAGATTGTTTTACTCGTGATTTGGCTATTTTTATATCAAAATTGTTTTCCAAAGCTTCTTGTATATAACCATTTAATAATTCATCATTATATTCTTCCCAAAAAGGATTAAGTATAAAAGTTTTTTCTTGTTCTTTTTTATTTTTATTTATTTTAACTTCCCAGGGCGTAGTAGTTGATTCTTTCGCTATAGAGGGAATTTGAATCGTAAATGTCGCTAGTATTATTAAAGGTATTAAAATCTTTTTCACAAAATAATCCCTATTTTTAATATTGAGTATACCTTGCAAAAAGAATTATGTATAATATCAATAATTTATAATTACTATAGTTTTTAGCTATAGTTAATAACAAAAATCATATTTTTTAGATATAATGATTTTATGAATTTAAATCAAATAAAATATGTCTTAACTGTTGCTGAAGAAAAAAATTTCACCCAAGCAGCGAATAAATTATATATTTCTCAACCTTCATTAAGTAAAAGTATAAGGCTTTTG
Source organism: Candidatus Gastranaerophilales bacterium (assembly GCA_944323985.1). Taxonomy (GTDB): domain Bacteria; phylum Cyanobacteriota; class Vampirovibrionia; order Gastranaerophilales; family Gastranaerophilaceae; genus CAG-196. The sequence continues at coordinate 43,741 of CALUUP010000006.1, read as the reverse complement.
GAAGAAGAGCTAGGAGTAATAATTTTTGAACGAAATCCAATTGAACTTACTTATGCGGGAGAAGTTTTTGTTAAAAAAGCAAAAAAAATTCTAGCAGAATTAAATGATTTAGAAATAGAAATTTCAGATATTTCATCAGAAAATAAATCTAATTTGGTAATAGGAATACCATCTCACCGGTGCTATTGTTTTATTCCTAAAATATTGAGCGATTTACATAAAGAATTTCCGAATTGCTATGTAAAAATAGAAGAGTATCCGACTTTTATTTTAAAACAAATGCTAGATGAAGATAAAATTGATTTTTATTTAGGAACAGAAAACCCTGATAATAGTATTTATAAAGAAGAACATATTTGTAATGAAAAAATTTTTATTGTATATCCAAATAGTTGGAATATAGAATGTAATTTAGATGAAATAGATATTAGGGAGTTTAAAGATAAGAATTTTGTAATTTTTCCGGAGCAGCTTGCTTTAAGTAGATATATTAAAAATTTGTGTGAAGAAAACGGATTTAGCCCAAGGGCAATTATTGAATGTCATAATGCTGAGACAATATATTCAATGGTAAATGAGGGTTTAGGAGCATCATTTTTGCCTGAATTATTTTTGAAATTTTTCCCTAAAAAAGATAATGTCTGTTGTAAACAAGTGAAAAATTATGAATATAAAAGGGCGTTCTCAATTTTTTATAAAAAAGATAAATATTTAATCAAACCTGCAATTAAGTTTTTGGAATTATTTAAGAATATTTTTTAGATTGATTTAAAAAATTATGAAATAAATTATTTTAAAAATATTATAATTTTTTTAGAATTTCTTCTAAACAAATTTTAATGTGAGCATAATTTAGCCCCCCTTGCATATAAGCTACATAAGGTTCTCGCATAGGTCCATCGGCAGAAAGTTCTATAGTAGAGCCTTCAATAAATGTTCCGCCAGCCATTATTACCTCATCTTCATAACCGGGGATATGTTCAGGGATTGGGGTTACATAACCATTTACAGGTGATAAGGATTGGATAGTACGACAGAATTCTTCTAAAGGCTTTGGAGATCCAAAAATTATGTTTTGAATGATATCTGTTCGTTTTTCATTGTATCTTGGGGAGGAATTAAAACCTATATCTTCAAATATTTTAGCTGCTAAGATTGCTCCTTTTACAGCTTCTGATACAATTGATGGTGCCATAAACAGACCTTGAAATATTAATCTGTGTTGATTAAACATAGCGCCTCCTTCAGAGCCGATGCCGGGTGCTGTTAATCTGTTCGCTGAACGTTCTACATAAAGTTTTTTTCCTGCAATGTAGCCTCCAGCTTCTACTATTCCACCTCCGGCATTTTTGATTAATGATCCGGCTATTAAGTCTGCACCTACTTCAAGTGGTTCTTTTTTGTCAACAAATTCTCCATAACAATTATCAACAAAACATATACAATTTGGATTTTTTGATTTTACGATTGTACAAATTTGTTCAATTGTTTCTATTGATAAAGATTTTCTTGTAGAGTATCCTTTTGAGCGTTGAATTAAAACCATTGTAGTTTTTTCATCAACCATTTCTTTTAATTTATTAAAGTCAACATCTGTTTCGTTTATTAATGGAACTTCTTCATATAAAACGCCATTACCAATTAAAGAAGATCTTTTAGTCTCTTCATCTCCTTGTGTCCCAATAACTTCAAGCATAGTGTCATAAGGAGTTCCAACTGCTGAAATTAGTTTGTCGCCGTGTTTTAAATTTCCAAATAATGCACAAGCAAGAGTGTGTGTGCCTGAGGCAAAATGGATTCTTACAAGTGCTTTTTCTGCTTTAAATACATCTGCAAAAACATTATCTAAAGTTTCTCTACCTAAGTCATCATGACCATATCCGGATACGGTATAAAAATGTTCAGGGGCTACTCTATTTTTTATGAAAGCTTTTAGTACTTTTTTTTGGTTAAAATCTCTTATGTCATTTACTTCTTCAAAAATTTCAGTTAAAACTTTTTCAGCTTGTTTTATATCGTATTCCATGTTTGAACTCCTTAATACGGTAATTATAAAAATAAAGAATTTTGCTGTCAAATAAGTAGGTTGTATTTTTTGTTTTAAATAAAAATAGGCTCTCTATTAATACAGAAAGCCAATTTTAACCCAATAATCTCCTACCCCAAAATTTTAAATCTCTCTTAATAATTAAAATATTTTTTATGGGTAAATGTTTGATTTGTAATTTTAAATTGATTTGTGATTTTTTTAATTTCTCCCAAAATTTTTGTTAAATTTTTAAATCTTTTTCTTATCTTTGACTCTCCCCAAGTCTCGTAGCCATCACTCCTTTCAGGTATGTGTATATAGTATAATTTTTTTATCTTTTTATCAAGTAAAGAAATATGTAAAAATTTTTACAATCGACCATGCTCCCCATAATTATTATTAAAAATCCAAATTAACAAAAATTTACGTTTTATTTAACTAAAATCGTATTGACTTTCTTTTTTTATCGTTCAAGTATTCTTATTCTTGTGTTTGAATAATATTCGTTATTAATTTTGTGTGTATTTTCTACTCTTATTATTTTATTATCTAATTCTGTATTAGGATTTATTTTTTTTGCTAAATTTAAATATTTTAACGCTGCCTCTGTATCACCAAATTTTTCATAAATATTGCCTATTTGGTACAAAGTTGCATAATGATTTGAGTATTCTTTTTTGTACGCTTCTTTGTACATTTTTAATGCTTTTTTATAAAGTTCTCGTTTATAATAAAAATTTCCTAATCTAAAATAAGGTTCGCCTTTCTGAGAATTTATTCCGATTGCATCATAAAAAGCTAGTTTTGCGGTTCTATCTTGTCCTATTAAATCGTACAGTGTTCCTAATTTGGTTAGGTTGTATATGTTTGAAGGATTTTTGTGAGCAAGAATATGATATAAAGTTAAAGCACTTGTCATGTTCTCGTCTAATTTTCCTGATTTTATTGCGTATGAATAATAAAAATCCGCTTTTTGTTGTAATTCTTTTTCATCTAATTTTGAATAGTCTATTGGAATTTTGTAATCAATTCCTCCTTGTATAATTGCCATACAAGGTTGGTACATTGTTAATATTAATAAAGTTAATAAAAATATCCTAATCAAGTGTCGCATATATTTATCTTAATATTCCATAATAATATCTATTATATCAAGAAATTTTTGGTAAAATAAATTAAAGGGTAAGGGGTTAATGTATAAAATTACATAAAGTCCCTAAAAAGTAGAGAGGATAAATTTGAAAGAACTTGTTTGTTTAGCTTTATTTATAATTTTATCAACGCTTTTTGCTATTGCGATGATTGTTGCAGGGTTTATTTGTCAGTATAAAAAAAGTTCTTCTTTAAAAAATTCTACTTATGAATGTGGAATAAATCCGATTTCTGATGCAAGGATTAATTTTGATATTAGATATTTTAATTATGCTATTTTATTCTTAATTTTTGATATTGAAACGATTTTTTTATATCCGTTTGCGATTTTTACAAATACTTTAGGTTGGTTTGCGATTGTCGAAGCTTTTGTATTTGTTCTAATACTTCTATTTGGTTTAATCTTTGCAATAAATAAAAAAATGTTAAGGTGGTTATAATGAATAATATTATAGTTACATCAATTGATTATATTTTAAATTGGAGTAGAGCAAATTCTTTATGGCCGCTTACTTTTGCAACTTCTTGTTGTGGAATTGAAATGATGCAAACGGTGGCTTCAGATAACGATATTGCAAGATTTGGTTCAGAAGTATTTAGAGGTTCTCCAAGACAAGCTGATTTATTAATTTGTGCAGGCACCATAACTTATAAAATGGCCCCTGTTCTTGTTAGGCTTTATGAACAAATGGCTGAACCTAAATACGTTATTGCGATGGGTGCTTGTACTTGTGGCGGGGGAATGTTTGCCGATACTTCTTATTCTGTTATTAATGGAATTGATAAAATTATTCCTGTAGATATTTATCTGCCTATGTGTCCTCCTCGACCGGAAGCTCTTTTAGATGCGATTAGAAAATTACAAGATAAAATTAAAAAAGAATCCATCATTGATAGAAAAAAATTTTTAGAAAAACATAAAACGAAATTATTTGATACAAATTCAAATAAAGAGGTGATAAATGAATATTAATGAATTTATAAATATATTTAATGATTCTGAACTTGTTGATAATAAGATTGTTATAAAGTCTAAATTATATGAAGCGGTTGAGTTTGTAAAAAATAACTATTCATATGATATTTTAAAAGAAATTATTGCAATCGATAATAAAGATTTCGGGATAGAACTTATTTATCATCTTTATACGACAGTTGATGAAGAGGATTTGTTTTTATCCATTACTGTTAAAAATGAAATTGTTTCAATTGTTGATTTATTCCCATCCGCTCAGGCTGATGAAAATGAAATTTATGATTTATTTGGTATAAATTTTATTGGTAATAAAAATTTAAAACGTTTATATATGCCAGAAGATTGGGAAGGGTTTCCACTTAGAAAAGATTATGTACAAGATGAGATGAGGTTAGCTTGGAATGACTCTGACAACGTTTAAATTAAATTTAGGACCTCAACATCCTTCTACACATGGTGTTTTAAGGCTTTTACTCGAATTAGACGGGGAGAAGATTTTATCTTGTGAACCGGATGTTGGGTATCTTCATCGCGGGATGGAAAAAATGGCGGAAAGACTTTCGTATATCCAATATCTTCCTCTTGTTGACAGGATTGATTATCTTGCGGGGTTTTTTTATTCAGAATTATTGTGTCGTGTTGTTGAAAAAGCTTTGAAGGTTGAACTTTCTGATAAAGTTAGAGTGATTAGAGTTACTTTATTGGAATTAAATAGAATTGCATCTCATTTGCTTTGGATTGGTGCGTTTTTAATGGATTTAGGTGCTACTTCTCCTTTTTTCTATGCGTTTAGAGAAAGAGAGATGATTTTAAATTATTTTGAAAAACTTACTGGGCAAAGAATGATGTATAATTATTTTGTTTTTGGAGGAGTGAGAAAAGATATTGAATTTCTTGAGGATATTGAAAAGATTATTTCTATTTTGCCTCAAAAACTTAATGATTATGAAAAAATTATTACTGAAAATCCTATTTTTAAAAGAAGATGCGTTAATAAGGGTGTTTTAGAAAAAGATGTTGCTTTAGATTATTCTATTACAGGAGTAAATTTAAGATCAAGTGGTGTTGATTTTGATTTAAGAAAAAATGATTATCTTTATAAAGGGTTTGATTTTGCTTCGGTTGTTTTAGAAGGAAAAGATGCTTGGAGTAGATATAAAGCTAGAATTTTAGAGATTAAAGAGAGTATTAAAATTATTTTTCAGGCTTTAGATTATTTGAGTAAAAATGAGAAATTAGAACAAAAACTTATCAATCCTATTAATTTGAAATTAGATAATGGAGAATATTATCAAGAGATAGAAGCTCCTCGAGGTATTGCTTCGTGTTATGTAAAATCAGTAGGAGAAGATAAACCTTATCGGTTAAAATGGCGAACAGGATCTTATTATTCTGTTAATCTTTTGAGAAAATTATTGGTGGGTGAATATTTAAATGATGCAATTGCGATTGCAGGATCTTTGGATATTATTCTTCCGGAGGTTGATAAGTAATGAATTATCTTTATTTTTTATATATTGAATTTCTTGCTAAATACAATATTCCAAAATTATTTGGAGATATTACGTTTTATTTTATACCGTTTTGTATAATTGCGGCTGCTCTTTTAGTTGTAGTTTTGATATTGGTACTTGTTGAAAGAAAACTTTTGGGATTTTTTACGCAGAGAAAAGGACCTAATCGTGTTGGATTTTGGGGGATTTTGCAAACTTTAGCTGATGCCTTTAAGCTTTTATGTAAAGAAAATATTACACCTACTAAAGCTGACAGATTTTTGTTTAATTTAGCACCAATTTTGGCGTTCGTTCCTATGTTTGTTGCTTTTGGTGTTCTTCCTTACAGTGCAGAATTTACTTTTATCAATACTCAAACTAATGTTATTTTATATCTTATTATGGCAGCTTTTCCAATTTTAAGTATTTTTCTTGCGGGATGGGCTAGTAATAATAAATATTCTTTATTTGGAGCTATGAGAAGTATTGCTCAACTTTTAAGCTATGAATTACCTATCACTTTTGTTATTTTATCAGTAGTTGTTTTAGCTTCTTCTATGAATTTAACAGGAATAACATTAGCTCAATTTTCCGGATGGGGATTATTTAGTTGGTTTTTTATTCCTTGTTTTTTAGGCTTTGTAATTATGTTTATTAGTATTTTGGCTGAATTAAATCGCTGTCCTTTTGATTTACCTGAAGCGGAAAGTGAACTTATTTGCGGATATAATACAGAATACTCCGGCATGAGATTTGCCATTTTTTATTTAAGTGAATATGCGATGATGTTTGCAAATTCTATATTTATTACGATATTATTTTTCGGAGGTTATCTTTCTCCTTTTGGAAAATATTTTATGAGTAATTCGTTTCTTTTGTATTTTGAACAAGCTTTTTGGCTGTTTTTAAAGGCGAGTGTTTTAATTTTTATAATGATTTGGATTCGTGCAACTTTACCGAGATTAGCATCTTTTGATTTGTTAAAATTTTCGTGGGTAATTTTGCTTCCGCTTTCTATCCTTAATCTTTTTATTATGGTTATAATTAAGTTTGGAGGCTTTTTATGTTCGTAGGAATTAAATCAACTTTTGAGGGTTTGATGACGGTCTTCAAACATTTATTTAAAAGAGCGGTTACTTTAGAATATCCTGAAAAGAAGAAAGTTTTAAATGATTCGTTTAGAGGAAAATTAGAAGTAAACGGTTGTGTTGGATGCGGAGTTTGTTTAAAAGTTTGTCCAACAGGAGCTATTTCTTATCAAAAAGATGGGAATGCGAAAGTTTGCAATTATAAAATAGATTTAAAAAAATGTATTTTTTGTGGGAATTGTTATTATTATTGTCCAACAGGAGCCATTAAAATGACTAAAGATTATGAATTAGCTTCTGAAAATAAAGAAGATTTGATACTTAAATATGAGGGGGAGTGTCGTAATGATTGATAATCCGATTATTTTTTATCCGTCTTTTGTATTAATAATTTTATTTGCAATTATTACTTTGTTTGCAAGAAATATTGTTTATTCACTTTTGTCAGCAATAGTTGTATTTTTCTTTGGAGCTTTGTTTTTTTATGTATTAGGTTCAGAATATAATGCAATTATACAGGCTGCAATATATGGTTTAGCGGTTCCGATTATTGTTGGAATTTCAATAATGTTTTGCTCTCCTTATTATAAAAATCCTGAAGTTAAGAAATATAAAATTTTAACTCCTTATATAACATTTTTATGTGGTGGAATTTTTTTATTAGCATTTGTTTATTTGGTTTTAATGTCATTAGTGATGTCACCTGATACTTTCCATTATTTGGGGAATTTGCAGGTTAATTCTTTTGATACAATTTGGGCATTTGCTAAAGGTATTTTTGTTAATTATGTTTGGGCATTTGAATTACTTTCTCTTCTTTTGTTAATTGTTATTGCAGGATTTTCAATGCTTAAAAGGAGGGATATCTAATGTATCAATATTTATTGGTGGGGCTTTTACTTTTTATTATTGGCTTTTTAGGTTCTGTTTTTGTTAAAAATGTGATTAAAATTTTAATTTCTATAGAATTTATGTTACTTGGAATTAATATTAATTTTGTAACTTTTGCAACGTATTGCGATAATATTAATTTTGACGGGTATGTTGTTGCTCTTTTTTATATTGCAATTGGGGCGGTGGAAATCGCTGTAGCATTGTATTTATTTTATCTTATGTATACTAAAAAACAGAGTGATAATATTGAAAAATATACTGATTTATAAGTGATTTAAAGGATAAAAATGGAAAATTTAATAATTGATAATGCATATTTAGTAATTTTATTACCGTTTTGGATTTGTTTAATTATAATCGGGGGAAGATTTTTTTCTGTTTATGTTAATAAATTTTTGATTTATTTTTTAACAGTTTTTTCTTCTTTTTTAGGTTGTTTCTTTTGTGGATTTTCTTTATTAAATTTGAAGACTCCGATTGAACAAAGTTTTTCGTTTCTTAAAATTAACGACTTTTCTATATCTGTTGGATTACATATTGATAAATTATCTTTGATAATTGCTTTAACTTTATTTTTGGTAAGTTTTTTTGTTCAAATTTTTTCGATATCGTTTATGAAGAATGAATCCAAAAATTATAGATTTTTTGCGTTATTAAATATATTTAATTTCGCAATGGCATCTCTCTTATTTAGTCCCAATTTGATTCAATTGTATATTTTTTGGGAACTTGTAGGTGTTATTTCTTATTTGTTAATAGGTTTCGAGTATAAAAATATTGTAAAATCAGATGCGTCTAAAAGAGTATTTTTAATAAATAGAGTAGGTGATACTGCTTTACTTGGGGGGATAATTTTAACCTCGTATTTTATGTATAGTTATGCAGGGAACTTATCTTTCACAACGTTGTTTTTTGAAGATATGAATGGTATTTCTACGCTTTTGTATGCTTATACTTCAACTTGGCAATATTATTTAATTTGTATTTTATTTATAATTGCTGCGGCTGTAAAATCTGCTCAATTCCCATTTTATAACTGGCTTCAAGATGCTATGGAAGCTAAACTCCCTGTAAGTGCATTACTTCATTCTGCTACATTAGTTATTTTAGGAGTATTTCTACTTATTAGATTATTGCCATTTTTTACTTTAGAAGTTAATATCTTAAAAATTATATTAATTCTAGGTGCGATTACGGCTTTAATTTGTTCTATTTTAGCTTCTGTTGAAACTCATCCTAAAAAGGTTCTAGCTTATTCAACATCTGCTAATTTAGGATTGATGTTTTTGACTGTCGGTATTTTAAATGTGAAAGCTGCTCTAATATTATTAATTGCACATGCTTTTATTAAATCAATGTTGTTTTTATCTCTTGATGAAAAGAATACTTATGTTGGATATATTAGTTTTTTAATTGGTGCTTTAAGTCTTGCAGGAATTCTTTTTTCAGGATTTGTTGCTAAGGAATTTATTTATGCAGCTTTGAATTGTCTAACTTTAAAGGTTTTCTTCGGATTAATTTCATTTTTGACAGCTTTTTATATTATTAGACTTTCGTTAATTATGATGAAAGATGAGAAATTATTTAAGAGAATTAATTATGCTCAAATTCTACCGATATTATTTTTATTAGTTTTAAATATTGTATTTTATTTTTATATAAGAACAAAAATCGAATATCAAATCGCAGAACCTTTTTATATTGCTGTAGTAGGTTGGGTTTTGGTATATTTTCTTTATCAAAAAGATTTACTTTTGAAATTTCAAAATACTCCAAAATTGTTGGAATATTTTTATAATAGATTTTTACCGAAGGTTTATGATTATCTTACAAATTGGATGAATTATATAGATATTAATGTTTTTAGTAATTATAAACCGGTAGTTTGGTGTGCAAAAATGAAAGTTAATTGTATTAATTGGGTAGAGAAAAATTTAATGGATGGGTCTGTTAATTTGATTACAAATACTTCAAAATTTATTTCAGAATTTGATAAGAAAAGTCAAACCGGAAATGTACAAGTTTATAATTCGTATGCTTTTATAATAACAACAGTTATAATAAGTTGTGTGATAATTGCATATACAATTATGTTAAGTCAATTTAATTAAGAGGAGAGATATGGAAATATTATTATCAATACCGTTTTTAATATTTATGCCTTTAGTAATTTCGATTTTATTACTTTCACCATTGTTTACTAATAATGAAATTGTAGTAAGGCGTTTTTCTAAAGGGGTTTTTACTTTTCATTTTTTGTATTCAATATTGATGTTAGCTTGTTTTAATCAAGCTAATCCTTACGTTAGTGAAATACATTTTTTCGGAATGGATTGGGTTCAGTCTTTAGGAATTAAATTTGTTTTTAAGATTGATTCTGTTTCAATGATTTTATCAGTATTAACTTCTTTTGTATTTTTACTTTCTTCAATTGCAAGTAAGTATAATATAAGAAAAAATCACAAATTTTATTATGCAATGTTGTTTTTGTTAATGTCTGCAATTTTGGGAATTTTTACTTCTGCAGATATGTTTTTATTCTTTTTATTCTGGGAGTTAGAATTAATTCCGGCATACTTTCTTATTTCAAATTGGGGAGAAGATGGTGCTAAAAAGGCCGGTATAAAATTTGTGTTATTTACTTTCTTTGGAAGCATGATTATGCTTTTGGGAATTTTATTATTACATTATTATAATTTTGTTTCAAATGGAGTCTTATCAGCAAGTTTTTCTGATATTATGGTTTCATCTTTGCCCGGTTATATCCAAAATATTATTGCAATTTGTATTTTGATAGGTTTTGGAGTTAAGCTTCCTATTATTCCTCTTCATACTTGGTTACCGGATGCTCATACCAGTGCTGCAACTCCGGTGAGTATGATTCTTGCGGGAATTTTATTAAAAACAGGGGCTTATGGGATTTATAGATTTAATTATTTGACTTTAGAAGATTCTTTTAAGGTTATTGCTCCTATTTTAGCAGTTTTTGCTATTTTGAATATAATTTATACAGCTTTTGTCGCTTATGCTCAAAAGGATATAAAAAGGATTGTTGCATATTCAAGTATTTCTAATATGGGGTTAATCCTTTTAGGACTTTGTGCTTATAATTCTTTAGGACTTTCAGCTTCTGTGTTTCACATGGTTGCACATGCGTTGGTAACTTGTGGTTTGTTTATGGTTGCAGGGATTGTCTTTTTAAGATGTAAAACAAGAAATATTGATGAAATTAACGGTATTGCTTCTAATATGCCAAGACTGTTTGGTTTTGCAACTTTAATTGTTTTAGCTTCGGTTGGGGTTCCGTTATTTGCGCCTTTTGTAAGTGAAATTCTTACTATGCTTGGGGCTTTGAATTCTGATTTATCTGATGTTATTAAGTATATTGGTATATTTTCTTTGCCGCTTTTAATTTTGAGTTCTTGTTATATGTTTAAGTTTTTACATAATAGTTTTATGGGAAATTTATCTTGTGGTTTTGAAAAAATTAATGATATTTCTATTCATGAATTTGTAATATTAGCTGCTGTTTTATTAGGTTTAATCATTTTGGGTTTATATCCGAATGCTTTATTAAATATGATTGTTGGAGGATAAATGATTAACGATATTTTTAATATTTTATTACCACAAATGTTTTTAGGTTTTTTTATTGTTTTACAATTAATTCTTTCTATGATTTTATCACCAAGATATTTTAGGTATGCTAGGTTAGTTTCGGTTATTGCTATATTTTTGAGTATTTTTCTTTTAACTACAGTGCAAGTTGAACCTCAATATTTTGGTTTCCATAATTCTATAATGTCAGATAGTTATACATTGCTTTTTCATTTTGTAATTCTTGTGTGTGGTTTTTTTGTTGCTTTATTAACCAGAAATCTTGTTAAAGTAATCAAAAGAAATGCTTATACTTTTCATGCAATATTATTGAGTGCAATTTTTGCTGCGATGAATATTGTTTCGGCTAATGATTTTTTAACTTTATTTATTTCAATTGAGTTATTAAGTTTTTCTACTTATTTTTTAATAGCTTCATCGAAAGGTTATTATTCAAAAGAAGCAAGCTTTAAATATTTGATAACTTCGGCGATTTCTTCAGGAGTATTTTTGTTTGGGGTTTCTTATTTGTATGGAATAACAGGATCTATAAATTTTTCAAAAATTTATGAATATGTTGTGAATCAAGAAAGCTCTATTTTATATTCTATATCTGGGATTATGATTGTTTTAGGATTAATTTCAAAACTTGCAGTTTTTCCTTTTGCTAATTGGGTAATAGATGTTTATAAAGGTTCTGAATCATCAATTTTGGCGTTTTTGTCTACTATTCCTAAATTAGCATTGTTTGGGATAATTTGTAGACTTTTAGTCTTTCCGTTAAGCAATAGTTTTGAACTTACTTTTGTTCTGGCAATTTTAACTCTTCTTACTGCTTTTTGGGCTAATACTTATGCTATTAGAGAAAATAATGTTAAAGTTATTTTAGCTTGCTCTACGGCCGCAAATTGTTCTTATGCTTTGTTAGCAGCTTCTCTTGTGTCTGTTTATAATCTTTCTACTGTTATTTTTTATTTAATATGTTATGTGTTTATGAATTTATCGGTTTTTGCCTTTTTAAATATATATGGGGATAAAAATTCTCAAGATGTAAATAGTTTTAAGGGGCTGTTTCATAAAAATCACGGGGTTGTAGGGGCTTATGCTATTTCAATTTTGGCTTTAGCAGGTTTTCCTATTACTTCTGGTTTTATTTCTAAAATTTATCTTTTTACGGCTATTGCAAATTCGGGTTTAATTTTTGTGCCGTTTTTATTAATATTGCTTCTATTAACGGTGTATGCTTTATTTTATTATTTAAAGATTTTACTTCCTTTGTTCTCAAAATTTAGTAAAAATGATAACGTAATAAATATAAAATACGTGTTTTCTCAAAAATTTGTTCTTTTTGTTACTACTATAATTACAATTGTTATAGGAATATATCCTGAAAAATTTATCGAGTTATGCAGACTTATTGCTTATAATATTTGATTATAGAATCTTTTTACACTAGCAAAAAATATTATTAGAAGTTTTCATGAGTGTAAAAGGAGAATTTTATGATGAAAATAAATCAGCAATCGTCAATAAATTTTAATGGTCGTATAGGAAATTTTAAAACTCGTAAGTTTGCTCATAAGCTTGATTTAATAAGAGAAGACGCTTCTTTAGTTTTGAATCGCCATCTTGCTGATGTGCAAAGTTTAACTCGTGGGGCTAATGAAAAGCGTATTAATTTTTTTAATGAATTGGTAAATAAATATTCTGCCAGAAATATTTTTGATAATGGTGACGCTGATTGGGTTGATAAGTTATATAATTGTATAAAATCACCTACTAATTTTCATATGGAAATCGTTAGGCATTTAAAGACTTCTTTTCAAAATTTGGAACAAATTTTTAATAAAACTGGTAATGATAAAGATTCTTTAAAATTTGTAAAGGCAATAAGCTTGTTTTTAGAGAATAATAAGCAACCTGCTGATACTGATTTAGTTTTAAACTTATTAAATTCTAATAATAAGGATTTTTATATAAGTAATTTTAGTAAAATTAAATCTTATATAAATTTAAATTTAAAAAATCCGGACTTGGTAAAAGAATTAGATAGTTTAATTAATGAAGGTAAATTTAATTCAGATTTTTTTGATAAGAAATTGGCAATAAGTAATATAGTAGACAATATAAGTACTAAAGAAGTTGGTAATTTTAGTGTTAAAAATTTGCTTAATAATTATTCAGAACCTCGTAAAAAATTTTTAGAATCCTTGCAAAGGAGTTTTTATCAATCCCCAACTGAATTATCATCTCAAGTTGGTGATGAAATAAAAAATATGTATGATTCAACGAATAAAAAGAATGTTAAAGTTCGAACAAAAATTATGGAGTATTTTTATAGTCCGTATACCAGTTATAAAAAATTTAATCAGGATGTGAAATTTTTTAATGAATTAAATATTTTATTTAAGACTTTAGATAGTGATAAAAAATATCTAAAAAGTTTTATTTATAAATTAACAAAGAAAGATAATCAATATTTTGAAAATCCAAAAGAAATAAATGATTTATTATCAAAAGTTTCTTCAAAAAAACTAGATATATTTTATAAGAATTTTGAAAAAATAATGTATTATGTTCCGAAAAATAGTAGAATGGTAGCAATTACAAAGGGTATAGAAAAACCTTATATTGGTTTAAATCGTTTTAAGAAAAATAATGAGGATGCCATAAAGTATAAGTTTGTAAAAACTCCAAGTGCTTTGAAAATAATGTATGCAAATTTTGAGAATATGTTTAATATTTTAAGATTTAACTTAGTTTCTGATAAAGAAAATCTTTTAAAAGGACAAAATTTAAAAGATTTTAAAGAGTCTAAAATTAATGTTTTAGAAAATGAATTAGTTAATAATGAAAAAATAAAAGAAGTTGAAGGTATCAAGTTTGAGGATAAAAATGTTGTTAACGAAATAGAAGATATTAATAAACAGTCAGAAATTATAGAAAAACAAGATTCTAAACTTGCGCAGTTTTCTAGAATTATTGATAGAAAATTAAAAAAAGAAATGCTTGCAAATGATATTTTGGGTTTTGCAAAACAAAAATTGGGTGTAAAAACTTTTGAAAATCAAAGAGAGGCATTTATAGAGAATGCGACAAAAATGCGATATGAAATGTTACCTGAGATTTTTGCATCTATTATGGATACAAGAAAAGCTGATAGAGCTGTTGGGAAATATAGAATTAATTCTTCCAATAAAGATGCGTTGAGATTATATACAATGGTAAATGGCAATAATAAGAAATTTGTAAATTATTTACTTAAAAAACGTAATGTAGATGGAAGCAGGATGTTTGAAGTAAAAGAAATTATTACGACTTTAGAGAATGCAGAAAAACAAATTCAGAAACAAAAGCAAAATAATTCTGAATATCGTGCAAAAGATGTAAGAAAATATTATAATCATCTTTTAGAAGCGAAAATTCAGCAATATGGAAAAGTTACGAGAAATAGAGCTTCTAAAACAAAATAATTAAAGATAAAATTTCTAGTTAAAAAAATACTTTGATGATAATATAATAATTACGAAAGAGGTAAGAATTATGAAAGCATCAGAGTATTTTTTAAATGGTTATTCTTGTTCTGAAAGTATTATAAAGGGAGCAATTGACTCAGGTCTTGTTCCAGAAGAATTATTGCCTGTGGCAACTCCTTTTTGCGCAGGTTTAGGCAGTGGTTGTTTATGCGGTGCAATATCAGGTTCGCAAATGGTTTTAGGCTACTTGTATGGTAGAGGAAATAAAAACGGTAATGAAGAAATTGCAAGAGCGAAGGCAAAGCAATTTATGGAAGAATTTAAAAAGAATCATAAGGCAACTTGTTGTAGAGTCTTAACTTCAGGCATGGAAATGGGTTCTTCTGAAAGAAAAGCTCATTGTGCTAATATGGTAGAAGATTGTTCAAGAATTTTGGAAGAATTGGTTAAGGTGAAAGTATGACAAATTTTCTTGTAGTATTTTTGGGCGGCGGTTTTGGTGCAATGCTTAGATATTTGTTTTCTATCTTGATACCAAAAGATAATGCTTATATTCCATATCATACATTAGCGGTTAATTTTTTAGGTTGTTTTATAGCAGGTGTTGTCGTTACTTATTTTGTTTTAAAAAGTGACATTAATCCTGTGTATAAGTCTTTAATAATTACCGGTTTTTGTGGTGGTTTAACTACATTTAGTACTTTTTCCCTTGAGGTTGTTGAATTTTTACAGCAGGGCGATTTTACAAAAGCGGTTGTTTATATTTTAATAAGTTTGTCAATTTGCTTAATTTCCGTTATACTTGGAGTATTGCTGGTAAAAAAATATGTTTAACAGAACTTTCTTTAAAAAACGAATACTCTTTGTGGGAATTCCTGATATGGCTTATATCGGGTTAGATGGTCTTTTGATGGCTGGAGTGAATATTGTAGGTGTTCTTGGACCGAAAAAAGATCATGCCATGTATTATGATTTTAAAAATTTTGTTTTATCAAGAAGGTTAAATTATATAGATTATGACGAATTAGATGAACCTCAATTAATTGAAAAAATTAGAAATCTTGATATTGATGTGGCTGTGGTATGTTCTTTCAATTATAAAATTCCTAAGATTTTATTAGAGTCTACAAAAGACGGTTTTATTAATGTTCATCCGTCAATGCTTCCTAAATATAGAGGTGGAAATCCTTATTCACGAGTTATTATGAATGGTGAAACTGAAACGGGTGTTACTATTCATTTTATGGATGAAAGTTTTGATACAGGTGATATTATTGCTCAAAAGGCTTATCATATTCATTCTAAAGCAACTATGGGGACTCTTTTTAATGAACTTAACGTTTTAGGTATTGAGTTGCTTTTACAGGTATTACAAGCGTATGAAAATCAACCGCTTCCAAGAATTAAGCAGCCTGTTGGGGATTTTATCTCAGGTAGAGGTTTGGATGAGAGAGAATTGTTTATTAATTATAATAAAACAGCAGAAGAGATTGAACGTTTTGTAAGAGCTTTAAATCCATTTATATTGGCAAGTACGACTTTTCGTGGGAATATGATGAAAATTATGAAGGTCGAAGTAGCATCTGATGCTTTTTGTGTCCCACATCCTGCTGGTACTGTTGCTAAAATTGAGGATGATAAATTTTTTATAGCTACTGCAAAAGGTCTTGTTGTCCCTACTGTTATGCAGTTTGGAAGTTTCTTTATGGGTGATAGTAAAGATTTTATCAGAATTGTTAATCCTAAAATTGGCGAAGAATTTAAGAGCTAAATAGGTAAAGGGGCAAAGGGGTAAATGAATATAGAGGAAAATCCTTAATTGTAAGATTTTCTTTGTAAAAATATTATAAGGTTAGAAGGGTATTATGGATAAATTAAATTTTTTAACAGCGGGAGTTCCTTTAAAAGCCGGAAATAAAGGTTATGAACTCGGGTTTCAAATTCTTAATGAAATGGGCTTAGATGGATTGGAATTAGAGTTTGTTCGAGGAGTTAGGATTAGCGATAAAAGTCGTAATGCAGTTAGTAATTCTAAAAAGGTGATTACTGCTCATGCTCCTTTTTATGTGAATTTAAATTCCAAAGAAGAAGATAAAATAGATGCAAGTGTTCAGAGAATTATTGAAACGGCACAAGTCGCAAATGAGCTTGGAGGATATAGTATAACTTTTCATGCTGCATATTATATGGGGATGAGTAAAGACTTGGTTTATAATCAGGTGAAATCTCAAATGAAGATTATAACTGACGCTCTTTCTAAAGTTGAAAATAAAATTTGGGTAAGACCTGAAACTACAGGCAAAGGTACTCAATGGGGTGATTTAGAGGAAATTATTAATTTGTCAAAAGAGTTTGAAACGGTTTTACCTTGTGTTGATTTTTCGCATCTTCACGCTCGTTATAATGGGATTTCTAATACTTATGATGAATTCTGTCAGATATTTGAAAAAATCGGAAATGAATTAGGGCAAAATGCTTTGGATAATTTTCACGCTCACGTTGCAGGTATTGAATATGGAGATAAGGGTGAGAAAAAACACTTAAATCTTGAAGAGTCTGATTTTAATTATAAAGATTTATTGAAAGCTTTCAAAACTTTTAATGTTAAGGGTGCTGTTGTTTGTGAAAGTCCTAATATAGAAGATGATGCGAAGCTTCTGAAGGATTATTATTTAAGTTTATAGACATATATAATAGTAAACATATGTTACAAAATTGCAATATATAAAAAAACATGTTATAATATTCATGGATAGGAGTCTACCCATGAACGCTAAAGTCAAAAAGAACATAGAAGAAGAAATTAAACAGATTCGTGCCTTTTCAGTGAAATTATACAATAACAAAGATGAGGCTTTGGAGTTTTTGCACAAAACTGGAATATATACACAAACAGGACGTTTAACAAAATGGTATAAATAATGGGATATAATAGATTACCTTCTTTTGTACTTGGATTTCATGGATGTGATGAAAAATTAAAATTAGATTTAATAAATGGAAAGAAAAGATTAGCTCATTCTAACAATTGTTATGATTGGCTAGGTTCAGGTATTTATTTTTGGGAAAATGACCCTAATAGAGCATTAAGCTATGCAAAACAAATAAAAAAACACCCAGAACGTTGTAAACAAACAATAGAGACACCTGCAGTTGTTGGTGCAATAATTGATCTTGGTTATTGTCTTAATTTATTCGAAGAGGAAAACTTAAAACTTGTTAAAGAAAGTTATACATTTTTAAAAGCTTTTGAAAAACTTGGTTGGCCGATGCCTGTTAATAAAGGTGGTAAGGAGTTATTATTAAGAGACTTAGATTGTGCAGTTATAAATTTGCTTCATGATTTAAGAAAACAATTTAAAGAGCCTCCTTTTGATACCGTCAGAGCTCCTTTTTTAGAAGGTGAACCTTTATATCCAAATGCAGGTTTTAAGTCGAAAAATCATATACAAATTTGCGTTAGATCAAATGAATGTATAAAAGGTTATTTTGATCCAATTATATATTGATGTAAAATTAAATAATTTATAGTCACTATTTGTTTTCCTTACTATATAATGTAAGTATGGATTTAGACGAAAAATATATGAAAATGTGTTTTACCCTTGCTAAAAAGGGTAAAAATGCGACAAGACCTAATCCTTTGGTTGGTTGCGTTGTTTTAGACGGTCATGGGAATATAGTATCAAAAGGTTACCATGAAAAGTACGGTAAAAATCACGCAGAACGTGATGCTTTGCTAAAATTAAAAAATAATGAGGCAGATGGTGGAATTTTATACGTAAACTTGGAGCCTTGCTCTCATTTTGGTAAAACTCCGCCTTGTGTTGACTTAATTATTGAAAGAAAATTAAAAAAAGTTGTAATAGCGATGCAAGATGTTAATCCTATTGTTAGCGGAAATGGTATAAAGAAACTTAAAGATGCTGGGATTGAAGTTAAGCTTGGGGTTTTGGAAGATGAAGCAAGATTTTTAAATCGTGTATTTATTAAAAATCAGACAAAACATCTTCCATATGTTGTATTAAAGACTGCAACTACAATGGATGGTAAGATTGCTACTAAAACGGGCTCTTCTAAGTGGATAACTTCAAGTAAATCAAGAGATTTGGTTTATAAGATGAGAAAAGATTTTGATTGTATTCTAACTTCTTCAAATACGGTAATTGCTGATAATCCTAATATGGAACATAAGTTTAAATGTATTTTAGATAAAAATTCAAGAATTGATAAAAATTCTAATATTTTAAAAAGTGGCGAAATTTATATTGCGACAAGAGAAAATACTCCATTAAAAAATGGACAATTGGATTTAAGCTTTGTTTTGGAGCAATTATATAAAAAAGGTATTTGTAATGTTTTTGTTGAGTGTGGCGGGACTCTTGCCGGAGCTTTTCTTAAAGAAGGACTTGTTGATGAAATTTATCAATTTATTGCTCCTAAAATATTAAATGATAATTCAGGAAAAAGTTGTTTTGATGGGGATTGTATTACAACAATTTCTGAAGCTAAAAATTTAAGAATTTATGATTTTGATATGGTAGGACCTGATATCATTATAAAATCAGTGTTGGAATAATCTAGTTAAATAGTATTACTTTCGTATATAAAAAATAGATATTAGGAACCATTGCGAGTGATTGAAAATGGTTTATAATTATCATGTACTCTGCTACAGTTGTGAGGTGTTATTATGACAAATGGCGTAAATATTAATCAATCACAAATAAGATCTAATTTTTATTCAAAAGATACAGGTTTTGAATTTTCTACAAGAATGGTTCCAAATAATAGAGAAAAAGAAGCAGAAGAGCAAGTTTCTCAAGCAAAACAGGCTGAATTAAATGATTCAGGAAAAATTGATTATGAAGAATATTTTGATTATTGCAAGGCTCATGCAGTTTCTAATAATCCTGAGACATCAAAAGCTGTAGTAGAAAAAGCTCAAGGTTGTGATACTGTAAGGATTATGAATTTTGGTAAGGCAATTAATTCTTATGCAAATACAAAAATTGATTATCCAACAACTCAAATAACTAACTATGCTTAATTTATCTTATATTCAGTATATATGAAAGTCGGACTTTAAATCCGACTTTTTTTGATGGTTTTAAAAATTTTGTTTTTATTATTAGCTATTGACCAGAGTTCGATAGAATGTGATAATTGATTTATGAATTATTATAAGAAATATACGCCATATTTGTTTATATTACCTGCGGCTGCAGTTTTAATTGTTTTCTTTTTTATTCCTTTTTTTCAAACATTTGGTTTAAGTTTTTTTGATTATTCTTCAAGTATCTATCATCCTTCTTTTAATGGGGTTGATAACTATATTAAATTATTTAAAGAACCTATTTTTTATAAGGTTATGTTTAATACTTTTATGTATCTTATAATAGCAGTACCATTTTTGGTAACTTTTCCTTTGTTTTTGGCGATTTTAATTAATCAAAAAATTCGAGGAATTACTATGTATAAGATTCTTTTATATTTACCTGTAATAGTATCGATTGTTGTTGCGGCAATTGCTTTTAAATGGCTTTATGCTACTCAAGGAATTTTGAACTATATTTTATCAATTTTTAATTTTGATTCTATAGGTTGGCTTGTTGATACAAAATGGGCTTTGTTTTCTGTTGCTGTGGTTACAATTTGGAAAGGCGTCGGGTATTATATGATGATTTATCTGGCATCTTTAATGAGTGTTCCTCAAGATTTATACGAAGCTTGTGATATTGATGGGGCAAGTTTTTTGCAAAAACATTTTACGGTAACAATTCCTCATATTATGCCTACAATTGCTTTAGTGTCTACAATAAGTACAATTTCTGCAATGAAGGTTTTTGCTGAAATTTATGTTATGACAAAAGGCGGGCCTTTGAATTCTACAAAAACGATTGTTTATTATATTTATGAAAGAGCTTTTGAGAATTTAGATTTAGGTTATGCTTCTGCTCTTGCGGTTGTTTTATTGGTTGTGGTAATGCTGTTTTCATTGATTAACATTTTTTGTTTTGAAAGGAATAAATATACTGATATTTAATGAATATTCTTGTAATAACTGATTTATATCCGATAAAAGATGATGAGAAATTCACTCCAAAAACTATAAAGAATTTTGTTCAGGGGTGGGAATGTTTAGGTCATAGGGTTTCTGTTATAAAACCGAATTTTTTGTTTAATTCTTTTATACGGAAAAAAACTTTTTATAAGAGTGGAATTTATGATGGAGTTGAGAATATAAATTATTTTCTTCCTTTTTTAGGAAATATAAAAAATAAAATCAGGGGTAAATATAATGGGGGTAAATGTAATCCTGATTTAGTTATTGCCCATATGCCAAGCGGAATTATTTTTGCAAATAAATTAGGGTATGATTTTATTGCGGCAGTGCATGTTTCTGATTTGGAAGTTTTAACTAAACCTCTTTATTCAATATATTTTAAAACAGAGTTAGAGAAAGCTTATAAAAACGCAAAAAAGATTGCTTGTCGTTCTGAAGTTATTAAGCATAAATTTTTAGATTTATATCCTGAATTTGAAAATAAGACTTTCGTTTGCTATTCAGGAATTGATTGTGAAATTATAAAAAGAGCGTGGCAGCCTAAAGAAACTCCGAGGGTAATAGTTTGTGCTAATTTGATTAAACGCAAAAACGTAGATAAAGTTATAAGAGCTTGCGAAAATTTATCAGTAGAGTTGGTTATTGTTGGAGATGGTGTTGAATTTGAGAACTTGAAGAAGCTTTCTTCTAAACCAAAATTTTTGGGGCATTTATCAAATGAAAAAGTTTTAGAAGAGATGCGAAAGTCTGATATTTTTGCACTTCCAAGCGTTAATGAAACTTTTGGCATGGTTTATTTAGAGGCAATGGCATCAGGATGTATTACTATTTGTTCTGAAAATGAAGGGGTTGCTGGGATTATAAAAGACGGGCAAAACGGATATTTTTGGAAAGATAATATCATTGAACAAATTTTAGCTTCTGATAATCAGAATTTAATTTTAGAAAACTCTTATAAAACAATACAAAATTACACACAACAAAAAGCTTGTGCTAATTATCTTGAAAAATCACTTAGTTAATATTAGTCCTCTTTGTTAGCTTTTTTAATCTTCAAGACTTTATTTTCTAACTCGACTTCAATTTTATCTAGCACTGGGTTAATTCCCATAGCTTCTAAAAAAGGTTTAGGGATAATAAGACCAAAACTATTTCCAATTTGCGTGAGTTTTTTCAAGTCAAATTCCTCTTAATGTTATAACAACATTATAACAATTGCGCTTGACGACGAGTTATTACCATGTTATAACAATGTTAAAACATAAGGAGGCTTTATGGAATTGGCAGACTTACCGGTTGAGTTGAGAGAAGCTTTAGAAACATTGGAAGTCCTCGTTTCTACTGCCGGAAATAAGCTTAATGAAGAATGGGAGATTAATAATTCTGAGGCTAAAAAAGAATTAAATGCCATGCTTTATTCTATGGATTCTGTGATAAATAAAGCTCAAAATATTGTTTTGAAATATCATCGTTTTTTAGAAGTTGAATGATTTTTTTAGATTCCTTATATTATGTTTAAGTATTAAAATTTGTAACAAAAAAGCAATTATTTAATAAATATATACTTTATACATATAAGGAACTATAATTATGACTATTTTTAATCGAACAATAAATATTCATACACCTTATATTAATATGGGAACCCCTCCTATATTTAATTGTAATAGTTTTTTGCCTTTTAATAGTTGGATGCCTACGTTTAATTTCAATTTTTTTAATATAAATGCATTCAATTTTATGCCATTTGATAATAGTGGATTTTCAACAAATAATTTTAATTTTTCGTTTGATTTAAAGAAGATTTTTCCGACGAATATTTGGGATAATAATCAAGCTAATTTTAATTTAAATGCTTCTTGGAATAACACATGGCCAACAAATTGGGGAGATACATTCACAAGAACTAATCCAGAAATAAAACGAAATACAACAAGTTCAAACTTACAATTAGCATTAGCAGACAAAGCTAAGAGTTATGTAGGAAAAGTAAACTCTGATGAAGAAGGTAACAGGTTATTTTCTAATGGAAGAAAACAAGCTTGGTGTGCAGATTTTGTTTCTACAATTACAAAAGAAACATACGGAAGTAAGTTGCCGTCAAGTTTTCAACATTTTTCTGCTGTTGATGAAATTAGAAATTGGGGAGAAAATAATAACTGTTATTTATCAGTTCCATCAGTAAATAAAGCAGAATTTATCGCTAAAAAAGTAAAAGTTGGTGACATAATGATTGAAAAAAGAGGTGGAAAATCTCATACAGGTATTGTAACAAAAGTTAATTCAGATGGTTCATTTGAAGTTGTGGAAGGAAATTCCGGTAATAAAGTCGCAACACAAAAATATCAGGCAAATAGTTCAACATTAAGTGGTTTTGTATCATTGGACAGATACAGTGTTTAGAGCATTAATTGAGTTCCTAAAATTAATCTGTGAGAATCTTCTAGAATATCGTTTTGGCAAAAGACATAATTAAGCATAATTTTCATAGCTTGTCCTTTTAGGAAATAATTTAGGCCAACAGAATATTCTCTTCTTATATCATCAGCAAAATTTTTATTAGGAATAAAATGGTCATAACGTCCTAAAATTTGTAATTTAGGGGTTATTTTATATCCAATAGTTGAATAAAAACCTTCTGCTTTGTTTGTAGAAATAGTATAAGCTCCGTTATATCCGTCGGCAGAAGCGTATTCAAAATTTGCCATAAAATTTTTATACTCATATCCTGCATACAAACCTGATACAAAATAGTCTGTATTATTATTTCCGGCAGTAATTCCGCCTCCTAAACTTAAATTTCCATACTTTCCTTTTGTTTTTCCAAGAGGTTTGAAATTCACCCATCCTGCAAATTCAGCTCCAGGGAAAAAGCTCCTAAAATAAGTATCAGAACTGTATCCGCCTAAATCATATTCTATTAAATCATAATTTCCTTTGACTCTTACTCCGACTTTTCTTGTATTTCCGAAGTTTCTCGCAATTTGAGCTCTTGCAACAAAAGGTATAATTGAATCTGAACGTCCACCTTCGTATCCGGTTGGAGTTCTTGTGTTACCGATAATTATTGTATGATGAGGAATAGATGCGTTTGCTACATAAATATTTATTGGTAAAGTTTGCAAAAATTTATATCCATCAACAGGATCAAATCTAAATCGAGCTTCGTAAAAATTATTTCCGCCTCTAAATTTACCATTTATCCCTGCTTGTATCGCATTGAAATCGTAAATAGTATCCCCATTTTCTGATAAATTCATATCCGCAGCTGCTCTATAGTATCCAAAAAAATGCATAGTTTCTATTGGACCTGATTCAAAATGTTTGGTTAAAATCCCATCTAATAAATAGGAAGAACTATTTGTATCTTTAACTTCTTTTGACTTTATATCTTGAATTTTTTCCCAGAGAGTATATTCATCATCTTCTTCAAAAACTTTATTAGCACCTTTTTGTGGAATGTTGTTATCGTCAACATCTAATAAAACTTCTTCTATTGCCGAAGAAGAGTTTATAAATATAAAAAAAGACGCCAGAAGGATAAATATTTTTTTCATTTATAAATTATATCATAATAATTGACTACACTACATAAATGATATTTAAAAAAGAGTTCATTTATATAAATGAAATTGTTAGTATATAAATATTAAAAAATGTAAAAATAATATATAATACTATTGAGAAGATTGACTTATAGCAACTTTTCATTAAAACAATAATACAAAAAAAGCGTAATATAGGAGAGTAATCTTATGGGAATGGCAGCATCACAGGCCAGATATTTAGCATTAGTTGCACGAAAATCAAATTGTGAATATGAAGGTCAACAGATAAATCAAGCACGTACAGTTTTATCAAACCAAAGTGCTAATTTATTTAATCAAATGCTTGGCTTAAATGTTCCTGTTCCTCCAAGTACACAAGATTATACAAAACAACAATATTCATTTTCAGACGGAGCAAATGAATATACAATAGATAGTTGGCAACAGTTAGCTAATGATCCAGATTATAACTATGTTGTCACACATCATTATTACGCTGATGTATATACAGGTTCTCAAAAACATAAACAGGACCCACAAGTCCAATTTTCATCAGGTACAGCCGCTACTGCAGATCAAATAGAGATGGCTCAAAGGCTTGTTACACAAACTAAAGCAGATTATGAAGCTGCAAAAGCTGCTTTAAAAGCTAAACAGGCAGAAGCTGCTACATTGAGTAATTATGTTAATGTTGATAATTATCAACACATTTCAGCTTGTAATTATGATGTAAGTACTAATAGTTATACGATTTCCAGATCCGAACAGGAAAAATATGGTAATGCTTTAGTTTATAAGGATAGTGCAGGTAATAAGTATTATTATAATGATGAGGATCAAAAATATTATAGTACTGATGGAACAAGTACACCTTATACAGGTTCAGAGACTTTATTAGCATCAATGATAAGTGCTCCTGATGCTGTTTATAAAGGATATTCTCAATATGATGAGGTTACGCAGCAGAAAATCTCTGATGCATTGGATTTATTGGCGGAAAAAGGTGTTTTTGGAGAGGATGCTGAAATTGATTATGCTGATATATATTACAATGAGGCGGATGGCTCAATAGCTTTTAAGTCTGATTTAAAAAGTTTATATGGTGGAAATGTAAATGGAACAAAGACAATTTTACCTGTATATTATACAGGAGATGCCGGTACACAAGGAACAATAGAAAATATATCAGCAAAATATGACGCAGAGATAGCTGCAGCACAAGCTGCAGAGTTTGCGGCTATGCAAGCTTATGAAGCTGCAGAAACAGCATATACTAATTTACAAAGACCAACTTATGTTGGGAATAGTGAATTAACTTTGTTAGTTGATTTAACAGATGACCAAAAAGCAGAATTAAGACAAGTTGTAGCCGATATGAAGGCTCAAGGAATTAATGCTTCAATAAGTGATTGTTTCGATAATGATGGAAACTATTTAGGAGGAGTTTATTCTTTTCAATTAAATGGTGTTACATATTATACAACTTATGCTGATTTGAATAAATCATATCAGAGTGGTACAGGAATTAATAATATTGATGGACAAGATAAATTAGCTTATTATAATGCGACATATGTTTCAACAAAAATGGAAGAAACTAAAAAAGCGTTATTGGAAACAGATGGAAATGGACGATTTACATCTGTAAGATTTGAAGATGATTCGATTAAGTATACTTTGAACATGGAAACAGTAACAGATGATAATGCTTATCAGGATGCAATGAATCAGTATTATTATGAAAGTGCTCAATATGATAAGATGGTTCAAGATATAAATGCTAAGACATCATTAATTCAACAGGAAGATTTACAATTAGAATTAAGATTGAAGCAGCTTGATACAGAACAAAATGCACTTGCGACAGAAATAGATGCAGTATCAAAAGTAGTTAAAGATAATATCGAAAAATCATTTAAAACATTTGGCGGTTAAGCTTTTAATTAAAAGAGGTAATTATGTCATACAAAAACGATGGATATTTAGTAATGGCGAACAGATTTGGAGCCGCATCAGCGGATGCCAAAGTTATGCTTTACGAAACCTACGACAGATTAAGAGATTTAACAGTAGCAGGTTCAGCAGGCTCTGGAACCGGTTTCGAAGCAGCAGGTGGATTTTTGTATCAACTTGCCAGCTTATTTGCACCATCAGCTTTTATGACAACACTTGGTGGTACAAGCGCTATGAATATTCCTGGAACTTCATATTGGACTCAATATACAGGTGGAACAGGCGGAACTACAGGAACTTATTCTTCTTTTGGAGTTAATAGTTTAGGAAATTATTCGGGATTCCCTAGCGGGTACGCTGCAAATTTCGGTTATAGACAAAGTGGTTATACAACAGGCGGTGCTTCAGGTATCGGTGATTTATTATCTGGTTTTGGTTCTTCTGACGGTGCTACGACCGGTTATGCATCTGGTATTGGAAGTATTGCGGATATTGCAAGTACTGCTGCTTATGGCGTAGGTACTGCAAATGGTTATGGTATAGGAGCTGCAAATATTTTAATGCCACTTGCAGGATTAATTTCAGGGTGGGGCGGTATTATGACTGCTGCTGCACCTTATCTTGGTGAATTCGGTCTCCCTGCTGTTGTTATGGGGAATTTAATGCAAGGTACTACTTCTGCTGCACTTTCTGCTTATCAAAGTGTTTCTAGTAATATTATTTCTAATGCTGATACTATTCTTTCTCAAAAAGTTGCTAATATTGAAACTGTTTGTAAAATGCTTGATACGCAAGGTGATATTGTTAGAAAAATGCTTAAAGATGATATTGAATCTGCTAGTAAAGATATTCAAGATTTATAATATATTTGATTATTAATTTAATAAAAAAGATTTAATAATATGCAAGGACGCACGTTTTTTAGAATAATGTTAGATTTAATACTAAATAATGCTATTATCAAAACGATAGTAGCAATTGTAACTTTTTGTAAAGAGCAGCGCTATTATAATAGAGAAGAATTAAAGTTTTCTGAAAAATTGCCGTTAACTAGTTTAGTAGAAAAAGAATATTATAAGAAACGTTTTGTGTTTAATTCTATAACCAACAAGAGGACTAGTTCTAAGTAATGTTAACAAATGTAAAAAAAATATATAATGGTACGCAATTATTTTTAACTACATGTTTTATAATACATGTAGGCTTAGAACGTATAGGAGTAAAGGCTTATGCGTGAAGAACTACAACAAAGTATTCAACGGTTAGTGAATTTTATGAATTTTGCCCGATCGTTTTTTGTAAGGAAAAATCCGTTTAAGGCACTGGCTGTAAGTTTAATTTCAAGCCTAAAAGATATGCTTACCATTAGACAAAAGTTGAAAATGGCTAAGTATAGGGTAAATTATCACAAGCATCAATTACATAAAATGGAAAGTTTGATTGCAGAAAGTAATGAACACACATTCTTGAAAGGTAAGAATTTAAACGAAACAAGATAAAAGGACTGTGTATTATGGGATTAATTGCCTCTAGTTTCAGAATGATGTATTTAACAGCTTATAAGATAACGCTGGAAACTAAAATCCAGTGGATTGCATCAGCTAAGATGGAATTGGTTGCTTCTTCTGATGAAATTATGGCCTTAGGCAATGACTTAGATCCAGAAAATCCCGCAATTAAACAATTAGAAGCAAGAAGAGATAAACTTATTATTCTTGAAAAGAAATTGGATTTACAAATGCAAGAATATCAAAATAGATTAAAAATGGTTGATGCAGAATTACAATCTGCTCAAGGTGCTGTCGATGCAGCTATTAGAAGTTCGTTTACCTACAATTTCCAATAGTTTAATCTGTGATTATTAATTTTATAGGAATGTCATATTGATCAGGGTTTATTGTATTTATAATAAATTCTTTAGGTAAACAAGTTATTGTATAACCGTTAAAATCCTTTAAAAATCTATCATAATAGCCTTTGCCATACCCAAGACGGTAATTATTTTTATCACAACAAAGTGCCGGCACAATAACTAAATCAAGACTATTTTTATCTACAGGGTTTGTGATTGGCTCCTTAGTTTTAAATTTTGAACTTTGAAGCTCATCACCAATTTTATATGGACAACAAACAATTTCATCACCCTCAATTCGAGGCAAATAAAAATTTTTTGACGTATCTGATAATATTTCTAACAAGTTTATTTCACTATCCAATGGATAAAATAACATTATATTTTTTGAAGTTTGATATTCTTTTAAATTAATTAATTTGTTAACTAAATTTTGAGATATCTTTTGTGTTGATAGCTCTTTTCTTAAATCTTTAAAATATTTTCGTAAATTATTCTTATCCATAATATTATATTAGTTTAATACTAAAATAATTTAAATTAATTGTAACGAAAATTTGATAAAATATTATTTCAAATGATATAATCAAGAAAAAGGGTTTATAAAGTATGAAAAAAATTATTTTGTTATTAACATTATTTTTACCATTAGCAGTAATAGCAGAAGAAATTGTAACTTTTGATGGTGTTGCAGAGCCTAACTGGAAAGATTTTGTTCCATCTGCATATGTTGATGTCCAAGAACCGAAGGGTTTGGGAAAACTTAATGAAACTGCAGCATATTGGTATAAAAGACGAGTTGACTTTGAAAATGCTATTAATGATTGTAGAAACTTGGAGACAAATGATGCAAAATACAGTTGTTATCAACAAGTAAAAGTAAAACAATATCAAGAAAATAGCGAATATAACGCAAAAATAGAAGCTCAGGAACAATCCAGAATGGGACCTCCTGAAATGTATGATAGAACAGATACAATGATTCCTATAGGAGGATATCTTAACAACTTTACTCGTTTTCAACCAAATGAGCTTCACTAATATAATTTAAAACTTTTTGTAAAGCTAATGAACGATGGGAAATTTCATTTTTCTCATCGTCATTTAATTCTGCCATAGTTTTATCTGAATTTTTTAAAAGAAAAATCGGATCATACCCAAAGCCGTTTTTTCCACTTGGTTTATAAGCAATACTTCCTTCGCAAATTCCATTACAAGCATATTCAATTTCTCCTTTAGGATTAATTAAAGTCATTGCGCAAGTAAAATGGGCTTTTCTATTTTCAATATTTTTCATTTCATTTAAAACTCTCTCTATTCTCTTTTGAGGAGTTGTTTCATATCTTGCAGAATATATTCCGGGTTTTCCGCCTAAAGAATCAATACAAAGGCCTGAATCATCTGCTAAAGCCCAAGTCTTTGTTAGCTCCCAAGCAGCTTTGGCTTTAATCAAAGAATTTGCTTCAAATGTATTACCATCTTCAACAGGATCAAATTTCCCTTCAGGTAAAATAAATTCTATATCGTAGCCTAATTTATTAACAATTTCATTAATCTCTTTTACTTTATGTTCATTTGATGAAGCTAAAACTATTTTCATAATTCCCTTTTATTATAATAATTTAATTCTTTTTCCCTATCTAAAATTCTACCGCCGTTATTAAATAAATTGATTTTTATTCCCAATTTTGCAAATCTATATTTTAAACTTACTAAAAGAACTTCTAATCCGTATTTACAGGAGCGAATAAAATTAATAGAAGAAGCTTCTTTAAAATATTTTGTAGGACAAGATATTTCGCCTATTTTGTAACCATTAAATAAAATCAACGCCAGCATTTGATTATCAAAAATAAAATCATCACTACAATCTTCTAAAGGTAAAGTTTCAAGAATTTTTCGAGTGAAACCTCTAAAACCTGTATGATATTCTGATAACTTTTCTCCGATAAAAAAGTTCTGAAACTCAGTTAAAAACCTGTTAGCAATAAATTTATACAGAGGCATACCACCTTTAAGCGCAGAATTTCCGAGCATTCTTGACGCAATAACGGCATCGTATTCATCAAAAGCCATCATCGATGCTATTGCAGGAATAAGCTTTGGAGTATATTGATAATCAGGATGAAGCATTATAATAATATCCGCATTAGCATTCAAAGCTGCACGATAACAAGATTTTTGATTAGCGCCGTAGCCTTTATTTTTTTCATGTAAAATGGTCGTGATGTTTAATTTTTTCGCAATTTCTTTCGTATTATCAGAAGAGAAATCGTCGACAAGGATAATCTCGTCGACGAAATTTTGATAAATCTCATTATAAGTTTTCTCTAAAGTTTTTTCTGCATTGTAAGCAGGCATAATTATTACAACTTTTTTGTTGTTAATCATTTATTTAACTTTCTACAGCCTCAGCATCAGACTCTTTCATTTCTATACCACGAATCGTAGCTTTGTCAGAAGTTAATGCTTTGTCTTTAAATTTTTTAACTTGACGTGATAATTTATCAGCTAATAAATCGATACTTGCGTACATTGATTCAGCTGACTCTTCACAGTGTACAACTCCAGTGTTCATTTTGCAAGAAACTTCTGCAACGTGTTTTCCTGTAGCTGCGGGGTTTTTGATTACAGATAAAACCACATCAATTCCTGTGATTTGATCATAGTGGTTTGCTACTTTTCCTACTTTTTCTTTAACATAAGCTTTGATAGCATCTGTAATCTCAATGTTTTTACCGTTTACGTGTATATGCATTTACACCTCCTAATGTACTACCCTTTTATTATACAACATTTTTTGTATTTTTAAAGAGGGTTTTTTACAAAAGATTTATTCCAAAATCTGCGGTAACTCAACATTAGGAGTTCCAATTGTTCTTACTAATTCTAATACTGCAGCTTTCATTTGGCACTTTTGAGCTGTTGCACTAAAGAAGTCACTATAAAAACATCCTTCACATACACATCCTCTTTTATAACATTCTAATGCTGTTGGTGTCCATCTTTTAACAGCAATCGCTCTCCCCATATCACGACTCTTAAACACTTATTCCTCCAAAATTATATTTATTTGTGATTTTTAACCTTAGGATTTCCCCAAATCCTATCCATATTTCTATTATATTGATTAAGAAACCTTTTACAACCCCAAAAATATTATTTGTTAAGATTTCTTAAAAACTCTGAAATGTTTAATGATATTGGTTGATTGGGTGTTT
This sequence comes from Candidatus Gastranaerophilales bacterium, assembly GCA_944323985.1. Lineage (GTDB taxonomy): Bacteria > Cyanobacteriota > Vampirovibrionia > Gastranaerophilales > Gastranaerophilaceae > CAG-196. The sequence continues at coordinate 12,395 of CALUUP010000006.1, read as the reverse complement.
ATACATGTTATAACCCTAAATCTACATGCTTTTAGCGAATTTAACCATGAAAAACCATGTGGCTAGCATGTTTGCATGTATTTGGTTATGGATTAAGTTTTGTAAAGATGTTGGCATGTATTAAATTTTTACTTTAATTCTTCAATTATTCTCTCGAATTTCATGCTTCTTGATGCTTTTAAAAACAATTTTGTTGATTTTTGAAGATTATTTTTGATAAATAAAACAACTTTTTCAATACTATTAAAATGTTTTGAAAAACAATTGTTAATTTCATCTGTAATATTTTTTGATAAATCACCAACAGATAGAATTTTACAATTCTTATTTAATAATTTATGAGAATTGATATATTTGCCTAATTCTCTGTGATATGTAATTTCTTCATTTCCTAATTCTCCCATATCTCCAAGAACTATTGCATAATCTTTATAGTGTTCAAAAATTGTATCAATAAAAGCGCGCATTGATTCAGGATTTGCATTATAGCTGTCATTTATTATTTCAAAACCACCTGCATTTATCGCTTCCCAACGTTTTTCTATTGGTTTATATTTTTTCAAACCTTTTTGAATTTCAGTAATATTCATCCCTAGCTCTAATCCTGCATTAATTGCACTTAGAGCATTTTCAATGTTATAATCTCCACCTACATTTAATTCATAGATATTATTTTCATATTCAAATTTAGAATAATTTGCAGTTTTTTCAATGATTTTTACATCACCTATTGAATAAAAGATTTTTTTACCATCAAATTGAACCGTTTTTTTTATAAGCTCATCATCATGTGCTATAAAAACATTTCCTCTTTGGTATTTAACAATTTCACACTTAGCTTTAGCAATATTTTCTCTTGAACCTAATCTTCCGATATGAGCAGTTCCAACATTTGAAATAATCGTAATATCCGGTTCTGAATATTTTGAAAGTAATTCAATCTCGCCCAGTCCTCTCATTCCCATTTCAAGTACTAAGACTTCTGTATCTTCTGGGGCTTCAAAAATTGTTTGACAAAATCCGATCTCGTTATTATGGTTTAGCGGAGTTTTGAATGTTTTAAATTTTTCGCTAAGAGCTGATGCTACAAGCTCTTTGGTAGTAGTTTTGCCTGAGCTTCCTGTAATTGCTACAACTTTGAAATTGAGCTTGTTCCTTCGATAATTTGCTAGTTTTAAATAAGCTTCTAAAGTGTTATTTACCTTTAAAGTTCCTTCATCTGTTGTTGAAAAAGCTCCAATTGCTCCTTTTTCTAAAGCTTGAGAAATAAATTTTTCACCATCAAAAGAAGCACCTTTTAAAGGCAGATAAAAATCTCCTTTTGAAATAGTCCTAGTATCAGTAGAAATTTTAACTTCTAAATTTTCATCAATATTTTTTAAAACTTTAGCATTTGTTGCTTGAATTAAATCTTTTATTTTCATAACAAACATATTATATGATGAATTTTTTTGAGCTACAATAGAGTCATGAATATTTTAGAAGAATTTGATACAATCACAGCAATTTCTACTCCTTTAGGTGTTGGTGGAGTTGGTGTTATAAGGATTTCAGGCGAAAAAGCTTTTCAAATCATTGAAAAAATTTTTTCAAATCCAAAGTTTGAGCCAAGAAAATTTAATCACGGTTGGATTATTGATAATGGTGTGAAAATTGATGAAGTGATAGTACTTCCATTTTTTGCACCAAATAGTTATACCGGAGAAAATGTTATTGAAATCCAGTGTCATGGCGGAATTAATGTTGTAAAAAATATTCTTGAGCTTGTTCTTAAAAATGGTGCAAGATTAGCGGAAAAAGGGGAGTTTACTAAAAGAGCTTTTCTTAATAAAAGAATGGATCTTTCTCAAGCAGAATCTGTTGCAGATATAATTCACTCTAAGACTTCTGATTTTGCAAACGTTTCTATGAAAAACTTATCAGGAGTTTTAAAAGAAAAGATTAATGAAATTAGAAACGATATTTTTGAAGTTTTGTCTAAAATAACTGCCGGTATTGATTTTCCTGATGATGTAAAAGAGCCTGAATATGAATATTTAGAAAATTGTTTTCAAGAAATCATTGAAAAAATAAACAAAGTTCTTGCAGGTGCAAAAACTTCTAATATATTTAGACAAGGAGCTTCGGTAGCTATTATTGGAAAACCAAATGTTGGAAAATCTTCTCTTTTTAATGCTTTATTAAACTTAGATAGAGCAATCGTTACAGATATAGCAGGAACGACAAGAGATATTATCAGAGAAACTCTTGATTTAGGAATTCCGGTTACTCTTATTGATACAGCAGGTATAAGAGAGGATGAAGAAATTTCTAAAGTTGAAAAAATAGGTATTGAATATTCTAAACAATCTTTAGATGAGGCTGATTTGATTCTTTTTGTATATGACGCATCTAAAGGATTGGATAATGATGATAAAGAGGTTTTAAATTTAATTAAAGATAAAAATTATATCTTAATTGCCAACAAATCAGATTTAGCAAAAGAAGAAAACATTGAAGCTTTAAACATTTCAGCTTTAAGTGGAGAAGGGGTTAATGATTTAAAACAACTTTTGAAACAAAAAGTTTGTGATATTGAGCCTGAAACTTTAGAATTTGTGACTAATTCTCGTCAACAAGTTTGTTTAGTTAAAGCCAAAGAATCTTTAGAGCAAGCGTATCTAGCCGCAAAATTAAATGAACTTCAAGATTTAATTTCAATTGATGTTAAATCTGCGATATTAGCATTAGATGAGCTTACCGGAGAGTTAATTACGGATGATATTTTAGATAATATCTTTTCAAATTTTTGTATAGGAAAATAGTTAAGTTTATTATTATTTACAGATTGACATGCAGGGGTTTTTAGTGTCTAATTAATGTATGGGAGAAGGGATTTAATGTACATTAAACAGCTCGAAGTTGATAACTTTAAGTCGTTTGCGAATAAAGTTGAAATACCTATGTTAAAGGGGTTTACTACTATTTCAGGACCGAATGGCTCCGGAAAAAGTAATATTATTGATAGTATTTTATTTGCGTTAGGGCTTTCTACATCAAGAACTTTAAGGGCTGAAAAATTATTTCATTTAATATCAACTTACAATAAAAGAAATGAGGCTTTTGTAAAAGTAACTTTTGCAGAAGCTGGCGATGACGGTGAATTTTCTGTTGCAAGAAGAATTCGTAAGTCTTCGCAAGGGTTTAATAGTATTTATTATTTAGATGATAAGATTGTTACTTTGTCAGATATTCACGCAAAGTTAGAAAAATTTAATATAACTCCTAACAGTTATAATGTTATGATGCAAGGCGATGTTATGAGTATTACAAATTGTACTCCGAATGAACGTCGTAAGATTATTGATGAAATTGCAGGAGTTGCAGATTTTGACAGGCGTATAGATCAAGCTACAAATGAATTAGATACTGTTGAAAAAAGGGTTGTTAATTCAACTTTAATTTTAAATGAAGTAAATGTGAGATTGGAGCAACTTAAAGAAGAAAAAGAAGTTGCGATGAAATATCAAAAATTAAAAGATGAAAAAGTAGGGCTTGAAAGTCAAATTAATACTGTAAAATTCTTTGATTTAAGAAGGAATTTAGAAAAGGCTCATGAAAATATTTTAGAATTTACAAAAAGAAAAAAAGAAGAAGAATTAAAATCTAAGGATTTAGAAGAAAGATTAAAATTAATAAAGGAAAAATATGAAGAAATTTCTTCTACAATAAAAGAAAAAGGTGAAGCTCATCAGATTGAATTAAAACAGAAATCTGAAGAAATTAAGGGGGCAATTTCAAGAAAAAATTCGTCAATAGTTTATGCAGATAAGCAAATACAAGAGAATTTGAAGACGATTGAAAATACTAAAAATGGAATTGAAACTCAACAGGGTAAAATTAAGGATAGCGAATTAAAAATTTCTTTAAAACAAGACGAGATTAAAGGAATTGAGAAAAATATTCAAGAGCAAAAAGAGATTTTACATAAGATTTTAGAAGATATGTCAGGGCTTAATGAAACAGCAGAAAAACATATCGAAAGAAGAAATGCTCTTAGAAAAGAATTAGAAGAATATCAAGATAAAGAAACTAAGCTTATTCAAAAACAAGCTCCAATGGAAGCTGATTTATCTTCAAAGAAAAAGGCTATTGAGGAAGCTAAAATTAAGCTTGAAGAATTAGAGAATTTCAAGAATAATTTTTCAGAAACAAAGGCGAATAAGGAGCTTTTAATCGAACAATTAGGAAAAGAACTTGACGATTTTAAAATTATCCTTAAAAATACATTGCATGATTTGGATAAGACTAAAAATGAAATCACAGATATGGACTATGATCTTCAAGCAGCACGCAAGAAAATGTATATGCTTGAGGCATCTAAACAAGCAAGCGAAGAAGCTAACCTCGGACGTGCGGTTGATACAGTTGTAAATGCAAATATTCGTGGTGTGCACGCTCCATTAATGAAATTAGGACAAGTTGATGAAGAATATTCTACAGCTATGGAAATCGCAGTAGGCGGAAGAATGGCTCATATCGTTGTAGATGATGAGCATGTTGCATCTACTTGTATTGAGCTTTTAAAATCTTCTAATGCAGGTCGTGCAACATTTGTTCCTTTAAATAAAATTGTTAAATGTCCTAAGAGTTTAAATCTTCCGAAAGAAAAAGGTGTAATTGATTTTGCGATTAATCTTATAGATTTTGATGATGAGTATTTAAATGCTTTTTATTATGCAGTAGGTGATACTTTAGTTGTTGAAGATCGTTCTGTTGCTAATAAATTAATCGGTAAGTACAGAATGGTTACGCTATCTGGTGATTTATTTGAAAAATCAGGTTCAATTACGGGTGGTGCTGTTAGAAAAACAGGATTAAAATTTGCACAAAACTCTGATAGTGAATTAGATACTTTTAGGGCTAGATTAAAAGATTTGGAATCTAAATATGCAACTTTGATTTCTAAACGTTCAAGTTTGGAAGCAAAAATGGAGGATGTTAGAAGTAAGTATTCTGCTTCTACTACTGAATTTAATAAAGCTAAATTGGAGTTGACTAATTTAGAGTTGAGTTTTGAAAGTACTCAGAAAAATATTGATGAAAAACAAGATTTTATTAAAATAACAGAACCTGAAATTGCTAATATAGAAAAAGGTTTAGATAAGTTAGAAGAAGAACATATTAGTATCTCTGAAAAAATGACAGATATTCAAACTTCGATTTCAGAAGTTGAAAAATTGATGAATGATGCTGATTTAAAAGATTTGAAAGAGAAAACTGCAGGAGTTGAAGCTGAAATTAAGCGTTATGAGAAAAATATGGCGGATGCAAATAATGAGATTGAAGGTTTGCATCAAAGAATTGATTTTATGAATACTACTATAAAAACTCATAATGATACAATAGAAAGAGCTTTGGCTACTAATAAAGATTTAGAATTGGATAAAGCTAAATTTAATGAAGAAATTAAAGGTTTGAATGAACAATTAGAAGTTTTAGAAGTTCAAATAAAAGAAATTACTGAAAAATTAGGTGAACTTTTAAAACAAAGAGATGATATAAATAAAGATTTAGTTGATATAGAAACTCAAAGAAATCTTAAAGCGAGTGATATCGAAAAAATAGCAGAGCAGATTGAATCTTTTAAGGCAAGAAGAAGAGAGTTAGAACCACAGCTTGAAGAAACAAAAAACATTTTAGCAGAGGCTGGTGTTAATATTAATGATTTAACTCCTGTAGAGATGTCAATAGAAGAGATAACTTCTCGCATACAGAGATTACAAAAGAGAATGGATGAATTGGGTGCTGTTAATATGAAAGCACTTGAGGATTATGAAAAAGTTCTCGCTCGTCAACAAGAATTACAAGGGCAAATTGATACTTTATCAAAAGAACGAGAACAAATTTTAGAGAGAATGAAAGGTTATGAAGATCTTAAAAAAGAAACATTCTTGAAGACGTATAATGTATTGAATGAAAATTTCAAAGATATTTTCCATAAATTATCAGATGGTGAAGGAACTTTAATTTTAGAAAACGAGGAAAAACCATTTGAAGGCGGATTAGATATTGAGGCACAACCAAGAGATAAGAAAAAACAACGTTTAGCAGGTATGTCAGGCGGCGAAAAAGCTTTGACGGCTCTTTCATTTGTATTTGCAATTCAAAAATATATGCCGGCACCGTTTTATGCGTTTGATGAAGTTGATGCAAGTTTAGATGGTATAAATGTTGAAAAGTTGGCTCATATCGTTCAATCACAAGCCGAAACTACTCAGTTTATTGTAGTAAGTCACAGAAAACCTATGATTGAATCTGCAAATCGTACAATTGGGGTTACTCAAAAAGAAAAAGGGATTTCAAAAGTGACCGGAGTTAAGCTAAGAGATTAGTATGAAAAATTTAGTAGAAATAAAAAATTTAATATACGAAATCCGTGGTTATAAAGTAATGCTTGATAGTGATCTTGCAAATTTGTATGGAGTTGAAACAAGGGTTTTAAATCAAGCTGTAAAGAGGAATATTGAGAGATTTCCTGTACATTATATGTTTCAGATAACAAAGGATGAATTTCAAAACTTGAAATCACAAAATGTGATTTCAAGTTGGGGTGGACTTAGAAAGTTGCCTTATGTTTTTACGGAACAAGGTGTTGCTATGCTATCTTCTGTTTTAAAATCTAAACAGGCAATTCAAATTAATATGCAAATAATTGATGCTTTTGTAAAAATGAGACAAATGGTTATTGAGCATAAAGATTTGGCAAAGAGAATTTCTGATTTGGAAGAGTATTTTCTTGAACATTGTAATGATAATAAAGATGACATAAAAGAAATTTATAAAGCTATAGATTTGCTTATGGAAAGAACTAGACCTTCAAAAATTGGTTTCAATAATATAGAGGATTAAAATAAAAATTTAATAATTTAATATAAATTAGGGTAAGTGAACCCTCTGATTGTAAAGAGGGGGAGTAAAGGGTAGATGGTAGTAAATAATATAGATAGTTTGAATAATACATTAAACACTTCAGCAAATTCTTTGTCTGAAAAAGAAGAGAAGTTTGTTCAAGAAGCTGAAGTTGATGGGATTGAAATTCTTGTAAGTCTTGCAAAACAAGGTAAAATAAATCCTTGGAATGTTGATATTGTTGAAGTAACTGACAAGTATTTAATGCATTTGTTTCAATCTAAAGCTCAAAATTTGAGATTAACAGGTAGAACTTTATTATTTGCAGCTATTCTTTTGAAATTGAAATCAAATGTTTTGGAAGGTTTGGATATTTTAGATTTTGAACCTCCTCAAGAAGATGTATTTAATTATGATGATGAAATGCCATTAGATTATGAAGAAGATTATATTCCGACTAATAATGTTATTTCTATTGATGAAGTTTTACAAAGAAGAACAAGTGTTAGGTTGAATCATAATCGTGTTGTAACATTGAGAGATTTGATTCGTCAATTAGAATTTTATGAAATGCTTGATAAAAAGCAATCTCTTAAAAATGCACATGAAAGAGCTAAAAGAAGAGTTCAAAATTATGCAAAATTATCTCCGGATGATATTATAAATTTAGCTCACGATGAGTATATTGAACAAGGTGTACAAAGATTAAGAGCTAATTTGACTGAAATTCTTTCCAGACAAGATAGAATTGAACTTAATGAATTGACTCTTTTGGGTATGGATAAAATAAGTGCTTATGTTTCTTTATTATTTTTAACTGTAGATAGTGATTATGATTTAGAACAAGATGAGTTTTATTCAGATCTATACGTTGTAAGACGCCCTAAAACTCAAAATGATGTTTTAGATAATGAAAGTGAGATAGAGGAATTTGACAATAATTTTGAAAATGCTAAAAGTGTTATTAGTGAAGAAAATAATAGTGAGGTAGCTAGTTAGTATGGAACAGTTGAAGTCTAGAATTGAAGCTGTTTTATTCGTAACAGCAAAAGTTTTACAAATAAAAGATATCGCAGAAATTTTAGGAGAAGAACCCGATTTGGTTGAAGAAGCTCTTCTGGAATTAATTATGGATTACGCATCTCGTGACGGTGCTTTAGAAATTGATGATGAAAATGGTTATATTTTACAGGTAAAACAAGAACATCTTGATATTGTTGAAAAACTTTGTCCTGTTGAATTAAAACCTCCTGTTTTAAAAACACTTACTGTTATTGCATTAAAAGAACCGATTAGGCAGTCTTTGTTAAAGGATTTGCGTGGTTCAAATGCTTATGAACATGTTCAAGAACTTATCGAAAAAGGTTTAATATCTCGTCATAAAGATAAGAATGGACGTTCGTTTAATATCAAAACTACTCCAAAATTTGCTGAATATTTTAAATTAAAAGGAGATATAAGAGCTTTAGTTAAGACTTTGAATATTGACAAAGGGGTAAAAGATGACCCAGAAGATTTAAATTCAGCTAGTCCGGGGGTAAATGAGAGGGTAAGTGATGACAAGGAAGATATAAATTCAACTGGTCCAGGGGTAAATGAGAGAGTAAATGGGTCTGACGATGAAAAAGAGTAAACTCTTTTTTTATTTGGTATTGTTAATTATTTTATTTTTAGCATTTTATTTTAATAAAAATGCAGATTTTGTGTATGCAAAAATAGGAGATTTTTATTATCGAAATAATCAGATTGCAAAAGCTCAAAAGTATTATGAAAAATCTTTTGCATTGGGTAATAATGATGTAAAATTGCGTGAAATTTATGTAAATTCTTTGATAAATTCTCCTTTAACGATAGATTCTCAAAATAAATTAGTTAAAATCGCATTAGGTGATATTGATGATTCTGCTAAATTAAAAGCAGAACAATTTTTATATGAATTAAGGCGAGAAATTTTTAAAAAATATTTTAATAATTATATAGGTCAAGCTACTTATAATCAAAAAATTGTAAGATGGTCGAAGTTGCCTATAACATATAGTTTTTTGAATGTTAAGAATGTTCCTGATGAATATATTGAAGAAATAGAAAATGCTTTCAGAGAGTGGGAAAAATGTGGAGTAGTTTTGTTTACAAGGGTTACAGGCAAAGCGGACATAAATATAAATTTTGAAGATAATAAGCAGGAAGATATCGAGCGAGGGAAAAAGTATGTGGTTGCTTATACAATTCCTCAAATAAATTTAACTCGTTTGGAAGCAATGAATATAACCTTTGATTTATATTCTCCTGAAGGGAATTATTTTACTAAGAATCAGATATATAATAATGCTTTGCATGAGATTTTTCATGCATTAGGATTTATGGGACATAGCTTTGATAAAAATACAATAATGCATTTGGCTAATAATAATGAAATTTTAGTAAAAGATTTGCGTTTAGAATTGAATGATAAAGATAAGGAAACATTACAACTTTTATACAAAATAAAGCCTGATATAACTAATACTGGAGATTTAAAATCGGAGTATGTTTCTTATTTGGTTATAGGTGGAGTTGAAGATATAAGTGTTTCAAAATCCAGAGAAGCAAAGTATTACATAAATTCTGCTCCGAATTTGCCAAGTGGTTATATTACATTGGCAGAGAGTTATGTAGCAAAAGGTCATTATTCTAGTGCGATAAAAGTTTTGGAGCGCGCTTTGAATTTGGCAAGCTCAAGTGAAGTTAAATATATTTTATATTATGATTTAGCAGTTTCGTATTTTTATATAAATAATCCAGAAATGTCATTGGCATATTTAAATAAAGCATTAGAAATAAATGATGCTGAGGAGTTGCATTATCTTTATGCAGAGGTATATTTGAAAATGGGTGATATATCAAAATCTGTTCAAGAATATAATAAATTATTAAAAATTTCCCCTAATAACATTGATTATGTAGTGAATTTAGCAAATATTTATGTCAAGCAGCATAATTATTTAGCGGCACGTGAGATTTTAAAAAACTATTTGAAAAATAACCCTTCTCAAAAAAATAATAAAAAGCTTTCTTCGTATAAAATGTTGTTGTTTTAATCAAATTATGATATTTATAAAATATGAAAGTTTTAGGAGTAGATGGAAATAAAATATTTTCAGTAAAAACGTCAGGCTATGCAGCAACCGGAAGTCTTGTTTTAGCAACATATACTGGGGTGACTAAAAATAGAACATTAAGAAAAACTCATAAGTCTTTCGCTTATTTAACGGCTTTTTTAACAATGTTACATATAGGTTTAGTTGAGTATTATAAGAAAAAATGGTCAAAAAATAAAACTTTATAATTTTATTTTTTTTGATATTTTATTGAAAACTTCTTCAAAACTTTCAATTGGTTCAAGCTTGTAACCGCAGTTTTCAGCAAGTGTTCCTCCCATTGAGAATAGTTCTTCTTGAGGATATCTTCTGCAAATACCTGGACGTTTTTTGTGAATTTTACATTTTTTTGTTTCTTTATCCAGATTCATACACTCAAAAACTAACCCGGTTTCGTCTTTATCAATTATCTTTAAGTAAGTATAAAAAGGATGTAATTTTTGTAATTTTTTAAATTCCTCTTCTGTTTGGATAACATTTTTGTGTTTAACATAAATCTTTTGACAGCATCTTCCACAGGCATTACAAGAACCTACTCTATAATATTTCTTTTTTAAAACGTGAAGATAAAAGTTTTTTTTAATCCAATTGCATATTTTCATTAATTTTTGATTTTGCAAATTTATACTCCGAAGAATTTTCATTTGATAATAATACTACTTTAGAAAAATATTTATTAGCCGTTTTAAAATCGTTATTTGAATAAAATTCTCTTCCTTTATCCATACAGGTTTCAATAATTCTCTTTTCCGGATGAAGGTAATGTTTTATTTTATCAATTTTATCCTGAACATCACCTAATAGAGTGTCTTTTAAGATTATACAATTTTCATATTCTATTAATGCCATATGGTAATTATTTTCATTGTAATATTTATTGGCCAAATTTTCATGGATTTGGTAACTTTCATTGTCAAAAGAAGAATTTAATTCTTTTATAATTTTAAGAACTTTTAAATATTCAGCTTGATTATGTAAAACAAGAGGAAGAAGTCTTCTCATTGAACAATATGCAGAAGTGAAATCTCCGATATTAATAAAAGCAGAAGATAACATTTGTAGAACATCTAAAGATTTATTATCGATACAAAGAGCTTGTTTTAAGTAATTTATAGCTAAATCATAATTATTTTTTTCAAAATAGAGTTTCCCAAGAAGTAAATTGATGTCAAAATCAATAGGGTAATTTTTAATTGCATAGTTTAATGATTCAAGAGCAATATTATTTTCTTTGTTATTTATAGCTTGTTTTGCTTTTTGTAAATATTCTTGACTGATATCCCTGCATTTTTCAACACTTGATTTTATCGCATAGAATGATTCATCCTTGACTTTTGTATACTTGATACATTTTTCATAGAAAAATATAGATTGAAAATTCATTCCTTTTTTAAAATAAGAAGTTGCTAAGTTAAGACAAACTACACTATCATCTGGTTTATAAGCATATGAATTTATCCAATATTCAATGGCTTTGTTAATGTCTTCACGTTTGAATACGATATTTCCAAGATAAAGATAAGAAGGGTTTTTAAAATTTTCCAGACCAATAGATTTTTTAAAATATTCTTCAGCAGGTAACATTTCATCAAGTTTGTAATAGCACCTACCAATTTCATAATAGAGCTTGTAAGATAAACTTGAATTAAGCATATCAAGATAAAGCTTTAATGCCCCACGATAATCTTTTTTATAAAATAAATTTTTAGCAGCCTCCAGCTTTTGATCTTCAATATTTGAATTGTCTGCTATATAATAATCTGACGATACCATATACGAATTTTAACATATTTATAGTTCTAAATCATCCCATAATTTAGAATTTGTAACAAGTTCTGATAATACGTCATCTTCAAAGGCATCAATTACTCCTTGAGAAAATAATTCATTCATTTTTTCAAGGTGTGACGTATCGTCTAAATCACTTGTTGCTATTTTATTGAATTTATTTATATCCAAATCTCTTTGGAATAATTCCATAGCACTAGAAGAAATTTCAGTTTTATCAACATAGGGGTTAGAAGCGTATGCATTTTTTTGAGCATTAGCTCTAATCGCAGCCAAATTTATCACATTATTGGAATTTCCCACTTGTGAATTAAGCAATAAATTTTGGTTGTTGTCATTAATATTATTGAACATGAGACCCTAATCTCCCCTACTATTCTACATCATTATTATACATTTTTTTTATGATGTAATCAACTGAATAGAGGAGATTTTTCGAAATTAGGTTTAGAATAAAAATTTATTCTATTCTATTCACTACTTACAATTCACTATTAACTAGATAAGTATTTGCGTACCTAACATGATTCTATGAGAATCTTTTGCTGCATCATTTTGGCAGAATACATAGTTAAGTAT
>CALUUP010000005.1 GCA_944323985.1 Candidatus Gastranaerophilales bacterium | reverse complement strand
TGTATTTTTTACAATTATTAACGTTTCATCTTGAATGATATTTTCGGGTAACAATTCGTTCAGTTTTTGAAAGCTTAGTGAACTGTCGCTTACTAAAAAAACGCTCAATAAATTTTTTTGCACTTTTATTTCAAATTGTGAAGAATTTGTTACATTATCTTGTTTCTTTATTGCCGGAGATATGTAATTTATTGGATTTGTTGCTCTTAACAATTCTTTTGATATTGCATTTTCATCTATTTCTAAAATTGTTGAAACCATTTTTACATATTCGGATTGTATTATTTTATTATTTACATCTTTTAGAATTTCTATAATTTGTGCAATTAATTCAGCTTTTTCTTGCGGAGTTTTTGCTGAATTTTTTTCTTTTAAAATATTATTCAATAAGAAATCAATTAATAACGGTGCGTTTTTTATGTATTCTCTAAAAGCATCTCCTCCCATTGTTCTTATGAATTCGTCAGGGTCTTTACCTTGCGGCGGAGATACGACTCTTATTTCGCAAGCATATTTATTATCAGAATTTGATGAAATATGACTTTCATCAAATTGTTTTACATCACCTAAAGTTGAAAGTGTTTCTTTTATAACACTGCTGCCTTTTTTTGTAGCATTTATTCCTGCTGAATCTGTATCAAAAGATAAATAAATTCTACGGGATTTTGTATATCTTGAAAGTAGTTTAACGTGATCTGGGGTTAATGCTGTTCCGCAAGATGCGACGGCGTTTCCTACTCCGTTTGCTTGAGCAGAAATTACATCAAAATAACCTTCCATTATTACAACTCCGTCTTCAGATTTTATTGAATCTTTCGCAGAATTTAGACCGTATAAAATTTTACTCTTGTTATAAATTAATGAATCAGAAGAATTTAAATATTTAGGGTTTTGTCCTTCATCAACTGCTCTTGCTCCAAAAGCTACAAATTCTCCGTTTTCGTTTTGGATTGGGATGATTATTCTGTTTCTAAATCTATCTATCCAACCACCTGAATTAGATTTTAATATTAATCCCGCTTTTTCTAAAATATCATCATTAAATTCTTTTTTTAGTTCTTTATATAAAACATCATATTTATTAGTCGCCCAACCAAGATGAAATTTATCAATAATTTCGTCACTAATTCCTCTTTTTCTTAATGCTGTTATTGCTTTATTTGCATCATCAGCAGATTTTAGTTGGATATTAAAAAATTTTGCAGCTTTTTCACAAGCTTTCATCATTTCTTTTTTTTGATTTTTAGATTCACTGGATTTGGTATATTTATTTGGGAGTTCAATTCCAAATTTTTCGGCTAATTCTAATATTACATCTTTATATTCACGATTTTGAATTTTTACTAAAAAGTTAAGAGCATCTCCACCGGCTCCGCAAGAAAAACATTTATAAATTCCTCTGGATGGGCTTACTGACATTGATGGATGCTTATCGTTATGAAAAGGACAAAGACCTGTATAATTAGCTCCATTCTTTTTTAGGACTACATATTGTGAAATTACATCTACTATATCGAGTCTGTCTTTTATTTGTGATATTACGTCTTCAAATGAATTGACCATAATTATATTTTAACACCGACAAATTAAAAATAAAAAATATATTATTTTGCTTGAACTAATCTGAAATTTTGATTATCATTGTTTTATTAAATTATAGGAGATTTTTGATGAAGGTTTTACTTGTTAATGGAAGTTGTAATAAAAATGGTAGTACAAAAAGGGCTTTAAATGAAATTTCTAAGATATTAATAGAAGAAGGGATTGAAACAGAATTTTTTGATATTGGGAATGCAGAAATTCGTGATTGTTGCGGATGTTTAGCTTGCAGAGATTTAGGTAAATGTGTTTTTGAAGATGGAATTGTTAATGAACTTATTGAAAAAGCTAAAACTTCTGATGGTTTTGTTTTTGGAACTCCTGTTTATTACGCTCATCCTTCTGCAAGAATTTTGGCAGTTTTAGATAGAGCTTTTTATGCTGCAAAAAAATATTTTGCTTTTAAGCCAGCTTCAACTATTGCGGTTGCAAGACGTTCCGGAACTACTGCGAGTTTAGATGTTTTGAATAAATATTTAACTGTTAGTAATATGCCTTTAGTATCTTCTAATTATTGGAATAATATTCACGGTAAAGTTGCTAGTGATTTAGAACAAGATTTAGAGGGTTTGCAAATTATGAGAATTTTAGCTCGTAATCTTGCGTGGGTTTTAAAATGTGTTGAAATCGGTAAAAATAATGGTATTCAAAAACCAGAATTAGAAGAGAAAATTATGACAAATTATATCAGATAGGTGGATTAAATGAGAGAAGAATTACTATCTTTAATTGAAAAAAATAGTCGTATTGATTTAAAGGAATTGGCTATTTTACTTGGAAAAGATGAAATCGATGTTGTTAATGAAATTTCCAAATTAGAAGCAGAAGGTATTATTTGCGGATATCATACTCTTATTAATTGGGAGAAAACTTCTATTGAAAAAGTCAACGCTCTTATTGAGGTAAAAGTTACGCCTCAAAGAGGACAAGGGTTTGATAAAATTGCTGAGAGAATTTATAATTATCCAGAAGTTAGAGCTGTTTATTTGATTTCAGGAGGTTATGATTTGTTAGTGATTTTGGAAGAAAAATCGCTTAGAGAAATTGCTAATTTTGTTTCTGATAAATTATCAACTTTAGATAGTGTTTTAAGTACAGCGACTCATTTTGTATTAAAAAAATACAAGGATCACGGAACTATTTTTGATAAGAAAAAAAATGATGAAAGAGAGGTTATTACTCCATGACAAAACCGCTTTCTAAATTGGTTGAAGAGATAAAACCTTCAGGGATTAGAAAATTTTTTGATATTGTTTCTGAAATGAAAGATGCGATATCATTAGGGGTTGGAGAACCTGATTTTGACACTCCTTGGCATATTAGAGATGAAGGGATTTATGCTCTTGAAAAGGGGAAAACTTTTTATACGTCTAATGCCGGTTTAAAAGAACTTAGAGAAGAAATTTGTAAATATTTAAAAAGAACTCAAAATATAGAATATAATCCTTTGAGTGAAGTTATAATAACAGTAGGTGGTTCTGAAGCTATTGATATTGGGTTAAGAGCGGTTATTAATCCTGGTGATGAAGTTATTATTCCTCAGCCTGCTTATGTCTCATATGAACCTTGTGCATTACTTGCAGGAGCTAAACCTGTGATAATTGATTTGAAAGCTGAAAATGAGTTTCGATTGACTGCTGAAGAATTAGAAAATGCAATTACTGATAAAACTAAGGTTTTGATTTTACCTTTCCCTAATAATCCTACCGGTGCGATTATGGAAAGAGAAGATTTGGAAAAAATTGCAAAAGTCGTAATTAAACATGATATTTATGTTATGTCTGATGAAATATATTCCGAGTTAACATATAAGGATAAACACATTTCTATTGCTAGTATTGAAGGTATGCAAGAGAGAACAATTTTAATAAATGGTTTTTCAAAAGCATATGCAATGACCGGTTGGCGTTTAGGTTATGCTTGCGGACCTCAAAAAATTATTAAACAAATGACAAAAATTCATCAGTTTGCGATAATGTGTGCACCTACTACAAGTCAATATGCTGCTGTAGAAGCATTAAAAAATGGTGATGATGATGTAAAAGAAATGAGAAATGCTTATAATCAGCGTAGAAGATTTCTTTTAAACGCTTTTAAAGAAATGAATTTAGAGTGTTTTGAACCTTATGGTGCGTTTTATGTTTTCCCTTGTATTAGGGAATTTGGAATGACAAGTGAGGAGTTTGCAACTAGATTTTTAGAAGAAGAAAAAGTTGCAGCTGTTCCTGGAAATGCTTTTGGTAATAGTGGGGAAGGCTATTTAAGAATCTCTTATGCCTATTCTTTAGACAATCTCAAAATTGCGATGGAAAGATTAAAAAGATTTGTAGAGAAGTTAAGAAATAAATCTTAAATATCTTTGTTAATTAGGTGTATTGGAGATTTTTTCCCTTCATATCTTTTTATTAATCTTGGTAGCCAGTCTTCAAGTAAAAGGTTAAACTTTTTTACATATTTTTCATCTCGGATTTTACAAGGGTAATTGCCTGTTGAATAGAATGCAAAATCTTGATCGTTTTTTATATGTAAAATCTCAAACTCGTTTATTTCTTCTCCCTTTTTGCTTATTCTTATTTTATGCCATGCTGAGTTGTTATACAAAAATTCAAATTCTTTATTTCCATTTTTTACTTTTAAGTTAACTGTTTGAGGAGAAATTGGATTATATAATTTGTTTGCTATTTCTTCACATTTTCTTATATTAGTTTGATTTGTTTGGGTGACAAATTCTTTTGGGGTTATTAATTTTCCTATTGCTTTGTCAAATTTATCTAACCAATTTCCTCTGTATGTTGGAGTAAATTTTGTTTGAGGCTGTGTATTTATTTTCATTTTATATCCCTTTTTTAAATTTTATGTTGCTGAAAATATAAATACAAGTTTGTATAGTTTATTCTTAAAATTTATTTCCGACATCGTCCGGTAAAGTATTTATTTGCAATATTTTTAAATTTTCTACTGCATCTTTTATTTTATATTTTATTGGACTTGCATTTGTATCGTGTGGGTTTATTAAGTAGATGTATTTTTCGTCACTCAATAATATTGTATATGCGTGATTATTATTAACGTTTTTATCATTTTGTTTAAAACCGATTGAGTATATTTGTTTTTTATTAAAGATGAGGTTTTTATTTTTTAGTATATTGATAAGTTTTTTTTCTCCTTCTTTTGTTTCTTCATTGTAATATGTATCAATTTTACCTCCAGCCATTAATTTTATGGCTTCGCCAGGTAAACCTCCATTGTTAATTGTTCCTACATAATTATAATAAGTTCTTAATTCAGGTTTTTCTAAGTGTGAAATAGAATTTTTAATATAATTATTTGTTTTTTGCCAGTTTAATTCCATTTCTTTTTTATTTGGTTTTAATGGAGGTACTGGCGTTGATAATGTGATATATTTTTTCATTTTATTTATTATTTCAGCTGTTAAATCTTTTATGGAGTATGGAAATATATAGTTATCTTTATTTAGACAAGAGGAATTGTTGTAATAATTATGAAAATTTCTCAATTCTTCTTCGCTCATTGATAAATTAATATTTGCTATATTTGGTTTTTGGGGTGCTTTAGGGCTAGAATTGTTTATATAATTTTTAATTTTTTCTGCTTGGATTTTGTTTAGTTTTATAATGTGATTGTTAAAGTCTTCAAAAGCAAGTTCTAACACGATTGCATCCGGATCAGAACTGTAATATTTATTATGATGATGTGATGCTTTGTTGAGTATCTCTAAATTTATTGTTTTGGTTCGGGTTTTTAATATACTTTGAGTTAATTTTCGTTCAACTGTTGTTTGAAAGATTTCTTTATTTGAACCCCAAAATGTTATATTTGCATTTCCGTTATCATCTCGTTGAATAATTTTTCTAAATATTTGTGGGTTAGACATAAAAATTCCATATCCGGCAGCTAATGCCCAACAAGACCCAAATTGACCTTGTTTATTAATAATTTTTCCATCTACAAGTCCAAAAATGTTTGATATTGTTGTTTTGTCTTCTTCTGATATTTTTCCGTTTTTTATTTCATTGAGTGTTATTTTATTGTCGTTGTCAGTGTCTATTGTGTTTAATAAATTTAATATTCTATTTGCTTTTTCTTTAAATTTTATATTTTTAGTTAATTCTACATTCGTTTCAAGTTCAATATTTAAGATAGAAGCTAAGGTTTCTAATATATTAGGTTGTGCAATATTACTGTTTATGTAGTTTTTTGCTTCTTTAAAGCTAATTATATTATCTTTATTTTTATCAAGTACTTTTTTTTCATTTTCATTTAGGAAATTAAAAAGTTCTAATGATACTTTTTTCTTATCAGTGGATTGAAATTTTATATTTTGTTTGGGGGTAGTATTGGTTATATTCAAAAATGTCATATTATACTTCTCTTTCTTTATATAAATAAAAAAGTTATATTATTAAAAAAAATTTACTCAATTTTTAAATTTATTAAGTTTTTTTAATTTATTTTGAAAAAATTAATATAAAAGGGGCTGTATGAGCCCCAAGACATTTTTTATTATTTAAGTTATTGGTTTGGAGGGAGATTTTCCCTTTTATATATGTGTATACTCCTCATTGCTTTTGACGGATAAATTTTCCGATTATCCAGCTAATGAACCGTGGAATGTTCTTGAAATTACGTCATCTTGCTGTTCTTTTGTCAATTTTATGAAGTTAACAGCATATCCTGATACTCTTACTGTTAATTGTGGGTACTTCTCAGGATGTGCTTGTGCATCTAGTAATGTATCACGATTAAATACGTTTACATTTAAATGATGACCGCCTTTTTCTACGTATCCGTCTAATAAATTAATTAAATTTTCTTCTTGTTGTGTTGTCATTTTTTAGCTCCTTATATTTTATTTATTTTATCTTTTATTTTTTACATTTTTATTATAAACTATGTTTAACAACATTTCTGTTGTTTTTACAACAAAAATAAATTTTTTTAAATAAGGGTTAAAAATATGGAAAGACTTGAAAAATATTATAATCAGATTAAAAATTCTCCAGTTTTTTATGGTATGAACGACGAGGAGTTAAAGGGACTTTTGGAATGTTTTAATGCAAGGGTTCGGAAGTATGAAAAAGAAGAGATGATTATAAGACAAGGTGATATGATTTCTAATATTTATTTGATATTAGATGGAGCTGTTAATATCGAAAAAGATTCGTATTGGGGAAGAAGAATTATAATTTCAAGACTTGGTAAAAATGATAATCTTGCTCTTTCTTTTGTTGGATCAAAAGATGTTGAGTCAAGTGTTGATGCTATTACTGTTGAAGATACTTTGGTCTTAATTCTTGGTTATGAAAAATGTACATCAATGTGTCAAAATGCTTGTGTTAGACATAAAGTTTTAATTAATAATCTCTTTCAAATACTTAGTAAAGAAAATATTGAACTTATACAAAAAATTGAAAATGTTTCTCAAAAAACCATTAGAGATAAATTAATGACATATTTTTCAAATGAAGCTCAAAAAAATCATTCTAATACTTTTTCAATTAATTTTAACCGTCAAGATTTGGCAGATTATTTGAATGTTGATAGAAGTGCTATGAGTTTTGAACTATCTAAACTTCAAAAAGAAGGCTTTATTAAATATGATAAAAACCATTTTGAATTATTATCTTAAACTTTGATGTTTATTTTTTAAAATTATTGTGCGTTAAAAATATCTTTAGTTTGTGGTATCATTCTATTATGACAAAGTTTTTGTTGATTAGTGAGGACAGTGAAAAAGAGGCTTTAGTTAAAGAAGTTTTTTCTTCTGATGAGGTTATCGTATCAGTTGATCAAACTCTTATTTTTGATGTGTTAAAAGTTGAAGAGCCTGATATTGTTATTGTTGATGGTGATATAAATTCAATTGATTTAAAACCTTTGTGCAGAAAAATTAAACAATATCCTGTTGTTATATTGTTGATTTTAGGCGAAGTGGAACATAATAAAGATGTGATGCATAATGCTAATCTTTTTATAAAAACTCCTATTGATAAAAATTTATTGTCTGCGACTGTAGATTCCAGTTTAAAAACAAGGCATTCTTTATTAAAGATGGCAAAATCAAATCAAGAACTTGCAAGAAGTTTGTATCAACTTAATGTGCTCTATAATACTAGTTCACAGTTGGCAGGTTCCTTAGATAAGGATAAACTTTTAAAAATTATGGTTGAAGGGATTGAAAAATCTTTGAACTTTGAGCTTGCTTGTACTCTAATGTTTCGTTCTGAAAGAGAACCTGTGCTTATAATTAATTCTGTGAATAAAATTTCTGATAGGCTTTTAGAAGCTCTTAAACTTAGGGCTATATTGAGTTATAAATCACTTTTAAGTGATCCGCCTTTTGATATTAAAATTGGGAATTTAAAGATTGAAAAGAACATCAAGCATAATATACAAGAATATGATTTTTCAGTATTACGTTATGATAATATGTTTGCTCCGATTATGTTGAGTGATGAGTTTTTTGGCTTTACTGAAATCTATAGAGAAAAACCTTTTACTACAGAAGATGCCACTTGTTTTCAAACTCTTGTTCAGCAAGTTGCAATCCCTTTACAGAGTGCTTCTTTTACTCAGGAATTGAAGGCTACTAATAGAAAATTAGAAAAACTTGAACGCTTGAAATCTGAATTTATTTCGATTGTTTCTCACGAATTAAGAACACCTTTGACAGCTATAAAAAATGCTATGGATATTATTTTAAGCGGAAAAGCTGGTGAGATGAGCGAAAATATTGAAAAATTTGTTTCTATGGGAAAAAGAAATGCTATAAGATTATCAGGAATTATTAATGACTTGTTGGATATTTCTAAAATTGAAGCAGGAAAAATGGATTTTAAATTTGAGTTGATTCATATAGAGCCTGTTATTGAGTATGTTAAAAATAATTTATCAGAAGTGGCTAGAGAAAAGAATTTAACAATTAAATATACATCATCAGGCGAAGATGTTGAAATTTATGCTGACTCTAATAGGCTTGAGCAAGTTTTAACTAATTTGGTTTCTAATGCTATTAAATTTACTCCTGATGCCGGAGAAATTGAAATTTCTTCAAGGATAGTTAATGCAAGAGAGCTACAATATGATAATTGTTTTGAAGATGATATTAAAAGACTTCAAGGTAATTACCTGCAAGTTTGTGTAGAAGATCATGGTATCGGAATAGAGAGAAAAGATTTAAATCATGTTTTCGATAAGTTTGCGCAAATAGAAAATTCACTTTCAAGAAAAGTTGGTGGTTCCGGATTAGGGTTGCCGATTGCTAGACAACTAATGGAATCTCATAATGGGGCTATATGGTGTGATAGTGAAATAAATAAAGGTTCAAGGTTTTATTTTGTTATTCCTATCGCTAATGATAAAAGTAATTTTATGATGGTTAAGAAACAATTGTTGCAAAGAGCAAGAGCTAATAATTCGACTATTGCGGTTATTAAAATTAAATCTACTGAAAGTGTAATTGAAAATTTATTACGTGAAAACAATTTATTAAATAAGACTTATATGACAAATTCTTTGATAGAAAAAGATGCTAATATGACAACGTTGTCACTTATTTTGGTTGATGGTGATAAACCTTCTGCGGAATTTTTGAAAAAGAAAATAGAGTCTGTGATTGAGCAGAATAAGAATTTGTATGGAGAATGTGATATAATGTATTCATACGAGATTGAAGGAGACAGGCATGAAAAAGATTCTTATAGTTGATGATGAGCAAGATATTGTTGAAAGTCTTAAGTTTGTCTTGGAAGTTTCAGGATATGCTTGTTATACTGCTTTTAACGGGGAAGATGGGTTGAAGCTTGCTAAGGAAATTATGCCTGATTTGATTATTTTAGATGTTATGATGCCTAAAATTAATGGTTATAAGATAAGCAGGCTTTTAAAATATGATGCTAAATATAAAGATATTCCTATAATTATGGTTACTGCTAGATCTCAATTGGAAGATAAAATGATTGGTGAAGAAACCGGTGTTAATGAATATATTACTAAACCTTTTGAGTTGGATCAGATTGTTAGCAAGGTTCAGGAATATTTAGGTGAAAATTAGAAAATATACTTTGTCCAAAGGTTAATATAATGGAAACAATTACAAATAAAACTTTAGAAAAATTAAAATATGAGCTTGTAAGAGATGGTATCGTTTCATATGAGACTTTAGAAAAAGCTGAAGAATTAGCAAATGTTCAGAGAATAAATATAGGGCAAGCTCTTATAAATTCAGGGATTTTAGCTGAAGAAACATTGTTAAAATTTTTAGAGGGTAAATTGCATATTCCTTATGTTAATCTTGAAGATTATGAGCCGGATGAAAAATGCTTTAAGTATGTAGCTTTTGCGGATGCAAGAAGATATCGAATTATTCCTTTATTTAAAATCGAAGATGTATTGACTGTAGCAATGGCAGATCCATTGGATTTATTTGCTATAGATAAAGTTATTGAATCTGCTGAATGTTCGATTGAACCGGTAATTGCTTCTGAATCAAGTATTATAAAGAAAATAGATGAATATTATAAAGTTGCGGATACTGTAGATAGCATTACTTTCACAGATGATACTGAAGATGATTTTGATTGGACGGAAGAGTTACATACGGAAGAAGTTGGTGAAGAGCATATTCAACACGTTATAAGAGCTATTTTAAAGCAAGCTATTGTTGAAAATGTCCATGAACTTAATTTTGAACAAGTAGAAGAAGGTTTAAAAGTTATTTTTAAAAAGAATGGTGAGAGTTATGACAAAGGTATAGTACCTGCTATTTTAAATACAGCTTTTGTGTCTAAATTAAAAACACTTTCCGGTTTGGATGCATCTGTTTGTGAAATTCCTCAACTTGGGAAGTTATGTTTTAAAGTCGAAAGTACTATGTTGATAGCTTCTGTATCTTCTTTTCCTACAATTATGGGAGAAAGAATTTCTCTTAAGATTTATCGACCACCTTTGGTATTAGATAAGATTATTGATGATGAAAAACAAAAAACTATAATAAAACAGGCATTAAAAAATCCGGGTATAATTTTGGTTTGCGGTTCACCTTTGAGTGGTAAGACTCATATAATTTATTCGTTGTTAATGGAAGCTGCTAAGACTAATAAAAACATTATGACAATTGAATCAATTGCTAAGTATGAGTTGAAAGGTGTTAATCAGTGTGAGTTGAATGAAAATATCGGCTTTAATATGGATAAAGCTCTTCGTTATGTAGAGTTTCAATCTCCTGATTTAATTTATCTTGAAGGTGTTAAAACTCGTGATGCTTTTGAATTTTTGTCTGAATTATTTTATAACGATAAAACTGTTATTACAGAATTTATGGCTAATAATATGACGGATTTAAGACAAAAATTAGCATTTGATGATTTTCAATCTTTTAAGACGTTGATTTCGTGTTTAATATTTATTCATTCAAAAGAGAGTATAGAAGTTTTTGATAAGGAAACATTGCAAAAATATTTGGCATAAGGAGGTTTTTTATGTATCAAGTTTATATTGACAAACCATCATATTTTGAACCTGATATGGCAGGGGAATTCAAAGATTTAGAAGCTGCAGAAGCATTTGCTAAAAAAGAAAAAGCTTCTGATGATGAAATTTCTTATGAAATAAAAGAAACTAATGGTACTGTTAATAGTTATGGAGAATTAATAGCTCACGTTGTTAAAAGAGGTTAATTAGTTTATTTGTAAAAAAGCCTTAGTTGAAAACTAAGGCTTTTTTTATTAAAAATTATTGATTAATATCTTGCAGGAACTTGCTCATCAGCTTCAGCTCGTCTTCTTTCAAGTTGAAGTTGACCATTTTTTACAACTTCTTGTAGCTGACATAAATTTTGTTCAATATTAACAAGAACTTGCTCAGCATATACTGTAGCACCATCTTTTGTTCTTGTAGCTTCATCATTTGCTTGAGCTCTGATTGCTTCAGCTTCATCCAAAGCTTTTCTTTTTATCTCTTCACAATCTGTTATGACTTGTTCTTTGATTTTTTCTGCTTCTCTTTGAACAGCTCTTAATAAATCAGATTCGCTTAAAAGTCTATTAGCTTCAGCTTGAGCATCTGAGATTATTTTTTCAGCTCTTTGTTGAGCTTCATACTGTAATTCGTCTTTTCTGCGTAACAAAGAACGAGCTTCTTTTATTTCATCAGGTAATGCTGCATAGAGTTTATCCAAGATGTTCGTAACGTTTTCTTTCTTTACTACTGTAAATCCGCAAGCTAGTAGTGAAAAACCTCGATCTAAAGTATCTTCAAGTTCATTCATTAAACCATATATAACATCTTGTTGTGAATTCATTTTGTACTCCGTTTCTTATGATAGTTAATAGAATTGTACAATAAATAAGGTTTAAAAGTCAACGTTTGAATTTAGTCTTTCCATTGTTTCAATATCGTTGATTAATGTTTTTCTTATTTGTACAAGTGTTAAGTTAACTTGATCAAAATTTATCATATAATAGTTCGGTGCAAGCGGAAATTTTTGATGAAGTTGGTTATATAAATTTTTAAATGTTCTTATTGATGAAAACTTACTGCTCTTATTTGATTTATATTCATCAGGTAAGGTCCCAATTATACAACACAAGATATCATCAATTTTAGTTTTTTTTATGAATCTTTTATTTCCAAGTGTAAAATCAGATTCGTGTAAAATAATTTTTTGTAGTTTTTCAAAATATTTAACAATAAGATTAATATCAATCATAATTTCTCCTACTATGTTTACTTCATTATATATTATTAATGTTTTTAAAACAATATAAGTATGATAAAATATATTTTGTTATGGGAAAAATAATTATATCACCTTCTATTTTATCGGCTGATTTTGCAAATTTAGAGCAAGAAATAAATGCAGTAAAATCAGCTGGAGTTGAGTGGATTCATGTTGATGTTATGGATGGACATTTTGTGCCTAATATTTCTATCGGGGTACCTGTTGTTAAATCTTTAAGGAAAGTTACAGATTTGGTTTTGGACACTCATTTAATGATTGAAAATCCTGAAAGGTATATAGAACCTTTTGCTAAAGCAGGTGCTGATATTTTGACGTTTCATTATGAGGCTTGTAGGGATTCAAAACACGTTTGGGAAGTTATCAATTTAATTAAAAGTTTTAATGTAAAAGTTGGTTTATCAATAAAGCCTAAAACTTCACCGGAAAATATTTTTGAATTTTTAGATTGTTTAGATTTGGTTTTAGTTATGACTGTGGAACCAGGGTTTGGAGGACAAATTTTTATGCATGACTGTGCTATGAAAATTCCTTCTATTAAAGAAAAAGCTAAAAATAATTTGATTATACAAGTTGATGGTGGCATTAATAATCTTACTGCTAAAATTTGTATTTCTTTAGGGGCAAATTCTTTAGTTGCAGGTAGTTATATCTACGGTTCTGAGGATTATAAAAAAGCTATTGAGAGTTTATATTAGTCTTGTTATCTGATTTTCAAAATAGTTAAAATATTGTAGAATACTTTTATGGAAAATCTTTTAGAAATTAAAAATTTAGATTTGTTTATTGGTGAGTTTCAGGTTTTACATGATATAAATTTGAATTTAAAATATGGAGAATTACATGCTTTGGTTGGTGAATCAGGGTGTGGAAAGTCTATGACTGCAATGTCGATTTTGCGACTTGTTCCAAAGACTGCTGTTATTAAAAATGGTCAAATTTTGTTTGATAAACAAGATTTATTAAAGTTAAGAGAAAAAGATATGAGGGGTTTAAGAGGAAATAGAATCGCATTGATTCCTCAGGATCCTATGACTTCTTTGAACCCTTTATATACAGTTAAAAATCAATTGATTGAAGCTATTAAAGCTCATTCTAAAGTAACTGAAAGACAGGCTTTGAGGAAGGCAAAAGAGGTTTTAGATTTAGTTAGCATTCCTGATATTGAAAATAAATTAAATTATTATCCTCATGAGCTTTCCGGAGGGATGAAACAAAGAATTATAATAGCGATGGCATTAGCTTGTAAGGCTGAATTAATTATTGCAGATGAACCAACAACGGCTTTGGATGTTACGATTCAGAAGCAGATTATGGATTTGTTGAATGAAATTAAAAAAGAATTTAAAACTGCGATTTTATTAATCTCTCACGATTTAGCATTAGTGAGTAATTATGCGGATAATATTTCTGTAATGTATTCCGGTTATATTGTAGAAAAAGCTCCTGCAGATATATTTTTTAAAAAGCCAATTCATCCTTATTCAGAAGCATTATTGAATTCATTACCTTCATTAAATCCGAATTTAAGGTTAAAAACTATTGAAGGTGCTCATCCTAGTATTCAAGAAGAAATTTTTGGTTGTAAATTTCATCCTCGTTGTGATTATTTTAAATCAGGATTATGTGAGATGAAAGTTCCAGAGCTTGTAGAAAAAGAGATTTATCATTTTGTATCTTGTTTTGAAAGATAATTTATGCAGTTTTTTTCAACGCAAGGAATATATCTTTAGAAATTAATCCGTTATCGACATCCTTTTCGATAATATTGAGAGCTTCATCCTTATTCATAGCATCTTTATAGCTGCGCTGTTCTCTAAGAGCTGTATATTTATCAGCTGTACTTAATATTTGAGATGTTGTTGTGTATTCAAAATTATTATTGATTTTAGGATAACCATCTCCTGTGGGGGTTTGATGATGGTATTTTACTAAATTTAAAACATTCTCATTTACACCTTGTTTTTTTAGCAATTCATAGCCTAATTCAGAATGCAAGTTCATAATTTTTTTCTCGTTCTCTGTTAATTTACCTGTTTTGTTTAATATTTTTTCAGGAATTAAAACTTTTCCGTAATCATGTAACATTGCAGCTTCTTGTAAATCTATTAAATTAACCTCTTTTTTTAATTCTTCTGGCAAAGCTGAATATATTTTTGCGGCAGTAATTCTTGTTTCTAAAAGATGTTCTTTTTTTAATTTTTCTAACTCGTTAATATTTATTGTTAATGGAATTTTATTTTCTTTTAAAATTTTAATAATTTCAGGGTTAGACTTTGCTATTTGTAATAATTTTGTTTTGTCTGTAAAACTATTGTATAAAGGATTTGCGCTAAACGAATCTTTGCGAAAATCGTTTTCAATATATGTTTTGGCAACATTTGACCTAAAATTAATTTTAGGTACGTTAATACTATTTATTATTGGGGTATTAAACACAAACGTCATTATTTTTCTTCACACATTTTTAACACTTATAGTTATGTAAAGTATTTTTTTAATGACAATTTGACCAACTGGCTAATTTTGTTAACAAAAGTTTACAATATTATTTTTGTATTTCTTTTTTCCATATAAATTTTCTGATTTCAGGATCTATTAATTTAAAGTTGTTTTTTTCGTAAAATTTAGCAGCAGAACTGTTGGAATTTAACGTTATAGATTTTAAATAATTGAAATTTTTTAAACAATTTAAAAAAGCTCTTCCAACATCAATAAATCTTCGTTTTTCAAGTGAATAAACTAATTCTGGGTCTACTTGCAGGTAGTTTATTTCAATATCTTCAGGCGTTTTACGTTCAATTTCTCCTAATGCAAGGATTTCATTTGAGTTTAATATTCCAAAATTATTTTTTTGTTTTGTAATTGCATAAATTTTGTGAATGTCTCCTCTTAAACATTGATTTTTTATTAAATTTAGTGCAAATGTTATATTTGAAGCATAAAGACTGTTGTACCAATCTTGATTGATTTCGTTTATTGCAAAATAGTCTGAAAAATTTTCAGGATCTATTTCTATAAAAGAAACTTTAGTTGGTTCATAGGAGTTTTTTAAATAATTATATTTTTTTATAGATGTTTCGTTGATAAACTTGGCTTTGAAATTTATATTCATAACAAGTATTTTAATGCTTGTAAAAAAATAATTTGTTAGTCTACTTTTAAGATTTCATAAATATCCATCTTATGAGATTTTCCTCGAATTTCAACATCAGAAATTTTAATGGTATCAACAAAACCTTTGACTTCTTCGTATGTTGAAGAACTTATTAGCATTTTTGTTTTGTAAATTTTATTATAACTTTCCAACCTACTTGCAAGATTTACAGTATCACCAATAACAGTGTATTCCATTCTGTTTACAGAACCGATATTTCCAACAAAAACATCTCCCGTATTTATACCGATTCCAATTTCTATTTTAGGTTTTCCTTCTTGTACCCATTTCTGTTGTAATTCTTTTACTTTTAAAAGCATCTCATATCCACACTTTACGGCGTTTTGTGCGTGATTTTTATCTTGAATAGGTTCGCCAAATATTGCCATTACGGCATCACCGATGAATTTATTAATGATACCATTGTATTTAGTTATTATAGGTTCCATTTCGGTAAAATATTCATTCAAGATTTCAGAAACTTGTTGTGCAGACATTGTCTCTGACATAGCTGTAAAACCTCGAATATCAGAAAATAGAACTGTTACATTTGCTTTTTTACCTCCAAGCCCAAGATTGTCTATATTGGAGATAACTCTTTTCATTACATCTTCTGACATGTATTTTCCCATGGCAGATTTTACTTTTTCTTTGCTTCTATTTTCCAGTATAAATTTATGAGTATAGCCTAAAATAGTTGTTAATAGGAATATTGTTATTGGTGTTATGACATTAATTACTATACTAAAGTAGAAGCATATTGTAGCAAGGGCTAAATAAGAGATTAAAAGGGTCGCTGTCAAAAATGTTGATTTTGCTAAATCATAAAGTCTAATAAAAAGATAGGTAAGACTTATCCCAAGTATTATCAAAAAGTAGTTAATAAAATCAGGAACAATTTTTAGAAAATCATTGTGTATAATGTTATCAATCGCAGTTGCTTGTATATCAACTCCAGGGTGGTTTGTTGTAATAGGAGTATTTTTATTATCGTTTAATCCTGCACCAGCAGGAACATTTGCTCCAATAACAATAATCTTATCTTTGAATATTTCAGGATTTATGATAGATTTTTTACCATTTTTAAGGTTATCATAAGAATCCATTATGTCGACTGCTGAAATCATTGGATGAGAATAGCCATTCCAAAGTTTATAATATTTTATTGGTACAATAGATTGGTACTTAGAAGTTTTTTGTTTAATCTTATAGTTTAGTTCTGGTATTTTTATATAATTTTCAGAAACAATTATTTTAGGATTATTTTGATAAACTAAAAATGCTCCTAATGCGAGTGATGGATAAAAATTACCTTTATAAGGAATAATATATTCTTGATTTCTGTATACTTCATCTATAGAATATTTTGTTAATTTCCCGTTAATAAATCCTGGTAATATAGAAACAGAACCGACTTTTTTAATGGAATCAAAGTACATTACAGGAAAAGTAAGGACACTAGAGTATAAATATGGAATTTTTTTGTACTCATTTTTTACATTAATAGAAAATTTTTCACTAAATCTTTTGTCATAAACCTCTCCTTGTTCAGAGTTTTCCCAAGGTTTTATGTTTGGCATAAAGCCTACAACTAAATTATTAAATTTATTTAGTGTGTCAAAATATTTTTTATCGGAGTTAATATCTTCTTTATCCATTGATGATATTAATGAGTCGTGTACTACAACTTTTGCTTTGGTATATTGGTTGAAGTAATCAAAAATTTTACAATTAAGTTCTCGTTTCCACGGCCAACGATATTTTTCTATAGTTTTTGCATCAATTACTACTAAAATTATGTCTCCGCTACCGTATATTTGTTTTTTATTATCAAATGGTAACTTTTCGGTTAAAACATTTTTAACCATAAAATCATAAGCTCTAGGTTCTACAAAATTATATGTTACAAAGTAGACAAAAATGTATACAAGTAGGACAATAATACTAGAGAGTGCAAATTTAATTTTGTTCATATTATTATAATATTATAAATTATGGAAAAAGGATAGATATAAATGAGCGAAAATTATATTCAAATGATAGGTGAGGATAAAATATATCCGATTGTAAGATGTAACGATGCAGCACAAACTGTAGAAATTGCAAAAGCTTTAGTTGATGGTGGAATAAGGGTTCTTGAGATAAATGTGGAAAATCCTTCAATATACGGTGCAATATCTGAAGTTTCAAAATTTGCGAATGTTTGTGCAGGAGGTATTATAACATCTTTACAAGCTGACGCAGCTTTTGAAAGTGGAGCTAAATTATTTTCTTCTCCGATTTTTCAGATGAATATGGTAAAAATTTCTAAAAATAAGAGAGTTCCTTTTATTGCCGGAGCTTCTACTGCTAATGAAGCTTATAATGCTTGGAAATCAAGAATCCCTCTTATAAAATTGTTTCCAACCGAAGCAATGGGCGGGGTTCAGTATATAGAAGATATTTTAAGACAAATGCCTTTTCTTAATTTAATGCCAATGGGTAATATTAAATTAAGTGAAGCAACTACTTATATAAAAGCAGGTGCTACTGCTGTTGGAGTCGGTAGAGATTTCTTTCAAGGCTTTACGCCAAAAGAAATTACTGAAAGAACTAAAGAAATTTTGGCGGAGATAAAGGATTATACTGAATGGAGCAAAAAATAGATATTGCTATAATTGGAGAGTGCCTTATTGAACTTTGTGCTAACGGCACTTTGGCGGATACGTCTACTCTTAATAAATATTTTGGTGGTGATACTGTTACAACTGCAGTTACAATTGCAAGGATGGATGGAAAAGTTGCTTATCTTACTCAGGTGGGAAACGATGGCTTTAGTCAGTTTATTTTATCGAGTTTGAATAAAGAAAATATTGATACATCTTTGATTAAAATAAATGATGAACAAAATGGAATGTATATTGTTTCTAATTGTCAGGGAAATAAAGAAGTTCTTTATTATAAACGAAAGACAGCTGCTACAAAATTGTCTGTTCAAGATTTATCAGAGGATTTTATTAAAAATATAAAATTGATTTATTCAACAGGCGTTGTTCAGTCTATTAGTGCAAGTGCTAGAGAACTTGTTAGAGAAAGTTTTAAATTGGCAAGAGAAAATGATGTTTTAACGGCATATGATCCAAATTATACTTCTTGTTTTATGAATTCTACTGATACTAAAGAATATTTTGAAGAAATTATAGGATATACTGATATTATATTTGTTAGTTTGAAAAATGATGCTCAGAGATTGTATGAAATTGATTCAATAGATAAGATTATGAATTATATGTGGGATAGAGGTGTTAAAATCATTGTTATAAAATCTCACATTGATAATGGGTATTATACAGGATATCGTGGAGAAATTAATTTTAGAGAATTTTATAATACTCAAAAAGCTATTGATACAACTGCTTCCGGTGATGTTTTCAATGGAGGTTTTTTAACTGCTCTTTCTAAAGGGTATACTCCTTTTGAAGCTACGAAATTTGCATCTGTCGTTTCAGGCCTTCAAACTCAAAATTATGGTGCAATTCAAGCGATACCGTATCTCAATGCTGTAATGGAGAATGTTTAGTGACAAAATATGTAGTATCCGGTTATATTGGTTTTGATAATTTTGGTGATGAAGCGATTGCTAAAGCTTTGGTTGATAAAATTTCCTCTGGTAATTTTGATAGTGAATACGAACTCGTTTCAAAAAATGATGAAAAAAGGTCTATTACTTTAATATCTTCTAATCCTCAGAAAACTGCTTCTTTATATGGTGTTGATTCTTGTGAAATGTTGAAATTTTTTAAATCACTTATTAATTCTGATGTTTTAATTTCTGGAGGAGGAAGCCTTTTACAAGATGTAACAAGTAAAAAAAGTTTATTTTATTATTTAGGAATTATTTATTTAGGAATTATTTTAAGAAAAAAAGTTATAATTTTTTCTCAAGGAATTGGTCCTGTAAATTCAAAACTTGGAAAATTTTTAACTAAATTGGCATTGAAAAATTGTTACAAGATTTCTGTAAGAGATGAGAAATCTTTGAGATTATTGAATGGTTGGGGGATTAATGCTCGTTTAGTAAAAGATCCTATTCTGGAAATTGATTTACCTAATAAGCATCAAAAAGGAGTTGTAGGTATTCAATTAAGAAGATTTCCCACTGTTTCTGACAAATTTTTAAATAGTTTAGCAGATGAAATTGTTAAGAGATTTTCTGATAAAAGAATCGAAATTTATTCTTTTCAAGATAGTATTGATTTAAGTGTTTGTGAAGATTTCAAAAGACTTTTAAATAAAAAAGGTTTGGTTAATGTAGAGGTTTTTGCCAATCTTTCAATTAATGATGTTTTTGATAAGATTTCAATGTTGGAATATTTAGTAGCAATGAGATTTCATGCTAATGTTGTTGGGATTAAGGCAGGCGTCAAAACCTTAGCTATTAATTATGATATAAAAGTTAAAAAAATAGCAGAAGAGTTTAATTTACCTTTAATAGAATTGACAGATTATGATTTTTCAGAGCAATTTGATAATCTTATTAAGCAAGATATGACTCAGATAAATATTTAAATTTTTTTTTGATAATAAAAAGGGTGCAAATGCACCCTGAAAATCCAACTATCACAAATCAATATATTATTTTAAGTTTTTCATACTTCATAAACAAGGTTTTTATAAACCTTTAATTATCAAGTCTTTTGTTGAATCTTATAGAGGTTTATTCCATAAAGATTCTGCAAATTTGTTTTGAACAGTACCATTTTCAACAGATAAAGAAACATTGCTTGGTGTGAAAATGAATACCATATCACTAATTTTTTGAGCAGTACCATTTAATGCGTGAGCTGCACCGCATACAAAGTCAATTGTTCTTTGAGATTGCTCTTTGTCTAATAAATCAAGATGTAAAATTACAGTCTTTTTGTCAATTAATTTTTTAACAATTTGAGCTGCTTCTGAGAAAGAACGTGGTTCAATAACTGTAACTTCACCTGATTTGTATGAATTAGGGTGAGAAACAACTTTTGATTCTCTTTCAAAAGAACGTTCAGGTCTGCTACTTACTCTAGTTCCATACATAGTGTCCAATGCTAATTGTCCATCTGTTGCGTAATCGTCTTCACGATCTACTAAATCCATGAAAGCTCCTTCATCACTTTCATCATTAAAACTTTTTGTGAAAAAGTTTACAAACCCTTTTAATCCTTCTGATAATGCCATTTCTCCTCCAATATACTTTTACTTAAATAATTTTCTACCTATTCTAATTATTGTTGCACCTTCTTTAATCGCAATTGTATAATCATTACTCATTCCCATTGATAATTCAGGTAATTTTGTTTCAAATCTCTCTTCTAATAAATCTCTGAATGTTCTAATGTCTTGAAATAAGTGTCCCAGTTCTTTTGGCTCCGCCTCTAGTGGTGCGATATTCATTAATCCTATAATATCAAGATTTTCTAGCTTTAAAATTTCTTGAAATTCATTTAACAAATTTTCTTTTGAATATCCAAACTTTTGAGTTTCACCTGCATTGTTTACTTGTAATAAAATTCTCTCTCTTTTATTTAAATTACAAGCAACTTGGGAAATTGTTTTTGCTAATTTTAATGAATCAACAGAATGTATAACATCAAAATGTTGTACAACTTTTGAAACTTTGTTTGACTGCAAATGTCCTATAAAGTGGAAAGTAGAATTTTCTTTTATTTCTCTAGGCAAAGACTCTATTTTTTCTATAGCATCATTTGCTCTTGATTCGCCAAAATCCCTAATTCCTGCTTCATATCCCTTTATAATGCCATCTCGTCCGAAATATTTCGTAACTGCGATTATTTTTACTTTTGAATGTGCGATTGTTTGTTGAATTTCTTGAAGATTTGCTTTAACCGCTTGAGCATTTATTTTTAAATCCTCTCCCCAGTCTT
This sequence comes from Candidatus Gastranaerophilales bacterium, assembly GCA_944323985.1. Classification (GTDB taxonomy): domain Bacteria; phylum Cyanobacteriota; class Vampirovibrionia; order Gastranaerophilales; family Gastranaerophilaceae; genus CAG-196. The sequence continues at coordinate 53,256 of CALUUP010000005.1, read as the reverse complement.
TAGTTGGTATCAACATTTCCTCTCTCAACCTCTATTTTATTATATAACAGAAAACATGCCTTGTACAAGAGTGTATTTGTAACAACTTTTCCTGTTTTTTAGAACATGCCGAAACCCATGATTTGCATGGATTTCGACCATGTCTAAAATATTAAGTTTTGTTAAGTTGTCAATGTTTTGTTAAGAATTTGACAAAATTTTTACATTTTTTTCTTAAAAAGGCATGCCTTAGAAGTGGATTAGTTAATGAGCTCATAAGTTTAGAAAACTTTATTTATCAACTTATTAACTTCTAAACATTATTGTCTTACTGTCCAAGATAGCTTAGTGTTTCCATAATACTACTTGCAGTAGAGAATACTCTTGAGTTCATTTGAATCATTCTTTGAGCCGATATCATGTTTGTAAGTTCAGCTGCAACGTCAACATTAGAACCTTCATAACCTCCAGATTCAATAGCACCAAAGGAAACTTCACCAGCCATACCATAATAAACTTCTCCAACGTCTGCAGCCCATTCCCAAAGGTTGTTGTTAATAGATACAAGTCCTTCTTCGTTTACCATTGTTGCGAGTTCGATTACAAAATTAGAATTTTCGATTGAAGAACCTTCTGCTTGTACGTCAGCACCTGTTACAGTAACTCCTTCTGGAGTTATGTATTTCCATTGCACAGCGTGATTTCCGTCAACATACTGTGTTAGAATAGAACCGTCACTGTATGTCGCCGCAATTATGCCGTTTTCATCTACGGTGGTAGATTTTAGTGTTATGCCGTTTTGGTCATTGTAGTTGACCATTTCTTGTAATAGAACTGTTTGGTTTAATTGTTTAGATGTATTTCCGTTACTTAGACCTGTTTGACCAATAAAATTACTTTCAGAAGGATTAAAAGTTATGTCTGCATCTTCTGTGTATGATATACAACCATTAGCAACTGAGAATTCGACGTCAACAATTCCTTCGTCCTGAAGTGTTTGATTGAATGAAGCTATAATTTCATTAATAGTAGGATCGCCTTCTGGAACAGTCAATGTTACTTCTTGTCCGTTAATAGTTGCTGAAACATTTCCGGTTGTTATACTGGCATTGTTTAGTTCACTGATTTTTTTGTTTCCTATATTAGGGTCACCACTAATTGTTGCACTTAAATTTTTTGGAACTTTAACGGTTTCTCCTGAACTTGCATTTGAATATGGTGTATTTGCTGCTACAACTTTCATTCCTGATTGGTTAACGATATTTCCATCTGAATCTGTTGTAAATATTCCATCTCTTGTGTAATATAATTTACCTTCCGCATCTTGTACTACAAAGTATCCGTTACCCGAGATCATTAAATCCATATCTCTACCTGTATTTATAAAGCTTCCTGAAGAAAAATCTCTTGTAATTCCACCTATTTTTACACCAAGACCGATTTGTTTAGGATTTGTCCCGCCTCCGTCTTTTGTTGCTGCACTACCGTATGAGATTGTATTTGAATAAAGTGTTTCAAAAGTCATATTTGCAGCTTTATATGCTGTTGTATTGATGTTAGCAACATTGTTTGCTACTACATTGATTTGCTGTTGGCCGGCATTTATTCCGGTGCTTGATGTGTAAAGTGCTTGTGACATTATTTCCTCCCAATATATTTATTTATTTTGTGCTGTTGTTGTATTTTCTTCTGTAGAACTACTCTCTCCTTTTTCTCTTATGGAGATGATATTTGCTATTGAGTAGTATTCTCCGTTAACTTTGACTTTTCCTGTTCCATCTTCAAAACTTGCTTCTGTTACGGTTCCGGTTATTTCTATTGTTTTATCTTTGTTTTCAGGATCTTCTATTGATAGAGTAACTTCTTTTCCTATCATTGAAAGTGTTTGAGTAACTTCTGCATTTGCTACCATATCACTATATAGTGTTGCAATATAGTTCATACAACCTTCTAAGCCTTCATTCATTTGTGTCATTTGTTCTAAAGATGAATATTGTGCTAATTGTGACAGCCATTCTGTATTATCGGTTGGTTGCGTTGGATCTTGGCTTTTTAATTGTTCTAGCATAAGAGTTAAGAACATATTACTGTCATTTTCTGTTGTTTTTTGTGTGGTGTCAGTAGTTGTTTTATTATATGCTGTCATGTTTTGTAAACTTGCGATTTCATTTGATATTACACTCATAATTTTCTCCAATTCTATACTTTACCATTTTCTTGATTTTCTATTGTAAACATTGTTTCTGCAAATTTTTGTTTGTTTGCATCTTCTTCACGTTTTGAATTTTGTTCTTTATTTCCACCTCGCGAACCTTCTTGTTCTGTCCAGTCTGCTTGATAGTTACTTTCTTGAGTTTCATTCATTTTTACAGTTACATTATCTACACTTACTCCGTGAGCCATTAATGTATCTTTAAGTCCATCCAGGCCTTTCATTATTAGATTTCTTGCTTCTTGTGTTGCTACTGTAAATTGTGCAGATAAACCTTCTTTTGTATTAATCAATTGAACTGAAACTTTTCCTAATGATTCAGGATTTAAGACAATATTTACTTTTGAATTGTTATGTAATCCTTCCAGTTGTTTTGAAATTTGTTCTACTATCTTACTAGGGCCAATATCAGTTGGTGTATTTGCTTTATTTGTTTGAATATTTTGTGTTGTTTTTAATGTAGTATCAACTTTAATATCTGCAAAATCCCCTTCTGTTTGAAACATTGCTTTTATTCCCTGTTCTTCTGCACTTTGATTTTGCATTAAATCTGGATTCTCGGATGATGTATCACTTGATGTTTCTGTTTCAATATTTTCAATTTTTAAATCTTTTAAAACTTCTTCATCGATTATTTCTTCGATATTTTTTGAATCAGTTTCTTCTATCGTATTTGTTTCTTTTTTGTTTAAATTTACTATGTTGTTTGAAGTTGTTTCTTCTGTAGTTCCTTTTGAGTCAATGTTTTCAAATAAACTACTTAAGCTTTTTCCGTTTAACGTTACATTTAAATCACTATCTTCTTCTGTGGAAATTTCTGTACTTGTTTCTTGGGTATCGCTAGTAGTTTCGTTAATATTGATGTTTATACCATTTATCATTGTTTGTGTGGTATTGATAATATTATTAATAAGGGTAGTGTTTTCTTCTGTATTTGTGATATTCATATCTGTATTTTCTTCCGTTGTTAGATTTTCGTTTTTTGTGTCATTGTTGTCATCGGGGATTATTTCTTCTATTGTATTTTGAATTTCTTCAACAAGATTATTTTCTGAATTTGATGTTGTATTTTCTTTTTCAGACATTATATTTTCTTCTGTTGTTTCAGGGTTTTCTTTAGTAGACTTTTCTTTTTTAATATTGTTTTTTTTATCTGTTTTATTATTTGGCTCGGTATTGTTTTTGTTTGTGATATTATTCTCTGTTCTTTTTTCTGATAAGTTATTTTTTGTTTTTTCAAATAGGGTTTCAAAATTATTTATATTATCAGAGCAAAAATTTTTATTTACTTTTGGTTCTGATAAAAATTGGGAATTGTTAATTGTATTTGATAAAGCTTGTGTCATTTTAGTTTATTTTGAACCTCGCTGATGTTATATCATCAATTTCTTTTGTTTCAAGAGCTAGAAAATTTTTATAATATTCTTTTTCTTGTTTTTCTTTTAATTTTTTTAATACTTCAACTTTTTGATAAGCTTCTTTTACTTCTTTTTGTTTGTATGCAAGAATTGATTTTGTGTTGTTAATTATTCTTTCTTGGTTTTTAGCATCTGTTACTAATTTTATGGAATAACTTCTGTGATTTTCAATTTGCATTATATTGAGTTCTTCTGAAGTGTAAAGAGCCTCTAATTGTTTAGTATTGTTTTCTTGAGCAAGAAAGATATTTTGAAGTTTTGCTTGTTGCTCATTTAAGGCTGCAACTATTTTTGCCATTTCCATTTGTCTTTGCTCAAGTTCTTTTTCACGCAAGTCTAACATTACTTGCAATCGAAACTTGAATTTCTTCAATTTTACCTACCTCACCAAGATGGTACGATTTGTACCTCTTATACTTTACACGATTTTTACATGACTCCCATCATTTATTTAGTGGATTTATATAAAATTTATTAAAGTTTATATTTTGTTATTGGAGTATATGAAAAATGAAATTATAGAGTTAATTTGTTTTGTAAATATTTTGTAATATTTTTTTGATTAAAAGCAATTTTTTCTTTGTTGTTAACTTTATATTATTAAGTAATGGTGTAATGAAGGTAGATTTTTATTATGACAAATCCGATGTTTAATCCCCAACCGAATTATTCAGGTGTTACGATACAAATTTCTAATCCAGCAGTTAATGTTGGACAAAATAGAAATGCTGAAGGGTTTTGTATGTATAATCCATATGCAACAAATCCTCAAGCTCAAGCTTTTAATGCGGTACCTTATGCTGATTATTTGCAAGTTCCAAATTTGAATTCTCAAAATAGTAACTATAATAATACTTCTGAAAATGGAGCTCAGAATAATCAAACTCAAAAACAATTACCGGTTTATCCTCCGCAATATTATTTGAATAATTATAATGTACAAGCAAATGGTAATAATGAAAATATTGATAAAATAGCTAAAGATTTAGAAAAATTAAATAATTCAATACCAAAAGATAATTCTTCTCAAGGAGTTTCAGTAAATAAAGATGGAGTTGCTGAGGATAAGAATTTAGCAGATAAATTGAATAGTTTACCTGTGGAAGGAAATGTTAAAGAAAATGATTATATTCAAAAAGAATATCCGATAAAAGCTCCTCAAGAAGAAGATATGACAAAATCACAAAATATTATTAGTGATTTGGATGCTAGAAATGCCGCAATAAATGCAGAAAAAGAAAATTCTAAAGAGCAAAGAGTTGTTGCTTTAACTGATGAATATATAAAATCATTAGAAAATTATTTGAATAATCCAAATGACGAAATTAGACTAATGGCTTCAAAAGAAATTTTAACAAGATTGGATGAAGATAAGAGTCGTTATGATGATGCTGCGTTAAATGCGTTATTAAATAAAATGATGCAAGATCCGTCTAAAGTTATAAGAATCGCTTCTTTGAGTGCCTTTAATTCTGGATTAGCTAGTGGAAATGATTATACGATTAAATTATTACAAACAATACAAACTAATCCAAGTGCTGATAAAGAAGATGTTTTACAGGCTGCGGATATTTTGTTAAAAATGTCAGCGGGAAGTGAGATAAAAAATATCCCGAATCCTGCTGTAAAGGAAGATAATTCTAAGGAACAAAAATAATGGGAACTTTTGCAAACATAGTATGTAAGACAACTGGAATTGCCGGTATGAGTTTAGCTGTGTATGATGCTTATTCTCTTGCTAAAGCTAATTCAAAACGCCAGTCACAGATGGTTACTGCTAATTATTTGCAAAGAGTGCATGCAGGGACAAGAACTTTAAATACAGAAAGTCAGGTTAATAATGCTATTCAAAATAAAGTTGCAAGTTTTAGAACAGACAATTCAATTGTACCTGTATATGGATCTGTAAAAGGTTTTGTTTCTGGTTTTATAAGTTCTTTGGGGGATAATATTGTCCCTGTTTCTTTAGCTTCATTGGCTCTTGCAACAAAAGGTGCTCTTGCTAAAGTTGGAGCTTGTGGTTTAGCTGCATATGGTTTGTTAACTGTTGCAAGAGAAGGTTTTGGACTTGGAAAAAATACTCCTATGGATTAAATTTTATCTCCGTATGTTGTGTTTTTGAGTAATTATCCAGTTTTGTATTTAAATTTTCAGGATTGTTATCGATAGCTTCTTGTACATCTTTAAGGAGTCTTGTTTGAATTTCTTTTTCTTTTGTGAAAACATCAAGCTCTTTTTCTTTTTTGTAAGCTTTTACCCCTGATTTATACAAGAATCTAGGGCATATAAAGAGCATTGTAATAGCTCCTGCTCCTAAACCAAATAGTCCAGCACTTTTCCAAGATGCGGTATAACTTCTTGCAATTGCTGTTGTTAAAGCTCCTACGACTGTAGAAATTCCGCCGGCATTTAGGATGGCTAGTCTGCGTTCCATTCTTCGATTAATTGGATTACCATTGGCATAATTACTTCCCCTATATGTTACCTTAGGGGATAAGGCACTAACAGGTTGAATCATCTTCTCACACACACTTTCTTTTAATATCTACTTACATATTTTAACTCATGTTTTTGTTTAAGTAAATACTTCTTAGGTATAATTTATTCATTTTGACTTTTTAAAATTTATAATTAATCATCTAAATAGATGTGTTATATTTGGTTGAAATCTGTCAAAATACACATTGAGAGAATATATATCATGCCCTTTGTTTATAGATTGCAGAAAGTTTTAGATTTTAGAATAAGAAAAAAAGAAGAACAGTTATTGGTTGTTCAGAAGGCTCAACAAGAGGTATATATACAAGAGGAAAAAATTAGACAAAATGAAGCAGAAATCCAACAGACAATTTTGAATAAAAAAACAGCTGATTTTAGAATGATGGAGTATTATGATAAATATTTGCATCATCTCTGGGATAAGGCTGATATTCTTAATCAAGAACTACAGAGGCTACTTAATGTTCTTGAAGAAGAAAAAGAGAAGTTAGTTAAGTTGGAACAAGCAGTGAAAGTAGTTGAAAAACATAAGGAAAAACAAAAGGAAGCTTATTTAGAAGAACAAAAGGCGATTGAATTAAAGCAATTTTCTGAAATTGGTGTTCAAAGGTTTTTTATTCAATCAAGAGAACAAGCTGAAGAGTTAGAAGAACAGTTGAAAAGTATAGAAATGGAAAATCAAAATGAATATTGAAAATAAATCTATAGATATGAATAAGGTAAATAATTCTTCTAATATTCGTTCTAATTATAGAAAGGATAATATAAGTGGTAATTCTTTTGCAGAAGAGTTGAATTCTGGAAGAGATGTTAACAAAAGAGATGAAGAGTCTAAGAAGGTAGAAGAAGATAAAAAAAATAAGGTTGATGAAAAAGAAATAGATAAAGAAGAAAATGTTTCTCAAGAGGAGGAAGAACAGCCTATTGATGAGGTTATTTCCGGATTAGAAGAAACGGTGGAAGAAATTAATAATCTAAACCAGAAAGATGAAAATAAGGAAACTAGCTTAAAGGAAGATGAATTGAATTCCGATATCTTTAACAAGAAAGAGGATAACAGTTTGATAAATAATGATTTTAATATTCAAGATAAACAAGATGTTCAGATGAATTTGAATATGAATATGAATTTTAATAGTGATGGCAAACCTTTTAATGAATTTATGAATTCTGCAAATGAAAACGGGCAGTTATTGTTAAATGAGAAAGATTTATTGGAAGAACAAGCTATTCTTTCTACTATGAGTGAAAATATTGCTATTGCAAATAGAAATAAGATTTTGAATGAAAATTCTGTTAAAGAAAATGATAATATTAATGAAAACAAAAATCCTTTTGCTTCAAAGGTAAAAACAGTATCTGATAGTGAAGGTATAAAAAAAGTTGATAAAAAATCTAATGTGACAGTAGAAACAGTTGTAAAATATGATAGTTTAATAATGAATGAAGCTGATGTAGACTTGTTTTCTAAGTTGGTTGAAAATGGTTCTGTAGATATGCCTGAAAATGTTAAACAAGCTCAAAAGTCAGTTCAGGTTTCTAAAACTTTAGCAGATATGTTAGCTAAATCTATGAAGGATAATCAGCCTATAAGAATAGATTTTGACAATAATATTTCTGTCATTATAAAAGTAAGTAAGGAAGGAAAGATATCTGCAGATTTTCTTCCAAGTTCACAAATTGCAGAAGCTTATTTAAAAGAAAATTTACCTCTTTTAAAACAACGATTTGATGAAAATAATATTCAGTATGATGAATTAAATCAAAGAAAGCAAAGACAAGAAGACAAAGATAATAGAAAGAAGGGCCGCAAAGATGAATGATTTATACACAACGGCAATTAATACTCAAAAAGCAACCGTTCAATGGATGGATGTATTAGCAGAAAACTTAACTAATGTTTATACTCCAGGGTATAGAGAAAATAAAGTTACATTCAAAACATTTCTTGGTGGTGCTGTTATTGATAATAATGTGAAAAATCTTGGACAGGGTAAATCTATTCCAGGAACTTCTAATGAGAATTTGTTTTTTGAAGGTACCGGCTATTTTGTATTAAGAACTCCTGAAGGAAATGTGTCTTATACTCGCTTAGGTGAGTTTACATTTGATTCTGAAGGTGTTTATAGAGCTAAAAGTGGTGCGACTGTTCAAGGATATATTTTGAATGATAAAGGTGAAATAATGTCCGGGACTAAATCTATTAGTGCTGATTTATACGAAGAGACTGCTCTAAAAGGTGGGGCTTTGAGTGTGCCTACTACAAATATTAAACTTTGGATTGATCCTAATAATGGTAAGTTTTTAGGCAAATATGATGAATATGAGATAAAAAATGACGGTACTATCTATGGTAAAGCCGATGGAGGTAATCGTTCTGTACCTTTATATAAAATAGCAACAGCAAACTTTCATAACCCTAATGGGTTGTATGAAGTTAAAGAAGGGGTTTTTGTTGAAACTCCTGAATCTGGAAAACCTGTCGTTGGACGCGGAGAAATTCGTTCTGGGCTATTAGAACAGGCAAATACCGATTTCAAAGCGAATATGTCTGATTATCAACAGGCTAAGGTTCAAATGGAACTTGTTAATGCTTTGATTAAGTCAAACAAAGATTTGCTACAATCTGCAATGGAAATGGCAACTCAATAGTTGGTGCTACGCACGTAGACAAATTGTCGGGTGACATAAGTTAAGACTACAAGCGAAAATGTAAATTCCAAGTCACCCTCAAAATCAAACTCCTGAATTTATGTTTACCCCACCCCCGCACGTAGACAAATGGTCGGGTGACATGAGTTAAGACTACAAGCGAAAATATAAACTCCAAGTCACCCTCAAAATCAAACTCCTGAATTTATGTTTACCCCACCCCCGCACGTAGACAAATGGTCGGGTGACATAAGTTAAGACTACAAGTAAAAATACAAACTCCAAGTCAGGGGTAAATATATAAAAATCTTCTGAAGGTATTATATTAAGTTAATAAGACAATTAAAAGAATTAGTTAAACTCCGTTTTATAAAGGAATTAAAGTTTTAATTCCTTTTTATTTTTAAAAAGTAATTCTGCCATTTACTCCAAAGAACGGATTAGAATAATTATCTCCTGTAGTGGCATAACCTCCGACATTCATTTTGCAATTTTTATAGTTTTTATCATAACTGCAACTTATTGATGCACTATTTTCGTCTACTGCGAAAGCTGAATTTAGCCCTTTTTTGTTTGAATATCCTGCATATAATCCGGTATTTTTATTTTGATGATAGATTGATATGTTGTAAGAATTTGCAGCGGTTTCTGAATTATATTCAAGTGTTAACTTTTCATTTCCAACGTTAAAATGTCCGCTTAAACTATGTTTATATGTGCCATTTTTTGATTCTATTCCAAATCCAAATTTTTCTCCTGTTAAAACAGAATATTCATTGTTGTTATTTTTTAAAGATGTTTTAACGCTAAAACCATGAATTTTATAATTTAAATTTTTGAAAAATTCAGAAGTCTTTTCTACAAAAGGGAGTTCATTTTCTCTGTTCGTTACCTTGTATAAAGTAGTTTCATTTTTAGGTTTTGGTATAAAAGCGGATTCTTCTAGTGTAGGGGTTGGACCGTTTGGTTTTATAGGTTCTTTTTTTATAAAATTTTCTACTTTTTCACCTAAATTTTTACCAAGCGTTTCAAGTTTATGAAGTGTGGTTTGAGTAAATGTAGATTCCATAATTATATCATCTGCATTATTTTCTTTTGCTATATCTAGAAATGTATTTAATGGACTTGGCATTTTCTCTCCTTGTATATAAAAAGTATATATTATAATAAAAATTGCTTATTTTTTACAAAATTTAATACTTTTAGTTGATGTTTTGGAGTTTTATATAAAGTTTTTTTTTAGAATGTCGAAGGAATAATTGACTTAAGAGAATAAATCATTAAAACCATATCGAGAGGTTTAACTAATATGGCAGAAATAGTAAATTTATTATCAAGAGTATTAACAGCAAATCCAAATGTTGCTCAAATGGGCGGAATTACAAGAACTAGCGGATCAAATCCTTTTGCACAGTCCACAAGCGGAAATCCTTTTGTGACTCCAAAAAATTCTAATCCTTTTGCAACTTACGGGCAGAATAGACCTGTAGCCGGCGGTTATTTTGCTGGATATTATAATAATCAACCTAATATTGTCGGAAGAAGACTTTTTATTGAGGTATAGACTCAAAAAATATACCTGATTACCCCAAAATAAGCTGTACACAATTTGTACAGCTTTTTAGTTTTTATTTGGATTTTATGATAAAATGGGCTTGAGGAGTATTTTATGAATAAAAAAGTATTATCAACCTTATTGCTAGCAAGTTTATTAGGGTCAAATATATTATTAACTCAAAATTTAGTTTTTGCTGAAGTGCAAGCTAATGTTACAGAAGAGATAGTTGTTCCTAAAAAAATTGAAAATGAAATATATGCTTCTATTGTTCAAGTTTATGGTGAAAAGAGAGCAAAAGAAATTTATGAAAGAGTTATGCAGATAGCTAAAGAATCTATAGATAAGCGTTCTGAAACTCTAAAAAATGAAGATTTAACAAGGGCTGATGATTGGTATAAAGATGAAATTATTTATATGTTTTATGTTGATCAATTTGGGGTAGTTACTCCGGAAAAGCCTAATACTTTTAGAGATACTTCTGCGATGTTTGATTATTTGAAGGATTTAGGTGTTACAACACTTTATTTGCTTCCTTTTGCTGATTCTCCTATGTCTGATGCAGGGTTTGATGTTAAAAATCCGCAAAATATTCGTGCTGATTTAGGCGGGAAAACTCAGTTTAAAGAATTTGTTGTAGAAGCTAAAAAAAATGGGTTTAAAATAAAATCTGATTTAGTTTTAAATCACGTTTCTGATGAGCATGAATGGTTTCAGAGTTTTTTAAAAGGTGACGTTTCTAAAAAAGATTATTTTGTAGTTAAGGATAAAATGCCTGAATATAAAAAATACGTTGATGAAAAAATCGGAACGGTTGTTGAATATAATGACGGGCATGGTAAGATTTCTAAAAGGCGTTTGATTTTTCCTGAAATTACGGAAAATCATTATAGAAAAGTTGTTTTGAATGGTGAAGATTATTATTTTTATCATACATTTTATCCGTTTCAGTTAGATATAAATTGGGAAAATCCTGAAGTTCTTTATTATTGGTTGGACACTATCAATTATTGGACAAATATTGGTATTGATATTTTCAGAATGGATGCCATTCCTTATTTATCAAAAGAGGATGGAACAAATGCTGAAAATTTACCTAAAACACATGCGATTGTTAAATTATTGAGTAACTATATTCAAATGACTTCGCCTAGAACAGTAATTCAGGCAGAAGCTTGTCAGTATCCGAAGGATATTTTGCCTTATTTTGGAAAAGAAAGAAAATTCAAAACTACTATAAATGGTCAAGAAAAAGAAATAAAAAGAACTGATGAATTCCAAATAGCATACCATTTCCCTTACATGCCTGCTATTTGGGCGGCTTTAATTACTGGGGATAAACAACATTTTATAAATGCTTATAAGGATACTCCGCAAATTCCTTCAACTGCGGCTTGGGGGGTATTTTTAAGAGTACATGATGAACTTACCCTTGAGATGATTGATGTTCAGACAAGAGAAATTATATATAATGCTTTGGTTTCTAAGGGGGCTGAATTTAGAAAGGGACTTGGAGTAAGTGGTAGACTTGCTAACTTTTTAGATAATGACCCTGATAGAATTGAGATGGCGTTTTCTATTTTGATGTCAATGCCGGGGATTCCTATTATTTATTATGGTGATGAAGTTGGGGTTAGAAATAATTTTGCGAATGCAAGAAAAAATGAAAAAGAAAGAATTATTAAGCACAAGAAAAGTAAATTTAAGCTTTTAAGTTATTTTGACAGCAGAGATATTAATAGAGGTGCTGTTCCTGCAAAACTGTTCTATGGAGCGTCTAAAGATTATTATGAATTTAACAGTAAAGTTTATAAGAAAGTAAAAAATCTTATTGCATTAAGAAAAAGTTTACCATCAATGTCAAGAGGTGATTTTACTTTGTTAAAAACATCTTCTCCTCACAATTTTGCTTATATAAGAAGTTATAAGGATGAAAAGATATTAGTAATTAATAACTTATCTGATGAAAAATTAATTGCAGAAATTACAATTCCAATGGATGTTGTTTTAAAATCTGATGGGCATATTGATCATTTAAAAAATCTTGTAAACGATGATGATGTAAGTGTTGATATTTCGCTTAAAAATCGAACAATGCATTTGAGAATACAACCTTATGGAGTAGTTTGGTTGAAGTTATAATTAAAAAGCTCTAGTAATCTAGAGCTTTTAATTTATTATTGAACAATTGCAAATCTAAAGTCTTCTGCCCAAGTTTTGAAACCTCCTTCAAGTAACATTACGGGGAAGGTATTTTTAGCAAGCATATATGCAGCTTTTGAACCTAAATGGCAGAAATTATTATAACAATATACTACATGTAAATCATCTTTATTGAGTTCTTTCATTTTATCTGTAATTTTTTCATATGGAATAGAAATTGCACCAGGTATATGTCCGACTTGGTAGTCTGATTCCAATCTTACGTCTATAATTTTAATGTTTTTTTCTTCGCTAAGTTCTTTAAGTTCAACTGGTCCAAGTGTAAAAGCTAATTTTTTTGAAAAATAATTACTTGCTTCTTCAGAATTGTTTCTGATATTTAAAATTTTTTCATCTGTCATTGTAATTTCTCCTTAGTTATATATGTATTTAGTTGAAATAAACATACTAATCATTATCATTCCTGAGATTAAAAAGTTTATTCCTACAAGAGTTCCTATTACCCAAATGGAGGTTGATGGAAGTCCTAGTATGATTATTAGTCCAAGTAAAAATTGAATTATTCCTACAAATATATCTGCCCACCAAAAATAAAGTGTTTTTCTGTTTTGGACTCCAAATGCTGTTGATGAAACACTTTCTATTAAGAAATATATACCTATTAGACTTGTTAAAATTATTAGGTTAAACATTGGGGACATAAATAGTATTAAACCTAGAACAAATATTAATACTCCTAAAAGTATATTAAGGATATAGTGTCTTAAATAATTTCTTGTTAAAAATGCATTTATTGCTTTATAACCTCCATAAATCATTAAAGTTATACATAACATTATTCCTAGTGTTAATGATGTTATTTTGGGTAAAATCAGCATTGTTATGCCTAAAATTGAAAGTAATATTCCTTCTGTAAGTATAAAATTTAAAAAACGTTTTTCACTCATAAGACTTCTCCTTTTCAAGTTTAATCATATGTATGTTTTAAAAAAAAATTATCCCTCAAGTGGTTAAAAGCTATTGATATATTTTAGAAATTATTGTAAACTTATATTAAGTTATAATAAAAAGAAGAAAAATGTTTTTAATTTACCCGAGAAGAGAGAAGAAAAAAGTTAGTTTAAAAGGTGCTGTTCAGATAAGTTGTAACAGTTTTTTTGTCTATAGGGAAGATGAAACCGGTAAAACTTTTTTGAGAGCTCCTAAAGATAAAAAATCTCATAAATACGTTTTGAAACGAATGGTTAAATTAAATCCTGAGATTTCAAGTTTATTAGGTCGTTATAAAATAAAACCGAGTGTTGATACAAAGACTTTACAGGAGTTAACTGGTGGGCATATGAATGAAACCTGTAAGATTGCTCTTGGAGTTTATTCGATTTTATCAGAATCCGTGAAAGATGGACTTGAAATGTCTGTTATTAAAGAAGCTTCGATGTTACACGATTTAGGTAAGGTTTTAATTCCGTCTAAAATTTTGAATAAGCCGGCTAAATTGAATGTTAAAGAACGTGAGATTATGAATATTCATTCGGTTTTAGGATATGAACTTTTAAAGACTCAAAAGATTTCTGAGAAGACTCTTGAGCTTATAAAATATCATCATCAGAATATGAAGCATTCGGGTTATCCTGATTTGGATGAAAATAATTTACCTTCTGCAATTGGGGTACAGATAGTATCTATTGCGGATAAATATAGTGCCTTAAGAGAAGCACGGGTTTATAGAAGAAAACTTAGCAGGGTAGAAGCGTTACTTATTTTGTATAGAGAAGTACGAGAAGGTAAAATTTTACCAGAGGTATATAATGCTCTGGTTAAATATGCGGAAAAGTTTGATAAATAAATTTTTAAAGAGGAAAATTTGTATATATTTTCTCTATTTTTTTATGTTGTATAATATAGAAAAATAGAGAGGAAGGAATGTATGCAAGTTTCATTAAAATGGTTAAATGAATTAGTAGATTTAAAAGATATAGATGTTAATCAAATTGCTCACGAACTTACTATGAGCGGATTAGAAGTAGAAGAGGTTGAAGAAGTTAGACCTCAATTTACGAATATTATAACTGCAAAAATCGAAAAAATAGATAACCATCCTAATTCTGACAGACTTCATTTAGTTACTGTAAATACGGGTAGTGGAATTAAAACTGTAGTTTGCGGAGCTCAAAATATTGAAGTAGGTCAAGTAATTCCTTATGCCTCTGTTGGTTCTAAGGTTTTGGATAGAAAGACCGGAGAACAATTTGAACTTACACCTGCTACAATAAGAGGAGTTGAATCTCAAGGTATGTTATGTTCAGCTGATGAATTGGGTGTAAGTGATAGAAATTATCAAGAAGAAGATGGAATTCTTATTTTAAATAGAATTTTCCCAAATGTGGGTTTAGGCTTGGATGTAGAGAATGTATTAGGTTTTGAAAAAGATTTCATCTTACATACTGCACCTACCGCCAACCGTGGTGACCAAGTATCTGTTATTGGTATTGCAAGAGAATTATCTGCATTATTCGATAGACCATTGAAGTTTGAATATGCAAAAAGAGAAACTAAAGAGGCTGATTTTAGAGTTGAAATTAAAGATAATGATGTTTGTAAATATTATTCAATTGGTATTTTAAAAGATGTTGTAATCAAGCCTTCTCCTGAATGGATGCAAAAAAGACTTGTTGCATCAGGTGTGAGAGCTATTAATAACGTCGTTGATATTACTAATTATGTAATGCTAGAATATGGTACACCTCTTCATGCTTTTGATTTTGATAAATTAAACGGATATTTATGCGTAAGACGTGCAAATGGGGGAGAAAAATTAGTTACTTTAGATGAAATTGAAAGAGAATTAACAAATGATTCAGTAGTTATTGCAACAGAAAAAGAGCCTGTATGTTTAGGCGGTGTATTTGGCGGTGCTAATTCTGAAATCGATGATAATACTAAAAATATTGCATTAGAAGCCGCTTATTTTACACCAAAAGCTAATAGAAAAAGCTCAAGAAGTGTTGGTTATAAATCTGATGCTTGTGCAAGATTTGAAAGAGGTATTGATATTGAAGCAGTAAAACCAGGTCTATTAAGAGCTGTTGAGCTTTTAGAAAAATATGCAGATGCTAAGTTTGAAGGAATGGTAGAGACTGGAAATAACAAATTAGAACCAGTAGAAATTACTTTAAGATATCCTCAAATTAAAAGAATTTTAGGATGTGAAATAGAAGCTCAAAAATGTCTTTCAATATTAGAAAAATTAGGTTTTGAAATTTTGGGTAAAAATGAAATAGCTTGTAAAGTTAAAGTCCCATCATTTAGAGCTGATGATGTTACAAGAGAATCTGATTTGATAGAGGAAATTGCAAGAATTAACGGTTATGATAAGATTACTCCAACTCTTCCTAATCGTTCAGGTGTTGCAGAAGTTTCTCTTGCAGAAAGAGTTATTAATAGAATTAGGACTTTAATGATGGGGTTAGGTTTGAATGAAATGCAAACTTCTTCATTGATTGGCGAGCCTTTATTAAAACAATTCAATATTCCTTATGATAAAGAAAATGCGATTTATGTTGAAAATCCTGCATCCGAAGATTATGCAATGTTAAGACAATCATTGATTCCAAGTCTTTTGAGTTGTATGAAATATAATTATGACAATGGTCAAAAAGATTTTTGGGGATATGAGATTGGAAGAAGTTATGTAAAAATTGCAGAATCTGAAGAAAAGAATTCCGGAGTTAAAGAAACTCAAGTTCTTGCGGGTATTTTAACAGGAAATATTCAAAATTCTTTATGGCAGAATACTGGAGAAGTTGATTTTTATACAGTAAAAGGTGTTGTGGATAAGATTTTGGAAGAATTTGGTCTCGCAAGAAGAATAAAATTTGCTTTGTTAGCTGATTCTCCACTTGCAGATTCACATAAATGTATGCATCCATACCGTGCTGCGGTACTTACAATGCTTGGTAAAAAGCCTGAAATTATAGGTTATTATGGTGAAATTCATCCGGAATTGAAATCAAAACTAAAATTAAATCAAAATGCATTTGTATTTAAACTTGATTTAGATATGTTAATTTCAGGAGTTAATGAAAGTGTCGTTAGATATAAAAAATTACCTCAATTCCCTGAAGTGCAAAGAGATTTAGCAGTTATTGTTCCACAAAAAACAACTTGGGATGAATTAGAAAAAGTTGTTAAAAAAGGTGTTGCAAATAATATCTTTAATGGTTGTGAAGTTTTTGATGTATATGAAGGTGAACATGTTCAAGAAGGATTTAAATCTGTAGCGTTTAGAATAAAAATGCAAGATGCAAATTCAACAATGACAGATGAAATTATTGAAACTCAAATGGCGAATGTAAGGGCTGTATTAAAGAAATCTATATTAGATTTATCTTTTAGAGAATAAAAGAGTTCAAGAAAGGAGTTTTTATGAAAGTAAGTGCAATTAATTTTGTTTCTTCTCGCGGGGTATTAAAAAATAATAAAGTAACACAATCAATAAGGAATGAAGTTCCGTCTGAGCAGAAACAGGGAGATGTTGTTACATTTAAAGGTGTAAAAAATGCAGCAAGAATGGGACTTTTATATGCAATTGGCGGAGCTGTAGTAGGAGCTATCGCAATGCCGGCATTAGGTATTTTAGCGGGAGCTGCAACTCTTGGAGGAATTGTCGGTGCTGTAGGTGCGGTTGCAGGTGCTATGGAAAGTGATAAAGAGAATATTTTAAAGAAATAATTCTGATTTAATAGTGAGCAGGTTTAAAACACCTGCTTTTTATTGTCTTTTTAAGAAATTAGTTTTGGCAAAAATAAAAAATCCTGATATAATAGTATATAGTAAGAATACATTAAATAATGGTAGAAATATAGATATAAACATTGTTATAATTGAGTTGTATTTAATTGGAGAGAAAAATGGTTGAAAAAGATAAAATTGGTGATGGAAAACAACAAGATTTTACTAAGATTTTGATATTAACATTGGCTTCGATTGTAATAATGTTTATAGTTTTTGCAGGCGTTAATTATGTTATAATGGAAAATCTTATAACGCAAAAAATTAATACACTTTCTTTATCTCAAGAAGAATTAGGAGATAGTGAAGGTGATGGCGAAGAAATTCAAAAGGGTATTATAGTTGATTTGGGCGATTTTATTTTGAATCTTTGTGATGAAGCTCAAAAGAAATATTTAAAAGTAAATGTTGCAATAGAAGTTTCTCAAAAAGATACAGATTTTCCAACTGAAGAAGAAACTAAGAGCAGTGGTCATGGTGGTCACGGTAGTGCTCCTGCTCCTGTTGATCCGATGGAAGCTATTCAAAAAGAAATGAATCAATACAAACCTGCTATAAGGGATGCTGTAATAACAAATCTTTCTAGTAAAACTTCTGCAGAATTAGCTACTACTGCAGGAAAAGAACTTGCAAAAGAGCAAATTTCTAATGATATAAATGCTATACTTGCAGGAGAAAGAGAAGTTTTAAGAGTAAGTTTTGGTCAATTTATTATTCAATAGGGTGTAGATGGCAGAAGAAAAGAATATTTTAACAGATGAAATAGAAGAAGCTTTTGAAGATTCCGGACATAAGAGTTATAAATTATATAACTTTAGACGTCCGGACAAATTCTCAAAAGATAATTTGCGAGCTTTGAGAGATATTCACAGAGAATTCTCTAAAGCTATTTCTCTTGTCTTAAGTGGTTATTTGAGAATGCGTGTTGAGATTGAGATTGTTTCTGTCGATCAACTTACATATGAAGAGTTTGTGCGCTCTATGCCTTCTCCTATAAGTGTTGGGGTATTCGAATTTGAACCGTTATCAGGTCAAATTCTTTTAGGTGTTAGTTTTGAAGTGATTTCTTGTATAGTTAACAGAATGTTAGGTGGGGTTGGTTCTATTGATACTCAGTCAAGAGAATTAACTGATATTGAGAAAGCTTTAGCTAAAAAAGTAATCAATATTATAATAAAATCTTTAGAAGATGCTTGGAATACTATTATTCCTGTTTCCGGTAAGTTTATCAGCTTGGATGATAATTATCAGTCAATACAAGTTGCTACTGCAGGTGAAATTGTTGCTTTACTAACATTTGAAGTTCAAATTTCTGGAAAACATTTTGGTTTGTTTAGTTTGTGCTTCCCTTATCCAGTTTTAGAAACAGTTTTGGGACATTTAAGTACTCAACATATTTTCCAGACAAAAGGTTTGGTTGCTTCTAATGATGAAAAAATGAAAATGATTTCAAAAATTAATACTTCTAATGTTGATTTAAGAGTTCAATTCGGACAATGTAGTATTACTTTAGATGATTTTTTGCAATTAGCAGAGGGTGATATTATAAAATTAGATAATAAAGTTCAAGATGATTTGATTGTTAAAGTTAATGGTGAGAAGAAATTTTTTGCTCGTCCGGGAACTCTAAAGGATAAAATTTGTGTTAAAATAACAGATGTGTATGATGAAATGCATGAATTATTAAGGAATTATTTTTAGAAAGGGTTTTATAAATGTTTGATGATGAAGATTTAATAGGTAATAATCCGGAGGAAGATAATACATCAAATGATATTTCAGAAATGGAAGAAAATTTTCTTCACAATGATGAAAATATGGAAGATGTTGGTAATATGACTTCTGAATCACTTGATAAAACCGTGACTGTTCAGCCGGTTCAGTTTGCTTCTTTTGAAGATTTAGATCAAGTTAAGGGACCTGCTAATCAAAATTTGAATATTTTATTGGATGTAAAATTACAGCTTACAGTAGAACTTGGAAAAACTGAGTTACCGATTAAAAAAGTTTTAGAATTAACAAAAGGTTCTATTGTTACACTTAATAAAGCAGCTGGAGAGCCTGTAGAATTATATGCAAATGGAAAATTAATTGCATATGGAGAAGTTGTAGTAATAGAGGATAATTTTGGTTTAAGAATTACTCATATTACAGATCCTGCAAGAAGATTAAATTCATTGGGCGCAAATTCTTCAAATTCAAAAGATGTGAATGAATAGATTTTTTATACAACCATATCGTTGAAATCTTTTATGTCATCATAATTAAACATATGAATAAAGGTGTATAGCATCTTTGCTGAAAATCTTTTAGTGCCGACTTCCAGCATTGTTCTAAGTGCTTCCTTGTTATTTAGTATTTGAGTATGTGTTCTATTGAATGCCAGATTGTCATAGTAATTGGCAACATTGATTATTTGACTGTATTCGGATATATAGTCACTGGAAAGTCCTTGTGGATATCCAGAACCATCATTGTTTTCGTGATGTTCTAATGCTACTTTTGCAATTTCTTCAGGTAGTTCAAACTTTTCTTTTATTAATTTGTATCCTATAATCGGATGTTCCTTTACTTCTTCTTCATCCATTGTTAGTAAAGCTTCTGAACCATTTAATTTGATTTTTAGCTTTCCAATATCGTGAAGTATACCTGCTAAAATAACTTGATCTATATTCATTGCTGAAAATTCAAGTTTTTGTGCGATCAATCCTGAAATTATTGCAACATTAAGCGGATGACATATTTCGTATTCACCAAGAAATCTTATTTTTGAACCTTTACTTGAACGGTTTAATTGTTTGTAAATTTCAGTTTTAATAATGCTAACTAATGAATTTAATTTGAGTAGACCTTCTTCATAATATTCTTGCATTAATAGTTCTAATGTTTTTTTATAAAAGTATTTTATTCGAACTTGAGTTTCCATTTTTACATAGGCATCTTTATTAATAACAGTTTCAAAATTAGTGGCATCAAGGTTTTCATACGAAAAATTCATAATTTTTGAACCTTTGTCACTATTACTGCTATCGCTATCCAAAATATCATTTGAGTTTTCAACTTCATTAAAATCTTCAGTGTAAATTTTAATGTAGTTTTTTAGCATTATAAGCTTTCCTGGAGTTAAGACTTCTCCTGCTTGTAAAATTTTTCCTTTGTTTTCAGTGTATAAATCAAAAGGCAAAACCTTATAACTGCTTAATTCTTTATTAGTTACAATTCTCATAATAGGAATTATAACATTTTATTAGAAAAAATCATACTGTATTTGTTTTATTTTCTATAAATCATTATTTCTTTTTGATTTATAGCTGTAGCTGGCATATATAATAATTCCTATAATTAACCAAATTATAAAATATATTGCAGAGGTAGCTTTTGCACTAAATTTACAATACATTAAACCAAGACAAGTTATAATGCCAATAATAGGAAACCAAGGACAGAATGGAACTTTAAAAGGTCTAGGTCTATTAGGTTCGGTTTTTCTTAAAATTAAAACCGCAATGCAGATTATAATAAATGAAGTAAATGTTCCAAAGTTACATAATTCAGCAGAAATATTTAAGTCCATAAATAAAGCACAAATAATGACAATAAGTCCTGAAATCCAAGTTAAAACATGAGGAGTTTTAAATTTTTTATGAATTGTTGTTAAAGATTTTGGTAAAAAATTGTCTCTACTCATTGCAAAAAGAATTCTAGTTGTACCTAATTGATAAATAAGTAGAACAGAAGTCAGTGCACATAAAGCTCCCATAGAAATTAATCCCGCATACCAATTAATATTAATAAATCTCATAGCGTGAGCTAATGGTGCTTGAGTGTCAATAGCATTAAAAGGAACAATTCCTGTAAGAACTAAAGCTACTAGTATATACAAAATAGTACATAAAATCAATGTACCCATAATTGCAATAGGTAAATCTCTTTGAGGATTTTTTGTTTCTTCAGCTGCGGTTGAAATTGCATCAAAACCGATATAAGCAAAGAAAATAACGAAAGCACCTGTAAAAATTCCTTCTAATCCATTTGGAGCAAAAGGTGTCCAGTTTTCAGGTTTTATGTAAAAAGCTCCTACAACAATAAAGGATAATATTATGGACATATTAACTCCAACCATTATTGTTGCAACTTTAGTAGATTCTTTCACTCCGCGTATTAATAATATAGTTAAAAATAGAACAATTGCTATTGCAGGGAAATTAATAGCTATAGGGATTTCAAACCCGAAAGGTAAATGTAAAAATGGCATTTTATCGTGAACGTCCCAACCATATTTATTACATATTTCATACATTGTTCTATAATCATTTCTAAGCCAAAGCGGACAATTTACAACAAAAGCTGGTAAAATATGTTTAAATCCTTTTAAGAATTGTACAAAATATCCAGTCCACGCACTAGCTACAGTAATATTTCCAATAGCATATTCAAGCATTAGAATCCAACCAACCATCCAAGCCATTAGTTCTCCCATAGTTGCGTAAGTGTAAGTATATGCACTTCCTGCAACAGGAATCATAGAAGCTATTTCAGAATAAGAAAGTGCTGAAAAAACACTTGCTATGGCTGCTAATATCATCGAAATTACAACGGCAGATCCTGCACCTGCTCCGTCAGAACTTCCAACTATAGCACTTCCTATAATGGTAAAAATGCCTGTTCCAACAACTGCACCTATTCCCAGTACAATTAAGTCAAATACATTTAAAGTTTTCTTTAATTCTGAATTAGAACCTTCATCAATTAATTCTTGAGGACTTTTACATTCTAATAAATTATTTAATACTTGCTTCAATTTGTTCATCTTTTCCTGCTATTTTTTCGTTTTTTTCAACTAGAATTTCGGCTTTTCTGTTACTTTGATATCCGTATGTTCCATAAATTAATGCACCCATAATTACCCATATTATGAACATTTCAGTTGATAATATTGCAGAATCACCTTTGGCAATAACCATTGAAAATATCATTAATCCTCCGCAACATAGAATTCCCATAATTGGTAAGAATGGACAGAATGGAACTTTAAAAGGTCTTGGTCTATTCGGATCTACTTTTCTTAATATTAATATTGCAACACATACAATGATAAAAGAAGTAAATGTTCCAAAGTTACATAATGATGCCGCAACATTTAAATCTAAAATTAATGTACCTAATATTCCAACGATACCTACTGTTATTGTGAGGATATGTGGAGTATTAAATTTAGGGTGAATTTTTTGGAAAACTTTCGGTAAAAAATTATCTCTACTCATTGCAAATAAAACTCTTGTAGAAGCCATATGCATAACAATTAATACAGAAGTTAATCCTGCAAGAGAGCCTATTGAAATTAACCCAGCAACCCAATTTTGATGAACTGCAGTCATTGCATAGGCCATAGGAGCTTTAAAAATTCCTTCCGGAATTGTAACTCCGCTTGTAGGTTGCATTCCTGTTAATACTAATGCTACTAAAACATATACAACTGTTGTAACAATTAAAGAACCTAAAATACCAATAGGTAAATCTTTTTGAGGATTTTTGCATTCTTCTGCAGCGGTAGCTAGAGCGTCAAATCCTATATATGCAAAAAATATTATAAATGCCCCCATAAATACACCTTCAAAACCATTTGGTGCAAAAGGAGTCCAATTTTCAGGTTTTACATAAAACATTCCGGCAAGAACAAATAAAGCGATAACACCTAATTTTACTGCGACCATTAATCCTGCCATTTTAGCAGAATCCTTTGTTCCTTTTACTAAAATTAAGGTTGTAATTCCTATCATAATGATGGCCGGTAAGTTTACACAAATTGGGATTCCTGCGATAGAAGGAATAACAGAATGGTAATCAATTCCTTGAGCAGTGTAAGCTTTAACAGCTGATCTAAAATCGTTAACAAGCCATAAAGGCGGATTTATAAACCAAGCTGGAAGTATATTTGAAAAACCTTTGATAAATTGTAAAAAGTGATTTGTCCAAGCACAAGCAACAGCAATAAATCCTATTGCGTATTCTAACATTAAAATCCAACCGACAATCCAAGCTGCAAATTCTCCTAATGTAGCAAATGTATATGTATAAGCTCCGCCCGCAACAGGAATCATTGTAGCAAATTCACTGTAACAAAGAGCTGAAAATACACAAGCTATCGCTGCAATAACCATTGATATAATTAATGCAGGACCTGCGCCCGGGCTAGTTCCGTCAGGACTTCCCGCTGCTGCAATTCCAACAACTGCAAAAATTCCAGAACCTATAATTGCACCTACCCCAAGTATTATTAAATCCCAAACTCCAAGTGTTTTTTCTAAACCACCTGATTCAGCTTTTGCTAATGCATCATCTGGATTTTTTCTTGTTATCATTTTTTTTAACACTTGTGATAACGGAGAGGTGAAATTAATTTTTGTCATCTAAATTTACCTTTCTTTTGCTTGTTCTTATCAATGTTCTAGTTTTCGTCGATAAGTATTTTATTTGTTTTTTATTAAAGGAAATCCTAGTTTTTCTCTTTGTTGAACATATAGTTTTGCAACTGCAGATGCCATTGTTCGAACTCGATTTATGAAATTAATTCTTTCATCTTTACTGATAACTCCTCTTGCATCAAGAAGATTAAAAGTATGTGAGCATTTTAATACATAATCATAAGCCGGTAATACAAGTTCTGCATTTATACAATTATCAACTTCTTTTTGATAAGCGTCAAATAAACTGAACAATCTGTCCGCATCTGAATATTCAAAATTATATTTAGATTGTTCGATTTCATTTTGAAGGTAAATATCACCGTATTTTAATTCATTATTCCACATAATATCAAAAACAGATTCTTTGTTTTGGATATACATAGCAATTCTTTCAAGTCCGTATGTAATTTCTAAAGCAACAGGCTTAACTTCTAAACCTCCAACTTGTTGGAAATATGTGAATTGTGTTATTTCCATTCCATCTAACCATACTTCCCAGCCTACACCTGCAGCGCCTAAGGTTGGAGATTCCCAGTTATCTTCTACAAATCTTACGTCGTGTTTAGATAAATCGATCCCCATTGCTTCAAGACTTTTTAAATACAATTCTTGAGCGTTATCTGGTGATGGTTTTAAAATTACTTGATATTGAAAATAATGTCCCAGACGATTAGGGTTTTCTCCGTATCTGGCATCTGTAGGACGTCTGCAAGGTTCTACCATTGCTGTTGACCAAGGCTCCGGACCTAATGCTCTTAAAAATGTCGCAGGGTTCATTGTTGAAGCACCTTTTTCTATATCATACGGTTGTTGAATTATACAACCATAGTCGGACCAAAATCTTGATAAGTTCAATATTAAATCTTGAAAATTTAAAGCCATCTATATTCCTCATTCTATTGTATTTTGTACACTTATTATACTCATAAAGTTTTTGATTAGCAAATTTATATTATCTTTTATTAACTTTTGTAAAACTTAATTAACCCATTTAAAGCTTGTTACATAATCTTCGCCGTTTATATTACCGCTAATTTCTGCAATAAATTTGCGATATGCTTTACTTGATAATTCTATTCCTGGAATTTTATTTATGTTTTCTAATATTTGTGAATCCTTTGATAAATCAACTCCAGGGATTGAATTAAATAGTGTATTTAATGATAAATTCCCAATTGGACCAAACATTGTAGATACTTTTTTGGATAATAATCCGAAAACTTCCATTTTTGCATCTGATGTTGAAAAATTATATCTTCCATTGATAAATAGATTTAAATTTTCTCCTTGTGTTGTAATTTCGATATTTTCCGCAATACCTTTTTTAATATTTATATCTCCGTGAATTTTAGAGAATTCTCCGGTTTTCATTGGTGTTATTATATCAATAACATTGTTTATTGATATGCCTGTAATGCCACTTTTTATTAGATTTCCTGCTCTTAATAAATATTCTAAAGAGCCTAGTTTTGGCATTCTTCCATCTGTTGCATCAAAGGTTAAATTACCATCTAAAGTTTGCATACATTTTTCGAAATTAAGACCATTACAATTTAAATTGATATCTCCGGTTAAATCTCCATAAATTTGGTTATTTAATTCAAACAAGGTATAACTTAGGGCATTTGCATCTATTTCTTTTGCTTTAAGATTTAGTGTAGTATTGTAATTTTTTAAATTATAAGATAGTTTTCCGTTTAAAATTCCCTTGGCTAGATTAAATTTGAAGTTATTTACGTTAAAAATTTGTTTTTCATTTAGTGATATATAAGCTTTAAAGTTTTCGGCGATTATATTTTTTAAATGTACACTATTTGCATTAAGTTCTAAATTTTTTATTATAATTGTATCCAAATCAAATCCTTCAAAACTTTCAAATGTTTTGATATTATCAACTTGAGAGAGTTTTAATTTGTTTATAATGTAATTTATGTCTAATAGGTTGGTTGTTAGATAAATTTTTTCTACATAATATGGTGGGGTAAGTTTGTTTTTAATCGTTCCTTTCATTGATATATCATTACCTAGAATCTCTCCAAGTGTTGATATTTCTATATTTTTTTCTTTAAAATCTAATGTAATATTTTTCATTGTTGTATCTAAAAATGGAATATTTGTTTCAAAAATATGAAAACTTCCTAATAATTTTGGATTTGATAATGTTCCATTAAATTTTAAATCTGATGTAAATTGACCTTGTTTAATATTTGGTTTTCTAAAAATTATGTTAAATATTCTTGCATCGGTTGGGGTATTCGTTTTTATATATAAATCGTGGAATGTTAAGTCATCTTTATAAACATCTATTCCACCTTTTGCTTTTAGCATATTAAGATGAGTCTGTTTGCCACTTTGAGAAGTGATAATTTTATCATATGAAAATTCTTTTATTCGAATTAAATTTTGTTTAATAATTCTTGTATCTAGATTTAAGACTATTGAATTTTCTATATCTCCTACTGTTGCTCCGAGATGATATATGCTTGAATCTTTTGCTAATTGGGCGTTTGCTTTTAGGTTAAAGTTGTCTTTGCTGCCTTTAATATTTGCGGAATATACAATATCTCCTTTTATTTTTACAGGATAAATTTGGTTTTTATTTATATATTTATCTATGAATTCTTGTTTTGGTTTTGAATTGAAGTATAAATCAAATTTTTGTGATTTAAATATATCGTAGAGTTCTCCATCTATTAATATTGGCATTTCATCTGCCAGTATGTTTATTTTGTTTAATCGTAAATTGTTGCTTCTAATTATTAAACTTCCGTTCACTATTTTTATTGGAAGGTTTAGGGGATTATATTTAAACCAAATTCCGCCTAAATCTGTATATGCATTTATTCGATTGTTATTTATACGGCAATTTAAATTGATTTTTCCTCGCTCAAATGTGATTTGTTTTAAGTGTTTTTTTATTTCGTTTGGAAGTATTGCTAGATTTGAAATTGTATTTATGTTTTCTAAATTGAATTCTTTAAGTTGAAGATTTCCGTTAATTTGAGGGTTGTTTGAAATTATATTATCAGCTTCAATGTTTATATAGAATGAGTTTTTTCCATCTAGATAATTACCTTTTAAATTATTAATTTCAAGCTTGTTATTTTTTAGTTTTATTTCTCCGTTCGATAAATTTAATTTATTATTTGGAGTATTTATAATTTTTGCAATGAAGTTTATTTTATCGTATTCAATTTCATCTATTTTACCGTTATATTTAGAATCTACTTTTAAATTTATTTTTCCTATTTCGTTTTTGTAATTTTGTGAATTTGGTATTACATCAAATAAGTTGAGGTTTGGAATATTAATATTAAGGTTTGCGATATTATTTTTTATTTCTCCTTGTGCTGTTAGTTTTGAATTTCCGATATAGGATGTCAGATTGGCATTTGCATTTAAACCGTCTAAATTTATTTTTCCATTAGTATTATGAATACTAATACCTTGTTGAGTGAAGGTGTTATTAATTAGTTCTATAGTTCCTTTAGTTGAAAAGTTTTTATTGAATTTCAAGTCTTCTATGTATTTAACATCTCCGAATACTTTTAAATTTATATTTGAAATACCTTTGCAAATATCAAGTTTTGGAAGGATTTTTTGAATTTCCGGTATCATTGTTGAGGTTTTTATAGCGGAATATAGTTTATTGGTGTCTTGGCCGTTAGAGTTTACATCAAAATCGAATTTACCTTGAAGTGTGCAATTTCCGTTAATATTGAAAGGTTGGTTATTAACAAAACCTTTTATAGTTTTAAATACTGCAATTTCGTTATTAAAGGTTAGTTTTGCGTCTGCATTTTTTAATATTAAATTGGGGATTTCCAGAAAATATGTTGTTACATTATAGAAGTTTAAGTATCCCCAGACGTGAGGGTTTTCTCGATTTCCTTTTACTGTTATATCAATATTACCTTTACCTTTTACATCCATTATAGGTACAGGACCTATCACAAAGTTTAGGATTTCGTGAATTGGGACAACTTTTTCTTCTGCAAGTTGTAAGTCTACATTTTTAGTACTCCAAATTCGCATATCTGAATATTTTATATTGTATAATTCTACTCCGCCTTTTACCCAAACTCTTTCAAGACCTCCTGCGGGAACTGTTACGTCAAAATTTAGATATTTTCCTGTGAAATTAAGTTTTATAATAGCTCCGCTTGCGTTTTTTATTGGTTTTATTAAGATTCCATCATCAATATAAACATCTCCAAGTATCTCTGGTTCGTTTACATTTCCTATTATTGAAAAGTTTCCGATAACATTACCGTAGAATTTATATTTTTTTAATTTATATAAATTGAATTCTTCTACGTTTAATGCAGGAAGCATTGAGATTATATCTTCGACTTTTGATTTGTTAATTTGTACATTTAAATCTAAGGTTGTTAAGGTTGTTTCTAAAAAATTATAGATTTTTCCTTTTAAAATTGTATGAATATTAGCTGATTTTATGTCTATATTTTCAATATTTATGATTTTACTTGTTATATTAAATTGTGAATTAATTTCAAGTTTATTAGGAAATTTTATTGATTTTATATCGTCTTTAGAAATTGCTGAAAAGTTTTCTATTGTTGCGTTTAAATTAGAATTATTTATATCTAAATTAACGATTCCGTTTAATTCTTTTATTTCTAGTGGTAAATATTGTTTTAAATATTCACCTAGCGGGTTTAGATTGAAATTTTTTAAATGTACATCTATTGAACTTTTATGAACATTATTATTTTTTGGAAGGTATAATTTTGCTTTAGCACTTGAAACGGAATTATTTATATCAATTTTGCTTTCCAAATTGAGTTTGAAGTGTCTGCTTTTATTTTCGAAAAGTACATTTTCTCCTGTATATATGATTGGAGTTTTTATATCTTTTTCCCATAAAGAAACAGAAAATTCGTTTAGGTTAAAATTGTCACATTTAATTTTTGTTTTAGATAAATTGTTGAAAAAATTTTTATCAAGTTCTATTTCTTTTTTTATGGTTGCGTTTATATGTAAGTTTGAAATTGTAATATTATTAATGTGAATTTTACCTGATAAAAGAGGTAAAATTCTTGTGGTAATTTCAAAATTGTTTAGTAAGATTTTGTCATTTGATTTTTTTTCTGTGATTTCAATTTTATTGGCAGAGATTTTTGCCGTAGGGATTATGTTTAATCTTAATTTTGGTTCTGTTACTTTGATATTGTAATTTGTATTAGTTGATATATTTTCGCAAACTACAGGAACCGTCTTGGAAAATATAAATGGTAAACATATTAACCAAAACGTGTATAAAGATATTAAAATTATTATATATTTATTTAAAATTTTATTCATTTTAATTATTAATATGATATCAGTAAAAGTATTAACTAACAAGTGGATTAGAAAAAAAATAGTCTAATAGCTTTATTTAAAGTTTTGTTGTTTAGATAAAGTTATGTTATAATTTTTTTGTGAGAGATTTGTTTAAAATATTGGTAGTTGGGATAGTATTTTTTGTAGCTCCGTTTGTTAAAGCAGAGCCTTATAGGGTTTTAGTTATTCCTGATAATATTGTGACTGAAAATATTGCAATAGATTCTTATATATATAATGCAACTTCCGAATTTTTTGCAAATGAAGTTGTAAATATTTTAAATGGCACGACTTATATAAAATCTCCAACTGTTAGTGACCAGAGGAAAATTTTAAAAAGTGATGCATCTTGTATGATTCCTGCAAGAAATCTTACAAATAGATTTAGAACCAGTTATAATATTGATTATCCTCAATTAAGAAAAGTTGCGAATAAGTCGAATTCAAGATATGTATTGTTAATAACTTCAGCAATAGATTCTGAAAATTATATTTTAAGACGAACTGTTTGGGATTTTCTTAATATACCTGGAGCAACGGTTGTTGATCCTGCTTATAAAATCTCAACTTATGCTGTTTTAGTTGATACTTACACAAATGTTGTTTTATGGTCAAATACTTTTTATAAAACTATAAGTGTTGTAGAAAATAGAATAATAACGAGAGGTCCTTCTCCGCAAACTGAACAGTTACAAAAAATTAGGGATTATTCAAGAATGATTTGTCCTGAAATTGCTCAAAGTGTTCAAAAGAGCATTCTTTTACCTGAAGAATATGAAAGAGAACAAAATAAAATTTATTATGATATGGGTAATTTTGACAATGTGTTTACAAAAAAATATAGAAGATGGAATAAGGAAGGTCAGAAAAATTATAATGCAGCTAAGACAAGAGTTGATGCAAAGATTAATGATGCGAAAGAGAAGTATAATCAAATAAAAGAAGAAAGAAAACAAAAAGCAGAAGAAAAAGCTTTGCAAAAACAGTTAGATGTAAAAGCTGAGCCTGTTATTGAAAAAGTTCAAGAATCAAGTGTTTCTAATCCTATAAATGAAAGTAATATTCAGAATATAAATTATAAAAAATCTATTGATAAAAAAGATAATGAGGTCGAGACAACTTATGAACCTATAAATATTCAAAGAAGTAAAAAGAATAATTTATATAGTGAAGTTGATAATTCACGACCGTCTTTAAGAGATTACAATTAATATAGAAGTTCGTATAAAATAGTTATTATTTTATACGAACTCTTTAAATATTTTTAAATTTTTACATTGTCATTAAAAGTTCTCTGATAACTTTTGTCGCAACTGCAGTAGAAGCACCACTTGAATCATAATCCGGAGCTAATTCTACAACATCTGCTCCTATTATATTAAAATCTGCTAAGTATTTAAACCAGCCAATAAGTTCATTGAAGGTAAGTCCTCCAACTTCAGGTGTTCCCGTTCCAGGCATGATTGATGTATCTAGAACATCTAAGTCTACTGTTATAAATATATTTTTATTTTTTAGGCAATCAAGTTCTGAATAATTATGAATTAATGTATTATATTTTTTCATAAGCTCGAACTCTTCTTTCATTCCTGAACGAATGCCAATTTGTTTAACATTTTCAAAACCAACAATTTTTCCTGAATGTTGTATTACTGCAGAGTGAGAAAGAGCTTCTCCCATATATTCTTCTCTCAAGTCTGTATGAGCGTCAAAGTGAACTATTGCAAGGTTATCAATATATTTTGAAATGGCTTTAATTTCAGGCAATGTTACCAAATGTTCACCACCAATTCCAAAAACACGTTTTCCGTCTTTATATATTTCTTCAACGTTTTTTTGTATTAAATCTAAAGAAGCTTTTGTGTTTCCAAGAGGAAATTCTAAATCTCCTGCGTCATGGAAATTACAATCTTCTAAGTGTTTATCAAAATAAGGAGAATATTCTTCCAGTCCCCAACTTGCAAGGCGTATTTGTTCGGGTGCAAATCTTGAGCCCGGACGATAGGATACTGTTCCATCAAAAGGCATTCCTAACATGATAATATTTGAACTTTCATAGTTTTTATTTTCACCAATCCAATTTCTGTCTAAAAATGGTCCTGTTAACATAGTTTTCTCCTTATAAGTTTTAATAACATTTATTATAGACTAAAGACATTGGGTTATTTTATTTACTTTGTAAATATTTGTAAAAAATATTAAAGTTTTATTTAAATTTGTCGTTAAACTAAATTGGAGATATAGTATGTCAAAAGGTTTTGATTACAGTAAATTAACAGGAATGAAGTTATTATTTGCTAAATTAGCAGATAAAGATGGTAGTGGTTTTTTGGAAAAAACTGAGAGTTATGATGAAGTAAGTGTTTTTAATAAAATGTGTGAATCATTTGAAAAAGGTGTTAAAGATAAATTTAAGGAAGCATCAATTTGGGCAAATGATGAGGTAAAAGATTATAAACCTAAAATATTAGATTTAAAGCCAGAAGTCACTGATATTAAGCTTTCAAGAGATTATTTAAAAGAAGAAAAGTTAAATTTGATTTCTTTAAAAATTCAACAGGAAGCTAAAAAGAAAAATGCAAAACTTTCAAGTGATGATATTAAATATTGGGCAGATAGAATTTTATCTGTGTCTGAAAAATATAAACTGCAACCAAATCTTTTAACGGCTGTTATTGCAAAAGAGACTAACGGTACTTTTAAGAGAAATATTAATTCTCCAACCGGTGCTGGGCCAATGCAAGTTAATAAGTCTACAATACAAGATTTTTTCCCAAATGCTAAGGGAAATTGGAATGAAGTGTATAAAAAAATGGATGAAAATTTATTAAATGATATTTTGTATAAAAAGGATGAAAATGGAGAATTTGAAAAGGATTCTCAAGGTAATTTTATTTTAGCTTATTCTTCTCCTGATGATTTGAGAAGAGCTTGTACAAAAGATGATGAATTGGGGATAAAAGTTGGTTTGATTTGTTTAAAAATGAAATATGCGAAGGCTGTTGCTGAAATTAAATATGGAAAGGCTAATTATAAAAATGTTCCAGTAACTATTGATAAGTTAAAATCAGGTGAAATAAAATTAACTGATGTGGAAAATCAAAGAGCAATTGAAGTTGCGTTGAAAAATTATAATTCTGTTTTTAAATCTTATGCTTCAGAAGTCATTGATACTTTAAGAACAAGCGGCTTTGATTTTAGTAGTATGGATTTAATTAAACCTAAAGAATAATGTAATTATATACTTGGTTTAGAACTTCGTTAAAAGCATTTTCGTTTCCAAAAAATACATAAAATTCAGCTTTATTTTCTCCAATCATTTGCAAAGATTTAACTTCTATCGGAGGTCCAGCAGGAGTAGACCTTGCTGGGTTTTTAGGGTTTGATATGACGCCTGTGGCTCTCAGAATTGGAATGTATAGATTATTTTGAAAAATTTCGTATTGGGTTAGTCCTTTTGTAATTATACCTATATTGTTTTCTTTTTCATCAATTAACAAACCTCTTTGCATTGGTGCAGTGTTAGTTTTTGCCTCAATGCCTTTTTGGTCAGGTAAATTTTTTCTAATGTCGTAATTTGAGTCAAAATTTCTTTTGATTAATATATTCATATCTTCTGAGAAAACTTCTTTGATATGACTAGGAAGTTCAAATTTAGCTTCCAAAAGGTGATTTTTTTGTGAATTAATCCAGTTAAATTCGAATTTTAAAAATGTAGAATTTGAATCTAGTGATATTGTTAGAGGTATAATGTCCCAGTTATTTTCGAAATTTATTTTTAAAGAAACTCTAAGGGGTGTGTTTAAAATTATTTTTGTTCCGGAAATTTTAAAATCTTTTCCTTTATCGTTAATTTTTGGTCCATTATTATAACTATCTCCTAAATCAATGAAATCAACCAAAGAAAATGGGATTTTGTTGATTAAAATTTTATTATTTATTATTTTTAAATTGATAAAATTGTTTTTTATATAATTTTCAGAAATTTTTAAATCGGATTGTGTGTCTGTTGGTATCAAATATTCTATTTCTTTTGGTTTTAAGTTTTCAACTTTAGCCAGATATTTGTAAATGTTAGTATAATCTTCTGTTACAGGAATTTTGTTAGTGTCTGTTAAAAGGTATTTATCAAAACCTTTTTTGTAAGAAATTTTTTCATATCCATCTAAGTTTTGGGTTGTTTCAAACTCTAATATTCCAGAAAAACTTTTATCTGATAAATTTATTATTTTCTTTTCTTGAAAATTATTTTTAAATTTTAACTCATCAATTATTGTATTAGCAATTTGTTTAATTTTTTTATATCGAATTAAATTTTCTTCGTGAACATCATCGGTAGAACAACCACAAATACTATCGTGAGCTTGGTTTTTTAAGAGTAGTTTATATGCATATTTTATTAGAGTGTTATATTTGTTTTCTTTTTCAAGTTTAATAAAACGCGTCGCTAAATCTAATAAATATGAGCATTCTACATTTTCTTTTTTTAAATCCAGTCTTGAGGAATAACATCCTTGTAGGACAAATGTTTTGGAATTATCTCGTAATTCATTATTCCAGCAGAATTCTTTAAAATTGTTTTCTGTTTTTTTGAAATACTCAAAAGGAGAGCCTAATTTTATGTGATACTCATCTTTTAAAATTTCATTTATGCTCTCAATTTGTTCTTTAATATCTATAGGCACTCCTAAGTGATCTGCTCCTATTGGTAAAAGAATTATATCTTTTGATTTTTCAGCAATTAAATCCAGATTATATTTGATATTTTGGGCTTTTTTTTCAATAGATAAATTTGATGAAAAAGTGTCATTAAAATAACCTCTAATTAATTGAACGGTATCCATACCGCACCAAGAAAATTCACTTGGGAAATCTCCGCATCCTCTCCAAACGATAGCCTTGTCAATGCCATAATCTCTAAGAATATCAACTACGTTTTGACTATGTCCAAATGTATCGGGTAAATATCCTATAAAATCTTCGCATCCTAATTTTAGAGAGTATTTTAAACCGATTTCTAAGTTTTTTCTGAAGCAAGTCTTATCTGTAAGAAATTCATCAATTAAGCAATAAAAAGGTCCGATGAAAAGTTTTTTTCTTTTGATAAGTGATAATATTAAATCTTTATTTTCTGGTCTTAATTCTAAATAATCTTCTAAAGCAGCTGTTTGACCATCAAAATAAAAGCAAGGTATTTTATTTTTTTGTAATAAATCCAATACGTTATCAAAAACTCGTAATAAACGCATTCTAAAAATTTCAAATTCTCGATACCATTCTCTGTCCCAATGGGAATGAATGTAAGCAATCACTTCTTTTTTCATATGTTAATGATACATCAATTTATATTTTATATCAAATTTAACTTATAAAAGGTGAAAAAATGTAATTAGATTGTAAAAAACTGTAACAAAAAGGCAATTTTTCTCTAATTAAATACTTTATATATAAAAGAATATAACTAGAGGAGTATTATATTATGAAAAATTTTGTAAAGAAAGTTTCAGCCTTAGTTTTAACAACAATGTTTGCAAGTATGCAAATTTCTTGGGCATCTATTGATACCGGTTTAGGTAACGGTTTAGGAGGAGCTGTTATTGATAAAATTGATGGAGGTTTTGCTGGTATTAACAAAGGAAATGGTTCTGCTGATTTGAATTTTTCTGGAGATGCTCATGTTAATTGGGGTTCTTTAAACGTTAATAAAGGAGAAAGTTTAAATTTTAATGCAGTTGGCGGTTCAAATAATTTAACAATTTTAAATACTGTTAATAATGGAATGTCTACAATATATGGTCAAATAAATGCGAATAGTGGTATTGGGAAATTGATTATTTCAAATCCTAACGGAGTTTTATTTGACGGAGCTAAATTTACAACAGCCGGAGATGTTATGGTAACAACTCAGCCAATGACTGCAACTTTTATAGATGGTAAAATGGATGTATCAAAAGTTGCTACGAGTCTTCCTGTTGGTGTTATTAATATTCAAGATTCTGATTTTAGTGTAGGAGGAGAATTTAACATTTTAGCTCCTTCTATTAATGTTGTACAATCAGCTATTAATACACAGAACGGATTGAAATTAATAACTGCTAATGGTCAAGATTATTTATCAACAGGAAATATTGATGTAAAAGATGCTGTTAGATTAGAAGCAGTAAATATAGATGGTGATGTATATATTATTGCGGATAAAGGCGTTGTTAAAACAGTAAGTGGTGGTAAAATTAACGGTAATTTAGATATTAAATCAAACGATAGTGTTGCTCTTAACTATGTTTCAAATGGCAAAGCTTTAGAAATTACAGGGGATGCCAATGTGAAAGGTAATGGAGTTTTGATGTATGCAAGAAATACTAAAGTTGGTGGAAATTTAAAAATGGAAAATGGTGGAGGATTTTTAGAAGTTGGTAATGTTCAAGTTGGTAAAAATATGGAATTAAAAACAACAAAAGAATCAGAAAATCCTCAAGGTTATAAACATTTTGTTCATGTGATTGGAGATAATAATGTTGGAGGAAATTTAATAATTAATTCAGAAAATAATATTCATATCGGAGGTTATGACATTGATGCTGGAAAATTGCAAGATGGAAGTCTTACAGTTGGAGGGGCTATTGATGCTTATGCTAATAATGGTACTATAGCAGTAACTATAGATACAGTGGCAGATTCAATTAAGTTAAAATCTGAAAATTTAAATATAATAACAGATGGAAAAGCTTTAATAACTGCTAATAAATATGATTTTAGTGCAAAGGGTTATATTGGAGGTCTAAAATCAACTGAAAATTCAACTGTAGATGAGCAAATAATTTGTACAATGGAAACTTATAAACTATTGAATAATCCAAGTAGTCATACAAATATGAATATTGCAGGAGGAACAATAACCAATGTTGCAACTGAAGCATTTGCTTATATTTCTTCAAATGGAGATTTAAAAGTTACAGGTGCAAATGCAAATAAATTGTATTTGACCGCACCTGATAAATTTATTGAAATTACAGGAAATGGTGTTCATGCTGATACTATTACAGTAGGAAATGAAACAGATAAATTAAAAGTTGATTTTGCTTCAAGAGATTACACTTTGAAATATACAAATATTCGTGATGCAAAAGAAGTAACAATAAATGGAAATGATGAGATTACTTATGAATTAACAAATGGAGAAAATGGTTATAATATAAGTGAAAACAGACAAGAAGATACAACATATTTAGTAGGCCCAGAAAAACCGGTAGATCCTGAAGAACCAACAATAGATCCTGAAGATAATGAAAATGCAAAAGTTTTAAGAAGTTATGAAAGACATTCTGTAGATATGTCACAAGTTTATACACCGGTTGCATATGCAGCAGATTTGGACGACGATCAAATTGATAGAGGTGTCAGAAAAAATGTTGATGGTTCAGTAACAGTTGTTAAAGCTTTTGCAGTTGGTAAATAATAAACATTAAAAAATTTAAAAAGGGACAAAAAAGTCCCTTTTTTTTATGCAAAAAGTAAAAATTATGTTATAATAATGAGGAAGTAGTATTAGGAGAGAGATTTATATGAAAAAATTTGGCTTTACATTGGCAGAAGTTCTTATAACATTAGGTATAATAGGTGTTATATCAGCTTTAACAACTCCTGTTCTTATACAAAATACTGGTACGGCACAGGTTGGTCCGAAGTTAGCAAAAGCAGTTTCAGCTTTTGAAATAGCAAATCAAAATATGATGATGGAAGCAGGTGCTGAAACTTTAGATGGCGCAAATGCTTTTGTTGGTGATAGTGATGATGATGTTGTTAATTACATAAATAATTTATCAAAATATATGAAAATGTCTTATTATAAAGAAATAGAAGGTGGGCAAGTATATTCGGATATGCTAAAAAACTACAATAATGAAAGTCCTTCGACAGGAGCTCCTGATTCATATTCTGAATATGTAACTGGCGCATTAGATCATTATGGTTTGTCAAAGGACGGCTTTTTGTATGCAATTCATCCGGTAGAGGATTCTGGTGATGTAACACTTTCTGTATATCAAAGATTTAGAGGTTTGGTAGTAATTGATATAAATGGATTAGCTAAGCCAAATAAGATTGGCAGAGATGCTTTTGTATTTGCAATGTATGCTGATGGTTCTTTAAAACCAATTGGAGGAAATGGTTGGTCAAGTGATGATGAATTGAATTCAGCATATAATTGGTACAGTGGTTCATCTGATAAATGTAATGAAGAAGCGGTGACTTCCGGTTGGACTTGTGCTGGTTCTGTTTTAGAAAATAGCCAAAAAGTTATTTATTAATTTTGGTTTAAATATTGTTGCTGAGAACGTTGAACTTTATGTACAGGTTCAACGTTTTTGTATTATAATATGCCTATCGGAAGGAATGGTGTTTTATGATAATTTTAGAGAAACCTTATGTGTCAGAATTTTTGATAGATACGATTGTACAGAATGATTGGGCGGTTTTAGATAATCAATCTGTTAGGGAGGCTGATATTGAAGACGGTGCTTTTGATATTATATCTTCTGGGGTAGCTAAAAATTATTATTTATCTCAGGAATATCCTTTGATTTATTCGAATTCTGAAAATTCTATATCTTGGGTTTTAGAAAATTTACCAAATTCCAATCTTGCGGATTATATAAGAATTTTTAAGGATAAGATTGAGTTTAGAGAATTATTGAAAGAAATATATCCTGATTTTTATTTTCAGTCCGTTAAATATGAAGATTTGAAAACAATGACTTCAGATGGTATAAAATTTCCGATAGTATTGAAACCAGCTGTAGGTTTTTTAAGTTTTGGTGTTCATACGGTTAGAGATGATAAAGAATGGAGAGAGGCTATTGCTCAGATAGATTCTGAGATGAAATCTGTTAGAAATTTGTACCCTAAAAATGTTGTTGATTCTTCAAATTTTATTATTGAAGAATTGATTGAGGGTGAAGAGTTTGCTGTAGATGCTTATTATGATAGAGATGGTGAACCTGTTATTTTAAATATTTTTCAACATCCATTTTTAAATTCAAAAGACGTTAGTGATAGAATTTATCTTATGTCTGCAGGTATTATGATAAAGTATATGGCGAAATTTTCAATATTGTTGAGAGAAATTGGTGAAGCTAAAGGAATTAAAAATTTCCCAATGCATATTGAATTGAGGGTTAGAGAGGATGGAAAAATTATTCCAATAGAAGTTAATCCGATGAGATTTGCAGGCTGGTGTACTACTGATGTTGCAAAATATGCTTGGGGAATTAATGTTTATGATTGTTTCTATAATCAGAAAAAACCTGATTGGAATAAAATTTTAGCTAACTCTGGAAAAGAAGTTTTTTATTTTTCAATGGCAGAAGTTCCTGTTGGAATTGATAGATCTAAGATAAAAGGGTTTGAATATGAAAGATTTTTGGCTAATTATTCAAATGTTTTAGAAGTAAGGCGTATTGATTATAGAAATAATCCTTTGTTTGCAGTTATATTTGGTTCAACGCAAAATAAAGATGAAGTTGAAAAAATTTTAGCATTGAAAACAAAAGATTATATCTTGTAATTTCCTGAATTAAATTGATATACCTTTTTTACTATGGTAGAATGTTTCTATGGAATTTTTAAAGAAATTTTATGAGAGATTTAATAAAATAGATAAGAAAAAACGTTCATATGTGATTGCGATTTTTTTAGTTGTATTTGTTATGTCTTGGGCGTTTATTTCAGCAGGTGTTATTACAGCTAATTTTAATCGTTCTCAAATTAAAGGAAAAGAGGATGAACAGAAGGTTGATGCTGTAGGTATCATTATTACTGAAACAAAAGATGGTAATAAATATTTTGAAATATATGGAGAAACCGGTAATTATAGTAATGATCATAGTGTAGCAACTTTAAACAATGTTATTGGGAATTTTTATCAAAAAAATGAGGTTGCGATGAGTTTTCAATCTTCTAAAGGAACTTATGATGAAAAAACGGGTGTAATAACTCTTTATGATAATACTTATATCGTGTTGAAGGATAATACTTCTTTAAATACCGATAAATTGACTTGGTCTGGGTCTGATAAAGAAACTGTCGCGGAAGGACACGTTTTGATTAAGAAAAATAATGAAATGATTGCAACAGCAGATAAAGGTTATATTGGTGTTGGATATGAAAAGTTTAAAATAGTTGGAAATACTAAAACTAAAATTTATGAGGATAAATAATGAAAAGATTTCTAGTTTTTGCGTTATTAATATTATCAAGTTTAGCGGTTTTTTCTTCGGATTTAATTATTGAATCTAAAACTCAAACTTTTTCTAATGAAGAAAGAAAAATTAAACTCGATGGTGGTGTAAAAGTTAAGTTGGATAATTTAACTGTGGAAAGTCCAAAAGCGGATGTTTCTATTCGTAGAAATAATAAATTGGATACTGCAACTTTTTATGATAAACCATATGCTTATGAAATTAATGAAAATAAGAAAAGAGAAGTAAAGGCAAATATATTAAAGGTTTCATTAATTAATAAAGTTGTGAGAGCCGAA
The DNA here is from genome assembly GCA_944323985.1 of Candidatus Gastranaerophilales bacterium. Taxonomy (GTDB): domain Bacteria; phylum Cyanobacteriota; class Vampirovibrionia; order Gastranaerophilales; family Gastranaerophilaceae; genus CAG-196. The sequence goes on along the minus strand of CALUUP010000005.1, from coordinate 13,640 downwards.
GGTGAGTCTCAATCTATTATTACGGAAGGTAATACTCCTATAGTTGTAATTAATGCAGATGCACAAGAATATGATACAAAAAGCAGCGTAATGGTAGCTACAGGTGCTGTTACTATAAAATATAAAGATATTGATACATTTTCTGATAAGGCTGTTATAATAGCGGATCAAAAAGGTGGTTTGCAACGTATTGATTTGATCGGTAATGCGAAAGTTAAGCAGGCTCAAAATGAATCTGAAGGGCATCATTTTATTTATAATCCTATAACCGAAGAAATGAGTGTTTCAGGTAATACTAAAACAGTTGCAATTTCGGATGACGGTAAGAAATTAATTATTCATTCTGATTATCAACAATATCATAAGAAACAAAATTCTTATGTTGGAAGCGGACATGTAAAAATTTGGTATGATGATTATTATGCTCAAGGTCCTAAAGTATCTGTTTTTCCTAACGAAGAAACAGGCAAGCCTAATGAAGTTTATTTTGTAGGTCGTTCAAAAATTGTTCAACAAGATAAAGATATTATCGCTGATAAGATAAAGATGACAATGGATCCTAAGGATTTTGTTGCAGAAGGAAATGTTAGAACTATTATTCATAATATAGATACAAAAGATGAAGAGGATTTGTAATGTCTGAAAAAATAGATAAGGCTATGAGCCTTTTTAAAGAAAGAAAATATCAAGAAGCTATTGATGCGTTTAGTTCTGTTTTAGAAACTGAACCTGATAATGCGGATGTTTACAATAATTTAGGAGTGGCTTATTCTTGTATAGGTAATTTTGAACAAGCTGAAAATTTTTATACAAAAGCTATAGAATTGGATCCTGAATTAGCTCAAGCTTATATAAATTTATCTGATTTGTATTATAAAGCAGGTGATGTACCTTCTGCTCTTGGTACTTTGCAAAGAGGAAGTTATGAATTACAAGATAATTTAACCATTGCACATTTGCTTGCAAGAGTTTATATTGAAGATCAAAGATGGGAAGATGCTATTATTGAATTAGAAAGAGTTTTAGATGGGGAACCTGAAAATTATGATGCTTATTATGATTTAGGTCATGTGTTTTTTGAGTTGGGTGATTATGAAAGTGCTATTTCTAATTTTGAGAATGTTATTGAGTATAAAGAAAATAATGAATTATTGTATTATTCTTTAGCGCAAGCTTATGAAGCTAATAATGAAATAGATAAAGCAATTTCTAATTATTTAAAAGCAATTGCGGTTAATGATAAATTTACTCTTGCTTATAAGAAAGTTGGGATTTTATTTCTTGCAAGAGAAGATTTTGACGATGCTATTGAATATTTTGAAGATTATATTAATTTTGATATTCCTAAAGAAGAAAAGGATAGTGTTTCTAAATTGATAGAGAGAATTAAAGCAAAAAGATGAAAACAAAATATTGGGTAGCTTTTTCTGCAATAGAACAACTTAGCTCTACTTTTATCAAATCTCTATATGATTATTTTGGTGATATAGAAGTCGCTTTTAATGCTAAACTTTCAGATTTAAAACAAATAGATGGGTTGAGTGTAAGAAAGGCTGAAAATTTTATTGAAAAGAAAAAAGTTATTGTTCCTGATAAGGCTTTTGAAGAAGTTCAAAAACGTGGAATAAATGTTTTAACTTATGAGGATGAAAATTATCCTTATATGCTTTCTCAAATTTCTAATCCTCCAATGACTTTGTATTATAAAGGTGATTTATTTTCTTGTAATTTAGAAAAAACAGTTGCATTTGTTGGTTCAAGAAAAGCTAGTTTTAATGGAAAAGAAGGGGTAAATAAAGTTATTTCGGATTTATCGAACACTGATGTCTGTATCGTATCAGGTCTTGCTGCAGGTATTGATGCTGTGTCTCATAAAAGTGCCATTGATAATAATTTGAAAACAGTAGGTGTTATTGCAAGTGGTTTAGATTTTACATACCCAAGTACAAATAAGGCTCTTTATGAGCAAATTGAGTCAGGCTGTGGGGCTGTCATAACTGAGTACTATCCAACGTTTGAGCCTTTGAAATTTCGTTTTCCGGAAAGGAATAGGATTGTTACCGGATTAAGTTATGGAACTGTAGTTGGTGAGGCGGCATTAAAAAGCGGTGCTTTAATTTCTGCTAATCTAACTTTAGAGCAAGGGCGTGAGCTTATGTGTATTCCGGGAGCTATTAATAATTCAAATACGGAGGGGATTTATAAGTTAATTAAAGATGGAGCAAGTATTGTAACAACTGGTGAAGATATATTGAATTATTTAGGTTGGGAAGTTGTAAACAAGTCTGAAGAAAAAATAGAACTTAATAGTATAGAAAAAATAGTTTTTGATATAATAGAAATTGAACCAAAGGGGTTTGATGAAATACAGTCTGTAGTAAAAATGGAAACATCAGAGTTATTAACTCTTTTAACGATGATGGAAATAAAGGGTTTAATTATACAAGTAGAGGGTGATAGGTATAAAAAAGCATGACAGCAGCCGTAAGTGAGAAAAAATCAACTAAATCAAAGAAGGAAAAAGCTTTAGTAATAGTTGAGTCTCCTGCAAAATCAAAGACTATAAAAAAGATTTTAGGAGATAGCTATCAGATAGAAGCTAGTTTTGGTCATGTTAGAAATTTGCCGGAAAATGTTTTAGGTTTTGATGTTAATAATGATTTTAAACCTACGTATGTTATAATTCCTGAAAAAAAGAAAGTTGTAACAAAATTAAACGAATTAGCAAAGCGTTCTGATAAAATATATTTAGCATCCGACCCTGATAGAGAGGGAGAGGCTATAGCTTGGCACGTTAGAGAATTATTGGAAGTGCCGGATGATAAAGTTTTTAGAATTGAGTTTAATGAAATTACTCCAAAGGCTGTAAAATACGCTGTAGAACATTCTCGTCAAATTGATATGGATAAAGTTAAAGCTCAACAGACAAGACAAATTTTAGATAAGCTTGTAGGTTATAAATTATCTCCTGTACTATGGAAGCAATTAGGGAATTATCGTTTGTCAGCAGGTAGAGTTCAGTCTGTTGCTTTAAGAATGATTTGTGAGAGAGAAGAAGAAATAGAAGCTTTTGTGCCAAAAGAGTATTGGTCTATTCATACCATTATGGATAAGGATGGAAAGCTTTTTGAGGCAGAGGTTAATAAATATAAGAATAAAAAATTAGAGATTAATAATGAAGAAGAAGCTAATAAAGTAAAAGAGTTTCTTCTTAATCCTGAAACAGAATTTGAAGTTGATAAAGTTACTAAAAAGGAAACAAAGAGAAAACCGACGGCACCATTTATAACATCAACATTACAAAGAGCAGCAAGTTCAAAGTTGGGGTTTGGTGTTTCAAAAACGATGCAAGTTGCTCAAAAATTGTATGAAGGTATAGAAATAGATGGGACTCCTGTTGGTTTAATCACTTATATGAGAACTGATAGTGTCAGAATCTCAGATGATGCTCATCAGATGGCAAAAGATTTTATTATTCAAAACTATGGTGAAAAGTATTATCCTTCAACTACAAATGTTTATGTTAAAGGTAAACAAAACGTACAGGATGCTCACGAAGCAATTAGACCTTCTTATCCTGAAAGAACTCCTGAAAGTATAAAACAGTATTTATCAGCAGAGCAGTATAAATTATATAAATTGATTTGGGAAAAATTTATGTCTTCTCAGATGGCTCCTGCTGAAATTGCTAATAAAACTATTGATATAAAAGCCGGAGATTATAATTTGAAGGCTGGTACAAGTAAGATTTTATTTGATGGTTTTTTGAAACTTTATAATGATGCAGAAGAAGATGAAAAAGAAGCTGATGCAAAAATTCCTGATTTAGAAAAAGGTGATAAAGTTAAGTGTAAGGAAATTCAGCCAAAACAACATTTTACTCAGCCGCCTCCAAGATATAATGAAGCTTCTTTAGTTAAGGCTTTGGAAGAACATGGAATTGGTAGACCTTCTACATATGCTACTATTATTACTGTTATTCAGACAAGAAAATATGTAGAAAAGAAGGATAAGGCTTTGGTTCCGACTCTTTTAGGCAGAACGGTATGTAAGCAGCTCGTTAGTCAGTTTGCTGATATTATGGATTATAAATTTACTGCAGGCATGGAAGAAAAGCTTGATTTGATTGCTGAAAAGAAAGCAGTGTGGAATGTTGTTTTGAAAGAGTTCTATTCTCCTTTTATGGAAGTTGTGAATTCCGTTATGAAAACCGCTCAAAAGGTAGTAATAGAAAGCGATAAAAAGTGTCCTAATTGTGGGAAAGTTATGCTTGTTAAAACAAGTCGTTTTGGAACACAGTTTTTGGGATGTTCAGGGTATCCGGAATGTAAGACTATTATTTCTTTAAATAGTAGTATGGAATTGGATAGTGTAGAAGGAGAAGACAAAGTCTCTCAAACAGTTGATGAAAAATGTGAGAAGTGTTCCGGTGAAATGGTTATGAAAGTTGGTCCTTATGGTAAGTATTTAGAGTGTAAGGAATGTTGGAATCGTAAAAAATATGTTCGCTCTACAGGTGTAAAGTGTCCTAAGTGTGGAGAGGGCGTTATTATAGAGAAAAAATCTAAGTATGGTAAGGTTTTTTATGGGTGTAACAGATATCCGGAATGTTCATATGCACTTTGGGATGAACCTACTGGGAATGTTTGTCCAGAATGTGGTGAATTACTTTTGAAAAAGAATACTAAAAATGGACTTTTTGAGGTTTGTTCGAATAAAACTTGTTCTTATAAAAAGGAAATGCCTTCTTTAGATTCTAATTCTGAAGGGTGATTTACTATACAAACCTATTTATTTGCATTATAATGCTCTTATGAATAAGAAAAGTATATCAGTTAATAGAAAAGCATTTCATGATTTTTTGATTTTTGATAAATTTGTTGCAGGGCTTGTTTTAACAGGAACTGAGATAAAGTCTATCAGAAAAGGAATGGTCAATTTGAAAGATTCTTTTGCAAAAATTGAAGATAATGAAGTGTTTTTATATGGTATGCATATTTCTCCTTATGAGCAGGGTAATAGATTTAATCACAAACCTGATAGAGTTAGAAAGTTACTTTTGCAAAAAAGAGAAATTTTAAAGATGTTGGATAAAGTGAAAAAAGATGGTGTAACAATTATTCCTTTAGAATTGTTTTTATCGAATGGTTTTGCTAAACTTGAAATAGGTCTTGCAAAAGGTAAAAAGCTTTATGACAAAAGAGAAGCTTTAACTAAAAAATCACAGGAAAGAGATCTGGCAAGGTTAGTTAGAAGATAATATTATTAGGGAATATTTCGTCTGGGAAAGGGGTTTAAAGATGTTTAATAGAGAATCAATATTAAAAAGTTTGAATGCTGAAAATTATTATATTGATCAACACTCCTTGGATTTATTTTTAGAAGATTGGAAGATAGAATCTATATATGAAGATGAAAATGGTTTAGAATTTTATGATGATTTGGCTTTAGAAAAGATAAAGAAAGGTATTTCTTTAAAGGCTCAAGGTTATAGTGATGAGCAAATAATAACAAAGTTGTCAAGGATGGAAGCAAAGATTGAAAAAACTGAAGAAAAGAGTATTCAACCTATAATGGTTAGCGATCTGCTTAATGAAAATAGTAATAATGAAAATGAGTCAACTGAGCTTGTTACAAAAGAAGATTTGCCAGTTGAAACAACACCTTCAGGTAAGAGTTTTACATTAGATGTATCTAGTCAGACTTTACAGATGTTAGCGGAAGCTGTTGCTAAGAAAATTAGTGATGATATTAAGAATTCTAATTTTACATCTCAATTAATTGAAGCAGGTGGATATAAAAGAGATAATGAGATTTTAGCAAAACAAGTAAAAGAATTGTTGGAACATAATAAAGAACTTTCTCAAAGGATAGAACAGCTTGAAAGTCATGAATCAAAAAGTTTTTGGGCTAGATTTTGGGGTAGACGTTGATTAAATATTCTGAGTTTTTAGAAGTATTTGATAAACAATTAGGTATATATCTACAAGAACATAAAAAATATATTTTTTGTAAGAAGGGTTGTGCTGCTTGTTGTGAAAAAGGTGATTATCCGCTTTCTCAAATAGAATTAGAATATTTGATGTTGGGGTATTCTAAATTAGATAATTCTATAAAGAAAATTTTACAAAAAAATTTTAGTATTATTCAAAGAGGTGGTGTTTGTCCTTTTTTGGTTAATAATGAATGTAGTGTTTATGATTATCGTCCAATAATTTGTCGAGTACATGGGTTGGCATATTTAAATAATCAAGGGAAAGTGGTCGTTCCATATTGTGTAAATGAAGGTAAAAATTATACTGGTGTATATAAAGACAATGAATTTTTTATAAATCCAATTGGACAAAATTTGTCAACACAATTTGTTTTAAGAGATTTTAATTTTGGAGAAATTAGAAATTTATATGATTGGATTGCTCTTTAAATATTGAATTTATAAAATAATACGTGTTATTATGTATATGTGATTAATTATTATAAGAAAGAGTTTTACAATGCAACATAATATTTTACGTGATACAGAAGTTACGAAGATATATTTAGTTTATTTAGATTCTAATAGTGTAAAAAGAAAAGAATCTGTTAAGTTAAGATTTATGGATAATAAGGAATGTTATTTTGCAGGAGTAATGCCTGTAAATTTTGTAAAACCTAAGAAAAAAACTTCTGCAGAATTAATTGTTTATACAGAAGATGGGGTTTATAAATCCAATGTTGTTATAAAAGAATCTAATCTGTCATTAAGAGATATTATTTATACAGTAAGTATTCCACAAAAGTGGGATTTTATACAATATAGGAATAGTTCCAGAAAGAAGGTGCAATTACCATTAGTTATAAAATTTAAGGATGATTTTATTATAACTGCACAAACAGAAGATTTGTCATTGGGTGGTATTTCTTTCTTTTCAAATCAAAATGTTTCAAGTATTTATAAAAAAATTTCCGGAATATTAACATTGGAGTTTCCTCAAGATTTAATAATTAATTTCCCTGATAGTAGGCTTGTTGTTGAAACAAAATTTGTAAGGGAAAAGTTGAATGTAGAGAATCACTATGGAGAAGTTTTATATGTGTATAAATTTTTGTCTTTAAATAGTGATGAACAAATGATTTTAAAGAATTTTTTGATGAAATTAAATTAATTATAAAGTTTGACTTTATAAAAAAAAAGACTAATAATATATACATGAAGGTATCGATATGAAATTAATAAATAGATTAAAGGTATTTGAACAAAAATATGTATTTTTGAGGTGGGCAACGGGAGCTGAGTATGGAAAAGTTGTCTATGTTGGGGATGATTATATTGAGTTTAATATAATAGATGTTGATACAATGGAGTATAGAGAAACAACTATTATAAATGCAGGTTTGATATTAGAAGCAATATTTGGCGGTCCAGATTTGGCAAGGATTGTTGCAGAAATATCTTCGATGTTACCTGATGTATAGTTTTGTGTTATAATAGCTTTATGGTAACTAAAACTTTAACTTCTGCCGCAATTGGCATAAATTCTTTTAAGATAGAAGTAGAGGTAGATGTAATAAATTCACTACCAAGTTTGTGTATAGTTGGATTACCTGATAGTGCTATAAATGAAGCAAGAGAGAGGGTTCGTTCTGCAATAAAAAATTCAGGTTATTCTTTTCCAACAGGTAAAGTGATTATAAATTTAGCCCCAGCTGATATAAAAAAGGAAGGTACAAATTTTGATTTGCCGATAGCAGTAGGGATATTAAAAGAACAAGGTATTGAGATTCCTGACAGTGATGAGATTGCATATTTGGGGGAGTTGTCTCTCGATGGTTCTTTAAGAAAAATAAATGGTACATTACCATTGGTTAGTGGCTTAAAAGATGTTGGTGTGAAAAATATTTTTGTACCTTATGATAACGCAGAAGAAGCAGCTTTGGTATCAGGTGTAAATATTTTTGGTGTGAAGCATTTAAATGATGTAGTTAATCATTTTTCAGGAGAACCTTTAAAAGAAACAAAAGTTGATATTTCTAATTTTTTTGTAGAAAATTTAGAAGAAGTTTTTGAATATGATTTTAAGGACGTAAAGGGTCAGCAAAAAGCAAAAAAAGCTTTAGAAATTGCAGCTGCTGGTGGCCATAATATATTAATGTCAGGTTCTCCTGGCTCAGGAAAAACTTTGATGGCAAGATGCTTTGCATCAATATTACCATCTTTAGAAAAAGAAGAGGCAATAGAATTAACTAAAATTTATAGTATTTGTGGACTATTGACCAATGACAAACCATTAGTTACAGAAAGACCTTTTAGAGTTATACATCATACAGCTTCACAAAATGGTATAATTGGTGGAGGAGTTAATCCAAAGCCCGGAGAGATAACTTTAGCTCATAGAGGTGTTTTATTTTTAGATGAGATGCCTGAGTTTCCAAGACAAATATTAGAGGTTTTGAGGCAGCCTTTAGAAGATGGGGAAATTGTTATTTCTAGAACTAAGAGTTCTATAAAATATCCGGCTAAATTTATTCTCGTTGGTGCTATGAATCCTTGTCCTTGTGGTTTTTTAGGTGATAGGGAAAAACAATGTTCTTGTTCTGAATATCAAATACAAAAATATAGAGCAAAGATTTCAGGTCCATTGTTGGATAGAATCGATTTGTTTGTTAATGTTCCAAGGTTGACAGCAGAAGAGTTAGTAAATTCTAAAGAGAAAACAGAATGTTCTTTTGATATAAAAAAAAGAGTTATAAAAGCTAGGAAGATTCAAATGTATAGATATAAAGATGAAAATATTTATACAAATTCAGAATTGAATCCAAGTCAAATAAAAAAATTCTGTGTATTGGATAAAGAATCTTTGGATTTTATGAAGTTAGCATCTCAAAAATATCTGTTGTCCGGAAGAAAATATAATAGAATTTTAAAATTAGCAAGGACAATTGCAGATTTAAGTAATGATGAGAATATCAAATTATCTCATTTAACTCAAGCGTTGCAATATAGAGTTGATAGTATTGAGAATATTTGATATAATTTTTTTAGTTAAGATAAGAAGAGGTATTTATGAGAATGTTTAAGAAAGGCTTTACTCTTGCAGAAGTATTAATAACATTGGGAGTAATAGGTGTAATAGCTTCTGTGACTTTACCTGCATTGAAAGCAGATTTGGATAGAAATATATGGTCTCAAAGTCTTAAGGCAAATTTATCAATTATGAAATCTGCAATGGAACAAATGAAGGCAAAAGAAGATGTTGATGATTTAAGAGATACTGTATTATGGTCTGATGTGGTATCTAAAGAAGTGAATGCATCATCTTCTGATGAAGTAATTGATAGTGTTAAAGAACAGATGGATAAGTATTTTAAGATAGAAAAAATTAGTTTGGGTATGCCTACTGATGTTTCAATTCATACTTTAAGATTAGCTAGTGATTCAACAATGGATAATTATATAAGATTTTATTTGGCAAATTCGTCTGCTATAAATTTGGTATTTTATCCTGCTTCATATACAGCAAATTGTAAAAAAGATTTTTGTAATCCTGTAGCTGATTTATTTTTGGACGTAAATGCTGATAAAGGACCGAATGTATATGGTAAAGATATTTATCGTTTTTATATTGCTGAGAATGGTAATATTTATCCATATGGTAGTGAAGCAGTTGCAGATTATGATGAATCAGCTGTTCTTTGGAATAGTGAAAATGGTTGTGCTGGGAAATCTCCTTCAGGCGATGGTATTGCTTGTGCAGCAAGAGTTATTGAAGATGATTACAGTATAAATTATCAGTAAAATTTTATTTTTTAAAAATGAAGTCGGTGTTATTTAAACACCGACTCTTTTTTTGATTGTAAATTTTATTTAAAATTCTTTATTAAAGTGTTCACAAAGTTGTAAAAAATGTGTATGATAGTTCTATGATTAATTTAGAGGATTTATATTCAGAGGTTCCGCCGACGAAGTTGAGAAATATTGATGAAAAGTTTCGTCCGGCGAAAACATCTCCTTTTTGGTTGTGGGTGGCAGATAGATTTTTTTACGGAATGTTAGAAAATCGTTTCTATGCATTTCGTTATAAGGGAGCTGAAAATTTTTATAAAAAATCTCCGGATACTCCAATAATTTTATTTGCTCCTCATAGTAATTGGTGGGATGGTATTGTAGGATATAATATCTGTAATAGAATTTTTAAAAAAGAAATTCGCTTAATGGTAGAGGAATTAAATAGGTTTCCTTTGCTTCGCAGGGGTGGTGCTTTTAACGTTAATAAAAAATCTCCTCAAGCTTCAATGGAAGCTTTAAAATACTCTGTAGAAGTTTTGGGCGATACTAATAATATTTTGTATCTTTTCCCTCAAGGAATTATAAAACCTCCTAATTATAGACCAATAGAATTTCAAACTGGGCTTGCTTATGTAGCTGAAAAAGCTGCTAAGAAATACGGTAAGATAGCTTTGATGCCTGTAGCTGTAAATTATATGTTTTTACGAGATAATCGCCCTGAAGTTTTAGTAGAGATGGGAGAATTAATAGAACTTGATAATGATAAGCCTAACAGAAAAGAATTTTCTGATTATCTTGCTAAAACTCTTGAGGCTCTTTGTGATAAGCAATTTCATGATATAAGTCAGGCAAATTTTAAGGGGTATGATACTTTATTCCAGAAGAAATTGAAATGGTATCGTAGAATTGAGCAAAAATTAAAAGGTGTTGGTTTAAAAGGTTCTGGAGTTTAAGATTGTAGTTTTTCTATGATTTCGTTTATAGGTTTTTCCCAAGAAATAGAATCGGTTTGTTTAAAAATTTCAATGCTTTTGTACCAAGGAGTTTTTTCAGTATCTTGGAACCATCTCCAGTCTGTTGTGTAAGGTAGAAGTAAAAATGTTTTAACACCTAATGCTCCAGATAAGTGAGCAACTGATGTGTCTACTGTAATAACTGTATCCATTGCTTTGAGTGCTTTTGCGGTGTCGGAAAAATCTTTAAAATCTTTTGCGAGATTAATCATTTGAGGATATTTTTTGTTTCCTTCTAAAGTATCATTTACTTGGAAAGAATATATTTGAATATTATTCATATTTAGCAGAGGCTCAAAACATTTGATGTTAATTGTGCGATTAATCATTGTTCTAATACCGGCACTTCCAGCTTCCCAACATAATCCTATCTTTTTTTTATCTGATATGATTTCAGATGTATCTGATTTTAGATAACCTTCTGAAAAAGGTATATTGTTAAAATCAATATTTAAAATGTATGCTAAATCTGTTATAAATAAAGCTTGTGTATTTGGATTTATTTCTGCATAATCAATAAAATTTATGTTTGGATAATTGTTTTTAAAAAGTTCTTTTAACGATTTTGAACAAGCTACACTTACTTTTTTGTTTTTTAAAAACGGTAAATATCTTATGAATTGAATATGGTCTCCAAAGCCTTGATCGCATATTATTACAATTTCAGAGGCTAATTCTTGGTTTGGCATCCAAAAATTATTTGACATTTCAGCAAATTTTGATTTATCGCGTTTAAAAAATAATTCATATCCTTCTTTGAATTTTTTTTGTGATAGGTAGCACATTCCTAATGAAGTAATTGTCGAATTATCATTTGGGAAATATTCTAACATTTTTTTGTAATATTTTTCAGCTTCAGAATATTCTTGAAGTTTTTGGCAACTAACAGCTATGTTATAAAACGCCTCAGGTTTTCCTAAATCTGCAACAATTTTATAGCATTCTTTTGCTTGTTTATCATCAGAATAAATTAATTCTTTTAGAAAACCTAAATGAAACCATAAAGAAGCTACTGATGGATCTTTTTTTAATGCTTCTACACAAATTTTTTCGGCTTGTAATAATTCTCCATTCTGAGTAAGAGCTTTTATTTTGTTGGCAAAAGAACGTTTATCTTCAGGGTAAAGAGCATACATTTTGTTTGAATATTCAATAGCTTTTTGGTAGTTTTTTGTTTCAAATAAGCTCAATATTAATTTATTATAAATATCAGGATTTTCTCCATAGTCAAGAGATTTTTCAAGATATAAAGCCGCTTGTTCAAAATTGTTTTGTTCAAATTCTGCAAATCCTAATGCAGATAAAGTTCCTAAGGTTTCTTTTATGTTGCAAGCTTGTTTTAATATTTCACAGGCTTTATCATATTTTTTTATGCTTACATAAAAAAGACCAAATGCTGATAAAATAATTTCGTTATTTGGATATTCTTGCAGTAATTCTTTATAAAGTTTTTCTGCCTCTGAAAATTTTTTTTGTTGTGTTAAAGCAATAGCTGTTTTAATTTTCTCGTAATCCATTACAAACCTAGTCCTGAAAGGAATCCTACAATAATTCCTTGTAATATTTGTAGTAAAATTATTGCAACAATTGGTGATATATCGAGCATTCCAATTGGAGGAATTATTCCTCTAAAAATGTTTAAAAAAGGATCTGTTATTGATTGCATTCCTTTAAAAGGTTGTTGATACCAGTCAATATTAGGAATCCAACTCAAAAATATTCTTAAAATTATAAGTAAATAATAGAAATAAAATAATGAATTAACAGTTCTTGCAATCATAACCTCTCCCTTTAAATACCCTCTCCAAACGAGGAGAGGGTAAGATTAATTTTATTATAATTGTGAATTTTTTCTAGTATTAGCACATTCACAGTTATTATTGTCAACAGGTATTTTCTCTATCATAGTGAATAATAATTTTTTCAAATTATCTAAGTTGTTATTAAACACTTGAATAACTTCGTGATGAGAAACCGGAGGAACATCACCAACAAGTCCTGCATCATAATCTGTTATTAAAGAAATGTTGAGTGGACACATGTCCATTTCTTTTACAAGATATGCTTCAGGGAATGCTGTCATATTAATTACTTCCCAACCTTGATTAGTAAAGAATTTTGATTCAGCCTTTGTAGAGAATCTAGGACCATTAATTACTACAACAGTACCTGTTTCATGCACTGTGATGCCTAAATCTTTAGCTGTATCAATTGCGATTTTTCTTAACTCAGGGCAATAAGTTTCAGCAGGTGAAGGGTGAGTAACGATAGGTCCTTCAAAGAAAGTTGATTTTCTACCATCTGTCCAATCTACAAATTGGTCACAGATAACAAAATGTCCAGGTGCTACATGTTTTTGCAAACTACCTGCTGCACAAGGTGAAATAACTCGTTTACAACCAACTTCTTTCATAGCCCATACATTAGCTCGATAATTTATTAGGTGAGGTAATATAGTATGACTTCTGCCATGACGAGGCATAAATGCTACTTTATGAGAGCCAATTTCACCTATAAATAAACTATCTGATGGCATTCCATAAGGAGTCTCTACTTTTACTTCTTTGATATTATCTAAGAATTTGTAAAAACCAGATCCACCAAATACACCAATATCTGCTAATTTTTCCATGTTTAATAAATCCTTTCATATTTTATGATATTTTTAAATATTTTATCATAAAAAACGTTAATTTTTATAATTTATTTAACAAAAATAAATATTTACTACCCTTAACAAATGTGTTTGTACTATAATTTTCATGTAATTTTATAAGATTTATAAAAGAAAGGAAGAGGCTATAATGACTAATTTAGACAAAATTATGAAGCCGAAATCAGTTGCTGTTATTGGTGCATCA
>CALUUP010000004.1 GCA_944323985.1 Candidatus Gastranaerophilales bacterium | reverse complement strand
GGCTTCTCGTATCTTTCACGTTTTTTAACTTCTGATAAGATTCCAGCTTTTTGAATTTTCTTTTTGAATCTTCTTAATGCGCTTTCGATACTTTCGTTTTCGCCAACTTTAACTTCTGCCATTTATATTTTCACCACCTTTATAGCATATTTATGTACAAAAACATAATAAAACAAGCATATTGATATTTCAAGTAGGATAAAACATACTAATATTAAACTTTTACAAATATTTATAATAAATTCTTGAAAAAAAAACATATTAATGCTAAATTTAATTATCCAATCACAAATAAATAAGGGCTTATTAATGGAGCTTACGAGCGAAGAAATTATAACAAAAATTTTATCGAAGAATGAGATTATCAATAAAGATAATGATACAAAATTTGTAACGAATCCTGATTATAATTTAGGAGAATTTTTAGAGAATATAAAAAATTCACCATCTCCATATGGTGAAAAGTACATTTTTATAAAATAAAAACTCCCTATAAAGGGAGTTTTTATTATGATTGTTTACTAACATCTGCTGTTCCAAAACCTTGATAATATTTATATTGCATTAAATGTAACTTATTATCTTTATCTTTTTGAAGAACATATTTTTGATTTTCTTGTTTACCGTGGAAGATTAACTCTCCATCAACAACTTCAACTTGTACATATGAAACTTCCGTTCCTGATTCATTACTCTTTATACCAACAGTCCATTTATTTTCTCCAGACTTAGTTGTTTTTAAAACTTTTATGTTATTAAAATCATCAATATCAGATTTATCAATTATTGATACCAATTTTTTTAATAAATCATCGCTCAACTCTTCAGGTTTAACGTTTGTATAACCAGCTTCATAGAATGATTGTTTAACTTTTATTCTAACATCATCAGGAAGTTTAGCAATTTGAGCTTGTAAATCTTCAGGTGATAATGATTTTGCTAATTCTAAACATTTTTCAAGATATTTCTTTTTATCAGCATCTGATAAACTTGCATAATCTGGTAACTTATCAAAACTATCAGCAGCATCTATTTCTTTAGCTTTATCTACCAAAGGTGTTTGTGTTGAAGGAGTTTCTAAAACAGGTGTTGTAACTACCGGTTTTGAAGAAGATAAAGCATTTAAATCATCTAATAAATTTTGATAAGAAGCTGTATTTTCAGCTTTATGAGTATCATCTTGATTTTTCATTGCTTCTTCAATTTCTTTTTTAAGAGCTTCAGCTTTTGCAGCATCAGGAGCTTTCTGTAATTCTTGAACCTTATCTCTAAAACCATTAATTTTCTTTAGATCAGGATCATTACAAGGTTCGTGTTCAACTTTTACTTCTTTCTTAGGAGCATCTGTTTCATCGGACTTATCGGCTTTCTTTTCACGATTACCAAATAGTCCAGAAAGATTCCAAGAATTATTCCAAGAAGGAATTCCACCAAACATTCCGCCGCCGAACATTGGGAATCCAAAACCTCCGAACATATTACCACCGCCGAACATTCCGCCGCCGAACATTCCTCCGAATATATTACCAAAGGCATTTCCTAAACCAAGACCAAAACCGCCCCAGAAACCACCATTATGACCACCGCAGTTTATATTATAAGTAGTATTAAAAACACTACCATAATTACCGCCACAATGTCTTGAATGAAACATTTCATAATGTTGGAATGCGCTATGACAATTAATTCTTGACATAATTCTTACCTCGTTTTGCTTACATCTTATATATATATAAAGTATTGAAAAATTATTCAATTTCACATCTTATATATTCTGTTACAAAACTTTACATTTTAAGGTAAAATTATTTATAAATTTTGTAATTTATATAAACAAATTCCTACAGAAACACTTAAATTTAAAGATTCAACTTTTTCAGACATTTCTATTGTTAAATTTTCTGTAGCAAATTTTTTCAAACTATCTGTTAAACCATCAGCCTCTGAGCCAAACATTATAAGAAATTTATCTTTACCCAAAGTATAATCACTCAAATAAATAGAATTATCTGATTTTGGAAGAGTCGCAAATCTTTGATAATCAAGAAATTTATCTTGCAATTCTTCAAAATCAGTTATTTCAAAAACCGGAATTTTCCACAAATTACCAACAGTAGAACGTACACATTTCGGATTATACAAATCAACAGTATCTCCATACAGAACCACTGCATCAAAATTAAAAGCTGCAGCTGTTCTTAAAATAGTTCCGAGATTTCCGGCATCCTTTATATTTTCTAGTAATAGAACTTTTTTAAATAAACTACTCCAAGAATATTGAAACTTTTTAGCTACAGCAACTGCTTTAGGAGGGGTTACAGTAGAAGATATTTTTGCTAAAACCGAAGAATTAGTTTCAATTCTATTTTTAAAATCAGAAAATAAGAAACTATCTTCTTCTACAAACAATCTGATTATTTCAATCCCAGCTTCTAAAGCCTCTTCAATAGACTTTTCACCTTCTAATAAAAACAAATCTGTTCTATATTTTTTCTGTAAAAGTTTAGCAGTCTCTTTAACCAAATCATTATTTAAACTCGTAATCTTCATAACAAATTAAAATCCTTCAACCACAATTTTTCTTGTTTATTTAACATATCAAAATCAATTAATTTTTTTTCATATCCCATATTTACAAAAGAATAAATTTTGCCATCTTTTTTATAACAAGAATTTTCTAATCTCACACCAAAAAATTCTGAATTATACAAACCAGGTTCAATAGTAAAGGTCATTCCATTTTCTATTACACATTTTGCAATTTCATTTTGAGATAAATTTGGAGGTGCTTCATGAACACTAATACCAATACCGTGTCCTAATCCGTGATTAAAGACAAAACCTTCAATTGTATTATCCAAAAAAGTATGTGCTAAAGTATCATATTCAAAACCTGTTTTTAAAGAAGCATTAAATACATTCAAAAAAGATTTTAAAACAGTAGTATAAACTTTTTTCTGTATTTCAGACGGGCGACCTTTTACAAAAACTCTTGTAATATCAGTAGCCAAACCTCCTTCGTAATATGCACCACAATCAATTAAGACCAATGAACCTTCTTTAAGACAAACCTCCTTAGAATTCTTTGAATAATGAGCTAAAGCAGAATTTTTATCAATCGCAACAATTGAATTAAAACTTAAAGACTTAGCACCATTCTTAATAAACTCTTCTCTAAGTTTCATTGCAATATCATACTCAGATAAATCATTATTCTCTTCTATATATTTTCTTATTGACATCATAGTCTTATCTGTTTTTTCAAAAGCATTCTTATAAGAAATAATTTCTTCGTCAGACTTTATAGACATAATTTTTTTTATATCGGAAATTTTGTCTACAGGTTTCTTTAATAAATTATATTCAAAAGCATTAATTGAAGTTTTATCAACAAACACCTCGCCGTCATATTTTTTTAAAAATTCATGACATTTCTTTTTATCTGAAAACAAATATTTATTATTTTTATCAACAAATAAAGTAGCCCAAATTTTAGCAGACCCGTCAAGAGAAAAATCCCTTAACCCCATCAAATAAGAAACTTCTTCTAATTTTGTAATATAAGTAGGTTTCTCAAATTTAATATTCTTTTCTCTAAAAACTTTAGAATAATTATCACTATGAATTTCTGTAAACTCATTAATAGGATCCTTATCTAAAAGCTTAACATTGTAACCACTAAATTTTTCTAATCTTGCCTGTGAAACCTTCTTCGCAATAATACCTAAAACTAAATCTTTATGAATAATTTTTCGTATCTCATCATCCTGATTTTGTCCAACTTTTAATTTAACAACTTTTACACCATTTCTTGCTTCACAATCTGCTTGAATATGATATCTCCCGTCAACAAACAAATAAATACCATCTTTAGTTAAAAGAGCATCACCTGTTGAACCAGAAAAACCTGTCAAAACGTATCTTGAATTTTCTGATAAAGCTGAATATTCAGTCAAAAATTCATTTGTACAATTGACTAATAAATAATCAATACCTAATTCATCCAAAATTTTATTTCCCATAAAATAAGTATAACATACGATGTTAATATAATAAATATAAATAAAGTCCGTAAATTAAAATTTACGGACTTTAAAAACTTAATACTAAATATTATTATTTAACTTCCTTATCCTTAGATATTTTCTTCTCTAATTTTTCAATACGTTTTAACATTATTTCATTTGTTTTTAAAATTTCTTCATTTTGAGCTTTCAATTCCTCAATAGTTTTTTGTTGAGCATCTATTGTTGCTTTCATTTTAGTAACATCAACTATCACAGACTCAACCTTTTTAGATAAAGAATCTATAGCAGTATCAAGTTCTTTTACAGCGTTAATAACCGCATAGAACATATCTTCCATTCTAATTGTTAAGTATCCATCTTTTTCTTTAGCTACAGCATCAGGAAATACTTTTTGTAAATCTTGAGCAATAACACCTACATGAGGAGTCTTAGCGCTATCTTTTTTGTATGTATAGTGATACAACTCAAGTTTTTTAAGCTCATCTAACCCAGCAGTATATTTATCACCAACATTTTTTAAACGTCTATCAGATGAAATTGTCGTTGAAATAAAGGAAGGTTTATTACAAGCATAAAAATTATCATCACCACCCCTATAATCATCTGTACCTAAATATACCCACTGACGTCCCTGATCCTTGTTACCTGGAGTTAAATATACCTTACCTCCAAAACCGACGTCACGACTTACAACCAATTTACCAGGAATATAAACAGTAGAACTGGAAGTTCCTAAAACTATTTGATTACTTGCTCTAGTTGTAGAATTATAACCAATTGCAGTCGAGCCGTGATGCCTAGCTTCTGCGTAATACCCCAAAGACGTTGCATACGAACTTGTAGCTTGCGAATTATAACCTATGGCTGTAGCATGTGTACTAGAAGCTTTTGAACTATAACCATAAGCAGTAGTATTTGAAGATGTAGCTTTTGAATTATAACCGCCAGCTATTGCCATTGAGCCAGTAGCTTTTGAAGAACATCCCAAGGCCGTTGAATAAAGGCCTGAAGCAGACGAACTATAACCTATTGCTGTCGAATTCGTATAACCAGCGTTTGCCTGATATCCAGCGGCTATTGAATAATTACCAGAAGCTTTTGCGTCATACCCCAAAGCTGTTGAATAAGAACTTGAAGCTCTAGAGCCTCTTCCTAAAGCTGTTGCACCAGTTGTTGCCGCAGAGTAAGCTCCACAAGCCATAGAACCAGTACCACTTGCATTAGCACTATACCCTACTGCTGTTGAATAAGAGTCACTAGTATTTGAAGATGAGCCAAATGAAGCCGAAAAATCTCCTACTGCACGAGAATATCTACCTGCTGCAATACTATAAATACCAGAAGCTACCGTTCTGGGTCCAAGAGCTGTAGAACAAAGCCCTTGAGCGTTTGCAATCCAACCAAACGATGAAGCTTCGGTATGCTGAGATTTTGTATTATACCCTACTGCCAGACTTGCAGAACCTGAAGAATTAGCACCATTTCCTACTGCTATAGAGTTTGAACCTTCAGATTTTGAGCTATAACCTAATGCCGTAGAACCTGTTGATGTTTTTGCATATGTTCCTAAAGCTAAACTATTATGTCCTGAAGATGATGCAGAATAACCTATTACAGTTGAATAACCTCCTGATTTAGTAGCATTTCCAATTAAAACAGAATGTGACGCCGCTGTTTGTCCTGCTGAAGCAGCCTGTCCAACTCCAAACATAATAGAACCGTTTGGGACATTCACGTTAGAAATACCTATTGCAGAATTATCAGTACTAGTTCCAGGATTCGCAGTTATCCCCAAAGAGCTTGAATTATCACTATTACCAAAACGGATTTGAGACCATCCATCAGCACCTGCAATATATAACTTTGCCTGAGTTGCATCATTAGGAACCTTGCTTGCTCCTATTAAAACCTGACTGTTACCAGGCATAAATGCAATGCTATTCCTATCACCTGTAAATACCCAAGGACTATCTCCAGATCCGGCACTTCGTGTCATTTTCTTTGTCACCATAGGAGCTGTAGCAGCTGCTATGATCGCAACTATTAACAATACTATCATCATTTCCATCAATGAAAAAGCTGACTTTACATTCCTTTTAATACTCATACTATTCCTCTTCAAGTTTATTATTTACAAATTTATTATAACATATTATTTATCTATTTTGTATATTAAAACCAAAATAAATCATAAAATATAAATTAAAACTAACAAGCATATTTATAAGCAATTTCTGCGGCTTGTTTCAAGGTAGTATTCTTCTGATCTTCTGGTATTTTATTATAAATATTTACAACAATCTTAGCTTTAGCTTTCTTATCATTTTTATCTACTGCATTCATAAAATGATTTATTGCTGTTCTCAAATCTTTTTCAGAATAAGAATCACTTACAAGTTTTCCATCAACAACTTTTTTTGCATAATCATCTTCTGATGTTCTCTTAAATTTATTTCCATCAGCCTTATCTAGTATTTCATTATTCAAAGCTTCTTGATATTTTTTTAATTCTATGTTTAATTGAGAAATTTCTGTATCTAAAGCTTTTATTTGCTCATCTAAACTATTAATTTTGCCTGTATAGCTATCTATTTTTTCTTTTTTCTCTTGCAAGTCATTATTTAATTTTTTTAAATTACTCTCTTTTTGAGAAATTTGCGCAGTTAAATTTTTATACTCATCACTATTAACATCAAGTCCTGATAAACGATTTTTTAATTTTTCAATTTCTATATTTTTACCATCAATTTGAGAATTCAAATTATTAATCTCTGTTTGTATTGAATTAATACTTTCTTGAGCAGTATTCTTATCAGAACGTAAGTTTAATTTTTTAGTTTGTTTATTAGAAATTTCTGTTTGAATATTTTTTATCTCTTCATTATAGTTGACTTTAGGTTCTCTTTGTGACAAATAATGATTTGTAGCTTGAGTTGCTACTCCCATCAAAGCATTTGCAACACCATATCCAGCAACAGCATCATAATCAACTTGGCCATAACAATTAGTAAAAGGAGATCCGCTCATCCCCCAAAGACTAAAACCGGAAAAACCTCCATATCCGCTATTACCAAAACAACTTAAACCATTTTGAAATAGACCTATTAAAGAATTATTCATGCTATAACTATTTAAAGGAAATGTCATTTTTATACTTCCATCTTCGTCTTACAAATATAAAAAGTATCTACATATTATACAAATTTCAAAGATTAAAAATTTCGTTACATAAGTTTACATTTATAAAATTTGACATTATAAAAAAGTTTTGATACATTATTTATGTAATCACATCTTGGGCATGTGGTGGAATGGTAGACACGCTAGTCTTAGGAACTAGTGCGAAAGCGTGGGAGTTCGAGTCTCTTCATGCCCACCATTTAAAAGGCAATAATTTTATTTATTGCCTTTTATTTTTATTTATTTAAACAAAATTATTCACCATTTATATTTGTATTAAAATTTAAATATATGGAGGATAAAATATGACAAAAGTTCTTACCATCGGAAGTGCTACAATGGATGTTTTTGTAGAGTGCGATGATGCAAATATCGTTTCTGTTTGTTCTAAAAATAAAAATTCTGACTTCATGAGTTATCCTTATGGAGCAAAAATTGATATAACAACTTTCTCTTCTAATGTCGGAGGTGGCGGGGTTAATACTGCAAGTAATTTTGCTAATCTAGGTTTCGAAACTTCCGCAATATTTAAAATTGGTAAAGATATTTATTCAGAAGGAATTTTAGATTATTTCAAAAGTAAAAATGTTAACTTAAATAACATTATACAAAAAGAAGAAACTTCAACAGGTTTTTCAATAATATTAGTAAGTTTCCAAGGTGATAGAACCGTTTTAGCTCACAGAGGTGCTAACGCTGAAATTAGAGAAGATGAAATAAATTATGACGCTATCAAAGATGCAGATTTTCTATATGTTGCACCTTTAAACGGAGAATCAAATAAAGTTCTTGAACCAATTGTAGAATATGCTCATCAACATAATACAAGAATATGTTTTAATGCAGGAACTACAAGCATAAAAAGAGGTTTTGAACATATTAAAACAATTCTTAAATCAGCACATATTGTTGTCATGAATAAAGAAGAAGCAACAATGACAACAGGAATTCAAGTAAGACCTGACACCAAAACAGAAAAATTCTCCCACGAATTAATTCACAGAGATATCAAAAAAATGCTAACAACACTTAAAGTTATGGATTATCAAATAATAGTAATTACTGATGGTGGCAAAGGTGCATATGCATACGATGGCAAAAAATTCTATTTCTGTCCAGTATTTCAATCACCAGTAGTTTCTACTCTTGGAGCTGGAGATGCTTTTGCATCTACTTTCTGTGCAGCTCTAGAGAGAACAAAGCTAAATGTTGGACTATCTTTAATGTACGCATCTGTTAACTCTTCTTGTGTTGTATCTGAATTTGGAGCTACAGAAGGTTTAGCAAATTTTGAAACTATTGAAGCTAAACTTAAAGCTAATCCGGAATACACTTATTTAGAAACATAAATTGGAGAATACATGTTTAATCAAATTTCTCCAAATATGTTAAAAACATACGAAATATGTCCTAGAAAATTCTATTTCAAGTACATAAAAAACATTTCTATGCCAGTGAATGATGAAATTTTTGAATTTGGTAAAAATATTCACGCACTTGCTTCGTACTATTTAAAAGGGGAAAATATCGACAAAATGGAATTAGCCCTTACTGAAAAAGAAAAAATTGTTTGGGATTATTTAAAAAACTTAAAATATTTAACATATGAGGTTATTGCAACTGAATATAATTTGTCTTTAAAAATAGAAAACTCTTACTTTGGAGGAAGGTTAGATGCATTAGTTAAAGACAATACCAGATATTATATTTTAGATTATAAAACAGGCTCTGCACCGAAAAATGCAAAATTTGATTACCAAACTATGATTTACACACTTGCGGTAAAAGAATTTTTTAAAACAAATGATATAAGCTTTGTTTATCTCGACTTAAAAAATAAAACAGAACTAAAAATTGATTACACAGAAGAATTAGGAAAAGAATATCTAAAAAAACTTACAGATATAAAAAATAAAATAAATACGGAAGAAAATTATTCAATACAAAAAGAATGCAATTGTGAATACTCTTTAATTTGTTATTAGGTGATATAATTTACTTATGAAAAATTACTTAATTGATACACACGCTCATATTGATATGTTAGAAAATCCCATTGAAGAAACCCTTTCTCAAATGGAAAGTTCTAATGTAAAAAAGGCGATAATTCCATCTGTTGAAATTGCAACAATGGAAAAGGTTCTTTCTCTTGGTCAAGAATATAACAACTTGTATTCTATGTTAGGTATTTTTCCAACAGAAGCAAAAACTTTTTCAGAAGAAGTTGAACAATATATAGAGAGAAATATAGATAAACTTGTCGCAATAGGAGAAGTCGGGCTAGACTACTATTGGGATAAATCTTTTAAAGATTTACAAAAAGAAATTTTTATAAAACAAATAAAATTAGCAAATAAATATGAATTACCATTAGTTATACACGACAGAGAAGCACACAAAGATACATATGATATTTTAAAAGAATATAACAAATCTTCAGAAGTACTTTTCCATTGTTTTTCAGGTAGCGTAGAATTTATGAAAGAATGCGTAAAACAAGGCTGGTATATTGCAATAGGTGGGGTTGTTACATTTAAAAATGCAAAAAACATTAAAGATGTAGCCAAAGAAGTTCCCCTTGATAAATTGGTTCTGGAAACAGATTCACCTTATCTAACTCCGGTTCCTTATAGAGGAAAACCTAATACACCAGCTTATGTTAAATACGTAGCAGAAGAAATTTCCAATTTAAGAGCAACTCCTCTGGGGGAAATTATTGATATTACTACTACAAATGCAGAAAGGTTGTTTAAAATTTGAAAAAAGAAAGATTAGATAAAATTTTAGTTGATTTGGGATATTTTGAAAATAAAAGTAAGGCTTCTGCAGCTATCTTAGCCGGAAATGTAATGATAGGAACTGAAGTTATAACAAAAGCAGGGTTTCAAATTGATCCATCAAAAGAGTACGAATTCAAAGTAAAATCAATGCCATATGTCTCAAGGGGAGGTTTTAAACTTCAAAAAGCTTTAGAAAGTTTTGAAGTAAATGTAAAAGACAGAATATGTTTTGATGCTGGAGCTTCAACAGGAGGCTTTACAGATTGTCTTTTGCAACACGGTGCAAAATTTGTATACGCAGTAGACGTCGGATATGGACAACTTGATTGGAAAATTAGAAGTTCTGATAAAGTAAAAACAATAGAAAAAACCAATCTTAAAAATTGTAAATTCGAAGACATTTATTCTGAAAATGATACTATTGCGGACTTATTAGTATCAGATTTATCATTTATATCATTAGAAAAGGTGCTTCCTAATTTAAAAACTCTTTTAAATTCTGAATTTCATGAAATGGTATGCCTTATTAAGCCTCAATTTGAAGCTGGAAAAGATTTAGTAGAAAAAGGTGGAGTAGTAAAAGATAAAAAAACGCATTTTTTAGTAATAGAAAATGTTCTTAAATGCATAAAAGAACTTGACTACTCAATTAAAGGCCTAACATATTCATCAATAAAAGGTCCTGCTGGGAACATTGAATATTTAGTCTGGCTTTCAACTGACAAAGAAGGAATAACTCCTGACATTAATCAAATAGTAGAAGACGCTCATTCAAATCTTAATTAAATAAATCGTAAATTCTTTGACGAATATCTTTTTCAGAAAGTTCTTCCGTAACTTTATTTAAATCCAAAGTCATTTGATAATATTCAGCTGCTAAAGCTTTATCCCCTAAAGCTTGATAGGCACGCGCCAAATTAAAATAAGCTAAAGTATAATTAGGGTTAATGTTAATTGCGGTTTTAAAATAATCAACAGATTCTTTTGGATCTCCCATACCATCTAAATAAACAACACCTAAATTATTTTGAGCAATTTCAAAATCTGGATTCAACTCAATAGCTTTATGAAAAGCAACAATAGATTCTTCAAGATAATCTTTTTCCCACAAAGCAAGACCAGTTTTTGCATAAGATAAATAATTTTCAGGATCTATAGTCACAGCATCACAATAAATTTTTATAGCTCTATCTAAATCACCTTGAGCCATAAATAAATCTCCTAAAGAAAGTTGAATATCAACATTATTAGGATCAAGAACAATACCTGCATTAAAAGTAGCTTCTGCAGCTTCATAATTACCTTTAATTTCTGCATAAATTGCACCTAAAGCATGACAAACTATTGAAGTCCACTCCGCATCCGGATTTAATTTAATAGCTAATTGATAATACTCAATCGCATCATCATATAATTCAGCTTTAATATAAGCGTAGGCCAAAGAATTGTTATAGTATGGATTTTCAGGGCATAATTCTTGTGCCAATTTAAAAGCGGTCACAGCATATATCTTATCAGATTTATTTAAATACAAATGGCCCAGCTCATAATAAATTTTATCTAAATCTACACCAAATTCTAATAAAGAATTATAGTAATCAATAGTCTGATCTACGTCTTCAGGAAAATAAGTTTGATTAATTGTTGCTAATTTGATTAAAACTTCTCTGTCTTTAGGATTCAATTCATAAGCTCTTTTATAACATTCTAAACTAGCTTTGATATCATTACATTCTAAAGACAAATCACCCATTTTTTGATAAAACAAATTTCCTTGAGAAGTTTTTTGTAAGCCTTTCGAATAAGCATCTAAAGCTGATGGAAACAACTTCATCTTTTCAAAAGTTTCACCTAAAGTTTTATAAGAAAACACAGAAAAATCATGTGCTAAAAATTTACAAAACATTTTAATAGAAGGGCAATCCCACATAATCATCATGCTCCCTGATAAGAAATAATACAAAAACTTCATTACATTAAAAACTGAAGAATTATTTTGTTTAAATTTAACAAACAAAACTTTCGAAAGAAATAATCTAGCTCTTGCAGATCTAAACCCAGAATTAGAAATAGCAGTTTGAAATTCTTTTTCAGCCGCCTCAAAATCACCATTAAGGCACTGAAAATACCCGGAATATATGTGAGCATTAGTATTTTGGGGATCTAACGAAACAGCGGTTCTACATTGTTCCAAAGCTCCTTCAACAGAAATTTCACCTTTTGCAAATAATAGACTTGCCAAACGATAATAAGATTCAGCAATTGTAGGATCATTCTTTATAACATCTACATAACCTTCAATAGCTTTTTCTAAATCTTCATCTTGTTGTTTTATCAAATATCTCTCGTGAAATACTCTTGCATCCTCAAGCATTACACTTGAATCATTTTTTAATACCATAGTCGGGGTATCTGTCATTTTTTTCTCCAAACCAAATTTCTGTGCGTAAACATGATTTCGTCGGAGAGAAAATTTTCTTTAATTATTTCTTTTACAAATCATCCATTTGGGGTAAATTTATAAACTCATGCTCATAAAATGATTTTTATAATCCCTTATAGTATTCATAATTTCTGCAAATTCTGCATATTTAAGTGTATGTAAAGTTTTAGAAAGCTCAACAGATGATAAAAACTCTATTTTAAAATTTTCATCTCTTCTTTCAATAATTTTAATCATGCCAACATCTTCAAACATTTCTAACATGACTTCTATCAAAACTTCCGTAACACCCAAAGCTGCAGCTGCTCTTTGAATATCAAAATTACCTTCCAAATTATTACAAGTATACTTAATCATTCCGGAAAACATTTTTAAAATAGCTTCGTCATTATTTTTAATTTGTTGATAATTCATATAATGAATAGCATCAGCTCCGACACTCGTTAAAATATTTTGGTAAATATCATCATCAGGAGGATAATCAAAAAACATTAAAACATCAGACTTTTCGATATTATTTCTACTACAAATAACATTAAATATACTTTCAAAAGGTTTTAAACTCTCCAATATTAATTTATCTTCAACATATGCTGATATTTTCAACTTTGAATTTTTAATATAATCATTAACTTGAGCTAAAATATTAGTCTTTCGTCTGTGATCATATATTTTTTGTTTAACTTCCTGCTCTTGTTCTAAAACATCCGAATGAACATCTTTTAAAATAAGTTGAACCGAAGTCACCCCATTAAAAGTATTCAGTTGCGGAGCAAAAGCAATATCAAGCTTATCTCCTTGAATCAAAGGAACATCACCTCTTGACCACCAAACACAATCCAATGTACCATTTTGAGTTTCTACTATTAATTTTAAATGCTCTTTTGTAGAACCCATTAATTTTTTTTGTTTTAAATTCAAATTTTTAACCACAAAAGTCGGCGAAGGATTTGAAGCTCCAAAAGGCTCTAATTTAGAAATTTCATCAACTAAATCAATATCAACTTCATCAATAGACAATTCTAAATCTACATCAAGAGATGGCACCAACTTTTGCCCATTAAGCATTTCATCTATAGTTTTATTTAAAGCTTTTTTTACCTCTTCAAAAGAAACTTTTTCTTCACTAAAAGCAAAACCAGCAGCAAGTTGATGACCTCCAAAACCTTCCAATAAATCAGAAATACTAGAGATAATCTCATAAAGATTTAATTCTTTAACCCCTCTTGCAGAACATCTAAAAGTTTTAGTTTCTTCAGAATAATTCATTATAAAAGTTGGCTTATAATACTTTTCAACAAATTTAGACGCAACAATCCCAACAATCCCAACATGCCAGTCTTTAGAAAATAAAACTATCGCATTATCACGACTTTTAGAATTAACCCACATTTCATCGGCTTCTGCAAAAGTTTGAGAACACATTTCCTGTCTTAGCTTATTAAAATTTTCTAAAGTTATAATTGCCATTTCAATTTCTTGTTTATTATCAGAAATCATAACTTTTATTGCAGCGTCAACAGAATCAATTCTACCCGAAGCATTAATTCGAGGAGCGATCGTAAAAGCAACCTGTTCAGCAGTTAAACCATTTTCGACACTAACCCCTGCAACATCTAACATTCTTTTTAAACCGTAATGCTTACCAGCAGCTATTAACTCTAACCCCTTTGTTACAAAATACCTATTTTCGCCAATTAAAGGCACCAAATCCGCAATAGTCCCTACAGTCACAAAAGGCAAAATTTCATAACAAAACTCTAACTTATCATATTTTTCTAAAACAGCTTGAGCTAACTTAAAAGCCACTCCAACACCTGCAAGAGAAGTTAAGTACTCTATTTGTTTCGCAGAAAGCTTTTCATCAAGAGCATTCATAGCTTTAGGATTAATAATCGCATAAGCTTCTGGCATAATATCAGGAGCTTCATGGTGATCAGTTATTATAACATCTCTTCCAAAACTATTAATAAATTTAACTTCTTCAACACTACTTATACCGTTATCTACAGTAATAATCAATTTTGGTTTCTTCTTTGTTAGTAATTGCACTAACGCTTTTGTATTAAGCCCATGACCTTCTGCTTCTCTATCAGGGATATAAAAATCAACATTTGCCCCTAAAAAAGCAAACGTCTTCATTAAAACAGAAGTCGACGTCACCCCATCAGCGTCAAAATCACCATAAATAAGAATATTCTCATTTTCATCAATAGCTTTTACAATTCTTTCAACAGCTTTTTGCATATCACAAAAAGCATTAGGGTGCATTAAAGTTAACTGTAAAGGGTTTAAAAATTCAAACTTTTCCTCTTCAGATTTAATGCCCCTAATATCAAGCAATTTATCTAATAAACTTAATTTCTTATCATCTTTAGAACATTTTATGTTCCACTCTTTTGTACAAGACATGTCATTTTTTCCAATATTTCAATAGCTTTTTTTAACTGAACGTCATCTTTTGCATCGACGTTTTCCTTAGTTAATTCTACCACAATATCAGGAGTTATACCTTTTTTATTAATATCTCTACCAGATGGAGTTAAATACCTTTGAATTGTAATATTCATACCTGCTTCATCTGGCAATCTATTAATTTCCTGAACTAAACCTTTACCAAAAGACTGTTCACCTATAATCGTAGCCCTGTGATTGTCTTTTAATGCACCACTCAAAATTTCACTAGCAGAAGCAGAACCTTTATTGATTAATACAACAATAGGCTTATCCGTAACTTGCTGGAAACGAGCTCTTGTAGTTGTTTTGTAACTATCTCTATCAACAGTACTAACAATTACGCCACCCTTTAACAACATATCTGAAATATAAATCGCATTAGTTAAAAGCCCTCCAGGGTTTGAACGTAAATCTATAATAAACCCTTTCATGCCGGAAGAATTAGTTAAAATTGATTCAATCTCACTTGCGGCATTTTTACTAATAAAAGAACTTAACCTAATATATTGAATATCATTAGGAATCTTTGTTGTTTCAAAAGGAGGCTTACACGAAACTGATTTTACTTCAATTTCATCTCTAACAACACTATAAGTCTTATTAGGAACCCCTTTTCTCTGAATTAAAAGAGTAACCGTTGTACCTTTTTCACCTCTTATTTTATCGGCAGCAGCATCAATACTAATACCCTTAGTACTTTCTCCGTTAATCTCTAAAATCTTATCATCAGCCAATAACCCCGCTCTTTCAGCAGGAGAATCTTCTAATGGAGCAATAATAACTAACTCCCCATCTCTAATTCCAATTTGAGTACCAATTCCTTTCAAAGAACCCTTAATTGATTGAGTTTCTTCAGAAAATTCTTTCGGATCTAAAAATCTAGTATAAGGATCATTCAAACTTGATAACATTGTTTCTATCGCAACATAAGCATCTTCTTTTGTTTTAAGCTTATTATCATAACGATATCTCCATTTTTCCCAATCTTGAGCATTATTTGTTGGATCATAATATTTTTTACTAACAATTTTCCACACATCATCATATAATTCAGCAGGCGTAGCTGCAAAAGTAACACCCATTGAGAATAACAACAATGATGATAATATTAAACTTCTATTAAAAAATCTCTTCATAAACACTCCCCTTATAAACAAAAGGTACCTCATTAAATATATTACACAATCTATATAATAATTTCAAATCCTGTTAAGCGACAATTAATCTAAAAAAAATATTAAGTTATGTAAATATTTATACAAAAAACCTAAAGTTTAAACAGAAATAATCCGTATATACAAATAAGAAAGAATATCGGAGGGATTATGGCAATACAAGGAAATTACAATTTAGACAATGCTCTATACTCACAAGCATATGCCTACAAATGTTGGTACAACTACAATTACGGAGGAAACACATTAGGTATTTCCGCAAATGATATGGGAAAAATCACTCAAACCTGGAATGGAGAATTAAATAATTGGCAAGCAACCGCAATGGATGATGAAAACGCTTATGAAATAGAAGATGATGACTATTCAATGGCACTAGATGAAGGCTACAAAGTCGGACAAGATAAAACCGGTTACGATGGTGGTAAAAATGGCATGGGCGTTAGAAGCGGTTTAGATATTGCTTCTGGAGCTGCTGGTGCTGTAGTTTCTTCTGGAGCATTAAATTCTGTAGTTGGTAGTATAGGAGGTAATCTAGTTAAAAATTCTGCATGTAAGGCTGGTGCTGAACTTGGAGCAAAAGCTGGTGCGAAAGCAACTTCAAAAAGTGCCAATTCTGGTTCTTGGATAATTGCAGCACCTTTGGCTTTAGCAACTGGAACTGCATATCTTGCAAAAAAGCCTAATAAAGAACAAAAAGAAGCTTGTGATGCTCTACAGAGTGAAATGACCAATTCTCAAGCTGCCCTAGATGCGGCTCAAAGTGATATGAGTACTTATAATGATGAAGTTATAGCTTTATCAGATGAAGCTGCTGTTTATAATGAAGATGCTAATGAACAGATTGAAGAAAATAAAAGTGAATTTGATGTATATAAAGCTACATATGATGCTTTAATGGAAAAAGTTAAATCTGGTGAAACACTGAGCGAAGATGAAAAATCTTTATTAAAAGAACTTGTTCCAATAATGCAGGAATTGGGTGTTACTATAAATGAAACTTCAGAAGAAACAACAGATACTACTTCAGAAATATATGATGAAATGGACAGTTATGTAGAGGGTTATGATAATGCTGCGGCTACAGTAGCAGAAGTTCAGGGGTTAACAGACTTTGCAGAAAGTTTTGATGAGGCAACAAAGACGAATTGTACAGTTGAAGCTGTCGCACAAAGTTTAAATTCAGCATCTGGTGCCACAGCAGCAACAAAAGCAGGGATATTTGCTAATTCAGGAGGTATTTTTACAGCTTGGGCTTGGGCATTTGCTGGAATGGGGGCAGCAGGTGCGGCTATGAGTGCTACAGGTGCAGGTCAACAGTCAAAATGGGCTGGAGAAGTCGGAAATGAAATTGATATGAGAAAAACTACCCAAGATTTAGGTAACACTACAAGTGAAATATATGATGAATCAATAGATGGATACGAAGGATCTTTATCAACGGTTGAGGATTTAGAATTACTCATCCCTGAAGATATGGAAGTTCCGGAAGAAGCTCCGACGGTACCAGAAGGCGAAGATGGAGAAGAAAAACCTGCTGCAACCGGCTTCGGTTTATCAGGCAGTAATACCGGTGATAGCAGCAAAAAAGATGAAAAAGATAAAGATAAAGATAAACCTATTTAGATAACATCAATAAATTTATGTACTTGAGGAATAAGTCTTACTTTCTTGTAAATTTTCAAACAAGAATCTAAGACTTTTTCCATTTTCTCTGAACTTACAGTTGATATTTTACCCTTCATCATTGGCTGTAATATAAGTTCTATATCAAACTTTTTCACAAGACTACACATCTTAAAAACTTCTTCATCAGTAATATTTTCATCAAAAACAACTTTAGCAAATAGTATTTTTTGCTTACCTATTTCAAAAAAATTTTCATGTTCTCTCCACAAAGGTTTTAACCCTGTGCAACTTGAAAGTTTAATATCTGATGAAATATAAGTTACAAAATCTATTATTTCACTAAGCTCTTTACTTAAAGTTCCATTTGTTTCTAAATAAACAGGTAGATTAACTTTAGGAAGCAATTCTTTCAAAAAATCAACATCTAGAAGAGGTTCACCGCCAGTAAAAGAAACTGAATGACAATCATTTGAATCATTAATAATTTTAACTAATTCTTCTGACGAAAACTCTTTAGCATCATTAATATCAAAATCCGTATCACAATATTTACAATTCAAATTACATTTGCAAAATCTAACAAACAATTGTTTATATCCAACATACGGACCTTCACCTTGTATTGATTTAAAAATTTCCTTAATTCTTACCATTTTTATACCTCTTAGAAAATATCTATTTACTAATTTTAATTTATATCATAAATCAGATAACTTGTAATATTTAAATATATTTTATATAATATGGAAAATGAAGTGTTTATTCAATTTACACTAAAAAGGAGAGAGTTATGTTAAAAAAACAATTGGGATTAAAGTCATTGTTTTCAGTTTTGTTTGCAATGATTTTATCAATTCCTGCTTATGCAGGAGAAGCTTCTCTTGTAGTCCCAAATATCAAAATGGAATCTCCATTCAGCTACAATCTTTTAATGATTGGTTTAGGAGTTTCAATTATTGGTGTAATTTTTGGACTAATAGAGTTCTTTAAAGTAAAAAAAGTTGAAGTACACGAAGCTATGAATGCTGTTGGTAACACAATTTTTGAAACTTGTAAAACATATCTGGTACAACAAGGAAAATTCTTAATAGCACTGGAAGTTTTAATTGGCTTATGTATCGCATTCTATTTCTGGTACTTACAGGGAATGGAATTAAAATCAGTATTAACTATCTTAACTTGGTCAATACTTGGTATTTTAGGTTCATACCTTGTAGCTTGGTTTGGTATCAGAATGAATACATTAGCAAATTCAAGAACGGCTTTTACTGCTCTTAAAGGAAACCCTTTAAATATCTTAAATATTCCACTAAAAGCAGGTTTGAGTATTGGAGTATTGCTAGTTTCAATTGAACTTATCATGATGCTTGTAATCTTACTATTTGTTCCTGGAGAACTAGCCGGAGCTTGCTTTATAGGTTTTGCAATAGGAGAATCTTTAGGAGCTTCAGCTCTTCGTGTTGCAGGGGGAATTTTTACCAAGATTGCTGATATTGGTTCTGACTTAATGAAAATACAATTTGGTATTAAAGAAGATGATCCTAGAAATCCTGGTGTAATTGCTGATTGTACAGGAGATAATGCCGGAGATTCAATCGGACCTACTGCAGACGGATTTGAAACATATGGAGTAACAGGTGTTGCTCTTGTAAGCTTTATTTTACTTGGGGTATTCAAAGAGTACCAAGTACAATTACTTGCTTGGATCTTCACTATGAGATTCTTAATGATAATTACATCTGTAATTGCTTATTGGATAAACGGCGCTGTTACAAAAATATATGCAACTACAACTAAAAAATTCGATTTTGAAGCACCTTTAACTAATTTAGTTTGGATAACTTCAATTTTATCTATTATTATGACTTTTGGTGTTAGTAAATGGTTATTAGGGGGAATAGAAGTAGAAAACCTATGGTTAGTACTTTCTATAATTATTTCTTGCGGAACTTTAGGAGCTGCCTTAATACCAGAAGCTACTAAAATATTTACAAGTCCAAAAGCAAAACATACTCACGAAGTTGTTATCGCTTCAAAAGAAGGTGGAGCTTCTTTAACAATACTTTCAGGTATTGTTTCAGGGAACTTCTCCGGTTTTTGGATTGGTGCTATTGTTGTATTATTAATGGGATTAGCATATTTTGCAAGCTTACATATCCCAAATGATGTAATGATATATCCTTCAGTATTTGCATTTGGTCTAGTTGCTTTTGGTTTCTTAGGTATGGGACCAGTTACAATTGCAGTTGACAGTTACGGTCCTGTTACAGATAATGCTCAATCAGTTTATGAATTATCTTTAATAGAAGAAATTCCGAATGCAAAAGAAGGTATCGAGAAATACTATGGTTTCACCCCTGATTTTGAAAATGCTAAAAAATACTTAGAAGAAAATGATGGAGCCGGTAATACATTTAAAGCAACATCAAAACCGGTACTTATTGGTACTGCGGTTGTTGGAGCTACAACAATGATATTTTCTTTAATCTTAGTTATTAAAGAAACTTTAGGCATTCAACCTGAAATGATTTTAAACCTTTTAAATCCATATACACTACTCGGATTTATCGCAGGTGGAGCTGTTATTTATTGGTTCAGCGGAGCTTCTATGCAAGCGGTTACGACAGGAGCTTATTCTGCAACAGAATATATAAAAAATAACATTAAATTAGGAGAAGCAGATGATAAATCAGCAAATCTATCTAATTCAAAAGAAGTTGTAAAAATATGTACTCAATACGCACAAAAAGGTATGTACAACATATTTATAGCTTTATTTACATTTGCTCTAGCTTTAGCTTGTTTATCAGCACCAGTAGGAGAAGATTCTACTCCTGTTTCATTCTTTGTAAGCTACTTAATCGCAATAGCAGTCTTTGGGTTATTCCAAGCTGTATTTATGGCAAATGCAGGCGGTTGCTGGGATAACGCTAAGAAAATTGTAGAAGTTGATATGAATGAAAAAGGTACAGATCTTCACGCTGCAACAGTTGTTGGGGATACAGTTGGAGATCCTTTTAAGGATACATCATCTGTTGCAATGAATCCAATTATTAAATTTACAACATTGTTCGGTCTTTTGGCTATGGAGATTGCTATAAATCCAACATTTAAAGAACATGCAAAAATTGCAGGAGTTGTGATTTTAATATTGGCATTAATTTTTGTAATTCGTTCATTCTATGCAATGCGAATTCCTTCTAAAAAATAATCTGCAAAATATTAAGAGAAAAAGTCCTGTATTAATACAGGGCTTTTTTTTGTAAAAAATTTTAATATATCTTAATCATATTTCTACATCACGTAATTTTTTGCTAAAATATTAACAGAGGGCTTATGTTTATGAATAAAAAACTTTTAATATCAATATTAATAATTGTCGTATCAATATCATCAAATCGCATAGAAGCAAAAATGACAAAAGAAGCACACGCTCTTTATCAACAAGCTTGTAATTATGAATACAGAAGCGACTACCAAAATGCAATCAATTTAATACAAAAAGCTATATCAATAAATGGTGAAGACGCGATGCTATTCACAAAAATTGCAGGTCTGTATTCTGATATTGGTAGATATGAAGATGCTTTAGGAGCATACAAAAAAGCAATAAAATTACGCCCTAACGATGCATTCATTTACATAAGCATGGGTAATATTCTACAAACAATTGGCGATTATGAAAACGCCTATAATTCTTTTATGCAAGCTCAACAAATATACCCAGAATACAAATATAACTATTTAAATTTAGCAAATATTGAATACTTTAGAAAAAACTATAAAAATGCTATAGAAAATTATAATACGTTTTTAAGTGCATACCCAGAACATCAAGAAGCAAGTGAAAACCTAGCTAATGTTTATTATGCTTCAAATCAACCAGAAAAAGCCTGTGAAATATATTCAGATATCTATAAAAAATATCCATCAGCATTTAAAGACTATACTAATTATGGAATGGCTTTATATGACACAAAACAATTCCAAGCAGCAACTGAGATTTTAGAAAAAGCTCTTGAAACCAACGAAGATGATGAAGCAATTTTGGCTAAATTAGCACTCTCTTACCAAAATTTAGAAGAAAATGATAAAGCTCTAAGTACTTTTCAAAAACTTTTTGAAATAAATCCTAAGTTAACAGCTCTCAAATTCGATTATGCAAACTTACTAGGAAATATGGACAAAAATGAAGAAGCCATTGAACAATATAAAGAATACTTAGTAGCATTTCCAGAAGATGCGGATGCATATAGAAATCTTGGGTTAGTATACAAAAAACTTGATAATAACGAACTAGCATTATTCTATTTTGAAAAATCTTACTCTAAAGATTCTTCAAACAATGAAACAAAAAAGGAGCTCGCACTTTGTTATCATAAAAAACAAGATTATACAAATGCCTTAAAATACTACGATTTAGCAATTAAATCAGAACCCGACAATTATGAATTAATAGCAAACAAAGCTTTAACATTACATGCTATGAACAATTACATAGCAGCAATTGAATTATACAAAGAACTTCTAAATAAGCAGCCAAATGAAAGACTTTCACAAAACTTGGCCGCAGCTTCAATTGCATATGGCTATGATTTGTGTTCAAAAGAAGATTATGGACAAGCTATATTATTTTTTGAAGATGCAATTGAAATAAATAACAAAGAAGCTTCAGCTTACTTTGGATATGCACAAGCAAATGAAAAACTTGGTTGTACAGAAATCGCACTAACAAATTATGAAAAAGCTGTATTATTAGCACCAGGCAATAGAGATTACAATATTGCTCTCACAGATTTAAGAAACAAATTAAAAACCTCTTCATATAAAAATAATAAAAATGAAGAAAGTTCTCAAATCAAAGAGAATTCACAAATTACACCATTAGGCTATCAAGATTTAATAAAAAAAGCTGATGAATTTTTTAAACAAGAAAAATACAACGAAGCCATTGATTTTTATACTAAAGCTATAATTTATAAGCCAGATGATAAAGTTACACTTTTAAAAATAGCTAATACATATAAAATATTAAACAATAATACAAAAGCAATAGATTTTTATGATAAGCTTCTTTCTATAGATCCTAATAACTCTGATGCAATTTTTAATAAAGGTTTAATCTACGCAAATCAAAAAAATTATGATAAATGTATAGAGTGTTTAGAGAAAGTTATTAAGTTAACTCCGAATTTCCCTTATGCATACTATTCACTAGGATTAGCATATGAACAACAAAATGAAATAGACAAAGCATTAGAATATTATTACTTATACTCTGGCATAGAAACAGATGATAAAATGCTTAATACTGTAAAACAAAAAATCAAACAATTAGAAAAATAATACAGGAGTAATCTTTGAAATTTATTAAAAACTTAGTATTAATATTATTTACAATACTAATTTTTACAGCTTGTACATTTGAAAGAGGCATTATACTATTTAATACACAACCAATTACAAAAGAAAATGCTCTAAAGAATTCAAAAGTATTTAAAGAAGGAGACAGAGTATATTATTTATTTATAGCCCCTAAAAAAATGAAAACAGAATTTATTAGAGTACAAGTATTTAAAATGACAGACAAAGCTCCTTGGGGTGGAAATGAAGTTATAAGAACTAAAGACTATCGACTAATGAAAGATGAGCGATATTACCATACAAATTACTTTACTTTATACGAAAAAGGACGCTATGTAATGCAGGTATTTTCTCATAATGATTTTCAACACCCCCTTGCACTAAATGATTTTTATATAAAATAAAAAATTTTATAAATAAAAAAAACAACTCAGAAAGAGTTGCTTTTTTATATTTATTAACTCAAGCAAATTGGTCTTATACAGTCAAAGCCCATCCCGCTTGACAGATATATTCATAATTAATGAGAAATTTCAACTCGAATCCAATAATTCAAGTTAGATTTACCCCACTACCAGCTTGCTTTTGTAACACCAGGTAAAACACCTTGGTGAGCCATTTTTCTTAAACAAATTCTGCAAAGACCGAAATCTCTGTGAAAACCGTGAGGTCTACCACAAATACTGCATCTATTGTGTAATCTAACTCTAGGATATTTTCCTTTAGCAGCTAATTCTTCGCGTCTTAGTTCTTTGTTTATCATCGCTTTTTTAGCCATGATTTTCTCCTTTACTAATTTCTAAATTTATTTTAACATAATCGGGATTAAAAAATCCATCTACGTTATAATTGTTAATTACTAAGCTTTCATACCTTTAAAAGGCATACCTAAAAGTCTTAATAATTCTCTAGCTTCATCATCAGTGTTAGCAGTAGTGATAACAGAAACGTTCATACCTTTAACCAAATCAACTTCTTCATAAGTGATTTCAGGGAATAAAGCTTGTTCTTTAAGCCCTAAAGTATAATTACCTCTGCCATCAAAACTTTTCGCAGAAACACCTCTAAAGTCACGAATACGAGGAAGAACAACACAGATTAACTTTTGTAAGAAATCGTACATTCTTTCACCACGTAAAGTAACCATAGCACCAACAGGCATTCCTTCTCTTAATTTATAAGAAGCAATAGATTTTTTAGCTTTAGTAACTAAAGCTTTTTGTCCTGCGATTTTAGTTAACTGAGCTTGAATAGATTCAGCTATTTTAGAATTGTGAGAAGCTTCACCAACCCCCATGTTTAAAACGATTTTATGAAGTCTAGGAATCATCATATCGTTTTTATAACCAAATTTTTCTTTTAAAGCTGATTTTACTTCTTCATCATATTTTGCTTTTAAGCTTTTTGTTCTTGTCATTTTTCTTTTCCTTCTACTAAGACGATATCAACATCAGATAAAATTTCGAAGATTCGAAAATAAATCTATGTTAAGCGTCTAATTGTTCACCACATTTTTTGCAAACGCGAACTTTTTTACCATCCACTTCTGCGTGTTTAATTCTGGTAGGCTTTTCGCAGCTAGGGCATACGATCATAACATTAGAAGAATCAATAGGAGCTTCCTTCTTGATTAATCCACCTTGAATACCATATGCTGGATTAGCTTTGGTAGCCTTAGTAATCATATTAACGCCTTCAACAATCACTTTAGATTCTTTTGGCATTGATTTTTTAATATTACCAGTTTTTCCTTTATCCTTGCCTGCAGTGATGATAACTCTATCACCAGTTTTTACATGCAATTTTTTATTATTATCTGTCATTTTACGGCTCCTACTATATTACTTCCGGTGCAAGAGACACAATCTTCATAAAGTTTTTGTCTCTTAATTCTCTTGCTACAGGTCCGAAAACACGTGTACCACGTGGGTTGCCATCTTTGTTGATAATTACAGCTGCATTTTCATCAAATCTGATAACTGAACCGTCAGCACGTTTAATATCGTGTTTAGTTCTAACGATAACAGCTTTAACAACTTCAGATTTTTTAACTGTCATATTAGGAGTAGCATCCTTAACAGTAGCAACTACAACATCACCTACAGCAGCAAACTTCTTATTAGAACTACCCATTACACGGATAACTAATAATTCTTTAGCACCTGTATTATCTGCTACTACTAGTCTTGTTTCTTGTTGTATCATTTTTCTTTTCCTTTTTACTTTTACTTATCTGTCCATGAAACTTATGCGTCAAGTCTCACCCCGATAAGATTTTAATTAAACTACTTAGCTTTTTCTACGATAGATTCAAGAACCCATCTTTTTCCACCTGATAAAGGTTTTGATTCAATAATTCTTACAGTATCACCGATACCACATTCATTATTTTCATCATGAGCTTTATAGTTTTTAGTTGTTTCTATAATTTTCTTGTATTTTGGGTGTGGATCATAAGAAGCTACTTTTACGACAATAGTCTTGTCCATTTTATCACTTACTACTACACCTTGTCTTTCTTTTTTAGGCATTTGTTACCTCGATTTCTTTTTCTCTTATAACAGTTTTAGCTTGAGCTATTAAACGTTTTGTTTTTGCAATCTCTGCAGTATTTTCTAATTTATGCATTGAATGTTTGATTCTGTTTTCTAACAATTGTTTTTTAGAATCTACAACAAATTGTTTTAACTCATCTACTGTTTTTTCACGCATTTCACTTAATTTCATTGTTATTTTTCCTTAATAATTATACAGATTCTTTTTCAATTACTTTTACTTTGATAGGTAACTTTTGAGCCGCTAATTCTAAAGCTCTAATAGCAACAGCTCTATCAAAATAATCAAGTTCAAATAAAATTCTGTTAGGTTTTACTACAGATACCCAGTATTCAACATTACCTTTACCAGAACCCATACGAGTTTCAGCAGGTTTTGCAGTAATCGGTTTATCTGGGAATATCTTAATCCAAACGTTACCGCCACGTTTGATTTCACGAGTCATAGCACGTCTTGCAGCTTCAATCTGACGGCTTGTAATCCATCCAGGTTCAAGTGCCTTTAATGCATAACGACCAAATTCGAACTGAGTACCTCTTGTTTCAGTACCTTTCATTCTACCTTTCATCATTTTGCGGTATTTTGTCTTTTTTGGCATTAACATTATATTATTCTCCTGTTACTTATTATTTTGTTTCTACAGGTTTACGTTTTCCACGTCTTCCGTTAAATCTTTCACCTGTTGATTCTTTTGAGTTTTTAGACTTAATATTCATATCAGCCTTTTCACCCGGCATTAAGTTACCTTTGAAAATCCAAACCTTAACGCCAATTTTACCCATTATAGTATCAGCTTCCGTAAAACCGTAATCAACATCAGCTCTTAGAGTTTGAAGAGGAATTCTACCTTCTTTAGCCCATTCGCTTCTTGCGATTTCAGCACCGCCTAAACGACCTGATACCATAACTTTAATACCTTGAGCACCAGCTCTCATTGCACGTTGCATTGCTTGTTTCATAACACGTCTAAATGCAACACGTTTTTCTAACTGTTGTGCTACATATTCTGCTAATAGTAATGCATTCAAATCAATTCTTGCTACTTCAACCACATTAATAATAACAGGTTTGCCTAAATATTTTGAAACTTCAGCCTTTAATTCGTCAATCCCTTGACCGCCTCTACCTACAACAATACCAGGTTTTGCTGTTACTACAGTAATTGTAGTGCTTTGAGATTTTCTATCGATTAAAATATCAGCTACTCCAGCAGCATATAATTTTTTCTTAATAAATTTTCTAATTTTAGCATCTTCTGCTACAAATTCAGCATAATCTCTTATCTTTGCATACCATGTGCTTGACCAAGGTCTGATTATACCTACTCTAAATCCGGTTGGATGTGTTTTTTGTCCCATTTCATTCTTTCCTATTTTGCTGTATCACTAACTTTAATTGTGAGGTGAGATGTACGTTTGAGTCTCTTGTATATACGACCTTGCGCTCTTGGTTTACCTCTTTTATATGTTACACTTTCATCCGCAAAAATTTCTGAAACTTTTAGGGAATCAGCTTTTACACCTGCTTTTTCAAAAGCATTTGCAGCTGCTGCTTTTAGATTCTTTTCTACAACTCTAGCTGCAAAGTATGGCATAAAACGCAACATATCAAGAGCTTCATTAACAGCTTTACCTCTTACTTCGTTGATTACTCTGCGAAGTTTTCTTGCTGTCATTTTTATATCTGTTTGTCTTGCTTTTGCTTCCATTTTTATTTTCCTTTTTTTAATTAATTCTTAATCAAAAATCTGTA
This sequence comes from Candidatus Gastranaerophilales bacterium, assembly GCA_944323985.1. Lineage (GTDB taxonomy): Bacteria > Cyanobacteriota > Vampirovibrionia > Gastranaerophilales > Gastranaerophilaceae > CAG-196. Next base: position 65,085 of record CALUUP010000004.1, on the reverse strand, counting down.
CAGACTATTTACGTTTTGCTGTTTTATCTGAACCTGCATGCCCTCTGTACATTCTTGTAGGTGCAAATTCGCCCAACTTGTGTCCAATCATTTGTTCTGTTACATATACTGGAACGTGAGTTTTACCATTATGCACAGCTATTGTATGTCCCAACATATCAGGAATAATCATGGATGCTCTTGACCAAGTCTTAACAACTTTCTTTTCTGAATTTTCATTCATTTTGTTAATTTTCTTTTGAAGAGCTTCTTCTACGTATGGGCCCTTTTTTAATGAACGTGCCATTAATTTCTCCTTTTATATATTTGTATTAATGTTTATAAAAATATTTTTTGCTATTCTCGGGGTAAATTTTATTTTACCCCTTATAGCAATTTAACTATTTTTTACGTCTTCTAACTATTAACTTATCAGAAGCTTTACCTTGTTTTCTTGTTTTATAACCAAGAGCAGGTTTGCCCCAAGGTGTTTTTGGATGTCCACCAGGACCAGTTTTACCTTCACCACCACCGTGTGGGTGATCACAAGGGTTCATTGTTACACCACGTACTGTCGGTCTGATACCCATGTATCTTTTTCTACCAGCTTTTCCGATTGATAAGTTTTTGAATTCAGCATTTCCTAATGTACCAACTGTTGCTAAACATTCTTTTCTTACCATTCTCATTTCACCTGATGGTAATTTTATTGTTACATAGTTTCCTTCTTTTGCCATAACTTGTGCAAAGTTACCAGCTGAACGAACCATTTTTCCACCTCTACCAGGTGTTAATTCTATATTGTGAACAATTGTACCTAAAGGCATCAATTCTAACGGAATTGCATTTCCTGTTTGAACCGGTGCTTCAGGACCACTAACAATAACGTCACCTACATTTAAACCTTCTGGTGTTAAAATATATCTTTTTTCACCATCAGCATAGAAAACTAATGATATTCTTACATTTCTGTTTGGATCATATTCAATAGTTTTAACTGTTGCAGGTACACCGAATTTTTCTCTTTTAAAATCTACTATACGGTAAGCTTGTTTTACACCGCCACCTTTATGACGACAAGTTATTCTACCTGTATTATTTCTACCAGAAGTCTTTTTTAACTTCTTTAATAAAGATTTTTCAGGAGTTGATGTTGTGATTTCTTGATAATCACTTTTTGTCATACCTCTTTGTCCCGGAGATGTCGGATTAATTTTACGAATTGCCATTTTATTTTCTCCTATTCATATCTTTTTTTGGCTTTTTATTACTTAATTTCTCTGAATTATTCTACTAAATAGCAGTTAATTCTTCGATTGGATCACCTTCGATAGTTACTATTGCTTTTTTAGAAGAATCTGTTCTACCAAATTTTAGACCCATTCTTTTTTCGTGAGATGGCATATAAACTGTTCTTACTTTTTTAACTTTTCTTCCCGGAAAAGCTAATTCTACAGCTTGTGCGATTTCAACTTTTGTTGCATCTTTATTAACTTCAAAAGTGTATTGACCTAAAGCTGTTGCCATCATTGATTTTTCAGTTATGATTGGTTTTTTAATAACATCATATAACTTTTCTACATTTGATCTTTCTTTACTCATTATTGCAACCTTTCTGTAATATCATTTACAGCTTTTTCTGTCATTACAACGAAATCAGCTTCTAGTAAGTCTTTTACATTTAAGTTTGTAGGTAATAAAAGCTTAACTGAAGGAATGTTTCCTGCTGCTAAACTTAAATACTTATTTTCTTCTGCTGTTGTATCAGCTATAACTAAAATTTTTCCTGCTAAATTTAATGATTTGATAATTCCTGCCATTAATTTTGTTTTTGGCTCAGTTATAGCAGAAAAATCTTTTACTACTACGATTTGTTCTTCTCTTGCAGACAATGCAGATTTTAATGCTAACTTTCTTGCTTTTTGTGGCATATTGATTTCAAAACTTCTTGGTTTTGGTCCAAATACTACACCACCACCTGCAAATAAAGGTGATCTTAAAGAACCTGCTCTTGCACGGCCTGTACCTTTTTGTTTCCAAGGTTTTTTACCACCACCAGATACTTCTGCTCTTGTTTTTGCACAAGCAGAACCTTGTCTTGCATTGTTTAATTGTCTTCTTAGTGCCAAATGCATTACATGTAAGTTTGGTTCAACTCCAAAAACTGCTTCGCTTAATGAAATTTCACCTAACTTTTCTCCGTTTGTATTTAATAATTGTTTTGACATTTTCTTTTTTCCTTTTGATTTCCGCTTACCCCTTGCCTATCTCTAGGCTTTATATGGCAAGATCGGTTGTATATTACCTAATTATTAATTCCATTTTGTTCTTGTTGGAACAATTGTTACTAATCTTCCTTCACAACCTGGTACTGAACCTTTTACTAAAACTAAACCGTTTTCTGCATCTACCTTAACTAGTTTTAATTTTGTAATAGTAACTCTTTCATTACCCATATTTCCAGCCATTCTTTTACCTTTGATAACACGGCTTGGAGTTGTACCTGCACCAATTGAACCTGGTTCTCTATGATTCTTTGAACCGTGTGCCATTGGCCCTCTTCCAAAGTTCCATCTTTTTACTGTACCTTGGAAACCTTTACCTATTGATGTACCTGTTACATCAACTTTTTGAACATCATTCAATACTGATAAATCGATTTCTTGACCAACTTTATAGTCAGATGGATTTTCTACTCTGAATTCTTGCAAATGTCTGTAGTTATCCAATCCGTTTTTCTTGAAGTGTCCAATTTCAGCCTTTGTTAAATGTTTTTCCTTTGCTGCAATTGTACCAACTTGTATAGCATTGTAACCATCAGTTTCTACAGTCTTAACTTGTGTTACAACTGTTTTGTCAACCTTGATTACTGTAACAGGAACTGCCAAACCTTCTGAATCAAAGATTTGAGTCATCCCTACTTTTTTACCTATTACACCTAGTGTCATGTGTCTTTCCTTTCCGACATATATACTCAGCAAAATGCCTAGTACCAATATGCCTTTCTTCTTGCGAGCGCTACTATCTTACTCTTTACCTATTTGGGTTGCCCCTGAGGGTTTTCACCTCCCGCCGCTTGGACGTCGTAGTTCACATTATATGCATAATGCTTATTAAGTTTTCAATTTGATTACAATCTTATTTCTGCTAATTCGCTCTTTTACAGAAATCTAAAATTATAACTTAACTTCAATATCTACGCCAGCTGGCAAATCTAATCTACTCAATTCTTCTGTTGTTTGTTGAGTAGGTTCGTAAATATCGATAATGCGTTTGTGTGTACGTATTTCGAAATGTTCTCTTGATTTCTTATCTACGTGTGGTGAACGCAATACACAATATATACGTCTCTTTGTAGGTAAAGGAATTGGACCCGCTACTTTAGCGTCTGTTCTTTTTGCTGTTTCTACGATTTTCTCAGCTGATACGTCAACTAATTTGTGTTCGTAAGATCTTAAACAAACTCTAATTCTTTGTCTTTTAGCTGTTGTCATTTTTCATTCCTTTTTGTTTTATGTATTTACCTTCTCAAATTGCAATTATGTAGCAAAATCACTTTCCTACTGCAATCCGGCTATTACTTTCGACTATAGCAGTACAATCGTAATCCAAACATAAATCAGTGTCAATATTCGTTTTTCTTTTACTTTAAGAATTTACAAAAATTTACAAATCGTTTTGTTAAAATTTGTAAAGATATCAACCTTTTCTGAAATCACAATTTTTTTATCTACTTTATATATATGTAGATGATGATTTAAATTCTGAGGATAATAAATATGCTAACTTTAACAACTGACGAAAACAAATCAACTTGCTTTAAATTTATCGGAGCTGATGTAACTCCTAAATCAACTCATTTGATTTCAGATAACTCAAGTTTAATTTTTACTAATTCAGAAAACAATATGGACACTTGCAGCTTCTATTCAGGACCAAGTGATTCTACTATCATGACTTTTGCTGAAAGCTGTGAAACTAATGGTTCTATTGCTTATTCTAATGCCGGAGAATCTTGTGGTTCTATAGCATATGTTGGAGGTGGAGAATCTTGCGGTTCTATTGCGTCTGCTTCTTTCAGCTCATTCTCTTCTTCTAGCGTTTCTTCTTTTAGCAGCAGCTGTAGCTACTCCTGCTAAAAAAATCTTTTAGTTATTATAAAACTCTTCCTTTTTAAATCTTTTTTTACATTATTGTCAAATTAAGTTTATAATGATATCCTTTAACTAGGAGATTATGTATGGAAGAGAAGTTTAACATTTTACAATTTTTAAAAAATGCTGTCGCGATAGGAGCTTCTGACGAACACTTAAAAGTCGGACAAGTCCCGTATATTAGAAAAAACGGATTTATCAAAAAAACTAATGCTGCACCTTTAACAAAAGAAGAAATTGACAACGCAATTCTTGAAATTGCTCCTACTGCAATTAGAGATGAAATCCTAACTCTTTGCGATGTTGACTTTATGTTTGAAATTAAAGGCTGCTCAAGATTTAGAATCAATTACAATAGACAAGTTGGATATCCAGGTCTCGTAATAAGAAATATCCCTTACAATATTTCTTTATTATCTGAATTATCTCTTCCTAATATGCTTGAAAATTTTATTGAATACAAAAACGGAATTATACTTGTCACAGGACCTACTGGTTGCGGTAAATCTACTACTATCGCTGCTCTTATAAACCAAATAAACTTGAAATACGCAAAACACGTAATTACAGTTGAAGATCCTATTGAATATATTTTTGAATGTAAGAATAGTATTGTTTCGCAAAGACAAATTGGCGTCGATACAAAAAATTTCTCTGACGGTCTTAAATATGCTCTTAGACAAGATCCTGATGTTATATTTATTGGAGAAATAAGAGATAAAGAAACAATGGATGCTGCACTTAAAGCTTCCGAAACAGGTCATCTTGTATTATCAACGCTTCATACAAATGATGCAGTTCAAACTATAAACAGAATTGTGAATATGTACGAAGAATCAAATAGACAACTCATAAGAAAACAACTTAGTGAAACTCTTAGAGCTACAATAGCTCAAAAATTAATATACTCAGAAAGTAAAGATACAAGATACCCGGCTTGCGAAATTATGGTTGTAACACCTACTGTTAAAGATTACTTAATAAAAGATAACTCCGAAGAAATTTACAATCTTCTTAGAGAGAACAATATTGATGATATGATATCATTAAATACTTCACTAGCCATTCTTGTTGATAAAGGACTTATCTCAAAAGAAGAAGCTATTGCCAATTCAAACGATAAAAATGAACTGGAAAAAATATTTAGAGGAGCATATCAGGGAACTAAAGCTTATTATGAATAATTACGTGACAGAAGCTATAAATTTAAAATCTTACAATTTGAATGATGCCGACAAAATTATTGTAATGTATTCAAAAGAAAACGGACTTATTAAAGGTGTTGCCAAAGGAATTAAAAAACCAAAAAGTAAATTGGGTGCAAGAATGGATCTTCTTGTTGCTAATACAATTCAGTTATTAAAAGGACGTTCCTTAGATACAATAATTCAAGCTCAAACAATTAATAATTTTAAAAAATCAAGAGAAGATTTTGATAAACTTATGCTTTCTTCTTACGTATCAGAAATAATTATTAACCTTGGTGAAGGTTCTGAAAATGCTTCTGAAGAAATTTATAGCTTACTATATAAAGCTTTAAATAAAATTGCGAATTCTTCTAACAAAAAAGAAATGCTTATCGCAACAATAAAATTTCAATTAAAAATACTATTAATAATGGGATTTTGTGTAGAACTTGATAGTTGCCTATGCTGCAGAGAACAAGTCTTAAACGAAAATATGTATTTCTCTTCAAAAATGGGAGGTATTATTTGCGAAGATTGCAATGAACATCTCGGAGTAAAATTAAAAATGCATTATAAAATTAGAGATTTTTTACAAGCAATGTTACAATTTGATTTTGATTTTGAGAGTGATTATGATAAAAAAGCAAATGAAAAAGTTTGTCAGGTTTGTTTTAACCTTCTTGATGAATACATAAAAACTCATACAAATAAAAAACAAAAATCTATTAAATTAATTAAGGAAAACTTGGCGTGAAAACTATAAAAATAGCTCATTTATATCCTAAATTACTAAATATATATGGTGATATCGGCAATATAATTACATTAAAAAAAAGGTGTGAATGGCGAAATTTAAACGTTGAAATTAATGAAATAAATATTGGAGATCCTATAAAAGAACATGATATTTATTTCATTGGCGGTGGTCAGGATAAACAACAGATTGAAGTTTCAAAAGAATTGTTAAAACATAAAGATTTCTTGCTTGAACAACGAGATAAATTAGCAGTATTTCTTGGAATTTGTGGTGGTTACCAATTATTTGGAAACTATTATCAGCCTAAAAATGAAGAAAAAATTCTTGGAATAGAATTAATTGATGCATATACTGTTGCCGGAGAAAAAAGATTTATTGGGAATGTCACGGTAAAAACAGATTTTGTAGAACCAAATTCTCTTGTTGGTTTTGAAAATCATAGTGGATTAACGTTTTTAGAAGGTGAAACCATTCCGCTTGGAACTGTAGCGGTAGGATATGGTAATAATGGAAAAGACTTTTCAGAAGGTGCAAGATATAAAAATGTTTTTGGCACATATTTGCACGGTTCTTTTTTACCTAAAAATCCTCATTTCGCAGATTATTTAATCGAATTAGCTCTTGGAACTAAACCTGATGATATAAATAGTGAAATAGAATTTAAAACTCATTATTCTCTTATAAATAAAAAATATTAATAAGTATTTGTGTAAAATGATATTAGGTTCAAAGCCTTACTCAAATCTGAAGCACAATATCCTAATCTAACAAAACCTTCCATTTCAAAAGTTTCTCCTGGAAGTAAAGCTACTCCCGTTTGTTTTAATAAATTATAACAGAATTTTTTTGAGGAAAGTTCTTGATTATATTTTAATAAAATTGTCGTTCCGCCAGTTGGTAAAACACAAGTAAAATTAGGATTTGCATTTAACCAAAGTTTTAATATCTCTAAGTTATTTTTAAGTATCTTAAAATTTCTAGTTGCAATATTATCTTTATTTTTTAAAGCTATCGTCGCAAAATAATCATCCAAAATACTTATACTTATAGTATTATATTGCCTTTGATGATTTATTTCATTTATTAAATCTTCTCTGGCAACAATCCAACCTACTCTTAAACCTGGTAAAGAATAAGTTTTAGACATACTTCCTACAGATATTCCTTTATCATAAATATCAGCTATGGATAAAGAATAAGATTTACCATATAAATTTAACCCTCTATAAACCTCATCTGATAAAATCCAAAAATTATATTTTTTTGCTAAATCAACTATTTCAGACAACATATAATCTGGAATAACACTTCCTGTCGGGTTATTTGGATTATTTAAACATAGTAATTTTGTTCTAGAAGAAAGAACCTTTTCTAATTCTTCTACATCAGGAAGCCAATTATTTTCCTCTTTTAAAAAATATAATTTTACATTACAACCCAAAGATTCCGGAATTGAATAATGTTGCTGATATGTTGGAACTATTGATACAACTTCATCTCCACTTTCTAATAACGAAAAAAATACCAACTGATTTGCGCCAATTGCTCCATGAGCAGTTGTTATATTATCTATTTCTTGATTTTTATAAAGTTTTTTTATTTCTTCTCTTAAAGCTTTGGAACCTTTAATTTCCCCATAATCCAAATGCTTATTAAAAATTTCTGTACCGTAATCTAATTCATTAATACTTAATGGAGCTATACAAGTTGTTGTTAAATCATATTTAGCAGATGCTGTATAGTTATTCATCCATTCTTCAACTTTAAAATTTGCAATTTTCATAAAAACATCCTAGCATAAAAAATTTGTATAATTTAGCAATTTCTGCTAAAATTATTTATTATGAAGAGAATATTTTTATCGTTATTATTAAATTTATTATTTTTATCACCAGTTTTAGCAAACAACATTGAAATATTACCTACAATGCAATCTAAAACGAATATTCAAGATAGAGTTTGGGTGGGAACTTTTCAGCTTGTTTGGAATGATTTTATGGATAAAATAGCTTTTAACCAAATTAAATTTCCAGCAGGAACCCCTGTTATTGTAAATGAATTAAATCGTCAAGATTTTACAGAAGATGATATTTCAGAAAAATATCTATATAAATATGTTGGTAAAATCAAAAAAAACACTAAAAAAACTATTACTAAAGCTATAAAGAAAAAATTTAACGAAACAAGTGATATAATCGATAAATTAGATTTAACACCTAGTGACGATAGATTTTTAATTTATGCAATGTTAAAAAAGGATTTTGAATTTGTTAATCCTTTTGATAAGTTAGGAACTTTTAATTTCAGAGATAAAGAAGCTGAATATTTTGGTATTGATTCAAAATCAGATAAAGTTTTAGATAGTGGTGTAAAAGTTTTATTTTACAATAATTCCGAAGATTTCGCAGTTGTTTTAAATACAAATTCTAAAGATGAGGTCTTTTTATATAAAACGCACAATACCAAGACTTTTAATTACATATATTCTGATATGCTAAAAAAAGCAAATATTTATTCTGGAAACAATTCTTTTAGTGATACCGATGAACTAAGAGTTCCTAATTTGAAATTTTTCGAAGAAAAGAATTTTGAAGAATTAGCTAATAAAAGAGTTAAGGGTACTAATTTAATAATAGAGCAGGCTTTAGAATCTGTAAAATTTGAAATGAATAATACAGGGGTAAAATTAAAAAGTGAAGCGGCTTTAACTGCTATGACAACAGCTTTATTACCTCAAGAAGAACCTAGATTATTTTATTTTGATGATACATTTGTTGTTTTTGTAAAGGAAAAAAACAAATCTAAACCTTATTTTGCATTAAGAGTTTATGATATTTCAAGTTATCAGTAATTTTAAATTCTGTATTTTTGAAAAAATCGTTATAGTTAATTGTAATTGGTTCTGATATTAAAATGTAATTTTTTATTACGTTATTTTGTTTTTGCATAAAATTATAATAAAATGTTTTTATAAAGATTTCTTTAGACATTTGTAACTAAGAAGATTAATTTAAAGAATGGAAAAGATTTGAATGAGAAGAAGAAAAAAGTATGATTTATATTTTGTTATCACATTATTATTATTGTCTATAGGTTATTTTGTATATAGCCATATGTCAGCGGAATCTAGAGGGGTTGAGAACTATGCAGCAGCATTAGAAGATTATAAAAAAAGTGATTACGAAAAAGCATATTCTAAATTTAATAAGGTTCCGTCCGGTTCTACTTTAAAAAATTCGGCCTTATTCAGACAAGCAAGATGTGCTACTAATATGGGAAAAAAAGAGTTAAGTATAAAAAAATACAATAGAATTGTTCGTTCTAATTCTAAAACAGCAATATTACCAATAAGTGAATACAATATGGCAACATTAATGTATGAATTAGGAGATAATGATGCAAAAAAACACTTTTCTAAAATTATAAAAAAATATCCAACAAGTGATTATGCAATTGCTTCCAATTATTATCTTGGTTTAATTCAACTAAATAAAATGCCAAAAAACGAAAATAGAATTAATAAAGCAAAACAAAAAGCTTTAGTATATTTCAAAACATATTTAGAAAATGCTCCTGATGGAAGATTTGCAATATCTTGTATTGATGAAATAAAAAAATTAAATATTAATTTAACAAATTATGATAATTTATTAATTGCAAAAGCTTATTATAAAAACGGAGAATATGAGAAAGCAAAAGATTATTTAAATAAAACAACTTTAGCCGAAAGTTGGTCAGATTTTGCCAAAAATGAATATAAATTAGGAAATAATGAAAAAGGTAATTATTATACAGAGCTAGGTTTAAAACAACACTCTGTTAATACTTCCCAAGAAGATGTTTTTGAAGTAATAGATAACTATATTTCAACATTTCCTTCTCGAAAAGATGGAATTTTAAAATTATACTCCCTAAATTTAACTCAAACCGGAGCGGATTATATTGGATATCTAAATTGTAACGAAGTTGTTGAAAATAATTATAAAGAAGCGTGCTTCAGGACTTTATATGAAAAATATCCTGATGGACAATTTTCTGCAGACTCTTTGTACAATGTTTTTATTGCAAAATATTTGCAAAAAAAATACTATGATGCTCAAAGGCTTGGTTTTTTACATTTAAAGAAATTCGAAAATGTTAATTCAAGCCCTGCTGTGACCTACTTTATGGGCAAAATTGCATACAAATTAAAACATTATGATTCCGCAAACTTACGTTTTAAACAAGTAATAGAAAAATATCCTGATACTTATTATGCATACAGGGCAAATTATAATTTATATAAAGATGATGGGGTTTTACCATTTTTAGAATTAAATGAAAAACCTGTAGTTTTTCCATACAAAAAATCTTTAGATAATAATCTAGTTGTAAAACTTGCTTACCTTGGAGACTATGATTTAGTAGAAGAACTTTGCAAAAAAGATAAATTTATACAAAGCTGGATAGCGTATGAGAAGGGAGATTATACAATTTCTGCAGTACTAGCAAGAAACGCTATGGAAGAATTAGAAATTAAACCTACTTTTGAAGATTTAAGATGGAGATTAGTCTACCCAACACATTATTACGATATTGTTGATAAAGTAAAAGGCTCTAATAACCCAATAATAATAGAATCTATTATAAAAGAAGAAAGTCACTTTAATCCAAAAGCTAAAAGCATAGTTGGAGCAAGTGGATTAATGCAACTTATGCCTTCAACATATAATGAAGTCGTTAATCAACATAGCTTACCTACTGATTTAAGTAAAGAAGTAGCTAACATCACCGCAGGAAGCTTATATTATACAAATCTAAAAAAAGCTTTAGGAAACAAGGACTTATATGCAATATCAGCATATAATGGAGGTATTGGTTCTGTTAACAATTGGTTTTCTAAACTAATCTATAATGATGCGGATGAATTTGTAGAACAAATTCCATATCCTGAAACTAAAAACTATGTTAAAAAAGTTTTTAGAACATATTGGATGTATGGAAACATATATTAGTAATGTTTATGATAAAATCAAAAATATGAAAAAAGGTATATTTATAACATTTGAAGGAGCTGATGGGTGTGGAAAAACTACACAAATTAAACTTCTGGACGAATATTTAAAAAATAAAGGTAATAGAACTTTGCTTACTAGAGAACCTGGTGCTATCGGGCTAGGCGTAAAACTTCGAGAGATCCTTTTAAACTATGATGGAGAGGTCTCTCCTCAAGCTGAATCGTTTTTGTTTTTAGCAGATAGAGCGCAACATATAGATTGTATAATCAAGCCTGCAATAAAAGAGGGTAAAATTATTCTTTGTGATAGGCATACTGACTCAACTGTTGCTTATCAAGGTTATGGAAGAAAGTTAGATTTGGATAGAATTAACTATTTAAATAATATTGCAACTGGGGGATTAAAGCCTGATTTAACTATTGTTTTTGATATTGATATAGAAACTTCAATGCAAAGAGTTGGAAATCAGAAAGATAGAATGGAATCTGCCGGAATAGAATTTTTCAATAGAGTAAGAAATGGTTATTTAGAGATTGCTAAAAAAGAGCCTGATAGAGTAAAAGTTATAAATTCTTCTGATACAATAGAAAATATACATAAAAAAGTCGTAGAGTTAGTGGAAAAATTATGAATTTGCAAGAACTTGAACAAAGTGTAAATCAGAATAAAAAAAATATCGATTTTGATAAATTAAAAAAAGATTTGTCTGAAATTGAGTCTAAATTGCAGACTCCGGAAGTTTGGTCAAACCAAAATTTGGCGTCAGAATTAGGACAAAAATCAAGAGAAATCAAAGAAACTCTAGAGATGTTTTCTAAGTGGGAGTCTATAATTGATGATGCAAAGACTGCTCAAGAAATAGCTGATGAAGAATTGATTGCAGAGAGCAATATACAGCTAGCTCAGTTGGAAAAAGAACTTGCAAAATATGATATACAAAAAATGTTATCAGGAGATTATGACGAAGCTGATGCTTTTCTTTCAATCAATGCCGGAGCAGGTGGGACAGACGCACAGGATTGGGCAAATATGCTACTTAGAATGTATACCCGCTGGGCTGAATCAAGAGGTTGGAAAGTTGAATTAATTGATAAGTCTGATGGTGAAGAAGCTGGGATAAAATCTGCTACTATAAAGATTACAGGTAAGTATGCTTATGGTTACGCTAAAGCAGAAAAAGGTGTTCATAGACTTGTAAGAATTTCTCCTTTTAATGCTAATGGAAAACGTCAAACAAGTTTTGCATCTTGTGAAGTTTCTCCAATAATACCTGATTATGAAAAAACTATTTCTATTCCTCCGGAAGACATTGAAGTAGATACAATGCGTTCAGGTGGAGCAGGCGGACAAAATGTCAATAAGGTAGAAACTGCCGTAAGAATTTTACACAAACCTACAGGAATTGTTGTAAAGTGTCAACAAGAGCGCTCACAACTTCAAAATAAAGAAAATGCTATGCAAATGCTTGCTTCTAAATTACTTGAAATAAGACAAAGAGAACACGAAAAGAAACTAGCAGAGCTAAAGGGTGAAAATTTTGATATAAATTTTGGCTCTCAAATCCGTTCTTATGTATTCCATCCTTATAAAATGGTAAAAGACCATCGTACCGGATATGAAGTTGGTAACGTTGATGCCGTTATGGATGGCGATTTAGATGGTTTTATAGAAGAATATTTAAAATCATAAATATTCTGCCTTGAAAATTTGTTAGGTTTGCCTTACAATTATCTTGAGGTAAATATGAACGAACTAAATTTATCTGCAAGTTTAGAAGACTATATAGAAGCTTTGTATGAAATTTATGAGCAAAATCAAGCTGTAAAAGCTGTTGAGGTTGCAAAGAGGTTAAATGTAAAACGCTCTTCTGTTACAGAAGCTTTAAAAAATCTCGCAACAAAAGGTTTGATAAATCATGGCCGTTATGAAGAAATTACTTTTACAAAATTAGGTGAAGATGTTGCAAAAGAGGTTATAAAAAAGCATAAAATTTTGTATAGATTTTTCTACGAAATTTTAGGTCTAGATACTGTTGAAGCTTCTGAAAATGCTTGTAAAGTTGAACATGTTATTTCTAACAATGCTTTAGAAAAGTTAATTAGTTATGTAGAAAAAATCGAAAAATAGAAAAGAAAAATTTTTGAATAAAATGTTAGTTTAAACTAACAAAAGGAGAAAAATGAGTCGTATTTTAGCACTTGGAAAATTTTTAGATCAGCCTAGATTAGTTGGGAAATTTTCTCAGTCGGTTCCTTTGATTATGGGATTTGGTGGAGCTTTTATGTTGGGTAATCATATTAAAAATACAGAAAAAGAAAAGCAAAAAAATGAGACATTTAGACTTTTTAGTGTACTGTCTGTTACAATGCTATCGGCTTTGATATCTACTAGAGGTGTAAAATCTCTTGGTATAAAAGGACTTAGCAATAATATAAATTTAAAGGATTTGGAGGTAAGTAATTCAAAGCTAGTAGATGAGTTTGTAAAGACAAATAAAATAAGTAAAGAGTCTCAAAAAATTTTAGAAAAAGGAAAAAATAAGATTTTGAATATATCAGAAATTTCTAAAATCTATAAAGAATTAGATAGTAATAAAACTGGAAAGGAATTTTTGAATAAATTCATACCTGAGCCTGATAATATAACTTCAAAAGACATCTTTGGAGAGATAAAAAGGTTATCTCTTATGGGGTTAATTCCAGTGTTAGGAGGAATAATTGGTGGGGTTTCAGGTGATGCTGCAATTGATAATAAATGGAAAGAGAAAGTTCCTAATAAAATAAAAGAAGGGGTCTATCAATATTTAGCAAATATATTTTTATGTAATGTAGGAGCAGGAATAGCTTTAGGGATTCTAGAAAAAAATAATATAAAGTCAAAGTCTGCAAGAGCAATAGGAATGGTGTCAGGGATAATATTAACAGGTGTTATTGGAGGAAGTGTAATCGCGAATTTGATTAGTAAAAAGTGTATTGAACCATTGATTTGTTCAAATAAAAAACAAAATCAAAATCTATATTCAGAAAGAAAACCTGAAGCTATGGATTTGGGCTTGCATCTGGATGATGTAGCTACAGTAGCTGTTCTATCTGGGCTTAAGTGGATAGAACCAGCTCTTCCTATTTTATATTCAATATCAGGCTATAGAGCAGGTATTGGATATCGTAATGGCGAAAAATCTTCCTGATTACTTGCAATCTTTCATATCTAAGAGTATTTTTACAGTTCCTATTAAAAGATTGATTGTCCAGCTCAATATTAGAATACCTCCTAAAATACCAACAATTGAATCTAAGAAAACTATATGGAAGGATTTTCCAATTAATAACGCTCCAATTGCTAGCAAAGAAGTAAGAGCATCAGCTAGAATGTGGTAATAAGCTGCTTTATAATTATAATCTTCTTTATGTTCTTTTTCTTGGTGTTCATGGTTATGGGAGTGTTTCCCTTCCATGATAAATATACAAACAGCATTTACAACTAATCCAATAATTGCAACTAGTATTGCATCATTAAAATCAATTTTTAGAGGATTAAAAAATCTTTCCAGAGCTTCAATTATTATCCAAATACCGGTAAGTCCAAGAAAAATAGAGCTGGTGTATCCTGCGAGTGTTCCAATTTTATCAGGTCCATTTAGAAAAATTTCTGAATTTGCAAATTTTCTAGTAAGAATATATGCAATATATGTAAGCCCTAGTGCGAGAGCGTGAGTTCCCATATGGTATCCATCAGCAAGTAGTGCCATAGAATGAGTGATATATCCATATGCAATTTCTACACACATCATTATTATTGTAAAAATAATTACAGCTAAAGTTTTTTTCTCATTATTTTCAGATACAGAATGAGAATGTTCATGATTTTCCATTTTCATATCTCCAGTAGTTTATTTTAGAGATATTTTAACATAAAAAAAAGGAATCCACTAGAATTCCTTTTTTTATTGCTTAGACTATTACAAGAGGCTTAATTAAATCACGAGGTTTATCTTTCATAAGCATAAGAGCTTGCTCTACATTTTCAAGACCTTGGAATTTATGGGTAATTAGCTTTTCTGGATGAATTCTTCCAGTTTCAACTAGTCTTGCTAGTTTTTCTGAACGCAAACGTCCACCTGGCATGAGTCCTCCTGTAATTTGTTTATGCCCCATGCCACATCCCCATTCGATTCGAGGAATTTTTACGTATTCGCCCTCGCCTAGATAATTTACGTTGCCAATTTTTCCACCAGGCTTTAGCATTTTGAATGCTTGGTCAAAGGTGTCGTTGTTACCACCTGCTACAACAATTCTATCAACTCCTTTACCATGAGTTTTATCTAAAATTTGTTCTACAATATCACCTTCTTTGTAGTTAATTATATCAGTAGCACCAAATTCTAGAGCTAAGTCTGCACAATTTTTTCTGGAACCGACGGCATAAATATTTGCAGCTCCTCTTATCGCAGCAGCTGCAACTGACATTAATCCGACAGGTCCAATACCTATTACTGCAACATTATCTCCAAATTGGACATCAGCAAGTTCTACTCCGTGAAAACCAGTAGGTACCATATCGCTAATCATACACGCTGCTCCTAAGTCCATTCCTTCAGGAAGTAGGGCTAAATTACCATCAGCATCATTTACATGGAAATATTCAGCAAATACGCCGTCTTTGAAATTAGAAAATTTCCATCCTGAAAGCATACCTCCAGAATGCATTGCGTATCCTTCCTGTGCTTCAAGAGAGTTCCAATCAGGAGTTATTGCGGATACTAAAACTTTATCTCCGACTTTAAAATCTTTTACTAAATTTCCGACTTCAACAACTTCACCGACTGCTTCATGACCTAAGACCATATTGTGCCTATCTCCAATAGCTCCGGCCCAAACTGTGTGAACATCAGATGTACAAGGTGCTAATGCAATTGGCTTACATATTGCATCCATTGGACCACATTTTGGTATATCTTTATTAATCCAACCTGTGTGACCAATTGAAAGCATTGCATAACATTTCATAAATGCCTCCTTTAATTTTTAATACTAAACACTAGACCAATAAACTATTTTAACATATTTTTATTAGTTCTTCAATTATTCTAGTTGATATTTTTTAAATAACTATAATACTCATTATTTTGACATTTTGAAATATTATTAAGAATTTCTTCTTTAGTTAAAAAATTCATTCGATATGCTATTTCTTCTAGGCACGCAACTTTAATACCTTGATTTTCTTCAATTGCTTGAATGTACTGACCAGCTTGAAGTAGAGAACGATGAGTCCCCGTATCTAGCCAAACAAAACCTCTTCCGAATAATTCTACATTTAAACGATTTTCTTTTAAATAAATCTTATTTAAATCTGTTATTTCTAATTCATTCCTGTTAGAAGGTTTTAATTGTTTCGCATATTCTATAACATCATTATTATAAAAATATAAGCCTGTAACTGCGTAATTTGACTTAGGATATATAGGCTTTTCTTCGATACTTAAAATTTTGTTATTATTATCAAATTCAATAACACCAAATCTTTCAGGATTTTTTACAGAATAACCAAATATAGTTGCTTCATTTTTTTCATTAACATTTTTTATAGCAGATTGCAGAATAGAACTGAATCCAGCACCATAAAAAATATTATCACCCAGAACCAAAGCAACCGAATCTTTTCCAATAAAATCTTCTGCTAAAATAAAAGCTTGAGCAATTCCTTCCGGCTTGGGTTGTTCTTTATAAACGAATTTAACTCCAAATTGTGAGCCATCTCCTAATAAATTTTTAAAATTTGATGAATCTTGAGGTGTTGTTATTATCAATATTTCTCTAATTCCAGCAAGCATTAATACTGAAATAGGATAATAAATCATTGGTTTATCATATATAGGTAAAAGTTGTTTAGAAATTGCAATTGTACTTGGATATAATCTAGAACCAGTACCCCCTGCAAGAACAATTCCTTTCATTTAATTAAATCCTCTTTTTTTCTTCTATTGATTTTATCCAATTTTGGTGTGATAAATACCAATCAATGGTTTTATTTATTCCTTCTTCAAAAGTAATCTTAGGGCTCCAGCCTAATTGAGAAGTTATTTTATCATTTGAAATTGCATATCTTCTATCATGTCCTAACCTATCTTCCACATATTCAATATAAGATGAATCTTTTCCCATTTTTTCTAATATTAGATTAGTAATTTCTAAATTAGTTTTTTCATTGTGTCCACCAATATTATAAATTTCTCCTTCTACACCTTTATGTAAAACTAAATCAATAGCTTCACAATGATCGTAAACATATAACCAATCTCTAACATTCATACCATCTCCGTAAACGGGAACTTTCTGATTATTTAAAAGACGTAATATAAAAAATGGAATTAATTTTTCAGGATATTGATAAGGTCCATAATTATTAGAACATCTTGTTATTAACACAGGAAATTTATATGTTTCATAAAAAGCTCTAACTAACAAATCAGCACTTGCCTTAGAAGCAGAATATGGACTATTTGGTGCTAAAGGCGTTGTCTCATAAAAATATCCGCTACTGCCTAAAGTCCCATAGACTTCGTCAGTAGATATTTGAAGATATCTTTTAATTTTACATTCTTTAGATGCTTGTAATAAGTTTAATGTTCCTTTTATATTTGTTTCAATAAAAATTTCAGGATTGTTAATTGAGTTATCGACATGCGATTCTGCTGCAAAATTTATAACACAGTCGACTCCTGAAATAATTTCTCGGACTAAATTTTTATCACAAATATTGCCTTTTATAAATTTATAATTAGGATTCTTTTCGACGTTAATTAAATTATTTAAATTTCCACAATATGTTAAAGCATCTAAATTTATAATTTTATAACTTGGATATTTATTTAAAATATGTTTTATAAAACAACTTCCAATAAAACCAGCACCACCTGTTACCAATAATTTCATATTATTCAAGCTCCTTTATTGAAAGTTCTCTTAATCGAGGTTGTTTTAAATCTTTTTCTGATAATATAGGTTCGAAATTAATGTTCCAATCAATATTAATTTCTTCATCAGCCCAAAAAATACCTCTATCAAAATTTGGATTATATTCTTCAGACGTTTTATAATGAATTTCAGCACTATCAGAAAGCGTAACAAAACCGTGAGCAAACCCACTTGGTATAAAAAACATTTTTTTATTCTCTTCTGAAAGTTCAATCATCACATATCGCTTAAAAGTCTCTGATTTAGGACGAATATCTACAGCTACATCCAAAATTTTTCCTTTTACACATCTTACTAATTTAGCTTGCTCATAAGGTTTTATTTGAAAATGCAAACCTCTTAGTACTCCTTTTGATGATTTAGAATAATTGTCTTGTTTAAATTTTACATTAATTCCATTTTTAAAAAAATCACTTTCTTTATAACTCTCTAAAAAAAAGCCTCTATTATCGAGAAAAACTTGAGGTGTCACAATTATTAAATCTTTTATATCACACTTTTCAAATTTAAACGGCAAAACGACCTCCTATGTTGTCTATTATACATCAATTTTTTATTTTTAAACAAATTTACAACTACTATTACCAAAAAGTTTAATGAAATAGTAAAAAATAAGCTTATTATGATAAAGAATCCTCATCGCTCAAACTTTCCTCTCTTTTTTTCAAGAGAGGTTTTTTTATGTTATAAGTAATGTATGAATTATTCATCTTTGTTTGATTTAGCAAGAAATGTATATACATCTTTTTCTTATAATGATAAATATGGGAGAGCAAAAATACCATTTCGGTATTTTTTAGAACTTACTTATCGTTGTAATTTAGCTTGTCCTTATTGTTATGTGGGTAAAGAAAGGAATAAACAAGAATTAACCTTGGAAGATTGGAAAAATGTTATTAAACAAATTCCTTTTTATTCAATAGTTACTTTAGTTGGTGGAGAACCTCTTTTAAGAAAAGATTTTATAGATATTTTTGCTTATACTTCTAAAAAAGTTTTTAATAAAACTCATGTTGTATCAAATGGAATATTAATTAATGATGAAATAATTAAGGCTTTTATAAAATATAAATTACTTTTGTTATCTGTATCCCTTGATGGATATGGAGAAACTCATAATATAAATAGAGCAAAAGATGGAATTTTCGATAAAATTATTTCTAATCTGGAAAATTTAAAATCTCAAAGAAAAAATCAAATGATAGATATTAAAACTATCGTATTAGAAAATAATTTAGATGATTTACCAAAACTTTATAAATTATGCGAAAAAATGGGATTTGAATTTTTATCAATATCATTTTTAAGAAATAATCATTGGAAACAAAATTCGATTTTGCAAGAAAACTTTATTCCAGAATTTAATGAAAATTATCCGATAAAATTATATTTTGATATTGAGCATTTTAAAGAAGTATATAAAGAAATTGAAAGTATAAAAGGGAAAACTAAATTAAGATTTTCTCCTAAGTTTGAATATTCTAAAGATCCACTCGAAGCTATTGAAAAATTTTTTCAATTACCTGAAGATATTCCAGTAAACCAGATTTATAAACCTTGTACATATCCATATAATAATATGATGATTAATCCGGAAGGTTTTGTTTATCCTTGTCTTTCTCAAAAAATAGGTAATGTAAAAGAGAAATCGTTAAGAGAATTATTTAATTCTCCACATTATTGTTGTTTTAGAAAAAATTTAAAAGCATCCGGTGGAACATTTGGAGCTTGTCAACTCTGTTGTGAATTGGAACCTAAAATTTAAGAATATTAAGATTTTTATAGTGAATTTGTGAATGAAGGCAATTTTTTTTCATAATTTGACTTTATATAAGTAGTTAGGTTTGAAAAGGTTTATAATTGTGACACAAATTAATCAAAATTTTGATAAATATCCTATTTTAATGCAACAGGGAAATCAACCTCAAGCTAATCCTGTTCGTATACCTAACTATTATTATGTTCCTGATAATAAACAATCAGCTCAGGAAGCTTTAGATAATAATCCGATTTATCAAATGACTGTAAAACCTTTTAAGGAATATCCTCTTACAGTTCTAGGAACTTGGTTAGGTATAAGTGCTTTGTTGGATGGTTATTCTAAAGCTTGTAGTGGAGAATATGAAAAAAGTCTTGTAGGGAAAGCTGCAAAATTAGGTGATAATATACAAGAATCAAGATTTATTCAAAATAAACCTGTTCAAAAAGTTTTAAGTGGTTTTAAAAAAGTTGGAAATTTAGGAGAAAAAGCTGTTAATAATAGTGCGATTTTACGTGCTATGAAAAATACTCCGACACAGCCAGAATGGCAAATGGTTAAAACTCAAATGTTTAATCAAAAACAGGAAGTTGTTCAAGAGTTTATTAAAATTGTAGACAATCTAAAACTTAGTGATAATAGTGCTTTAGAATTAAAAAATGTAGGAATTACAAAAGCTGAAAAGAAAATGCTCAAAAAAATTTTTAGTGTAGATAATATTTCTAAAATTCCACAAGAAAAAGCAGTAAATCAAATTTTATTACATCGTCTTGGAAAACCTCAAGCTGAAATAAATAAAATTTTAGCTATGAATACGGCCGAATCTCTTTCTGCTACAAAAACAGAAATCTTAAAAGCTATGGGACTTGATTCTACAAAATTAAAATTAATAAAAGAAGATATGACCGGCAAATATATTGACGATGTCATGAAAGCTTGTGAAAAAGTAAAAGGTAAAGTCAAAATGGGTGCTGGTCATTATAGTTACTTAGGACCATTAACTAAACTGTTTGAAAGAACAAAAGGTTGCGATGAAGTTTATAATCAACTTTATAGCATAACAAAAGGAGGCGGAGCTAAGACTGCTACAGGTAGAGCATTATCAAAAACTCTTCAAGTGATTCACAGAGGACTTACTTTTGGCAATGGAAAATTAGGCGCTTTAGTTTTTATTGCACCAATATTGGCTGAAGTATTTGTTAATACTAAAAAAGCTGAAAATGACCAAAAAGTAGGAACTTTTGCAAATGGATTAGTCGATAATATTTCTTGGGTATTTACTTTCCCTATAGCTTTAAAAATGATGCATGCAATAGGCGGTATTAAATATGCAGGCATGAGTAAATCTGATGTAGAAAAATATAGAGAAGCTTTAAACGAATTTAATAATAATGTAAAAATTGGCAAATTTACAACGAAAGCTGAATATGATATTGCTAAAAATTTTGTTAAACAAAAATTAGTTGTAGAAAAACAAAATATTTTTACAAAAAGTTTAAGAAAAATTATTGGAGTACTAACTCTAGATTTAGGCACTTTTAAGCCTTATCAAAATAAAAATATCTTTGTAAATTTAGTAAGAAAAGTTCCTAATATGTTAAGAAATATAGTAGGTGTACCTTTAAGATTTGGAGTTTGGGGAGCTATATCAATGGGTGTATTAGGTGCTACGTTGACTAAAATTACATCAAGTATTTTTGGAAAATCTTATGATGCTGAAAAACAAGATGAACATAAAGCGGCTTTAAATGAGCAAAAACAATATTTAAAAAAAGATTTAAATGATAGGTTATATAATGCCGCTAAAACTAAACAAATAATTCAAAATCAACATTTAAATAAAACAAATCAAAATCAAATTTCTCTAAAAGGTTTAAATCACGATATTCAAGATTTAAACTCTGTTAAGATTGAAAATATTGTAAACAATGAAGGTGATAATTATACTTATATTCCATCTTCTAATAATATTATTCAAAATGATAATAAAAAAAATAAAATAGACAATTATACATATATTCCGTCTTCTAATAATATAATAAAACATCCTATAAATAAAAATAATGTAGATAACTATACTTATATTCCATCTTCTAAATGTACAATTCCACCAAGTACTAAAGATGTTGAAAAGCAAAGAAAATATATACCTTCTCAGCAAGCTGCAAATATAGAAAAAACTTTTGATAATTCAGGCCTACAGTCAGCTTTAGATAGAGCTCAAAGAGCAGAAAATCAAGCACTGAGGGTTTTAGCAGGAAATTTTGATGGAATGTAATTCAACTAAGAGGCATTACTGTTAGCATACAAATTAAAGTATACATCTGCACCTAATTTAATACTTTTAATAGCTGCCTGAACACGATTAGTTGCACCTAATTTCTTATAAATTGAAGCAACATGCGCTTTCGTTGTATGATTTGAAATAACCAGTTTTTTAGAAATTTCTCTATTATTTAAGCCTAACAATAACAAATATAAAACTTCTTTTTCTCTAGTTGTAAAAATTTCCATATCTTTAAACCTTTTATTTATCACCTATTTCTCTTTTACACTATCCTAGTTAAAGTGTCTATCAGCTAACTAGCTAATAATTTTAAAGAAAATTTAAAAAGTATACTTAATTCCTAAATATACAGCAGGAGAAAAATCCCCCCATTCATTCGTTTTAAGGTTATAAGTTTTACTAAATTCACCTTCGGCATAAATATTAGTATTTGAATTAATATTGTATCCAATTCCAGTGATAGAAGAAAGTGTATTTTTTTTATCAGCCTTAAAAGGTATTTTTAATGTAGAACCAGCAATTTCATATATATTGAATTTAGAATTAATATTTTTAGAATATTTAGCAGCCAATCTTGTATTAAAAGAACTTCCTGTAGACTCGTATTGTAAACGAGAACGTGATTCAAAAGCAAAATCTTTAAAAAATTTAGGAGTCGTATATTTTAATTCAGCAAAAACACCTTCTGATTCTTTGTTGAATTTTACTGCAAACATGCCTTCATAGATTCCAGAAGATTTTTGTATTTTTACTCCTCTACCTAAATAATCCCCGAAATTTTTATCTGGTATAGAGTAAGAAGCTTCATTTTTTACAAAAAAACTTATTTCGTCTGTCATATTATCCTCTACATTTATAAAGTATTTTTGTAAAAAAAAATTGCTTAATTTTTAAAAATTATATATTTATGATATTATATTGTAGACAGTGCTGTGGAGTAGATAGTTGAAAAATCTATCGTTTTTATATAAAAATTTAATAGTTTTTTTAATTGTAATAGGGAGTTTAGGGCTTTATTCCAATTCTGTTTGTGCTGAAGAAATTCCTGATGAGAATGAACTTGATTATATTGAAGAATCAACCTATGATAGTAATACTGCCTACATAAATGACATTGAAATATTGGGGTCTAATATTATAAGACCAGAATACATTTTATCTAAGCTAACTTTACAAAAAGGAAGTTTATATGATAAAGATGTTATGCAACAAGATTTAAAAACTATCTACAGAATGGGATATTTTACAGAAAGAATGAAAGCTATCCCTATAAAGAATTCTAATGGTACAATTTCTTTAAAAATAATTGTTGAAGAAAACATTCCTGTTACTGATTTTACAATAGAAGGTAATACTGTAGTTTCAAGTGATGAAATTATGCAGTATTTATTGCCTTTAAAAGGAAAACCCCAAAATATAACAGCTATTAATCAAGCAATGGAACAAATTAATCAATGTTATTATTCAAAAGGTTATATTCTTTCCAAAATAGACTCTATTTATGATGATCCTGACGGAACATTAAATTTGAGTATTACCGAAGGTAAAATTAACAAAATAATGATTACTGGAAATGAAAAAACTAAAGAGTATATCATTGAAAGAAATATAATGACAGAACCTGGTTCTGTTTATAATGAAAATCAAGTTAAACAAGATTTAGTTAGATTATATTCTACCCAAGCATTTAAAGATGTTAATAGAACTATTGAAGTATCAGAAGAAGATCCTGATAAATTTGATGTCACTATTGAACTAAAAGAACAAAGAACGGCATCCGTTTCTATAGGTGGCGGCTTAGATTCTGCAACAGGGGCTTTTGGTTCTGTTGGTATTTCTGATAACAATTTTAGAGGAATGAACCAAAGAGTTTCTTTAACAGGCATGGTTGGTTCCGGTATTTTAATGAGTGACTCTTCCATCAAAAGTCACATGAATTATCAGGCAGAATTAAGTTTCTTTGAGCCACATTTCTTAAATGCCGACAACTCTTTGATGAGCAAAATTTATTTCAGAGATTTAGGTAGCTATCAAGTTCCATTAGCAATAGAAAGAAGAATTGGAATAGAAGGAACAGTAGCTCACAGACTTAAATTTAACAGAAATATGTCAACAACATTTACTTCAGGAGTGGAATATATACATCTAAGTGAAGGAGATGCTGCCAACATAGCTCAATTATACAAAAATCACGGTTTAGATATCGCAGAAAGAGCTAAACAATTAGAAGGAGGATTCTTCTTAAGATTAGCACCGGGACTTGCTTATGACTCAAGAGATTCTTCTGTAAATCCTAGAAATGGTGTTTTAGCATCCGTACGTTATGAAGAAGCTTTCGGCTTAGATGGTTTTGGAAAGACAAACGGGCGTTTGACAGGTATGGCTAAAAAATATATTCCTATAGCTAAAAAATCATCATTAACATTTACTGGAAGAGGTGGTATAAAAGTTCATGGTGATGATATGCCGGAAGTTATGGCTTATCGTTTAGGAGGTCCATACACTATAAGAGGTTATAAAGTCAACGGTGTAGGTACAGGTACAGCTTTTATTATGGGTTCTGCGGAACTTGCAACTCCAATACCTTTTGTTGATAGACTAAAAGTAAATTTCTTACAGAATTTAAGATTAACATTCTGGGTTGATGCCGGTAAAGTATTTGATCCAACCATATCAAGTGTAATTTATGATAGACCAATTCAAGCTATCACAGCGGGTATAGGTTTAAAAATCAATATGCCTGGAATTGGACCTTTATCAATAGACTATGGTTTCCCTCTTACAAATCCGGGACCAAATGGATCACCTAACGGTTACTTCACTTTTGGTGTTGGTGACATGATGTATTAAAATAGTGTATAATAGTTAAATAGATATCAGGAGGTTTATTATGAAAAATTTTAAATTAGGACTTATTGCTTTATCATTGTTGATAACTACCGGATTATCTTTTGCCGGAGGTGTTGGGTATATTGATTACGCTAAAGTTATTGATAATTATGATTATGCAAAACAAGTTACAAAAGAAGTTGATGCTAAAGGTTTAGAAATGCAACAATTTTTAGTTGACAAAGAAAAGGAATATAAATCTTTAGATACTCCGTTAAAAAAACAAACTTTTGAAGAAAAAGTCGCTCAAGAGTTTAAAACAAAAGAAGCTGCTTATGTTGCTTTAAAAAATAAAAGAGAACAAGAAGTTTATACAAAAATAAAAGATGCCGCAAAAGCTGTTATGGTAGAACAAAAATTAGATGCTGTTATGGATGTAAGAGGTGTTTTTGTTGGAGGTGTAGATATAACAGACAGTGTTATTTCTAAGCTTAAAGGCGCTAAAAAATAATGAAAATTATTGATATAATAGAAAAAAAGAAAAAAGGTAAAACGCACACAAAAGAAGAAATTAATTATTTAATAAATTCTTTTGTAAATGGTATTATTGCTGATTCACAAATGTCAGCCTGGCTAATGGCTGTAACATTTAATGGATTAACAGAATTAGAAACTGCTTATTTAACAGAAGCTTTGGCTTTTTCGGGTAAAGTCATTGATTTTGAAGAATTAAAAGATTCTATTGTAGATAAACATTCTACAGGTGGTGTTGGTGATAAAGTTACAATAACATTAATACCTTTACTTGCTGCTGCAGGAATACCAATAGCAAAAATTTCAGACAGAGGTATTGGGCACGCTGCCGGAACCGTTGATAAATTAGAATCTATTCCTGGATTTGATTCTGTTTTAACAATTGAGAACATAATATCTATGGTAAAAGAACATAATGCTGTAATTGCATCTCAAAATGAAAATTTAGCACCTGCAGATAAAAAATTACAAGCATTGAGAAATTTAACAACTACTACTGATAATATTTCTTTAATTGCATCTTCAATTCTATCTAAAAAAATTGCTTCTGGAGCGAGTAATATTGTTTTAGATGTAAAATATGGTTCTGGAGCTTTTATGAAAACTCCAGAAGAGGCTGTTAGTTTGTCAAAAATGATGGTTAATATAGGAAAAATTTTGGATAGAAAAATATTAGCTATAGTTACTTCTATGGAAGAACCTTTGGGTAGAGCAATTGGAAACTCTATTGAAGTTATTGAATCAATGGAATTTCTAAAAGGAAATATTAAATCAGGGGATTTAGCAGATCTTACTTTTGCTATTGCTAAAATTATATTAATAAACTTAGGTCTTTATGATGATAAAAAAGAAGCTGAAATGTTTTTACATAATTTAATTGATTCAGGAAAAGCAATTGATAAATGCAAGGAATTAATATCTGCTCAAGGTGGAAATCCTGATGTGGTAGATAATTATGATAAATTTGAATTACCTGAATTTAAAATAGAATGTGAATCAAAAAAAAGCGGTTATGTTCAAAAAATTAACGCCTTTAATATTGCAAAAGCTTCAAAAATATTAGGCGCAAGCAGAGAAAATTCTAATGATAAAATTGACTGCAGTGTTGGAATATTCTTAAATAAAAAAAGTGGAGAGTATGTAAATAAAGGAGAAATACTTTATACTATATATTCAAATGATGAAGATAAAACAAGAGTTGCTCAAAAAGTTTGTGACGAAGCGTTTTTAATTAATGATAATAAGCCAATTCATAATAATTTAATATTTAAAATTATAAAAACAGAAGATGAGGAAGAAGATGTTTAACAAAAAAATGCAGTATATTATAAAATCTGTACCTACTGATGACAAACAGGCTCTAGAAAACCTACTAAATGAAATGTCAGATGCCGGTTGGGATTTATATACTATGCATGAAGTTGAAACAGATTCTTCTTTTGATTTCAATTGTATTTTTATGAAGGAAAAACAAGAAGAAGATTCTACTGATTTAGATGATATTGTAAATATTACCAGTTTTAAATACAGAATGGAAAAAATGTTAGCAGCACCATCTAGTCCTTATGCTTCTTGTAAAGAAATTCAATTAAAAATTTCTAATCAAAAAGAAAGAATAAAAAAAATCAAATCTCAATTAGAAAATGATAATCTTTCTCCTGAAAAGAAAAATCAACTAAACAATCAAATGTCTGACGAACTAAAACAATTATCTATATTAAAACAACAGTTGATAAATGAAATTTCTCCTGAAGCAATGTATTCAAATTTAAAAGAAGAAAAATTTGTTGTTAATTTATCAGAAGAAATATTAGAAGTAATTTCAATGGAAGCTACAGATGATAATTTGTTAGCCGAAACCGTGAAAGTTAGACAAAATCTAGCAGAAAAATTAGGTTATGTGATTCCACATATTCATTTTCATAATAGTGATGAGCTTATGCAAAATGAATTTTGTATAAAAATACATGATATAGAAGTTTTTAGATCTATTGTTTTTCCGGAATTTATGGCCTTTTACAAAGATGAAATAAAAGGTTACAAAATAACAGAAAATGATTATGTTATTGAAGATTGTATTACCGGAAAAAAACTAGTATGGATTTCTAAAGAAAAAGTTAAGGACTTTTGGGCAACTGGATTTAGTGCTTCTGAATATATTGCTAAAGCTATAGAGTATGTTGCTATAAAAGAAGTATCTGATATTATGGATTATAATGATGTCAATAAGTACGTTGAAAAGGTTATCGAGACAAATTCTTTTTTAGTGGATAACATCATTCCTGATTTTATAACAGCATCTGATTTGAAATATTTATTAACCTGTCTTATAAGAGAAAATGTTTCTGTAAAAAATATAGTTTATATTTTCGAAAAAATTAATGACTACGCAAATGAGCCAACAAAAGAAGATTTGTTAGATAAAGTTCGATTAGCACTATCAAAACATATAATAAAAGATTTAGCTACTGATGGAGAATTAAAAGTTTTTGAATTAAGTGATTCTATTCTAGATAAAGTTTATTCCTTTTTCAAAGAAGATGAAAGTGAAATGATTGTAAGAATCGAAGCTTCTGAAGTAGAGGAAATTGCTTCAAAAATTTTAAAATATATAAAAACAAAAAAAATAATACAACCGACTATAGTAGTTCCTGTTGATATTAGACATATGTTTTTTGTTATATTATCAGAATTTATTCCAAATATAAATGTTTTAGCTTATGAAGAGCTTGTAAGTAGTGCAAATATTAAATTTATAGGAAAAATTTAATATCTAAATGTCTGACACAATAAATTTTTCGTTGTTAACTTCTCGTAAGAAGTTCGTCCAACTATTATAATATTCTGCTAAGGCTTGAGTGTAACCAATAATAATTGATTTATAAGATTGTTTCATGACAATTAAAGATGTTATGTCAGATTTTCCGGCTTCGTAATTTTTTATTGAAGTATCAATTAAATTTTCAGAACCTGTGATTATTTTTGATTCATAATGATTAAGGTTGTCTGCAGCAGTTAGAAATCTCTCATATGAAGCACTTATATCTCTAATAGCTTTATTACGTACTGAAATATATTTTAATTCAGCCTGTTCTATTCTAAGTCGTGCATTTTGTATTTCTGGAGTATAGTTATAAAATAAAGGTAAATTCACCAAATTTGCCCCTATATAAGCACCATTATTAAAATTCCCATTATCCGCATATTTTGCAAGTTTATAAGCGTACCCAGCAGATATTTGCAAATCAGGAATTCTTTGCCTAATAATTACTGATAAATTCTTCTCTGCTAAATCAATTTCTTGCTTTGCTATTTGTAAATCATATCTATTTTCTAAGGCTTTTTCTTCTATTTCACTAAAATTCGGAAATTTTTTATTGGGAGATGGCGTTAACATCTCTTCAAAGTTATTTTCTTCAGAAAATATATTATCTTTACTATCATATTGGACATTATCTGGTGTATTAATAACTTTATTAAAATTCGCTAGAGCTTTTTTTACTACAACCTTAGCACTGTTAACCTGAGTTATTAATTGATTTAGTGCTATTTCAGCTTGAATAGCATCTATTTCTGGAGATTTATTAGTTTTTACTCTATTTTGTGCAACTTCTAATAATTCCTCTTGTAATTCTTTTTGTTGCTCTAAAGTGTCTAATATTGATTTAGCTTCAACTAAATTTATATAAGCTTCTCTTACATCCATTTTGAGATCAAATATTGTGTAGTCTAAATTTTTTTCAACTAATTTTAAATTTGATTCAGCATAATTTTTTCTGGCTTTTCTTTTTGCAATTTCGATTTCTTCACTTAAACCAATTTGTTTTGGTTCACTATTACCTGAAGCTCCAATAAAGGAATAAATGTCAAAACTTGGATTTTGAAGTCTATTAGCTGTTTTTATTTCATTTTTAGCGATATTTGTATTTATTTGTGCAGCCTGTAAATCAATATTATTCTTTAAAGCAATATTAATTGCCTCATTCAAATACACTTTCTTCTCTTCAGCATAACCTGCAATTTGTGTTATCAATAATAATATTATTAAATAAAACTTTTTCATTATTCCAACATTGTATCATGATGAAATAAAAAATAAGAGTAGAATAATAATCTACTCTTATTTTTGTTTACATTAAATAGTTCTTATTCTTTTATTTCGCTTCTTTTTTGAGCAACCCAATCATTTACTTCTTTAATAGAAGCACTCTTTGATTTACCTTCTCTATCAAAATCAATAATATCTCTTGGAGAATAAAAATCTACTGAAACATCTTTCTTAGTATCATGTATTAAATTTCTTGGAGGATAAAATTCATGAAAACCAGGAGTTTCTTCTACAAATTGTTTCATAGGGTTTACTTGAGCTTCTTTTTTTGCAACATTCGCAACAACTTTTTTATTTACACCCATAAAGTTAAATGTTGAAATTTTTGAAATTTGCATAATTAAATATTCCTTTCTATAACATAATACGAATTACTTTCAAAATATATAACACACATAAATAATATTTTTGCTTATTACATAAAATATTTTAATAAAAGTTTACAAACTATACCTCTAAATCTTCATTAGATTCAGAATTATTTGCAATATCAAGCAATCTATATGTAAGATAAGCCCCCAAAGCAACAGCTTTCAAGTCAATCGTTTCATTGTGTTTTGCGACTTCTAATATAGCAGCATTTATCTCGGGATTTTCATCTTTTAAATATTGCACCATATTTTTACGCCAATTTTGTGGATCTGGAAACACTTCTGAAAAAACTTCTGCAGATATATCCTCTGTTATGATTGGTAACATACTTCTCTCTCCTACTTTCTTAGTACAATTTAGTATAACTTATAATTAAATTTAATACAATAGTTCATTTATTTAGTTATTTTTTTAATTTTTTACTTTTCTTATTACACCCGTTTTCTAAATTGACTTCATTATTCGCAATATTTTTTCCAATAGCTTTTTCTAAAGTTGCTCTTGCCGTATTATAATCGCACATTGTTTGATAGTAAGTTAACATTGCATTTTGATATTGAATTTGAGCTTCTTTTAATTCTATTGGGTCTCCCACTCCAACTTCATATCTGCCAGCCGATAAATCGTAATTTTCTTTTGCTTTTTTTAGGCTAAGATATGCAACAGGAATTTTATTTTTTTGTTCTGTTAGAGTATAAAAATTCTCTTGTACTTCATAATAAATATTATTTTGTGTATTAATAGCATTAGCTTGTTCTCTTGAATAAATAGCTTTTGCTTCTTTTATTTCATTTTTAATAAGCATTCCGTTTATTGTCGGAAAATTTAAATATCCACCAAAATTATAACCATAATTTGATGTAAAAGTTTTACCCCCAATTTGGAATTGTCCTTCTACACTTAATTGAGGAAAGTAAGATTTTTTAATTAATTTAACGTTTTGTTTTGCTCCTTCTACTTTAACTTCTGCTAATAAAAATTCCGGTCTAGATTCTTGTGCTGTTTTTATGGCATCTTCAAGTGTAATGTCACAAGAATCAAATTTTAAGTTATCAGTAATTTTGTATTTATTGGTGTATGGTAAGCCCATTGTATTATTAAGTTTAGCCATAGCAATATCTACAGCATTTTCTGCTTGTATCAAATTAAGTTTAGAATTACTAAGATTAACTTCTGCAATTGTTACTTCAACTTTTGGTTTTATCCCAGCTTGATAAAATCCTTTTGCTTGTTCATATGAGATAGAATATTTTGCAACCATATCTTCTGCAACTTTTTTAGCCTCTATTGCATATTGAAGATTATAATAAGCTTTTTTCACCTCACAAATAACATCATTAACAGTGCTAGTTAAGTTTATTTTATAACCTTGACTATCTAATTTCCTTATCGTTACTTGATTTTGTGTTACTCCGAAATCATATAACATTTGTGAAGCACTAATTTGACCTAATACAAAGTAGTTAAATATTAAATTCCTCCCAAAAACATCAGACAATTGAAGTTGTTTTATTCTGGTATATCCAGTTTGCCATCCAAATTGAGGGAAATAAGCAGACCAAGCTTCTCTAATTCTTGCATCTGCCGCAAAAACATCTTGCATAGAAGCTTGTATTCTTGGATTATTTCCTAATGCAAACTTTAAACAATCTTCCAAACTTACTTCTATCGTATTTTCTACTCCACCTTTTATAACAGTAACTTCATCTTTTATATTTTTAGGCTCAACATCTTTACTTTCTGGATATTCTTCTACTTTAATTTTATTACCTAAATTAGAATTATTTTTCCCAAACAGAGCAGCCTCTACAGAATGTTGTAGAGTTAAAAATATTAAAAATAATAATATTAATATTTTAAATTTTTTCATTTTTATTTGCCTTTAATTTGTTTATAAATAAACTAAATTTTTCTTTCATTCTATTAGTCATAACAAAAAATGCAGGAACAAGAATACTACCAAAAAATGCAACAGCCATCATTCCACCAAAAACAGAAACCCCAATAGAATTTCGACTACCGGCACCAGCCCCTTTTGCAAAAACTAATGGTAATAAGCCCAAAATAAATGCAATATTCGTCATCATAACCGCTCTAAATCTTAATTTAGCAGCTTGAATAGCAGCTTCATAATAATTTAACCCCTCGTTTTCCATCGCATCCTTAGCGAATTCTACAATTAAGATAGCTTGTTTAGTACTTAAACCAATTAACATAACTAATCCAACTTGAGCGTAAATATCTAATGATAATCCGGATACATATTGGAAAAATAATGCGCCTAATAACGCTACAGGTGAAATTAATAATACCGCTATAGGCAAAGTCCAGCTTTCATATAATGCTACTAAAAATAGATATACGAAAGTTAATGCCATTGCTAAAATTGGTCCCATTTGTCCCGCAGATTTTTGTTCTTGAAGCGATGTTCCTGACCAAGCAAAGTCCATATCTTTTGGCAATATTTCATCTGATATCTTAGTCATCGCTTTCATAGCATCCCCAGAACTTACGCCAGGAGCAGGGTTACCATTTATTACAATTGACGGATACATATTGAATCTATTTAAAAGATAAGGTCCAACTATATTTGTCGTTGATATAACTGTTGTAATTGGAACCATTTTCCCTTGGTTATTTTTTACATAAATTTTACTTAAATCATCTAAAGTTTCTCTATAAGGCGCATCAGCTTGCATATAAACACGATAAACACGTCCGAATTTATTAAAGTCGTTAACATAAGTCGCACCAAATTGAGCTGCTAAAGTACTATATATTTCAGAAATTGAAACTCCTTGAGCTAAAGCTTTTTCTTCCTGAACAGTAACAATTACTTGAGGCAAAGAAGAAGTATAAGAAGTATACAAGCTTGCAAAAGCTGGATTTTGTCTTGCTACTCCCAAAAGATTTTGAGCTTCTGTAAACAATTCATCTGTCGTTCTATCACCCTTATCTAATAATTGATATTCAAAACCTCCAAACATACCCATGCCTGTAATTGCAGGAGGTTGTGTTACAAAACATGTTGTTTCTGTATATTTAGAAGTTATATTTCTTGCTTGAGCCATTATACTGTCAATTGATAACTTTTTAGATTTTCTTTTACTCCAAGAATCTAATTTTACGACTACAAAAGCAGTATTTTCTCCAGAGAAACCATTAATTTGTAAAACAGAAACAACCCCATTTATTTGAGCTAAATCATCTGATATTTTTTGAACTATTCCTGCGGTTCTTGTTAATGTCGCACCATCAGGAAGTTGCACTTGGACAAACAAAGCACCTCTATCTTCATCCGGTAAAAAACCTGTTGGGGTTATTTTAAACATTATTAAAATTGCAAAAACTATACCCAATAGAGTCAATAATGTTTTTTTAGGTGATTTTACGAAATATTCTACAATCGTTAAATATTTTATTCTTACTCCATTAAACCAATCTTCAAATTTTTGTATAAATTCAAAATCAGTTTTTTCTTCACCTGACTTTAGAATAATAGAACAAAGAGCAGGAGAAAGAGTAAGAGCAACTACAGTTGAAAGACCAATTGATGTCGCAATACAAACAGCAAATTGTCTATACATTTGTCCGGTAATACCTGTCATAAAAGAAACAGGTACAAAAACCGCCATTAAAACTAATGAAGTAGCAACTACAGCGCCAAAAACTTCTTTCATCGTAATTTCAGTGGCTTCTTTTTTATCTTTACCTTCTTGAATATGTCTTTGAGTATTTTCTAAAACTACTATAGCATCATCAACTACAAGCCCTACTGCAAGTACCAAACCAAATAAGATTAACAAATTTATTGAAAAACCTATCATTGCCATAAATATAAAAACACCAATTAAAGAAACCGGTATTGCACAAAATGGAATAAACGCAGCTCTTGCAGTTCCTAAAAATAAATAAGTAACAGCACTAACTAAAATAATTGCAAGAATAATTGCACTTATAACTTCATGAATAGATTCTCTTACAAATTCAGTAGTATC
Source organism: Candidatus Gastranaerophilales bacterium (assembly GCA_944323985.1). GTDB lineage: Bacteria > Cyanobacteriota > Vampirovibrionia > Gastranaerophilales > Gastranaerophilaceae > CAG-196. The sequence continues at coordinate 31,147 of CALUUP010000004.1, read as the reverse complement.
ATATTGAACCCTATATTCTACATCATTAGGAAATTTTTTACTCAATTCTTCCATTCTTGCTTTAACTTTATTAACTAAATCAATCGTATTAGCTTCAGGAAGTTGAGCAATAGAAATCATCGCCGCACTGTTATTACCTATTTTTACAGAAGATGAATAATTTTCAGCTCCTAATTCTACTCTAGCTACATCTTTTAACTTAACATTCGAACCATCTAAATTAGATTTTATAACTATATTTTCAAATTCCTCAACTGTTTTTAAACGTCCTTTTGTTCTAAGAGTAAATTTCATTAATTGAGGATTTTCCATAGGTTCTACACCAATATTACCAGCAGGTGTTTGAGTGTTTTGAGATGCAATTGCAGAGTTTATGTCAGAAGTTGAAACTCCTAAACTAGCCATTCTATCAGGTTTTAGCCAAACTCGCATAGAATAGTCTCCCGCACCATAAATGGAAACACTTCCGCAACCTTTAATTCTGGCTAACTCATCTTTTAAAAACATAGTTGCATAATTAGCTAAATATAAAGAATCATAAGTCCCATGTGGAGAAGTTAATGCCATCATCAAACATCCTGCACCTCCGGTTGATTTTTTTACAGTTAAACCATAACGCTTAACTTCTTCCGGTAATCTTGGAGTTACAAGTTGGAGTTGGTTTTGGACATTGACTAATGCCATATCAGGATCAGCTCCGACTTCAAAGAATAATGTTAGCCTATATGAACCGTTTTTTGATTCGGAATACATATAAAGCATATCTTCAATACCATTAAGTTGTAATTCTACAGGTGCTGCAATTGTTGATGCTATTACATCAGAACTTGCCCCACTATAAGTAGCATTTACTACAACTTGTGGAGGGGTGATTGAAGGATATTCCTCTAACGGCAATGTTGTTAAAGAAATTAATCCTGCTAAAATTATTGCTAGTGATATTACTATTGCTAATTTAGGTCGTTTTATGAATAAATTACCTGCCATTTTATATTCCTATTTTTTTATAAAATTTTTTATTTTTTGTTTCAAAATATTAAATAAACTATCTTTTTTGACTTTTGCAGTATTTTCTGTAACTGCACTTTGAACAATTTTTACAGGGTTTCCTGGTATAACTTTTTGAATACCGCTTGTTAAAATCGTATCGCCAACTTTAACACCTTCGCTTACAATCCAGTACCCGTCATCAGTTTGTCCCATTGTTTTTATGTATACCATTCTTGGAAGTTTATCCTTATCTAATACATAAATATATCTTCCTTCTTGGTTTTCCATTGTTGCTGTTTGTGGAACTATTGGCATTATATCTTTATTATTAGAATAAATTATAATTTTCCCAAAATCTCCATGTATTAATTCATTTTTTGGATTTGGGAATGTTGCACGCATTGTTATAGTTCCGGTTGATTCATCGATTTTGTTGTCTAAAAAGTCTTGAACTCCTGAATATGGATATTTTTTACCACTACTAAATATAAATTCTACTTTCCGATTTATTTCATTTGTTGAATCAATCCTTGCTAAATCTGCATAATCTTTTGATGTTAAAGGAAATGTAACATACATTGGATCATAACTGTTTATTGTTGTTAAAGGTCCGCTATTCATTGAAACAAAGTTTCCTTCAGTTACAGATATCATACCAACTCGCCCTTCAACTGGAGATTTAATCTTTGTATAGCTTAAATTTCTTTGTGCGTCTTTATAAGCACTATCGGCACTCTCTAATTGTGCTCTATATGCGTTTCTTTGTGAATAAATATTATCATAATCTGATTTTGCTATATAATCTTTGCTTACTAGTTCTTTATATCGTTCTAATTGTTTTTGATAATATTCATATTGAGCTTTTGTATTATCAATATTTGCTTTTGCTTTACTTGCAGCATATTGATATTCTTGAGGTTCTATTTCAAATAATAACTGACCTGCCCTTACAAAATCTCCTTCTTTAAAATAACTTCTTAACAAATAACCACTTATACGAGCTATAATTTCAACTCTATATTTTGCGGTTACCCTTGCCGTTGATGTGTATTCTCTTATTACACTTTTTGATTTAACTTGTTCGACCGTAACTGATGGAATTCTACTTAATTCTCTCATTTTTGCTGTTTGAGATTTTGACGAAGCTGAAATCGCCCATCTTATAAACACTAAAGCTACAGCTATTAATATTATTAATATTATTTTTTTTCTCATCTTCTCTCCAAGTACATAAAATACTTACATAGCCCAAAATTAAAGTATCATGCTTTATTTTAATTATGATACTAACAAAAATAATATTATAAATCAAGAAACCAATCGGGTATAATATTAGTTTTTATAAATTCTTAAATGTCTTGTATGCCCTTCTCCAACCGAAGAACTTTTTAAATTATATTGTTCAACTAATTCATGCTGTAGTTTTCTTATTTGTTGAGATTGAGGTGCTAATTCAATAAAATCTTCTTCATTTTTTATTATTTTATTTATAGCCTCTTTAGTTTCATCTAAAGCTTTTTCCGCTTCATCTTTATATCCTTGTGTAGATTCAACATCTCCAGGTTGTATATCTAAGGCATCTTTTAAAACTTTTTGAATTTGTGCCATTGAGTTAGTTTTTACATAAAAAATTTGAACTCTATATTCTTTTGCTGTATTTAAAATTTTTGCACCACCTTTAGCAAAATTTTTGTGTGCAAGAACGATATCAGCATCTTCTACATTTCTTATTATTTCAACATTTAAATCTAAACGTTCAATTATTTTTTCAACAATAGTTCTGGAAACCGCATACAAATACAATTTTCGCATTGGTTTAGTTTGCTCAACATATTTTTGTCTTGAGAATGAAAAATTCATACTGTTACCTGTAGCATCTTTTATTTCGTGTTTTTCTACTTCTATAACAGGTGCTACTATAGGTTTTATTTCGACTTCTTTATGCTGTTCTACCTTTCTTATTTCTGGCCTGATTGGCCAGCCTCTTAAAATATAATCAACTGCTTCAGAAGTATTTTTATACACCGCCAAAGTATTTCTATCTAAAATTTCAATAACAATATCAAAAGTAGGTTGCTTTTCTCTTTCTAAAACCGTTTTTTGAGAAGCTCTTCTCTTAGCTTCATCATCACCTAATGTTACAGATTGAATTCCCCCAACTAAATCAGATAATGTCGGGTTTTTTATTAAACTTTCTAAACAATTACCATGAGCAGTCGCTATTAACATAACTCCACGCTCTGCAATTGTTCTGGCTGCTTGAGCTTCTTCCTCTGTACCAATTTCATCAACAACAATAACTTCCGGTGTATGATTCTCTACAGCCTCTATCATAATATCTTTTTGATATTCAGGCTGTGCAACCTGCATTCTTCTTGCAGAACCAACTGCTGGATGAGGAACATCTCCATCTCCGGCAATTTCATTAGATGTATCTACAATTACTACTCTTTTACCTAACTCATCCGCGACAAGTCTTGAGATTTCTCTTAATTTCGTTGTTTTACCAACTCCAGGAGGACCTAAAAACAATATACTTTTTCCCTGAGTACAAATATCTTTTATACAAGCAATTGTACCGGTTACAACTCTACCAATACGACAAGTCAAACCTATGACTTTTCCTTGCCTGTTTCTAATAGCACTTATTCTATGAAGAGTTCCAGGTATCCCTGAACGATTATCATGTGTAAATTCTTGCAAATGCGATGTTATAAACGAAATATCTTCATCATTTACTATTTCGCAATTAAGTTTTTCTATTTTGCCGCCTGAATGTCGAACTTCGGGGACTCTTCCTATATCTAAAACAATTTCAATTACATCTTCTAATTTCTCTCTAGACAAATTAGACAATACCTTTGGGGGCATAATACTAATTAACTTATCAAGGTCATTCTGAAATTGTATTTTATCTGTCATTCTTATCTTAATGCCTTTCTGCTATTTGCATTTGGCTATTTACTATTCAATTAAATCTCCTAATTTAATTATAACATATTTTTTATGGAATGCTATAAAACTAAAAAGCGAGATTTAAAAATCTCGCTTTTACCTCATTAATTTTATTTTCTAAACTCCACTTTCGCTTTTCTCTTGAACTTTAGCCTGCTCTTCTTTCTCTTTTTCTTTATCTGCTACAGAAGCTTTTTCTTCTTTATCTTCAATATACATAGTCGCAAATTGTTCATACAAATCAGAATCTGCGATAATTTCATCTAATTCTAAGTATGTATTTTCATCTTTATTTGCTTCAACATATTTTCCTTCATCAATGCCATATTTTTGTGCGTTTGTTTCTGTTAGTTTGTTACCGCCAATTGTTTTGATTATAAAGTTTTTTAATAAATTTGCATTAATTTCTGTTGACATTTTTTATACCTCATCTTTTATATCTTACATCTATATAAAGTATTCTTTTTTTTATTGATTTCAACAAGAAATTATTTTGTTACAAATCTTAACAAAAAAGCCTAAGTCATTAAACTTAGGCTTTTTTGTATTCAATTAAATCTTTATCTAAACAGCTTTTTGAACTTTACCAGCTCTTAGGCAAGAAGTACAAACTGTCATTTTTTTAGTTTGACCATTTACATTAACTCTGATTTCTTGTAAATTTGGAGATTGTCTTTTTACAATTTGTTTATGAGAGAATGTTAATTTAGCTGCTTTTAAAGGTGTTTTTCCGCATACTTCACATTTTTTTGACATAATTCTATTTCCTTCTTTCTACCAGTGTAATTCTAGTCTACATTAAAAGGTTTTATTTTACAAGTAGTCTTTGTAATTTATTGTAACAATTAATAATCAGAATTTTCATATTCATCTTCATCTTGTAAAGATGATAAGTCTGAAGAATAGTTAGAATCAAAGTCTTCCGGTAAATATTCATTATCAGGCCAGATTGTTTCTTCATCAAATCTACAAGCATTTAAATTTTCTGAAGCTGAAAAATCTGAATTAGTTAAATCTGCTCCTTGAAAAATAGATCCTGCTAAATCCGCATCTGTGAAATTTCCATAATTTACTGTTGAATAGCTAAAATCCGTACCATTTAATACTGATTCAGTAAAAGAACACTCCACTAACTCAGCTCTTGTAAAATCTACTGATGTTAAATCACAACCTTCAAATTTTACTTCTGCCAAATGAGAGTCCGAAAATGACGAAGAAGTTAAATCAAGATTGAAAAACTCTGCTCCTGAAACATTTATCCCTGAAAAATCTGTTTCACTAAAATCTACTGATCCATTACACGTTTTAATCTCTTGGTTAAAAGTTTTTACATCATTAGTTAATAAATCGATCAATTCATCTTTTGACAACATTTTTATCATCCTTCTATTAATTAATTAAATTTGTTTGCATAGCAAGTAATACAGCTTGAGTTCTATTTGTTACTTTTAATTTTTTAAATATACTATTTAAATGTGTTTTCACTGTAACATCTCTTACAAATAATTTATCAGCTATTTCCTGATTACTTGCCCCTTTTGCAACTAAAACCAAAACTTCTTTTTCTTTTGGAGTAAGTGCATCTATATTGACATCTTTATTTATACTTATTTCTTTAGATTTTTTTGTTTCATTTTGCCAATTAGAACGTCTTAAAACGGCTTCTATTCTTGCTAATAAATTTGGCAAAATAAACGGCTTAACGATATAATCATCAGCTCCTATTTTTAAACCTGATACTACTTTTTGTTCTTCACTAACAGCTGTTATCATAATAACAGGAATATATTTAAATTTTTTATTATTTCTTATTGCCTTTAAAGTATCCCAACCATCCATATTAGGCATCATTACATCTAATAAAATTAAATCAAAATTTTTAGATTCATCAGCCAAAATTTTAAGAGCTTCGATCCCATCATTTGCAACTTCTACATCATATCCGTACATAGGAAGAGCATCCGCTAAGTATTTTGGATTATCATCGACTATTAAAATTGATGCGATACCATTCATCTATACTAATTTCTCCTTTAAAGCTTTTAGTGCTGCTTGTAGTCTATCATCTACTTCCAATTTTTGCAAGATACTTGCCACATGAGCTTTGGTTGTATTAATACTAACAAACAATTCATTTGCTATTTCATTATTACTATAACCCTGGGTTATTAATTTTAAAATTTGAGCCTCTCTTAAAGTTAAGCCATAATCTTTATCAGGTTTCTGTTTTTCTTCTTGAATTTTTGTTGCGGCTTCTAACACAATATGAGAAATAGAAGGATCAAACCAAGCTGCTCCGTCTAAAACAGATTGAACAACTTGTGTTAAACGTTTTGGATTGATTTCTTTTGAGCAATAAGCATTTGCTCCTGCTTTTAAACTATTTAAAACTTCTTGCTCATCATTATGAGAAGTTAAAATAACAACCTTTATATCTTTATTAAACTCTTTTATCTTACGGGTAGCTTCAATACCATCAATACCAGGCAATCCTAAATCCATAATTACTAAATCTACAGGATTAGATAATATTATTTCTATTGAACGTTCTGCAGATTCGGCTTCAAAAATTGTATCAACATATTCACAATTTTCAAAAGCTGTTTTCAAACCAAATCTTGTCAATTCATGATCTTCTACTATTAAAATTTTATTTTTCATAATTTGTATACCCTGCATTTATATCAGACATATAATCAGAATTTAATCTTGTACACTTTATTAATGATTGATTAGCTTTATCTAATTCTCCTCGAGCTCTTAAAACCAAGCTTAAATAGTAATAATATTTAAAGTTATTTGAATCTATATAAAACGCATTATTTAAATACGTAATTGCCATATTAAAATTTTTATCACGAATTGCTATATTAGCTAAACTTAACCATACATCTATATTAGTAATATCAATTGATACCACCTTTGGTAAATAATAATCTGCTTTATAAGGCATTGCTTGTAATGCTTCTATTAACAAAGTTTCTTCATATTGATTTTTTTTCAACAATTTTTCATACATTTTCTGAGATTTTTTATCTTTTTCTAAAGCATAATAAGTTTTAGCAATACCAACAAGGGGCTCTATATCTTTTGAATTATTCTTTGCTTTTTTATAATATTTTAAAGCATCTTCGTATTTTCTATTATCATAACTTAAATCTGCCAATGTTAAACTTGCTAAATAATTGTTATGATCTTCTTTATAAGCTCTTCCTGCAAATTCTTGAGCCTTTAATGGTTCATCATTCTCATAATAAATTTTTGCTAATAAAGAAAATATTAAAGGGCTATATTGCTTAGCTTGCAAAATTGCAGACTGTAAAACTTTTGTTGCCAATAAACTTTTATTTTGCAAATGATAATAATATGCTAAATGATAATCTTTTAAAGCTTCATTTTTAGCGGTTTTATATTGAATATATTCATCTAAACTTTGAATTTTTTGTTGAAATTCTAAAGTATAAAAAGTTTCTTTTTTAACTTTATCTAATAATTTTTGAGCTTGTTTATCCTTATCTAAATCTGCTAATATCTTAGTTTTTAAAGTTAAGTAATTTATATTTAAATCATTTTGTGTTATTGCATTATTTATATATTTTAAAGCTTTATTCAAATTATTCGATTTATAGTAGCCTAAAGCTATTAAATAGTTTTTATAATCACTATTATCAGCAACATTAGAATTTAATAGTTCTGAAGTTGTTTCTATAGCCATATTGTTATACATAATATTTGAATATGCATCTGCTAAATATATAAAATCTTTATCCTTTACAATAGCAGACGGATAATAATATTTTTTTATATCTTTTACATACTGATTTGTAAAACCATTCGCATCCAGTTTATTAATTAACTTATCAGAAAGATCAAAAAAACCATATTCTGCCATTTTTATAACATAAGATAAAAAAACATAATCATCATGATTTGCTCTATCTACTAAATCATTAAAATCATCATAAGCCGCTTTAACATTTCCTTGTGCAAAACGATTTTCTGCAGAAGCATATTTAGCTTTTATAAAATTATCTTTTATAACCATATCCATATTAGCAGAAGTTGTTTCTGCTTTTATCTTCAATGGTTTTTGTTCATCTGCTAATACGCCTGTTATTGCAAAAGAACTTATTATAAATAACGATATTACAATTTTATTTATACTTTTTTTATTCATGCTCTAAGTCTATTCCTACATAATATTTATTAAAAACTTGAAGTAACTTATTACTACAATTATTTACGATTGAGTAGTATAAATCAAGTAGGTTATATTTTTCTAACGTTTTAATATCTGTTTTTGTAATTTTTAAGTGATTTTCTGTGCAAAAAACCCCTACTATTTTATCTAATTTTATTTCTAAAAATTTTTCTACAACTAAAGGATCAAAATGAGAACCAGCCCCATTTTTAATAATATCAACAACTTTTTCAATCGGCATTTTATCACGATAATGCCTTTTAGAAGTAATTGCATCAAAAACATCTGAAACAGCTAAAATTCTACCCCCAAAAGGAATTTCTTCTCCTTTCAAATGCCTGTAATATCCAGTTCCATCAAATTTTTCGTGATGCGAACACGCGATTTCTGTTATTTTTTGAAAATCTTCGGATGAGTGAATTTTTTCTAAAATATGATGTGTTATTTCAACGTGTTCTTGAATATGCTTATATTCTTCAGGAGTTAATTTTCCTTCTTTTTGCAATACAGAATCTCTAATTCCGATTTTTCCAATATCGTGTAGAGCAGCAGCTTTTTCTAAAATATATAAATCCTTTTTCTCCATTCCAAATTCTTGAGCTATAAGAGATGAGAACATTTTTACTCTTGAAGAATGACCAGATGTTATTTTATCTCTAGCGTCAATAGAAGTTGCAAGAGTTTCTATAAAACTATCCAATACAACTTTTTGTTCTTCTAATAATTTCCTTTGTTTTTCAAATAATTGAGCATTTTCTAATGATATACCCGCACTTGAAGCAATTGCAACTAATAAGTCTTCATCATCTGGAGTAAAATATTCATCAAATTTATTCAAAACTTGAAATACACCAATTATTTCTTGATTAAAGTTTTTAATCGGCATACATAAAATAGTTTTAGTCCTGTATCCTGTTTTTTTATCTACTTCAGGATTAAACCTATCATCGTTATAAGCATCTTTTATATTAATAGTTTCTCCAGTATGAACAACATGTCCAGCTAAACCTTTGTTAGCAGGAATTCGTAATTCTTTTATATCAATACCTGTCGCAACCTTTGAATAAAGTTCATCCTTATCCTTATCATATAAAAACACAGTACATCTATCTGCATTCAAAGCAGTCTTTGTTTCTTCTGCTATTGTTTTGATAAGAGTATTTATATCTTTTTCTGCCGCAACAGCCTGCCCTATATTAACTAGAGCTATCAAAGGATCTTTTGATTGACCATTACTAAAACTATGTGTAATAGGCGGGCATTTTAAAATTTTATTTAATTTTTCAAAAAATTCTGTTTTCTGATTTTTTATCGACAATTTTCTAGCTTTGTTGTAATTAATTGAATATAAAGATGAATTTTTTTCACTAAAATTTATAAAACCGAGGATCATTTCGTGAAAAATTGAAGTTATTGAATCCTTAGCCTGTTCTATTAAAAAAGACGTATCATTCATAAATTGATAATAAGCATCATAGTCTTTTTGAATAAAAGCCCCTAAAGCTAAAAGAGTTAAACAAATAGCTGTATCATTGAGATAGATTTCTTTATGCTTCTCAATTCCAGTCTTAACTTCTTCATATTTTCCATCTAATATCTCTGAAACTGACTCATAAATAAAATTTTCTAAAGTCATTTCGCCCTCTCTTATTTATGTATTATAATATAATAAAATTTACATTTTGGCAAAGGAAAAATTTTGAAAAAGATATCTATTGTTATACCCGTATATAATGAAAAAGAGTTGCTTTTAAAAATATTAGAAAAAATCGAGGCAGTTAATTTTGGATTAGAAAAAGAAATAATTCTAATTGATGATTATTCTACTGACGGAACAAAAGAATTATACAAAAATCTACCATACAAAATATTGTATCACTCTCAAAATATGGGAAAAGGCGCCGCTTTAAGGACAGGTTTTCAAGCTGCCACTGGAGATATTATAATCATTCAGGATGCAGATTTAGAATATAATCCGGAAGATTATAAACCTATGGTTGAATTAATTGTTAATAATATAGCAGATGTTGTATATGGATCCAGACTTTCTAATAAAAACAATAGATCAAATTTTTTATTTTTAAGTTATATTGCCAACATAGTTTTAACAAAAATCACAAGATTACTATTCAATACCAAAATTACAGATATGGAAACTTGTTATAAAGCTTTTAAATCTGAAATTATAAAGAATATTTCAATAAAATCTAATAGATTTGATTTTGAACCCGAAATAACAGCAAAAATTTTAAAACAAAAAGTTAGATTCAAGGAATTACCAATTTCATATAATGCAAGAAAAAATAGTGAAGGGAAAAAAATAACTTGGAGAGATGGTGTTCAAGCTATTTTCACATTAGTTAAGTATCGTTTTTTTGATTAATTGTTAAAAAAAAATAAATATTCATTGTATATCTGATTTGATAACTTATAATTATTTTATATAATGATAATAAAAGGGGAGATATTATGGAAAATCCATTTAAGAAAGCTGTAGAAAATACAGAAAATAATGAAGTTAAAGACGAAACAGAAAATGTTGTTAATCAAGAAGAACAAGATGTTTCAGAAAATTCTCAACAAGAAGAATTAGATAATGATAAAAACGAATCGTCTGAAAAAGAAGAAGACATAAAAGATCCATATCAAGAAAAATATGAACAATTGAATAATCAGTATATTAGATTAGCAGCTGATTTTGATAATTATAGAAAAAGACAAGAACAGGAAAGAGAAGCTCTTTTGAAATATGGTGCAGAATCAACACTAAAAAAAATGTTAGAGGTAATTGATAATTTTGAAAGAGGTTTGAAAGCAATAGAAACCGTAGAAGATTGTGAAAAAGTAAAAGAATGTTATAATTTAGCTTATAAAAACTTTACAGATGTATTAACTAAAGCAGGCTTAGAAGTTATACCAGCGGAAGGTGAAATTTTTGATCCTAATTTTCATGAAGCAGTAATGCAAACTCCAACTTCAGAAAAACCGGAACATACTATTATAGCGGAATTACAAAAGGGTTATAAATTAGGAGATAAAGTTTTAAGACCGACACTAGTAAATGTAGCAACACAGGAATAAAAAATAGCAATGAGTGATTATTATGAAATATTAGGCGTAAGTAAAGACGCAAGCAAAGATGAAATAAAAAGTGCTTTCAGAAAAATGGCAAGAAAGTGGCATCCGGACGTCAATAAAGCTCCGGAAGCAGAAGCTAAATTCAAAGAATTAGGTAAAGCTTATGAAACATTGATGGATGACGATAAGCGTGCAACTTATGACAGATTTGGCGAAGAGGGTTTACAAAATGCAGGATTCAATACTCAAGGACCTTTTGCGAATGGTTTTGGAGATTTAGATGAAGTTTTCAGCTCATTCTTTGGCGGATTTGGTTTTGGAGGCGGATCCAGAAGGCAAGATCCAAATGCTCCTCAAAGAGGTGATGATTTAAGACTTGACATAGAACTTGAATTTGAAGAAGCAGTGTTTGGATTAACAAGAGAAATAAAAATTGACCATTTAGAAAAGTGTTCAACTTGTAACGGAACCGGAGCAAAATCTGGTTCAAAGCCTACAACTTGTAAAACTTGTGGTGGTACAGGTAGGGTGCAACAAACTACAAAAACTGTATTAGGTCATTTTACTCAAATTGTAACTTGTCCTCACTGCCACGGTAAAGGTACAATAATTTCAGATCCTTGTCCTGATTGCAATGGTGAAGGTAGAAAGTCTGTAGAAAAGAAAATTGAATTAAAAATTCCTGCAGGAGTTGATACTGGTTCTAAAATGAGATTATCGCATGAAGGAGATGCCGGTACAAATGGAGGTGTTGCAGGAGATCTTTATGTTGTAATTCATGTAAAACCTTCCATGTACTACAAAAGAGAAGGAACTAATATTTTTACTAAAATTGATATATCACCTGCCCAAGCCGTTCTTGGAGATGTTATTACAATAAAAACTTTAGATGGAAATAAAGAAATTTCAATTCCGGCGGGCATACAACACGGCGAAGCTGTTAAACTAAGAGGAGCTGGGGTACCAAACCTTTCAAAACCTAGCGTAAGAGGTGATCATATCGTTGTTGTCGGAATAAAAACTCCTACACATATTTCTAATGAAGAAAAAACTTTATATCAAAAACTTTATGAGATTCAAAACGGAAGAAAAAACAAAGAATCTGTTAAAGAAAGACTTAAAGGTGTTTTTAAATAAAGCTTATTGTGATAAAATATAATAAGTTAAATTATTGGAGAGAAGATGCGGAAGTTATTGTTAGTATTAGGAATATTGATTTTAAGTTGTACAAACGCTTTTGCAGCTAAAATCCCTGAAGAAGTAAAAAATTATATTTTAGAAAAAATACCTAATACTGATATTAGGTTTGACGGTGTAATTATTTTCCCTGATAACACAATTTATTTACCTTTATATCCTTCTTTGTTTTCTGATATAAAAAAATTAGAAATAAAGGAAACATTTCCTGCAAATAAGGATTTAAAGCAAGAACCTGATGTTGTAATTTTCAACAATGATTTTACATTATTAAAAGTTTTAACAGATGGAGAAGGTCACAGAACAGTTGCTCATTTAGCAACCCCGCCTCTTCAGGTAAGGACAGGTCTTTTGCCTCAAGACATGCTTGTTCCTAGCGGACTTATCATTCCTGAAAATATCAAAGGGATTATTGGAAATTTAAAAATTGACACAAAAAGTGAAGATATAATCAAAGTTGAAAACAAAGATTCATATGAAAATTTTTTATCTGAATCAGAACCTACTACACCACAATCACTAATTCCGCAATTAAAAAATAAAATATTATTTGTAACTACAAATTATTCTAAAAATATTCAAATAGTTGAGCCAGCCAAAGCTGTTCCTAGTTATTCATTAGCTCAAAAATCTATTCCTATAGATGTAAAAGCGGTAGAAAATGGAAAATTTTTATTAGTTACAACTTACGACAGACCATTTGTAGATGTTATTTCGGTAGCTGATTCAAGATTTATTAAACAAATCAATGTTTCTTCTAACCCTGAAGAAATTATAATAGATAACATTAACAACAAAGCTTATGTTACATCACCAACAGCATCTACAATTTTTGTAATAGATTTAAAAACAATGTCTTTAACTCAAAAAATAAAAATTAACGGTTATTGTGAAAATTTATTACTTCTACAGGATAAAATCTTTTATGTAGATAAATTAAAAAATGAAATCTGGGCAATTGAACTTAAAAATAATTATGAATTAAAAGATATCGGCAAATTCCCAAATGTATCATCTTTAGCTTTTATAAATGACAAATTATATATAGCAAGTAGAACTAAAAGTAGGATTGCAGTAATTGATTATACGACTTTAGGATTATTAAGTGAGTTTACTACTGTTAATAAGCCTTTAAATATGTTACTTGAAGATAAGTATTTGTATGTTTTGGGTGCTGAAAGTAATTCAATACAAAAAATAGATACAAAAGATAATTCAATTATCGGATACATAGACTTAGGCACAGGAGGTTTTTCTTCCGGATTTAGCAGAATTGATAATTCTTCATATGCAGTAGTTACTGATTTAAAGAAAAATCAATATTCTATAATAGATTTAACCAAAGGTAAATTACTAAAAACATATATATTAAACGTTCCTATAAAAAACGTAATAATAACTAATAAAGTTGATTTATTTGATTAGAGAAGGTTTTATGGATATTATATTTGACGAAATAACAACAAATACTTTAAAAGAATTAGAAAAAACACAAAAAGATTTTTGGAATATTCCAAGAAAAACAGGTGTTTTATTAAATATGTTTATAAAAATGATGAATGCTAAAAATGCTTTAGAAATAGGCACTTCGAATGGATATTCAGGAATTTGGCTTTCTAAGGCTTTAAAAGAAACTGGTGGTAAACTTACTACAATAGAATACTATGAAAAAAGACAAAGTGCTGCGATTGAAAATTTCAAAAAGTGTGGAATTTTTGATTTAGTAAGACCTATACAAGGTTCGGCATGTGATATACTTGAAAGTTTTGATGAAAATGAAAAATTTGATTTTGTGTTTATCGATGCAAATAAAAGAGAATATGTAAAATATTTTGAACTTATAAAGCCTCATTTAACCGAGAAAGCTCTTATCGTAGCTGATAATATAACATCTCATGCAGAAAAAGTTCAAACTTTTATTGATGCAATTGATAAAGATGACGAATTTCAATATGAAATAGTAGAAGTTCCTGGTGGTATATTGATAGCATATCGAAATAAATAATTCAATATGCTTTTTTAATAATCTTCTCGCCCTCTACTTTTTAAATATTCTCTAATTTGGTTTAAAGAATATTGTACAATTCTTGTAATTCTAGAAGGTGAAAGCCCCACCATAGTTGCAATATCTTTAGCTTGCATATTTCTATAAAATCTATATTCAACAACAGTACGTTCTTTTTGAGGTAATTTTGCAATAGCTTGTTTTATTAAACGACTCATTTCAACAATTTCTGCTTTTTCATCAGGCATTGCAGAAGGGTCTTTAATAAAATCAAACGGAGAAGCATTATCAGTTGCAGCGGCTGCTAACCCATCAATAGATAAAATTGTTTCATAAACAGCTTCTCTGACTTTTGTAGGTGAAATACTAAAGCCCATATCTTCTGAAGAATCTTCATTATTACTTCCTGATATAGCATCTGTTGTGTAGTCAGAAGCCTCGTTGTCTTCTTTTTTATGTTTTAAAGTATACCATTTATAACGATGTCTTAATTCATTTCTTATCGCCCATTTTACAGCAGTCCCAATATATGCATCATTATAATGAGCTAATTGTTCTTCGGTTTTACCTTTTATAAGAGATTGTATCGCAAGCACACCAATACTAACCAATTCTTCATACTCAATCATATGATTTGGAATTCGTCTATGCTCAATCTTCGCTATTTTTTGCACAATACCAACGTATTGTTTAATTAAAGTTTTATTATCCATCTTCTCTTATTAAACTAACCTTACTCTATATTACATTGTTTTAAATATTTTTTCAAGTAAAACTATTTATTGTTTTAAAACCTAATTCTGTTTGTTTTTTAAACCATAAACAAATAATAAGATTTCAGCAACAGCTTTATATAATTCCGGAGGAATTTCTTGATTCAAATCCACCATTCGGAATAAAGCTCTAGCAACAGGAGCATTGTCAATAACAGGTACATTATGTTGAATTGCAATATCAATAATTTTTTTAGCAATAAGTTCTGTTCCTTTTGCTGTTAAAGTAGGAGATTGCATAGTTTCTGCATCATATTTTAAAGCACAAGCAACGTGGGTAGGATTTCTTACAACAAAATCTGCATCAGGCACAGAATCCATAGCTCCTTGTTGTAACATTTGCATACGTCTTTGTCTAAGAGCAGCTTTTACGTGAGGGTCACCTTCAGAGTTTTTATATTCATCTTTAATTTCCTTAAAAGACATTTTTTGATCTTTTAAAAATTTCCATTTTGTAACACCATAATCGGCAGCTGCTATTATTAAAAAAGCAATACAAGCTTTATATATAAATTCAACTATTAATTTACCAAATTCTATCATAATAGCAAAATGATTATCAATAGCTGCTAGCATCAGTATACTTTCTAAATGGTCTCGATAAACAGTCCAACCTACTAAACCTAATACCAATACCTTAACAATATTTTTTCCAAGTTCGAATAAAGTTTTTACTTGAAATAAATTTTTAAAATATTTAGTAGGATTTAATTTATCAAGTTTTGGAACTAGTGGTGCTGTAGCAACTAAAGGTCCAACTTGTATAAAATCTCCTATTATCGCTACAAAAGCTGCAACAAATAAAATAGAACCTATTATAGCAACTGTAGGAATTATAGAAACCGTAAACATATAAGGAAGACCTATTTCTGATAAGTGTTGATTAGGAATTTGCTCATACAAAGTTCGAAACAAACCGACAATAAGCTTCCACATAACAGGAGCTAATAGGTTTATGAATGAAAACATTACCAATAAAGATAATGCCGTAGACACATCTTTTGATTTTACAACTTGCCCTTCTTTTCTTGCTCTTTCTAACTTTTGGGGCGTGGCATCAAATTGTTTATCTTCATCACCCATTTATTTGTACCTTAGTTGGATTTTATATTGACATTCTATCATAAACTTTTATTTTAGTGTAAAATAAATATTAAGGAGTATTTTTATGAAACAATTTATCTCAAATTTAGTAATAGTTATATTATTTATTTTATCAGGTTATGTTTATTTAAATTTAAGTGGAAAAGTGGGACTAGCTTGTATTTTTTGTTGTGGTGTTCTTTTAGGAATATTTTTAATGAATTTGATATTAAATGTCAAAAATCAGAAAATTAATTCTTATAAAAGGGAATTAGAAAAAGAAAGTATTAATTCTATAGAAAATAGTTCTAAAGTAAAGGTTTTGGAAGCAAAAATTGAAGTTTTAGAAAAAGCTTTAGAAAATGCCTTAAAAAAATAAATCATATATTTATCCTATTTGAAGAAAAGCTAATTTTATAGTAGAATAAGCTTAAATAAAAGGAGAGATAGAATGACAGCTGATTATAAAAAAATATTAAGTTATGTACCAACAGTAATTGAATCATCATCAAGAGGCGAGAAGTCTTTTGATATATTTTCAAGATTATTAAGAGAAAGAATTATATTTTTAGGAACAGAAATAGATGATGATGTTGCAAATTCAGTTGTTGCTCAACTTCTTTTATTGGATAGTGAAAATCCTGAAAAAGATATTATGCTTTATATAAATTCTCCAGGTGGTGTAATAACAGCAGGTATGGCAATTTATGATACTATGAATCTTATAAAAGCAGATGTTCAGACGATTTGTTTAGGCGAAGCTGCATCTATGGGCGCATTTTTACTTTCAGCAGGAGCTAAAGGTAAAAGAATGGCTCTTCCTAGTGCAAGAATAATGATTCACCAACCATTAGGAGGTGCAAAAGGGCAAGCTACTGATATTGAGCTTGAAGCCAAAGAAATTTTAAGAATGAAAGATATGTTAATAGGAATTATGGCAGAAAATTCTGGACAAGATTTTGAAAAAGTAAAAGCTGATTGCGAAAGAGATCATTACCTATCTGCTGCTGAAGCCGTTGAATATGGATTAATTGACAAAGTTGTAACTTCTACAAATGGATAAAAATACATAAATAAAAAAAATCCGGTAATACCGGATTTTTTTTATTTATGTATACAATTATCGTAATTCCAATATTTTAGAAACATCATTATCTGATAATAATTTAGGACCTCCTAAAACAATAGTATTTACAACAACTTGCGCATAAGATTCAGCCAATTCTAATTTCATATAAGCATCTTCAATAGATTTTGAAGCTACTATGAACCCGTGATTTTCCATTAAAACGGCATCATAATTATCAAAATATTTCACAGTATTATTAACTAAATCCATTGAAGATGGTAAAGCATACTTTGCCAAAGGAATCCCACCAAAGTAAAAAACATTCTCCGCCATTATAGGCTCCATTAAATCTTTACCGCTCGAAGCAAAAGAACTTAAATAAGGAGCATGTACGTGTATTATATAATTTATTTCAGGTCTTCTTTTATAAATTTCAATATGTAAAAATTTTTCACTAGAAGGTTTTTTCTTAAATTCCAAAGATTTTCCGTTAAAATCAGTGTAAACAATCTCTTTATCAGTAAGATATGAATTAGAAGAGCCTGAAGTAGTAATTAATAACCCATTTTTATATCGAGCAGAAATATTACCTGAATATCCAGGAGTAAAATTTTTTTCTCCACACATTTTACCGTATTTTATAATTTTTTTAACCAAATTTTTTTTATAAAACATCTTCAACGTTTTTCACATCCTCTACTTGGGCATATTGAAGTTCAGGCGTTTGTTTTGATTTTTCAAAACTATCCTCTTTATCTTCATCTTTTATATTTTCATCTTTCTTTTGTGCCTTTTTATCTTGCTTTATCTCTAAACGTTCGTAATCAACTTTAGTCCCCTTAGCATTCATCATCACTTCTACCATAAAATAAGTATTCTCTCTTATAAAATCATATCCTATATGAAATTTTACATCATCAGGACCAACGGATAAATAGAAAGAATTTTCTTGAAAAGCCCTTTCATTTGGAGAATCCCCTGACAAATTAATAGAACCAAACCAAGACAGAGCAAAGTATCTACTAAATCTAAATGTTTCACGTAAATAAACATTAGACTTACCATAACGATAAGCATCGAAAACCGGCAATGGCGAATTATCATCATACACAGAATGGAAATATCCTATATCTTGCATCCACCTCTTATACTGAGTATGAATTCTTGGACCAATTCTTCCAATAATTTGAGTATCCCCTGTTCCATATATAGCAGCCGACAATTGAGAAGACAAGTCAAAATAAAACGCTGTTTGCTTTTCTTCATTCTTATATTTAAAGAAATTTTGATCTGCCTCGGCCATATAACGTGCTCTAAATGTACCAATTTGAGCACCATTTAATGCTTTAAAATTAACATCTTCTTCAATATCGTGATAATAACCTAAATCTAAACGATGAGCAAAAGTAGAAGCTTTACCCTTTAACAAAAAATCACTACTTGAATACGCATTTTGATAAACCAGATCGATACCGTACTTAGGTCTTCTTCTACCTAAAAACCATTCATTCATATAATCATTCATACCGTATTGCAAATATAAATTGTCATCCAGACGTTGTTTACCTCGAACTAAAATCTTACTACCTGCAGTACCATAAGCTACTTGTGTTTTATTAGTAGCACTTTGATAGCGACCTATACCACCAATGCCAAATCCGCTCTTATAATTTAATATAGGAATAGCTTTTAATACAGCTCCTCTTGGCATCTCAAAAACAAACCCAGGACCAATATACATACCAAGCCCACGCAAAGAGCCTAATTCCCAAGAATTTGTTTCTGCATAATCATTATTTTTATTTGTATAAAGTTTTAAACCAGGAATTTTTACAATTTTTCTTCTACCTTTAAAAACAGTAGCTTTTTTAATCGCCAATACTTCCAAATCACCTTTTTGAGTTATTTTTAAATCCTTTGCTTCAACTCTTATAAGACCTTTTTCCAAATCATCAGTTAAAGTTTGATCTTTTGGAAGCATCATACTTTGCATTCTCGGTCCTGCCATGCCTGACCTAAAATTTATAGGAAAGGATTCATCTACTGTAATAGAACCATTCTCCTGAACAATCTTATCACCATATACATAACCTTTTTTTGCTTTTATTTCAATAGTTGCAGTCCTTGTAAGAGGATTTTCTATTAAAGCATTCTCTTCATTCATATCAACAAAAATATAATCACCTGTTATAGTTTGTCCATTTTTTAAAATCTGAACATTACCTTCTGCTTTAATAGTATTATTCATTCTATCGTAAATTATTTTATCAGCCTTAACAACTGTTTGCTGTTTTACGAATTCAACATTTACATTTCCTGTTGCTATCAAACAATAAGAATCCGAATCATAATCCATATTTTCACAATCTAAAATTATATTTTCCTTATCTTCAGATTCTTCTGTATTTACCTCATTTTTTTTCTTTTTATTCCAAAACTTTCTTGTATTTTTACTATCTTCAACCAAAGCCTCATCAGCTTCAAAACCATCAGAAACCATATCGTCTTCAAACTCTTCTTTTACATCTTTAGAAGCATATTCAGACGTTTCTGTACCCCCAACAAACACACTATCTTGAGGAGCAACAGGAGCTAATTCCATCTTTTTAGCATTCTTCTCTTTTAACTTCTTTTTTACTAACAACCTAACTTTTTTTATAGGAGGTGTTGTCGCTTCTCTTCCAGAAGAAGCTGAAGTTTCCGAACTTTCTTGCTTCTCATTTAAAGCTGGAGGTGTAAAAAAAGCATCGCCTGTAAAATCTGAAGGATCAACAAAAACTGACTCAGCAAATACTGAATTACTTACGATCAATGATATTAATAATATTATTATCTTTTTTTTCAAAATCTAAATTCCTATTATATATAATTCAATGGATTATTTGGTTGTCCATTAACTCTAACCTCAAAATGACAATGTGGACCAGTACTATAGCCTGTAGTACCTTCATAACCTAATAATTGTCCTTTACTTACTCTCTGACCATTGGTAACGGCTATAGAATTCATATGTGCATATAAAGTTGTTATAGGCTTTCCATTAATTATACCGTGCTCTAAAATAACAACTTTTCCATACCCTCCATACCAACCGGAATATATAACTTTACCGGAATTAGAAGCTCTGATTGCTCCTAAATTAGGTCCCCCTATATCTATACCTGAATGGAAAGATTTACTATTAAATATAGGATGAGTTCTCCAACCAAAAGGTGATGTTATACGACCTTGTATTGGCTTTATAAAACCTGATGCTACCTGAACACTAGTGTCCTTTGTTGTTTTATTTATATATGAACCTATACTTGCAGACTGTTTTGCTAATTCTTTTTCCGCTCTTTCATAAGCAACTCTATCAGTTCTTAGCTTATTTATCATACTCTCATTTTTTGCAATAGCTCTATCAATATAAGCTTTTTGTGAATTTATTGAAGCTACTGAACGTTCTAAATTTTGCTTCTTTGCTTGTATATTCAATGTTAATAATCGTATCTCACGAGCTTTATTCTTAGCGGCAGCCATTTTCTCATAATCATTCTTTAATATAATCTTCTGAAAATATATCCTATCCACCAACATATTAATATCCTCTGCAGATATCAATAATTCAAAAAATGCTTTTCGTTGAGATTTATATACTAAACGAATTCTATTAGCCAAAGCTAAATTTAAAGCTGTATAATCAGAAATTGCTCGATCTAATTTAGCTTGCATACCATAAAGTTCTCTTTGTGTAGTCTCAATTTGAGATTTCGATTGTATAAGAGTATTATTTGCATTTTCTAATTTTTGTTGGTTTTTATACAATTTATTCGTTTCAAGACTTTCTAACCACTTTAAATGATTAATCTTAGCTCTTGTTTGTTTCTTTTTAACTTCTATATCAGTATTAGCATAAACATCTATACTCGCAGCTTGAACTACAAGAACAGACAAAAACATTAATATGCTTAATATTTTTTTCAACCAATACCTCCAGAATTACTTACCCAAGCTAGGCAAAATTAATAGAACACCCATTCCAAACGTCCATAAAACAAAAGAAACAGCTATCAAACCCACTATAAACTTCTTATATGTTCTAAAAAAATCCATACATACCTCTCTTGTATAATAATATTACAAATACTTCTTTAAATCAATTTTGTAATATATTTTAAGCTTACACGAAATATTTAATAATCTAATAAAGAATATTTGTAAACCCTGTTTCTATAACAATTATTCCATATTTATCTGCAGTTTTTACCAAATTTGAATCTGCAAAAGGGACTATTAATAACGCAATTCTACCTTGAGCTGCCACGTTTAAATCATGAATTGATATATTCTTATCAGATGCCAACACCGAATCCTTAGACATATCACAAGAAAAATCTAAAGCATATTCAACAGATGTTTCCTGCATTCCTTGAGAAATTGCAGATGTGTGCAAATCTTTCGCTATTACAATCGCATGAGTTCTAACATGTTTTGCAATTTTCCACGCAAAGACAGCATCTTCAATTTGTTCTACAGATGGTTTTTGTTGAGAAACTACTTTAAAAGTCTCTTTATCTAATTCTTTCATATTAGGAGCTTGGTGCAAAACTCCTAAAGGAGTTATTTTTATATCTTCTGATAAATATTTTTTATAATCTTTTAATGGAGTATTTATTTTTACATAACAAATACCCTGTGTCTCCATATATTCCATAGCATTTTTAGTAAAGTTTGGTGCAACAATTTTATTAGTATTTTTCAATCTTTTTACTACATCGCTATCAACTTCTGAAGAACTTACAATTATAGCAGACATATACTCTAAAGGATTACTTTCTATAACCTTTACCAAAGCCTCCTCAATAGATTTTCCTAATGCTACTGAATTAACATCTACACCAGAAACTGAAACTACTGCATTTACATCAAAAAATTCACTTACTACTCTCAAGCCCTTTGAAATTGCCAATATATCGACATAAGAAAGCTCTCCATTAATTTCATAGTCAATATTGCTTTCATCTACTTCAATATAAGCCTTTTGAAAAATATTTTCACCACTACTTATTTTTAAATTCTTACAATTCATACTATCTCCTTACTGTCCAATTGGAGCTGTTGTCATTGGTATCGGAGCAAATTGATTATTATTTACTTCCTCAACACGCTCTTGTTTTACATCTATTGTTGGTACCTCTTTTTTTCTAAAAGGAATAACATCAGATGGCTTTATTGAATCCGGTTTTACAATTGGATTTAAACTTTTATCCTTAATTTCATCAGCCTTTTCTTGTTCTTTATCTTTTTCATCTAAAACTTTTTTTGCTTCATTTTGAGGAATTATAGAAACATTCGATGACTTAAACGGATTTAATATTATTTCCGGATACTCAAAATCTACATTTCCATAAGAAGCAGTAGCAACTTGCATTACATCTTTCCATATCAAAGCAGGAATAGTACCTCCGGTAACCCCACCCATTTGAGAGTTATCATCATTTCCAACCCAAACACCTGTAACTACATCAGGAGTAAAACCTATAAAATAAGCATCTCTACTATCATCGGTAGTTCCTGTTTTTCCTGCTGCCGGTTTTCCTATACTTGCAGCTCTACCTGTTCCATTTGTTATAACTGTCTTCATTATTGCAGTCATTGTTGCTGCTGTATTCAAATTAAGTACTTTACTTGTTCTAGCCTTCTTTGCCTCATATAAAATTGTACCTCTAGATGACTCTACTCGCTCTATTGCATATGGTTCAACTCTATATCCACCATTTGCAAATACACCATAAGCTCTAGTCATCTCAAACAACTTTACACTATTAGAACCTAAAGATATTGTATAATCATAAGGTATTGGAGTTGTTATCCCCATTACTCTCGCTAATTGAATAACAGGTCTTACTCCAACCATTTCCATCAATCTTGCAGTACAAACATTTGATGAAACCATCAATGCTGTATACATTGGAATTGGACCTCTATACTTATTTCCATAATTTTTAGGAGTCCAATTTCCAGCTCTAAAAGGTAAATCATCTATCATATCATTTGGTGAAAAACCTTTTTCAATCGCTGCAGTATAAATAAAAGGTTTAAACGCGGAACCTGATGGTCGTGCAGATTGAGTCACTCTATCATACTGACTTTTTGAATAATCTTTTCCTCCTGCATACACCAAAATTCTGCCATCTATAGGACTAAATGAAAAAACAGCTCCTTGATTTTTATCTTTCGTTAAACCCCAAGCACTAAGATTCTTTAATATTGATTCATTAGCTTTTACTTGAGCTTTATAATCTAATGTTGTTATAACCTTATAGCCACCATTTACGATTTCATCTTCACTAAAACCTAATTTTTGCAATTCTTTCATTACATAATCACAAAAATATGGAGCTTTATTTGTTGCATACATTATTGGCATCGTAGAAAGAACAATAGGAGCCTTCTTTGCATCCTCATATGTTTTCTTATCTATGTACTTCATTTTATACATTCTTAAAAGAACTTGATTCCTTCTTTGCTCTGCCAATTTTTTGTTATTGTATGGAGAATAAACAGAAGGAGCTTGTGGCAATCCTGCTATTAATGCCATCTCCGGTAATGTTAATTGATTCAAATTTTTATTGAAATAAATTCTAGCAGCACCTTTTACACCATAAGCACCGGATCCTAAATAAACATTATTCAAATACATTTCCAAAATCTTATCTTTAGAAATTGTTTTTTCTATCTGAGCAGCGACCTGTAATTCCTTAATTTTCCTTGTAAAAGTCTTTTCATTAGACAAAAATAAAATCCTAGACAATTGTTGAGTTATTGTACTAGCACCCTGTACAACATGCCCGGCTAATAAATTTGCAACCATAGACCTTGCTAAACCCAAAATATCATAGCCCGGATGCTTATAAAAATTCTTATCTTCAGTAGCAATTAATGCTTTTATTAGATTCTCAGGAACTTCTTTTAACTCTACATTTGAATAGGTGTAAGCCGCAAAAGTCTTTATTACTTCTCCATCACTTGCACAAAATGTTGTTACTATATTCGGCTTCAAAGTATTTAAATTCTTTATTGGAGGCAATGACATTAAATATAATTGAAGTGCAATCATCCCAGCTAAAAAAACACCTAATGAAAACACAAAAATCCCAGATATAATACCCAAAATCGGATTATCAACCTGTAAACGCTTTGTATTAGTTTTTTTTCTATTTTTAGGAATATTATAATTTGCCATAATTTACCTCGTATCCAAAATTAATTATATTGAAATTCTATTTTTATAAGCTTATTATATTAATATTTTACCAAATAAAAAACTAACAAAGGATTTTTGACATTTATGTTAAGTTTTTTGACAAATTTAAAAAATGAAATCTTATCATATTTTGTTCCTGAAAAAGTAAAATATAAAATAACAGGAAAATGCTTAAAATGCGGAAAATGCTGCAATTACATGTACAGTTTTGATACATACACAACTACAGATTTTAAAATTATGCAATTCTTGTTTCCTTCTTACAAAAGATTCTATATCAGGGGAAAAGATGAATTTGGAAATCTAATATTTGCTTGTAAATATGTTACAAAAGAAGGACTTTGTTCTGTTTATAACAAACGTTTAAAAATGTGCAAAAACTACCCGGCAAAATCAATCAACTATCCTGGTAAATTACACAAGGGATGTGGATATAAAATTGAAGAAAAAAATTTTAATTCCTATCTAAAAACAAAAAATAATAACGATTAAATTCCCGAAAAAAAATCTTTATTAAATTAAATATCCTAATCGAGTATTGACAGATCATAAAAAATACTATATAGTACAAAAAGTGTAAAAAATACAATTGTTTAAATGGAAATAGTTAATGATTAAAAATTGGTACTTATTAATGCTTAATTTATGTATTGTCGTTCGAAAACATTTGGTTTCGGTGATTTTTGTGGGGAATTTTGTGTGAATTTATAAAGTAGAAGTGTAATATTTCAAAGAGGCTTGTAAATTCACACTAGAAATTACAAGCCTTTAATTTTGTACGTAGGTATTATAGGAGGGAAAAATGAGAATTAATCCAATCAATTATCAAACAACTTTGACTAAAACTTCTAACAAAGAAGTTATGCATAACTATTCTAATGTCAAAACTCATCCTCAAGCTTATAAATCTATGGATTTGAATTTATTAAATAAGAATTATAATAATGTAGGAATAAATTTTAGAGGAACTCAAAATACTACATTACAGGTTTTAAAGAAAATTCCTTTAGAAGAAAGGTTAGCATCTCTTTTTCAAAATTTTAAAACCGGAGATTTAATATTGATTGGTGAAAATTTGAAAGAAGCAAAGAAGTCTATGTATAATGCTACTGATAATATTAAAAATGTTATTAAAAGAGCATTTTTCCTTGAAGATAATAATATAAAAGGATATTTAGGTTTTGCAAAAACTCTTTCAGGAGAGAATGAGGTTATAAATTTAAATAAGGATAATATTAAATTAATTTCTGAAAATAAGGTTTATGAATTAAAGCCAGATGAAAGTTTTTATGTAATAGAAGGTGATAATATTGAAATAAATGGTTTTTTATTGCCAATAAAAAATGAACCACATAGAGATTTAAGTTTTTTTAGAAAAAGTTTTGCGAAAGCTTTTGATTTTGAAAATCAAGTAAAACCTGAGATTGATAAGATTAACAAAAAATCTATATCAAGTTTAACAGCAGAAGGGAAAAAACAAGTTTCAAAAATTACATTTGCTGATGTTGGAGGACAAGACAAGTTAATAAATGAAATGAAAAAAAGTATTATTTATCCTCTCAGATACCCAGACGGCTACAATAATTTTGACGTAAATCACGGCTTTATTTTATATGGGCCTCCTGGTACCGGTAAAACTCACATTGCCAGAGCTTTGGCAAATGAAGCAGATGCTAATTTTATTAGTCTTAACGGGTTAGACTTAGAGTCTAAGTGGGTTGGAGAATCTGAAGCAAATTGGAGAAATCTTTTTGCAGAAGCTAAAGCTAATCAACCTACTATAATATTTATAGATGAATTTGATGCTGTTGCAAGAAGCAGGGATAGCCATGATGAATATGGAAACAAGGTTGTTAATCAAATATTAACTTTAATGACTGATATAGATAATGAAGCTGATAACATCTTTGTAATTGGTGCTACTAATAATTTTAAGGCATTGGATTCTGCAATTACTCGTTCCGGAAGATTTGGTAAGCATTTAGAAGTAGCCCTTCCAGATAAAGATGGTATCTCTAAAATTTTTGATATTCATTCTAAAAATAAACCTTTGGATAATTCAGTTTCTAAAGAAAACTTAGTAAATCAATTGTCTGAATTAAAAGTAAGTGGAGCTGATATTAGATATATCATAAACGAAGCTCATAATAATGGATATGAAAGAGCTGGTATTTTCAAAAAAATGGAAGACAAAACTCTTACTAACAATGACTTAGAAGAATTTAGAATACTTCCCGAAGACTTTACAAAAGCTATAAATGATTTTTCTACAAGCAAAAAGGATTCTCAAAGAAAACCTGTCGGATTTAAAAGCCTAAAATAACAACAAAAGCCTTCTCAATCGAGAAGGCTTTTTTAATTTAATTTAACAATTTATTGTAACCAATTATCCCAAAAACGTTTTTTATCAAGTTCTTTTTGTTCTAGCTTCGGATCAACTTGTTTTGGTGCAATATTTGTCTCTCCATAAGTGAATGGATCAGAAGCATCCATAGCACCTTTATTAAATGTAAAAGAACCTTTTGATTTATTAGAATGTTGTTCTTTTACATTAACTTTAACTTCTTCTGGAGCAGCAGTTTCCTCTGTTACAGTAGAAGATTCTGAATTTTGTTCATTTTTATAAATAATGTCAGATAATTCATTTTTTTCTTTTTGCATCATTTCCATTCTGGAAGTTTGCATAACTGAAGCAGCATCTTTACCTAAAAAATGCATTCTGCCTAAATCATCTGTATAAATTGTTGTATTTGCAATCGCTGAATTTGCTATTAATACAACTGATAATGAAAAGAGTATTCTTTTTAACATAACATGTTCTCCTTTTAAAACTATCTTTTATAATATTATACAACATTTATAGAAGAATATAAATAATGATTTACTATTTTACATTAATTTCATTTGTTATATCTTTACCACCATATAAAACAACACTTTTAGCAAATACATAATCGTATTTATCTTTTTGGGCTTTTTTACTTATTTCATCTTTGATATTTTTTTCTATAGCACTCAAGCGTGTATTATAATCATTTTCTAAAGCAGTTTTCTTTGCATTAAACTCTTTTGTATACTTTTCTTCAAGTTGCAATATTTTAGCGCTATCTGTTTCATTTGCAATTGCACCTCTTGCGTTTACAATGATTTTATCTAATTCATCCATTTTCTTAGAATGTTCTTGTTTTAAAGCTTTAACTTGACTAGAATTAGAAACTATTTTCTGTAAATCAACAACTGCAATTGAATCAGCTGCTTTTACGAAATTTGATGTACAAATTAGACATAAAATTAAAATTAAAAAACTTTTTTTCATAATATACCTCATAATAAATCTCACTATAAATTTATAATTTGTATTAGTAAAAAAAACATTCACTAAGTGGAGAAAAATTCATTGAAATATATATTAATTTAATTTAAAATGTTGCTATGAAAAAGATTATTTTTATACTTCTTTTATTATTTGTAAATATTACAACTTGTTTTTCCGAAGAACAAGTCAAAGAAACTTATAAATTGAATGGTCAAATAGAATATGATGACAACCCAGTCGAAACTATCTATTTAGATGAAAACATTGAAAAACCTACAGTTAATATCCCTCAAAAAACATTAACCCTACCTGTCGGAGTTTTAAATATTATGACGAATACCAACACTCCCAGGAGTGCCCTTGCAAGGGCGTCAGTAAATAGAAATAATTTGAAAGATATATTACCTTTAAGTGCAAGTCTTTCGGAACAATTTCACGGTTTTACATACGGTACTATTTGGGGAGAAGAATTGTCATTATCTCAAATGGAATCTTCTACCGGAGTTTTCGTCAGATATGATACTCCAAAAAAATTCTCAATTTCAACAATATTTCAACAATCAGCTTCTCAAGATGTAGGTTCTTTGTATGGAACAACAAAAATAATTCCTGAATGGCATATAACTGATAAATTAACAGTAAAAGATACTTTTACAAATTATGTCAATGCCACTAAAAACAAAAATGAAATAACATTGGTTTATTGTCCTTCATTAAAAAAATATGCTGAATCTTTAAAGTTTGAATTAGGCTTGGCACAATCTTACTACGCAAATGGCAGACAGAGTTCGGCAGTGAGTTTTACTACAGGTTTTAAATTGTAAATATCTGCAAATTTATATATAATTAATTTATTATGAAACAAAAAACAAATAAAAATAAATATTCTCAAAATACTAAAATTAAACAAAATAAAGAAAAAGAGCTAAAAAAAAATAATAACAATTCAGGATTTTATTATTCTTTTTTGACAATAATACTTTTATTGTGCTTGATACAAATAACAATAAGCGCGGTTTTAAATATTTCTAAAATAATATCTTACAATGCAAAAATAATTCAAATAAAAAATACAAGAGATGCTGCTTTAGCTCTAAATGAGCAATTAAAAGATAATATTAAAAATTTTTCTGACGTAAAAGGCTTAGAAGCAATTGCAAGAAATAACTTAAAAATGTCAAGTGAAGATGAAGTTTTAGTAATTATAAATTCTTCAGATGAAAAAGAAAAAAATAATGAAAAAAATAAATTTATCGGATTAATAAAACATGATTAAAGATTTAATAAAAGAAGGCTTTATACTCAAAGAACAAGGTTATTACAAAAAAGCAATAGAATTTTTTTACAAAGCAATTGAACAAGATAATACGAGCTTGGAACTTTTAATAGAAATTGCCGAACTATATTATTTAATACATAATGAAGAAAAAGCTTTAGGATATATAGAAAAAATTTTAGATAAAAATCCTACACATATCAAATCTTTAGAACTATTAAAACAAATTTTTATAGATAAATCAGCATACTCTGAAGCAGAACAGACTGCAAAAAATATTTACTGCATAACGCATAAATCAAAAGATTTATTAGAAATTTTTAAATTATTAAATAAACAATGCAAATATGATGAAATATTTGAATATAAAAGCATAGAATACTCTGATAAAATGAGTTATGAATATGCTTACGCCTATTTCAACAAACAAGATTATGCAAATGCAGAACAAGAAATATTAAAATATCTAAATACATATCAGAACGATCATAAAGGACTACTATTACTAGGAAAAATTTATTATACCCAAAATAAAAAAGAAAAATGTGTAGAACTATTAGATCAATTAAATAAGGAAGAAAACAAAGATAGTGAAACGCTCAATTTTATCGGTTTAATAAAAACTTTCCAAAACAAATTAAAAGAAGCCGAATCATACTTTTTAGAAGCAATAAAAAAAAATAAAGAAAGCTCATATTACTATAATTTAGCTAACGTATATTTAAAAGAGGGTGAATTAGAAATAGCCAAAAGGTATTATAATCTAGCAATATCACTTGCACCTAAAAACCATAATTACCACTTCGCCCTCGCCAACTTATATTATTTACAAAAACATTACAAAAAAGCTTTAGAAGAATTAACCGAAGATTTTATAGAAGGAAACATCTTAAAATCAATCATATTATATGAAACAGGCTATCTAGCACTAGCAAAACAAGAATTAACGAGATTATCAAAAATTCAACCAGATAATGAAATAATTAAAGAATATCAAGAAAAAATAAACATGGAATTAGGTTTTATCTAAAATCATCTACACTAGATAATATTGAAAAAATCTTATTTAACCTATCTTGATCATTAATATACCAATACCCACAAAGAACTTCAAAGGCAGTTGCCATTCTATAATCAGCTTGAATAGATTTTCTTGCAACAGGAATAGAAAGATTTCTAGCTCTTCTTACAAGCTCAATCTCTTCATCAGTTAGGTATGAATATAAAAAATCGAGCATGCTTTTTTGAAAATGAGCATTTACTCTATCAGTAGTCATTTTATGCATAATTTTAGAATTAGAAGTCTTATAAATAACATACTTTCTAACAAAAATTTCCCAAACAGCATCACCAATATGTGCATAATTTTTAAGATTCAGACAATCGTTCATATAAAAATTTTAACATAAAATAAAAAACCCCTTTACAAAAAAAATTTATTTGTTACTATAATAAAGGAGATGACAATTAAATAATAAATCGAGATAATCCTCAGTAGCTCCCACGGTGAGTTTACGAACGTGAGTTACAGATATCGGAGCGGTTGCGACGACATTGAGGATTTGACAATTGAATAAGTTTAAAGAAATAATCCTCAGTAGCTCCCACGGTGAGTTTACGAACGTGAGTTACAGATATCGGAGCGGTTGCGACGACATTGAGGATTTGACAATTGAATAAGTTTAAAGAAATAATCCTCAGTAGCTCAATGGCGGAGCAACCGGCTGTTAACCGGTAGGTTGTTGGTTCGAGTCCAACCTGGGGAGTTTTTTATTGGAAAAATAAAAGCAGGGTTCATCCTTGCTTTTATTTTTTTGAGAAGAAAGTTATGGTATCTATGGTTTGACAGACATTGCAGGAATTTAAATTTTTTGAACCAATAGGGGTGTGTTTCAAATATATCTTGATTTTTTTAGTCGGAATTTGCTAAAAATAAAATTCCTGAACTGGCAAAA
>CALUUP010000003.1 GCA_944323985.1 Candidatus Gastranaerophilales bacterium | reverse complement strand
TAAGATTTTCCT
The DNA here is from genome assembly GCA_944323985.1 of Candidatus Gastranaerophilales bacterium. Taxonomy (GTDB): domain Bacteria; phylum Cyanobacteriota; class Vampirovibrionia; order Gastranaerophilales; family Gastranaerophilaceae; genus CAG-196. Next base: position 120,686 of record CALUUP010000003.1, on the reverse strand, counting down.
TTTTAATCCCTTTTCCCTTTTTCCGCTTGAGTATAATCCCAACTCAAGCTTTTTCTTGTGCTACGCACGTAAACAAATGGTCGGTTGACATATGCAAAACTATACGAAAAATAAAAACTACAAGTCAACCTCTTTTGTAAAACTACTGATTAAATGAAATAACCCGAGCTACGCACGTAAACAAATGGTCGGTTGACATTGGATAAATTACACGAAAAATAAAAACTACAAGTCAACCTCTTTTGTAAAACAACTGATTAAATGAAATAACCCGAGCTACGCACGTAGACAAATGATCGATTGACATTGGATAAATTACACGAAAAATAAAAACTACAAGTCAACCTCTTTTGTATAACTACTGATTAAATGAAATAACCCGAGCTACGCACGTATAAAAATAGTCGGTTGACATAGAATAAAAAATCAGAAAATAAAAATAATAAGAAACCCCTGCTAAAAGCAGGGGCTTCAACCACTATTTAAGAAAAATAATTATATCAAATTTAATGCTATACTTGGTGTTTGGTTAGCTGTTGAAAGTAGTGTTGCTGTTGATTGTTGTAATATTTGATATTTTACAAAATTAGAAGATTCTGTTGCAACATCTGCGTCCTTAATTGAAGAATTTGCAGCCACTATATTTTCTTTTTGTACCCCAATAGCATCAACAGCAGATTCAACTCTGTTCATATATGCACCAATTAATGTTCTTCTGTCAGAAACATTTTCAATTGCTTCATCTATAAATTGTAAAAATTCTCTAGCTGTTGCGTCATCAGTATAAACCGCATCACAAATTGCAGTAATACAAGAAACACTTTTTACAGGAGATCCATCATTATTAGGATCATAATTATTGTCTTGAATAGCTTTGTATCCTAAAGCTGAATAATCATAAACTGTTCCATTTGTAAGTTCAACTCTTTGCCCAGTTATCCTTGCATATAAAGCTGAAGTTGCATAATCAACTGAACCATCAGCAGGACCTTGTCCTTTTTCATACCAATTATTAGCAGTTCTACCTGGTTCTCCTGTAATGAAGATTGCTGTACATTTTGCTGATGCAAATAACGAACTATCTAAATTTATTATATTAGGTCTTCCGGAATTATTGCTTACCTGAAGATTTACACCTGATCCAGATACACAAGCTGAACTTGTACCATCTAATAATTTTATACCATTATAATCAATAACATCACAAAGACGATTTATTTCTTCCATTCTTTGTTGAACTTCTGTTCTTATAGCATTCATTGAAGATGTTCCATATGTTCCGTTAGCTGCTTGTTCGGTCAAATCTCTTATACGTTGTAAATAATCTCCAACAATATCTAAAACTCCTTCTGCAGTATCTAACAAAGTTAAACCCATTGTCGCATTTGATTCTGCAACATCATAACCAGAAATTTGTGCTTCCATCAATGTTGAAACTGCAGAACCGGCAGCATCATCTGCACCGGAATTAATTTTAAAACCAGTTGATAATCTTTCCATTGCGGTATTCATACCGGTTGTAGCTGCTGACAAATTCCGTTGAGCCGTTAAAGAGGCCAAATTTGTGTTGATTGTGATTGTTGCCATAGTGTGATCTCCTTTTCTTTAATTTTCTTCCTTGAGAAGTTTATACCTTATTAACTACAAAAACCTAGACTTATAGCTAAATACAAGTCTTCGTTTTTGCTAAACTTTCACACTATTATAGTAAACGCTTATTTCACTTTTTTATATTGATAATTAGTTAGATTTTTCTATAACTAAAGTTTGGTTTATAAACTTTTCATTCTGTTAATCGGCCAAAATAAAAAGACTGCTTTACCTATAAAACGTTCTTTCGGTAAAGTTCCCCAAAAACGACTATCCATTGAATTTCCTCTATTATCGCCCATCATAAAATAGTGACCTTCTGGTATTATTATCGGACCACAGAACATATCCTCTTTACACTTATGAAAATCATATTCACTCATTATATAATCTTCACTTAATGGTTCATCATTAATATAAACCTTATAAGCACCACTTTCACCTTGTCTTATTTCAATTTTTTCACCAGGCAAACCTACAACTCTTTTTATATAGGCAACATCCTTACAAAAGAATCCGGTTAAGCGACTAAAAACAGCCCAAGGTGTGGTTTTTAATTTTACAAATGGAGGATAAAATATCATAACATCGCCACGCTGCGGAGTATTTTCAAATCGATGATTTCTTATTAAATTAGGTATTTTAGAAATCTTCTCAACTACTATCCTATCACCTTCTATCAAAGTCGGTTTCATAGAACCTGACGGTATCCACCTTAATTCCGCGATGAAAAATCTAATCAAAATTACCGCTACGACTACAAAAACTATTGTATCAACAGTTTCTTTAAATCCTGATTTGAATTTTTCTTTATTTATCATATCTTAACCAATAAATCCAATAACGCTTTTTTATAAACGTTTTCTGGAAACTCCTCTAAATCTCTTCTCAACATTTCCATATAATTATCTACTAAATCATTCGTTTTTTCAAGACCTATAATATCTTTTATTGTATATATACCATTTTTCTGGTCAATTTCTGAAGATTTTTTTTCTATATCATTTTTTATCTGATACAATAAACCAAATTGTTCTGTAATTTTTATTATCTTTACATGATATTCTTGAAACATATTTTCTGTTACTAAAATACTTTTCATTATAGCTAGAAATAAACTTGCTGTTTTTCCTTTACAAATTTCTATATATTCCTCCAAACTTGGAATAGTATTTCTTAATAAAAATTGATCTATTTCTGCATTACTCATTTTTTTTATACAATCTTGAAAAATAGATATTACTTCTGGATTATTAATTTTATTTAAATATTCCGTTGAATAAGCTGCCAATAAATCACCTAATAAAATTGAAATTTTAGGTGAATATAGCTTATTTAAAGTTTCATTATTTCTCCGATATTCAGAATTATCTATTACATCATCATGTAATAAAGAGGCGTTATGGATAAGTTCTCCTGCTACCAAAATTTCAAAAATTTTCTGATTAAATTGATTTATTCCAATTGATTTTAATAATAATATTGTAAAGATTGATCTTATACGTTTTTCAGAACTAAATAAAAAATTTTTTAATGAAAATAAAACCTCATTATTATTTTCAAATAACGAATTTAAAATTTTATCTATATACTTTAAATCATCCTCTATCAAATTTTTAATATTTTTCATATAAAAATACTAACATAAAATTTCTCTCTGAAATATTCTACACAAGTATATAAAAAGAAGGACTAAAAATTTTAGTCCTTCTATCAACATCCCTAACCAACATACTAGCCGATAATATATAACAGCTTCATGTATGAACCTCTCTACTATACCAAGTTCAATGCAATACTTGGAGTTTGGTTAGCTGTTGAAAGTAATGTTGCTGAAGCTTGTTGTAGAATTTGTGCTTGAATATAATTTGATGATTCTTCTGCTACATCTGTATCTCTCAATGTTGATAGAGATGATGTTAAGTTTTGAGATTGAACATCTAACGCAGTAATTGCTGATTCAACACGGTTTTGAGCTGCACCAATTTTTGTTACTCTTGAAGAAATATCATTAATTGCTGCATCTAAGTATTGTAACATTTCATTTGCACCTTTTGAATCATTAACACCTGATGCTAAAACATAATTTCCATCTTTGATTACCAAACCTGTACAAGCTGCCGCAAAAATGTTACTTAAATTCTTTTCAGATTCAATTGTAACAGCGCTTCCACCATTAGCTTGCTGTAACATTTCATCTAAACCTGTGCCCATATTCCCAAAAAGTCCACTTACTGTAGCACTTTTGAATAAATCAATACTTAAATTAATAACACTTTCATCATCGCCATATAAACCAACTTGTAAATTAATCCCATTATCTGTTATTCCTGTTACATCTCCATTTGTACCATCAAATGACATTAATTTTATACCGTTAAATTCAGCGTTTTTAGCAACACGAGTTACTTCATCTAATCTTGCAGCTATTTCAGATTGAATAGCTTTTAAAGAAGCTGAAGCATATGTTCCGTTTGCTGCTTGTTCGGTCAAATCTCTGATACGTTGTAAGTGATCTGATAATAAGCCATAACTTTGTTCGGCTGAAGTTAATAAATCAGAACCGGTTGCAGCGTTATCTGCGGCTACATCTAAAGATCCTAATTGAGTTTCCCACATATTTGCGATTGAATATCCTGCAGCATTATCTTTTGCGTGGTTAATTTTAAAACCTGTAGACATTCTTTCGATAGATGTGTTTAATTGTGTCGTCGCACTGTTCAAACTTCTTTGAGCAATGATTGACGAAATGTTTGTGTTGATTGTGAGTGCCATAGTTGATTCTCCTTTCTCTCTCGATACGTACTCTAATCCTGCTATGCAATCCTTGCATAGTCTCTCTATCACTCTCTATTTCTAGATTTTTTGCACAGTTTTCCCCGTGACTGTTGAAACTCATAAATTTTAACAGCCTAGCTAAAGTCGTGTATCACACAACTTTTGATTGGGAATTTTTTCTCTCTTTCTTTCTATTTATTAGTTACACTTAATGCACATATCTATTAATAAGTTTTTACCCTTGACATTATTTAAACGATTCCATACACATTTATCATAAGCTTGCAAACATCCATTGTTTACACCACTTATTCAAAACGTACATTCCATGTACTTTCAAACTTTTTTTCAAAATGGAAGTTAGACTTGCACGTATCTTGTTTAGAACTTATACAAAACTTTTGTCATCATCCTTGACAAAATACTCATCCTGAAATACTCGTTCTCTACTTATTAAATTTGTGATATATACTTCTTAACTACATTATTGTTATATAGTATTAAAAAAGTAAACTCTTTATTGTTATTTTTTTACAAATCTTTATAGAAATTTAAATTTCTTAATAAAAAAGCAATTTATAATTCATAATTAACTTTATTTATATAAGAGAAAAGAGTATTACTATGACATTAACAAGCTCACAAAATTATGAATATCAATTTAGTGCGAAACTTTATGATGGTAAATTACATAAAGTTTACAAAAACAGTAATAATGAATACTTTATAATTATAGATGGAAGAACTATTAAAATAGATAATATTTCAGTTTGGAATGCTAAAGATGAAACTTCTAGTTATTCTGAAAAACTAGCAAATTATTATGATAAATTACTAGAAAAAAACGAAGAAAAAAAAGATTATTTAGAAGAAATAGCCCAAAATATAAAATCAAAACTTAAAACGGCTAGAAATGAATTTAATTCATTTTTAGCTAGCATTGGAGTTTCAAAATATAATGAAATTTCAGATAGTTCTCAAAGAAGTCAAGCAAAAGAATTACGTTCAAACATCTATGGATTAGAAAGTGACAAAATAAGTAATTCTAATCGTTATTATTCTGCTTGCATGACATCTTTTGATTATGCTCTAGAAAAAGGAAATTGGGAAAATCAAATTGCTCTTCAAAAAACTTTTGAAGCTTAATAAAAATTAGTTAACAGTGTAATAGATTTTATTATCAAAATAATATTAAATCATCTAAAGGAGATTTAATATTATGAAAATGTTAATGTTTGATGTTAGAGAAACAGAAAAAGAAATTTTAAAACAACTTAATCTAAAAGATATCGATATAACTTATTTTGAAGAATCCTTAAATGAAAATTCTGTTTTAACAGATGAACAATACAAAGAAACTGATATAATTTGTGTTTTTATATTTTCTAATTTAACAAAAGAAGTTTTATCCAAATTTAAAAATTTACGTGTAATAGCAACACGCTCAACAGGTTTTAATCATATTGATATAAATTATTGTTCTAAAAAAAATATTGCGGTATTAAATGTTGAAAAATACGGAGAAAAGTCTGTTGCAGAATATTCTATCGGGCTAATTATAACACTTTTAAGAAAAATTTTGCCTGCATCATTAGATATGAAGAAACACAAACTTAAAATGTCTGAATATGAAGGACAAAATTTAAATAATATGACAATTGGAATAATTGGTTGTGGCTCTATTGGTTCTTCTGTTGCTAAAATTGCAAAATTTTTTGGAATGAATATTTTAATACATTCAATAAATAAAAATAAAGAAATTGAAGAATTTTGCAATTTTGTAAGTTTAGATAAGCTTTTGCAGGAATCAGATATTATAACTCTTCATATTCCTTATACAGAAGATAATTATCATATGATTGGAGAAAATGAATTCAAAAAAATGAAAGATAATGTTATTATCATAAATACTGCCAGAGGAGAGCTTATTGATATAAAAAGCCTATATGAAAACTTAAAAAATGGTAAAGTAAAAGCCGCAGGACTAGACGTTTTGGAATGTGAACTTTTAAATACCGATGAAGTTACAGAATTTATATCAAAATCAAATTCTTTTTGTATGGAAACAGCTCTTATAACTCAAAAACTATTTGAAATGGAAAATGTCATTATAACTCCTCATATTGCGTATAATACAAAAGAATCCATTAAATATTTACTAGAAATGAGCTTTAATAACATAAAAGATTATGTAAAAGGCATGAATTCAAATAGAGTTTGTTAGAAATTTGTGATAAAATTTCTAATATGGCAATAATATCAGATGATAACAATTTAGGGATAAAATTTGAGAAAAAAAATCCGATTATAAAAGCTGAAAATATTGAGTACGATAATACTTTTGAAAGTTCTATTCGCCCAAAAGATTTTGATAGTTATATCGGTCAGACAGCCCTAAAAGAAACATTAAAAATAACATTAGAAGCTGCAAAAAAGAGAGGGAAACCTCTTGATCATCTTCTTTTTTATGGGCCTCCAGGTTTAGGGAAAACAACCATTGCGGGTGTTATTGCTTCTCAAATGGGAGTCGACATAAAAATTACATCAGCTCCGGCTCTTGAAAGACCTAGAGATATCATTGGAATTTTAATGTCATTAAAAGGTGGTGAAATTCTCTTTATAGATGAAATTCATCGTTTAAACAAAGTTGCAGAAGAAATTTTATATCCAGCAATGGAAGATTTTACTTTAGATATGACAACTGGAAAAAGTCAAACCGCAAAAACATTAAGAATTCCATTACCTAAGTTTACTCTAATAGGTGCAACAACAAAAGCCGGAGAACTTTCAAGCCCACTAAGAGATAGATTTGGAATGATCCATCGTTTAGAATTTTATACAATTGAGGAGCTTTCAGAAGTTGTTAAAAGAACTGCCAAAATACTTGAACTGGAAATAACTAATGACGGAGCGAAAGCTATTGCTATGAGATCTAGAGGAACTCCACGTATAGCAAACCGACTTGTAAAAAGAGTTTCTGATTTTGCGATTGTAAAATATGATGGAATAATAGATAAAAATGTTGCAAATGAATCATTGGATATATTAAAGATAGACGAATTTGGACTTGATAACACCGATAGAGCATTGCTTAATCTTATAATTAATAAATATGATGGTGGACCTGTCGGAATAGAAACTATCGCGGCAGCTTTAAGTGAAGATGTGAAAACTATAGAAGATGTTTGTGAACCTTATCTTTTGCAAGCTGGTTTACTTCAGAGAACTCCAAGAGGAAGAAAAGTTTCTCCTGAAGGTTACAGACACTTAGGTATAAAAATGCCTTCTCAACAAAAAAAGCTCTTTGAGGATATTTTATGATTAAAAGGTTTTTATTAATTTTATTCTCTTTGATTTTACTTCCTGTTTTTGGATTTGATGAGTCAAAAATTTTGCCTTCTGAAATAGGGATTGTTGAATCTATAGAGTATATTGACTTAAACCAAGAAGATGTAAATCAAGTTAAACAAGCTGTAGAAGTAAAAATTTTAACAGGTAAAAATAAAAATAAAACTTTAATTTTAGATAATATGCTTACTGGAAATCCTTATTATGACATTAAGTTATCAAAAGGAACAAAAGTAATCTTACACGTAGAAGAAGATGATAATGGTATAAGTTATTCAATTGAAGATATTAAAAGATCCAACAGTTTATTGTGGTTATCTTTTATTTTTTGTGGACTTTTAATCTATGTAGGAAGAAAAAAAGGTCTAGCAAGTTTGTTTTCTATTGGAATAACAATACTTTTAATCACTCATGTTCTTTCTCCATTAATTTTATTTAAAATAAATCCTGTTTTTGCAAGCATTTTAATTTGTATAATCTCAACTGCAATTACAATGTATTTGGTAGGAGGAGCTAATGCTAAAAGTACATCAGCTTTATTGGGTTCTATTGCAAGCCTGATTTTTGCTTGTATATTATCTTATATAACAATTTTAACAGCACATTTGACGGGTTTTTCTAATGAAAATTCGATGTTTTTGTATACAGCTCATCCTGAATTAAACTTTATTGGAATTACAATTTCAACAATGATTTTGGCTACACTAGGAGCTGTTATGGATGTAGCAATGTCTATAGCCAGTACAATTAATGAAATTTATTATATTGATAATTCAAAAACGGTAAAAGATTTATTTTTATCAGGCATGAATGTTGGAAAAGATATAATTGGAACAATGGCTAATACTCTTATTTTAGTGTATTTAGGTGGCTCTTTACCATTGTTACTTCTCGCTAATAACATAGATTTACAAAAGTTTTTAAATCTAAATCAGGTTGTTACTGAAATAGCTTCTGCATTAATAGGAAGTATCGCAATTGTAATTTGTGTTCCTTTTACTGCTGCTATTGCAGCAGAGCTAATTCCGTACTTTTTTAATAAAAAAAATAATAAAATTAATTTAGATTGCAAATAGTATTTAAACGTGCTACAATTTATTGAAAATTGGGAGAGGTAATTATAATGAAAAAAATATTTATTGCTTTTTTAGCATTGTTTTTTATAAGTACAAATGTACAAGCTGCATCTTTTTTAGCAAATGCTAAAACAAAAAGAATTCCTGCAGGAACAGTTTTTCAACTTGAATTTTTACAACCTATAAGTACTTTTTCGGGTTGTGAAGGAGATTCTTTTGTCGCAACATTAAAAAATGAAGTATCTACAGATAGTAATGTTGTAATTCCTTTAGGTTCAGTTGTAAGAGGGAGTGTTTCAAAAGTAAATACAGCTAAACGTTTTTCAAGAGGAGCTAAACTTTATCTTGATTTTGACCATGTAGTAACACCAAATGGAAGACAAATACCTTTAGATATGGCAGTTTGTCAATTTGATAACATATATATTGATGGTGCTTTATATAAAAATTTAGGTTATGGTGAAGCTGTTCAAAAAAATTATGAAAAAGCAGTAGAAATAACCAAAAATTCTACAGCATATGGAATGAAAGCAGGAGAATCTGCTCCTGGAATACAATACCTTACCGCACCAATTTGTGCTATTGGTGGTTTTATAGGTGGTGCCGGATATTTAATTGGTGATAGTATAATTGATATGTTTAGAAAAGGTGAAGATGTTTACATTAACAAAGGTGATGTTTTGAATGTTAAGCTACTAAACCCTATTGATATTCCTGTATATTAACACCCTCTTCTTTCATAAAGATCAACTCTTTTCTTTGTTGTAGAATGTTCTGCCTTTGTTATAACTTTTGATAATTTATTTAAAATTAAGTTTTTATTTTTTACAAATTTATCAATTGATACATTAACCAGACCATATTCGGCAAGTTCACCATGTTTTTTATGTTTAAACCCTACTTTTGAAAAATCTTCTTTAAAAAATATATCAATTTTATTATTTTCTAAAACATTAATTAATGATAAATTTTCTTTATTTGTTATAAATTTTTCTATTTTTTTTAAATCATCACATTTCACAGTATCATAAAAAATTATTCCCTTAAAATTTATATTTGAATTTTGAATTTTCATAAAATACTCCTTTTATTACAAAACTATTCAAACAAAAAAAAAGCCCCTTTTCAAGAGAGGCGGGGGAATTTAAGTTAATAGGTATACACTTCACGTTTACTACACACTTTATAAGTTTTTAGAGTTAAATCTTTTTATTAACCAAGACCGAATTTAGGAGCACTTTCTCGAGCCTGTTCACTTGCTAATTGTTTTACTGACTCTAACATAGCTCGTTTCATCTTGATTTGTTGTTCTATATCATTCATTTCTAATTGTATTTCTTTTTCCTTTTCATTTAAAACTTGAATTTCTTGTTGTTTTAAAGCTTTCATGGATTCTTCTTTAAATTTAGCAAAAGCACTCATTTCAATTTGGAATTGCATCATTGGATTTCCTGTAAAAGGAACCATTCCTGACATTTTCATTCCTTGTAAGTTTTGCATAGCGCTCATAGAACTAGCTTGATTAGAAAACTGTGCAAACATAGTTGCTCTTGGAAGTAACTCTGCAGAAATTCCAGCTATATTATTCATAGTTAGAATTGAAGAACCACCCAAAACTCCGGAATACTTTTGATAATTCGAAAGTCTGTTACGAGTTTCAATGGCTCGTCTTTCAAGAACATTTATTTCACGTGTTAATCTCTGGACTTCCCAGAATGCCATTAACATAGTAAACCTACCTAACTTTCTAACCTTTTAACCTTACATTTATATAAAGTATTTTGTTTTTTTATTATTGCCTTTTTTATAGTATTTTGTTAAGATTTGTAAAGATAAAATTTGAAAGGAAAGCTCATGATTAAAGACAAATTAACTAATGCAGAATGTTATTATTCTTTATCAAACAACTTAAGAAAAGGTTTTTTATGGTTAAAAGAAAATAACTTAGAAACACTTAAAGACGGGAAATATGAAATAGATGGTGATAAAATATTTGCCAATGTACAAAGTTACGAAACAAAAGATGATGCTCCTTATGAAGCTCATAAAAAATATCTTGACATCCAATATATGATAAAAGGTGAAGAAAATGTTGGAGTTGTAGATTATAAAGATTGCGAAACAACTGAAGTTTATAATGAAGAAAAAGATGTGGAATTTTTAAATTGTGTAAGAAATGATTTTTACCAAATTTTAAGAAAAGGCGAATTCTTAATATTTTACCCCCAAGATGCACATAAACCTTCATTAAAAGTCGATAGTAATAAATCGGTAAAAAAAGTAATTGTAAAAGTAATGATATAAAGAGGTGGCGGTTTTGAAAATTTCAAAACCGCCTTTTAGAGGAGAATACTTTATTTAAGCTGCAAATATATTTTTTGCATTTTTATCTAACTCAAAATTATATAATTCATTATTATCGCTACTACTTTTATTTACCTCAATAACTTTCCATAGCTCACCCAAAATAGGAGTTTTAACTTTTGATGCTTGACTTGAATGAGACTTTAAATACTTTAAAGTTTCTTTTAAAGTACTATTTAATGTAATTTGAGTTGAAGCCTTTAAAACATCTAATTGAGGAGTTGTATATAAATCTTTCATAGTTTTGTTAGCCAAAAAAACACTTTTATCAATAATTTGCTTAACAGATTCAGAATTAGCTCCTCTATTATTCAAAATATTTTTAGCAATTTCTCTCAATTGCTCCTTATTTTCATATTGATTACTATAATTTACAGATACATTTAATCCCATATCCCAGATCCTTTTATTTTCCCTATATTACATTTATCGGCTTTTTTTCTTAAAACTTTAATTTTATAAAAAAAAATTTACAAAAGTTAATATTTATCTTAAAATTTTAATGAAAAATTATAAAAGGAGACTATAAATGAGTATATTCGAAGCCGGAATGATGGTATGCTTTGGTATTAGCTGGCCAATTGCAGCATATAAAACATACAAAGCAAAATGTGTAGAAGGTAAAAGTTTTGCCTTTTCTTGTCTTATTTTAACAGGATATATTTGTGGAATAATACACAAATTATTCTTTTATAGAGATTGGGTTATTTGGCTATATTTATTTAATATGCTATTTTTAATAATTGATATGATGCTTTATTGGAAATACAAAAAATGCTAAGAGAAAATTATCCTAATTATTATAAAATAATATCTGGAAATCTAAAAGAACTTAGATTGAATCAGAAATTATCACAAGAAAAATTTGCAGAAATAGTAGGCTGTTCTAGAGTATATATTAGCCGACTTGAGAATAATAAAGAACAAATAAGTTTACAAATGTTATTAAATATTTCAAAAATTTATAACCTAAAACCTGAAACATTTTTTAAATTACAATAAAAAAACCGAAACAAATGTTTCGGTTTTTCTTCTGATAATAATTGAAAAATTATCTTTTTGAGAATTGGAATCTCTTACGAGCTCTTTTTCTACCATATTTTTTACGTTCTTTAACTCTAGCATCACGAGTCAATAAGCCTTCAGCTCTTAAAACGTTTTTATATTCTTCATTAACTTTTAATAATGCTCTTGAAATACCATGTCTAATAGCAGCAGATTGAGCAACAATACCACCACCTATAGCTTTTACTCTTACATCATATTTATCTTGATTTTCAGTTAAAACTAATGGTCTATAGATCATCATTTCAACAGCAGGCATATTTCCGATATAAGCATTTAAAGTTTTACCATTAATGAAAATTCTACCTTTACCTTTTACTAATTTAACAACCGCAACCGCACATTTTCTACGGCCGGTAGCCATAATTTCTTTAGAATCAGCCATTATTTAGACTCCTTTCCCAATACAATTGGTTTTTGTGCAGCATGTGGATGTTCAGGACCACAATATACCTTTAATTTAGTAAATTGTTGAGCTCCTAAAGTATTGTGTTGCAACATACCTTTAACAGCTTTTTCAATCAATTTTGTAGCATCTTTTTCTCTTACTTCTTTAACAGAAGCAGCTTTTAATCCACCTGGGTAACCAGTATGGTGATAATAAATTTTATCTGTTTCTTTATTACCTGATACAACAACCTTTTCTGCATTAATAACGATAACAAAATCACCGGTATCAACGTTAGGTGTATATTCAGGTTTATTTTTTCCTCTTAAAATGTTAGCAATACGAGTAGCTAAACGACCTAAAATTTCGCCTTCAGCATCGATTACATACCATTTTCTTTCAACTTCAAGAGGTTTTGCTGAATATGTTTTCATTTCTGTATTTCCTTCTTTTCTACTTCACCTTGGAATTAGCTTTGTACATTCACCGAATTTTGTAAATAAAATTTACTCATTACAGTACCTCTTTTATTATACAAAATACCAATCCTTAGTGGTTGCTTTAGTATCTTACTTTCATTAAAGTTAATCCATAAGGACTAACCGTTCTACCCGCCTTTTTGCGGTCCTTTGCCTCTAAAACACATTTCATGTGCTCAACCGGCAATTTATGTCCTTCTATTTCTAGAAGAGTACCGACTATAGTTCTTACCATATTATAAAGAAAACGATTTCCTTCTAAATGAATAAAAACTCTATCACCAAGCCTTTCAACATCAGCTCTAGTAATAAAACAAACTTTGCTTGGGTTTAGCGTTCCGGAACTTTTAAAACTTGAAAAATCATGTTCTCCTAATAAGAAGTTCAAAGCGATTTGCATTCGCTCAACATCCAAATCGTACTTTACTCTTAAGATATCACCGTCATATGCTTGCTTATATCTTCTGTTTATAAGCTCGTATCTATAATATCTACTCTTTGCAGATTTTTGAGCGTGAAACGAATCGGGAACAATTCTCAAGTCACTTATAGAGATATCACTAGGTAATATTTCATTCACATGATAGATAAAGTCTGAAGCAACAATGTCCTTATCACAATCAAAATGAACAACCTGCCCTAATGAATTAACACCTCTATCAGTTCTTCCGGAGAAGATTGTTTTTATCGGTCTATTATCTGCGTTTTTAACGCCTATCAAAGTACAAATTGCTTTTTCTAACTCGCCCTGTACAGTGGGAAATTCTATCATTTTTCCATCTTCAAACTGAATTTGGCTTCCTGCATAGTTTTTCCCAATATACTGAACGTCTAAAGCATATCGCATTAACTATACCAATTGAATTAATGCCATTTCAGAAGCATCCCCTCTACGAGGAGGAAGTCTGAATATTCTTGTATAACCACCGTTTCTTGAAGAATATTTAACACCTATTATGCTAAATAATTTTCTTAAAACAGTTTGTTTTGCTAATTTTTTACCTTCTTGAGGTGCATCAAATAATTCGCCAGTTGCTGTATCAATAAATTGACCAATTTCTTTATCGAAGATATATCTTCCAGCCAATCTTCTTGAGTTCAAATCACCTTTTTTTGCCATTGTGATAACATTCTCAGCATATGGTTGAAGAGCTTTTGCTCTTGCCATTGTTGTTTTAATTTCACCGTGAACAAAAAGTTCGGTAGCTAATGAACGCAACAAAGCCTTTCTTTGGTCTTGTGCTTTACCAAGCGTATGTTTTTTTGTTTGGTGTCTCATTTTTTCTTTCCTTATATACTATTTACTTTATTTGCTATTCTTCAGTACTTGCTACAAAACCTTCTTCATCCATTTCAGGATTTGGAGCTAAATCTAATCCAAAGTGATGTAATCTTTCGATTACTTCATCTGAAGATTTTTTACCAAAGTTTTTAATATTTAATAAATCATGTTCTGATTTCTTTAACAACTCAGCCATAGAATTTATACTTGCTCTTTTCAAGCAATTATAAGCTCTTACTGATAATTCCAATTCATCAATTGTAATTGAAGGTTCTTGTTCTGCTACTTCAGAAACTTCTTCTTTCGCAACAACTTTTTCTTCAATTTCTCTTGTTGCTGGTTTTCCTGTTATAGAAGAAATTTGAACAAAATGTTCGATTAACAAGTCTGCTGCTTGAGTCAATGCTGTTGTTACATCAACCGTACCATTTGACCAAATCTCTAAAGTTAATTTATCGAAATCAATACTGTCACCGACACGAGTATTTTCTACTTCATAACTAACTCTTTTGATAGGCATAAATGTTGCATCAATTGGCAACATATCAATAGGAGCACCATTCTTATTGTTTCTTGGAACATCATTTGCAACATAGCCTTTACCTGTTTCAACCATAATATCAGCATGGAATGAACCACCATCAGCTATTGTACAAATTAACCAGTCTGGGTTAACAACTTTAACCCCAGCAGGTAACTGGATATCACTTGCTAATACCGGACCAGGTTTGTCAATATCAATTCTTAATTGTTGAGGTTCTTTTGAATCTGTTTTTATTGCTAAACCTTTTAAGTTTAACATTACATCGATAACATCTTCTAATACACCTGGAATTGCAGTGTATTCGTGAGTTATACCTTCAATTCTGCAAGAAGTTACAGCAGTACCTTCTAAGCTTGAGAGTAATACACGTCTTAAAGCATTACCGATTGTAGTTCCAAATCCTCTTTCTAATGGTTCTATAGTAAATTTACCATATTGTGAACCATCTGAACTGGTCATAGTATTTACAGTTTTAATTTTTAATTCCATATTAATCTCTCCTATTAGCCTATTTTGAATAGTACTCTATAACAAGTTGTTCTTTAAATTCAGGATCTAATTCTTCTCTTTGAGGAATTCTTTCAAATGTAATTTTTAAAGCATCTTTATCAACTGTAATCCAAGATGGAGCCATTGATAAATCAATAGCACTCATAACAACTTTTAAGTATTCATTGCTTCTTGATTTAATTGTAATTACATCTCCCGCTTTTACTAAATATGATGGAATATCTACTTTTTTACCGTTTACAAGTACGTGACCGTGATTTACAATCTGTCTTGATTGTCTACGTGTTACACCAAAACCTGCTCTGAATAGAATATTATCTAATCTTGATTCAAGAATTTGTAATAATATTGTACCTGTAACACCTTTTCTTCTTGCTGCTTCTTTGTAATATTTAGCAAATTGTTTTTCACTTACTAAATAAGTAAATCTGATTTTTTGTTTTTCCGCTAAGTGAAGTGCATATTCAGATTGTTTTTTTCTTGCTGCACCATGTTGACCAGAAGCAGTTTGTCTCATAGATGATGTTAATGTTCTATTTGACAAATCTTTTACTCTTTTATTTCTAAATAATTTATTAGTTGGTCCTGTATATCTTGCCATTATTTTTCTCCTTTTCTTTCTGCAGGGCATCTATGGTTTACTTTTTTGGCTTAAAAGCAAGCCCCTGCTATTTGAGTGAAGTGTGAGATGTGAATGGAAAAGAGCTCATGTACAAAACAAAATCCCTCATCACAAATCACGCTTCACGAATTACTATACTCTACGTTTTTTAGGTGGACGACATCCGTTGTGAGGAATAGGAGTTACATCTTTTATTAATGTAATTTCTAAACCAGCAGCTTGGATAGCTCTGATAGCAGTTTCACGTCCTGAACCAGGTCCTTTAATGTGAACTTCTACTTTTTTCATACCTTGATCTATTGATTTTTTTGCAACCAATTCTGCTGCAGATTGTGCTGCAAATGGAGTACCTTTTCTAGCACCCTTGAAACCTGTAGCTCCAGCAGTTGCCCAAGCAATAGCATTACCTTGAGTGTCTGTAGAAGTTACTATTGTATTATTGAATGTTGATTGTATGTGAACAACACCTTGTAATACATTTTTCTTTTCTTTTTTCTTTGTAGTTTTTGGTCTTGCCATTTTCTTATTCCTTATTATTTATTAGTATTTATTATCAATCTTTTATTCTTTAAGTGAATAGTGATTAGTGAATTGATTTTAACTTTGTAAACACCGATTACGGACTAATCACTTAAATTATTTTTTCTTACCTGCGATAGGTCCTGTCTTTTTTCCACGTCTTGTTCTTGCATTTGTTTTTGTTCTTTGACCTCTGCAAGGAAGACCTCTTTTGTGTCTCATACCTCTATAAGAGTTGATTTCTTGAAGACGTTTAATATTCATTGTTACTTCACGTCTTAAATCACCTTCTATATTGTATTCAGATAACGCATTACGTAATTCTCTGATATCATCTTCTGTTAAATCATCTGTTCTTAAATCAGGTGATATACCTGTTTTTTCAAGAATTTTTTTACTTCTTGCAGGTCCTATACCGTAAATATAGGTTAAAGCGATTTCTAGTCTTTTGTTACGAGGTAAATCTACCCCAACTAATCTTGCCATGTTTTCTTTCCTTTATATTAATACTTGTACCGTTTACTTTTTATATCATAGTGACTGGTGAATAGTGAATGGTGACTAGAACTTATCTATTCACTATTCACTATTCACTCTTCACTAATTATCCTTGTCTTTGTTTATGTTTTGGGTTTTCACAGATTACTGCTACTCTGCCTTTTCTTTTAATAACCTTGCATTTATCACACATTGGTTTTACTGATGATCTTGTTTTCATAACTTTTTTCCTTTTCTTATATTCTCTTTTACTATTTATTTTAATCTGAATGTTATTCTACCCTTTGTTAAATCATAAGGTGTCATTTCAACCTTTACCTTATCTCCAGGTAATATTCTTATAAAATTCTTTCTTATCTTTCCTGATATATGTGCCAATATCTCATGCCCGTTCTCCAGTTTTACTCTGAACATCGCATTCGGCATTGACTCCAATATCGTTCCTTCTATTTCTATTACGTCTTTTGCCATATCGTCCTCTATTTTCGGCTATCAAATTTCTGCATCTTTTACGACACATAATTTATATGTTACTTGCTAAATTTCTCAATGCAAGTATTTCTATTGTTTTTATACGATTTTGTAAAGTTTTATTACTGATTGTTTTTATATTCTTCGATTGTTATTATACAATTTCTATTTTTTTAATTTTTTCTATTTTCCAACTTTATATTCGTATTTATTCATTTTGTTTAATCTTTTTAATTTCTTATTATTTTAAAAACAACCAACAACTTCTCTTTTATTCTTTTCGTTTTACCTTTTCATAGTTGAGCTTTTTTATTTAGCAAATATTATTATTTATATGAATTAACTGAAAGGGATTTTATTTATGCTAAGAGCCGGAATTGTAGGACTTCCTAATGTTGGGAAATCAACTTTATTTAATGCACTAACAGCAACTAAAAATGCACAAAGTGCAAATTATCCGTTTTGTACAATTGAACCAAACGTAGGAGTTGTTGTTGTACCTGATGAAAGATTACAAATTTTATCAGATTTATGTAAAGCTAAAGAAATTATTCCAACAGTCATAGAATTTGTAGATATTGCAGGCTTAGTTAAAGGTGCAAGTAAAGGCGAAGGACTTGGCAACCAGTTTTTACACAATATTAGAGAAGTTGATGCCATAATTCAGGTTGTAAGATGTTTTGACGATGAAAACACCATACACGTTGAAGGAAAGGTTGACCCTATTTCTGACATTGAAACAATTAATACCGAACTTGCTCTAGCGGATTTGGCTTCAATTGAAAGACGATTACAAAGAATCGCAAAACAAGCAAAAGGCGGTGACAAAGAAGCCGTTCTTGAAGAAGGAGCTCTTAAAAAACTTAATGAACTACTTCAAGAAGGAACATTCATAAATCTAAAAGACCACTTCTCAGAAGACGAAATTAATATAATTAAACCTCTTAATTTAATGTCTGTAAAACCTGTTATATATTGTGCAAATGTTTCTGAATTTGATTTAAAAGATGGAAACGAATACACAAAAAAAGTTCAAGAGTACGCGAAATCTCATAATGCCCAAACTGTAATAATTTGTGCAAGAATTGAAGAAGAACTTGTTGAATTAGGTGAAGACGGTGCTAAAGAATATTTAGCAGAACTTGGTATAACAGATAGTGGTATTAACAAAATGATAAAATCTGTTTATGAACTCCTAAACCTTATAACCTATATAACTGCTGGAGAAAAAGAGGTTCATGCTTGGACTATTACTAAAGGAACAAAAGCTCCTCAAGCGGCAGGTGTTATTCATACAGATTTCGAAAAAGGATTTATTAGAGCTGAAGTAACTTCTTATAAAGATTTTGTAGAAAACGGTTCTTATGCCGCTTGCAAAGACAAAGGGGTTACAAGATTAGAAGGAAAGGAATACGTCGTTCAAGATGGAGATATTGTACATTTCCGTTTTGCTGTATAAAAGAAAATGAATATAAGTACCAATCAACAGATTAATTTTAAATGGAACAGAACTACACATCTAGAAATGACTTTATTAGCCCTCAAAGATTCTAATATTGATATTTCAGTGCAAAGACAACTTGCAAGATATTCTCAAATGCCAGATCTTTCGAAAAAAGAAAGAGGGTTTTACAATAATACTCATTTCTTTTTTCCTAATAAAAAAAATAAGAGCTTTGGATTTGGCAAAAATAAGTACAATAATGCTTTAGCTATGTTTAAAGAACATTATCAAAATGCACTTATTGCAAAAAATAAAGAAGATTTTTTAAGAAACACCGGATACGCTCTCCATTATTTACAAGATGTTTCTGTACCTTTACATACTCAATCTGGTTCTATAATTCATAAAATTTTTAATTATACTAAACACGGAATTTTTGAAAAAGGAAAAAAATCTGGAGCTACTGCAAAACTTCATATTCTTAAACAAAACTTTAAAAAAGAAGATCTTACTTACAACTCTCTTATTGATTTATTTGTAGATACAGCAAATTTTTCTCAAAAACCGGAATTCAAAGTTAGCTGGTTTAATAAAAATAAATGGCCTTATATCCAACAAGAATGCTTCAATAAAGGTACCAACATAACAAGAATATTCATCGAAAAACTTATGAGCTGTAAAAGTGACGCTATAAATTTTTAAATTTTGCAGAATTTATAACCCAACCATCAGCTCGAAAATGTGCATAATTATTTTTACCACGATATTTCTCCGCTTTTGGACTTGTTTTTAACCAATCTTCCAATATGTTAATAGCCTTTTTTAAAAGTTCAAAACCATATTTTTCAAGTAATGAACCATATTGATCAGGAGTTAAGATAACAAACTCTATATCAGGAATTTGAATTTTATCATTAATACTATATCTTGGCCTTCCGCCTTTTTGCCCATTTTTTACACTTGAAAAACCACTCATTATAAACAAATCTCCTTTGGAGCACCTAATTTTCTTACCAATTCTATAACTGTTTCCTTCATCCTGCATTTCGAAAACTGACTCTGAAAATATACCTTATTCAAATAACACTTTGAACAATTACAACCAATCATATAACAATCAACCGCCGTTGGCGTCCAATTTTCTGACAATGTCTTACTACATGATACATTAAATCGATAACTCATTTTAATAGTCCTCTTCCCAATTATAAACGATATCTCAATTGACAATATTATAAATATGTGTTTAAATATCTAATATAAATTTACACTTATGTATTACATTGTAAGACAATATGATACATAAGTCAATAAATATTTTACATTGGTGAAACATGAAACTAGAAGAATTAATAAATATTATTTCAGAAAAAAATGGACAAACAATAAATCAATCAATGTTAGCAGAAAGTCTTGGCATAACAAGACAGACTGTTAGCAATAGAATTAAAAATGAAAGCGAAGTTACTGTTAGCGAACTAAAAAGAGTTGAAGATTTTTTTAAACTTAATATTTTAGCAACTCAAACAAATAATACACAAGAAATAGCTTATATTGATTACTACACTGATGTTTTTGCAAGTTGTGGGAATGGAAGCATAATTTTTTCAAGCGAAAAAACAAAACTACCAATATCCACTTCGATGATAAACGGATATTCTAAAAATAAATTATATTCAATGATAAACGCTTCAGGAAACAGCATGTCACCTACAATTGATAATGGAGACAAATTAATTGTAGAGCATTGGAACGGAAATCAAATACAAGATAATAAAATTTATGTATTTTGTTATAATAATGAATTTTTTGTAAAAAGGCTTTCAAAAAATTTAGATGAAATAATAATAAAATCTGATAATCCTGAATATCGTTCACGAACAATTAGTGGCAAATCAATAATAGATTTAACGCTAATTGGAAAAATTGTTGCAACAATAAAACAATTAGACTAAAACCAATAGATTGACTTTAATCCTAGTTTGAAGTTAAATATCAGCTATGAAGATTATTATTTTTGGAGCAAATGAACTTGGTTTAATGATAGCTACCGAGTTCTATACTGATAACGATATAACAGTTATTGATGACGAACAATACAAGGTTGAAGCTTTTAATAAACTTGACATTAGTTTTATTACCGGAAACGCTTCTAATATTGAAATATTAAAACAAGCAAAAATTAAAGATGCAGAAGTTTTTATTGCTTGTACGGCATCAGATGAATTAAATATAGTTGCCTGTCTCACAGCAAAAAGAATTAGTACAGTTAAAACAATTTGCTTTGTAAGAAAAGAAGAATATAAATATTCTCTAGGTTTAGCAAAAGATGCTGAATACAACTGTGATTTTTATGTAGATAATGTTATTTGGCCGGAAGAACTGCTCACACAAGAAATCTTTAGAATAATTACTGTTGCAAAAGCTCTTGACGTAGAACATTTTGCAGACGGTAGAGCTAGATTATTAGAATATAAAATTGCACCAAATTCTGTTTTAGTAAACGGTATGGTTAAAAATTGTAACTTTCCGAAGGACACATTAATAGTAGGGATTACAAGAGGTGATGAATTATTCATACCAAATGGGGAAACTATTTTACATGAAAATGACAAAATCATTTTTATGGGACTTTCTAATTCTCTGGATATTTTAGCCGGAAAATTTTTCCATGAAAAAGAATTTGTAAAAACAGTTGTGATAATAGGTGGCGGAAATGTGGGCTTAAAACTTGCAAAAAAACTTGAAAATTTAAAATTAAACCTTAAAATAATCGAAAAAGATGATGCAAGATGCGAGTATTTAGCACAAGAACTTGATAATACTCTAATAATTAATGGAGATGGAACTGATTTAGAATTATTAAATGAAGAAGATGTTGCCTCTGCAGATGTTGTTGTTAGTGTTACAAACAACGACGAAAAAAATCTACTATGCTCTCTATTAGTAAAACATTTAGGGGCAGGAAGAGTTATCTCTAGAGTTACTAAAACAACAAATGTTACATTATTTGAAAGAGTTGGAATTGACATAACAATTTCTTCAAGAACAGCAGCTTTAAATGAAATAAAAAATAACATTAAAGAAACAAATATTGGTATTTTAGCAACTGTTGAACAAGGTAAAGGTGAAGTTTTAGTAATTGAAATTCCTGAAAATTACGAATCTAAAAAAATTATGGACATAAAACTTCCTGCAAAAGCAATCGTAGGAATAATTCAAAGAAGAAAAAGAATTATCATTCCAAATGGAGCTACACAAGTCACAAGCGGAGATAATTTAATAATATTTACAACTAGTGAAAACGCTCCAATTATAAAAGAATTTTTTGAGGAAATAGCATGAGATTAACGTATTTAGCGTATTCTTTTAGCTTAACTATTATGTACTTTAGCTTTGTAATGCTAATTCCAATAATAGTAGCTCTATACTACCAAGAATATAATGCTGTTTTTCCTTTTCTAATAGCAGCCTCAACCGCTTTTTTAATTGCAACAACATTAAAAAAAATAGTAAAAGGAACTTCCAGTATAAAAGGAATCAATGACATAAAAAAATCGGAAGCACTATGTATTGTGACTTTTTCTTGGCTTTTCGCGGGTATTTTTGCGGCAATGCCATACATATTTTTTGGAATTTCCCCAATAAATGCTTTATTTGAAGCAACATCAGGAATCACAACGACAGGTGCAACGGCTTTAACAAATTTTAATTACCCAAATGCTCTTTTCTTTTGGAGATCATTTACACAATGGCTTGGAGGAATGGGAATTATCGTATTATTTATAGCAATTTTGCCTCAATTTGCCATTGCAGGAAGACAACTATTTTTTGCAGAGGCTCCTGGTCCCACTGAAGATAAATTCACTCCAAGAATAAAAAATACTGCGGCTGCATTATGGAAAGTTTATGCTGGGCTTACACTACTAGAAGTAATTTTGCTCAAATTTTCAGGAATGAGTGGTTTTGATGCAATATGCCATTCTTTTTCTTCAATTTCCGGAGGAGGTTTTTCTCCAAGAAGTGAAAGTATAATCGGATATTCTCATACAATTATGTGGATTATCACATTTTTTATGTTCTTTGCAGGCGTTAGCTTTAACTTACAATATAAAGCTTGGACTAAATTAAATCCACTATACCTATTTAAAAATGAAGAATTTAGAACCTACTTTTATATCGTACTTATATTAGGGATACTATTAACATTTTCATTATTCTCTAATATGAAATATAACCTATATGATAGCCTTACTCATTCATTTTTTGGAATTTCTACACTAATATCTTCGACAGGTTTTTGTACTGTAGATTTTGCAAAATGGGATTATATAAGTAAAATTTTATTATTCGCATCAATGATGATCGGCTCTTGTGCCAGTTCAGCTGGTGGCGGACTTAAAATTATGCGTTGGCTTCTTATTTTCAAAATTATGAAAATTGAAATGACAAAAATATTACACCCAAAAGCTGTTTGCAATATTAAAATCGGAAAATATTCTGTACCTAAAGATATAATGTTTCAAACTTTAATGTTTGTATCATTTTATTTCGCAATTTTGACGGTTTCTGCATTTTTAGTTGCAATAATTGAAAAAAATACTACTATTGGAATTACAGGAAGCGTTACTACGTTAGGTAACATAGGTCCTGGCTTTGGTTCTGTAATAGGACCTTTAGGAAGCTTTGCACCATTACATAATTTATCTAAAATTATTTTAATTCTAGACATGTACATCGGACGTTTAGAGTTGATTCCATTTTTAGTTTTATTTCAAAAAGATTTATGGAGTTGGAAACAATAAAATTATTTTCTCTTCTTTCGTGTTAAAATGTTAAATAATACAAATAAAGAGGATTAAGAAAATGTCTATAAAAAAAGTTGTAAAATACGGAGAAACGACTCTAAGACAACCATCAAAAGAAGTTCACAAAGTTTCTCAAAAAATAAAGATTTTAGTAGAAGATCTTTTAGATACAATGTATAAAGAAAATGGTGTTGGACTTGCAGCTCCACAAATTGGAGAAAATTATAGAGTTTTTGTAATTGATGTCTCAACAGGCGATGAGCCTTTAAACCCTATTGTTTTTATAAACCCTAAAATTATAAAAAAATCAGGTGCTGTAATTAGTCACGAAGGTTGTTTAAGTTTTCCGGAAGCTTTTACTGATGTAAGACGTTATGCGAATGTTATGGTCAAAGCTCTTGATAGAAACGGAAGACCTTTTGTTCTTGAAGCTAAAGACGGAAGTTTACTTGCAAGAGCAATTCAACACGAATTTGATCATTTAGATGGAATTTTATTCATTGACCATGTAATTAACAGATTTGAAGCGGAAGAAGTTCTAAAAAAATGCAATCTTCCAAGTATTGATTTAGAAAAAATTCTTGACGAACCTGAATTACAAAAAGAAATTGATATTTTATTAGAAGAAAAATTAAAAAAAGAAGCTGAACAAAAAAAAGAAAACTAAAGAAAATGAGTTTATAATATGATAAAAATTGTTTTTTTCGGAACTCCAAACATTGGGCTAAAATCATTAGAATATTTTTATAATTCAAAAGAATTTGAGATACTTGCAGTAGTTACTCAACCTGATAAACCAGCTGGAAGAGGTCATAAACTTACGGCAAGTCCCATCAAGCAATTTGCAGTAGAAAACAATATTCAAGTATTCCAACCTAAATCTATTAGAAAAGAACCTGATATAATAAACGAATTAAAAAAACTCAAACCTGACTTTTTTGTAACATTTGCATTTGGACAAATTTTATCACAAGAAGTACTTGATATTCCTAAGTATGAAACTATAAATCTACATGTTTCATTACTTCCCAAATATCGTGGTGCAAATCCAATTCAAAGAGCGATTATTAATGGAGATAAAGAAACCGGTATTTGTACAATGATCACAGAATTAGGTCTAGATTGCGGTGATATTTGTCTTACATATCCAATAGAAATTACATCCTGTATGAACTGCATGGAACTTTTTGAAATTTGTGCTGAAAAATCCCCTGAATTACTTGCAAAAACTTTAATCGGTCTAAAAGAAGGAACAATAAAACCTACTCCACAATGCGAAAATGGAATTTGTTTTGCAGATAAATTAACAAAAGAAGAATGCAAAATCGATTGGAATAAATCAGCAGAAGAAATACATAATTTAGTAAGAGGAATTTATAAGTGTCCTGGCGCTTATTTTGAATTTAGAGATAAAATTATAAAAGTTATGCAAACTGAACCTATCGAAAGCACTGACGATAAAGGAGCTCGAATAGGAGAATTTGCACATATTTCAAAACGCGGAATAGATGTTAAAACTGGCAACGGATATTTAAGACTCATAAAAGTAAAACCTGAAGGCAAAGGTGAAATGTTTGCAAGAGATTGGGCAAATGGAATTGGAGTTAGACAATAACTAAATTTTGACTAATATCCCATCCAATACTTTTAAAATTTCATCTAAATTATCCATCAAAACTAATTCACCTCTTAATTTTGATGCCCCTTGAAATCCATTTATATAATAAGGATAAAATTTTCTTACAAATTTAATCCCAACATTTTCA
The DNA here is from genome assembly GCA_944323985.1 of Candidatus Gastranaerophilales bacterium. GTDB lineage: Bacteria > Cyanobacteriota > Vampirovibrionia > Gastranaerophilales > Gastranaerophilaceae > CAG-196. Next base: position 95,134 of record CALUUP010000003.1, on the reverse strand, counting down.
CCCCTAAATTCAACTTCTTTTAAAAGATGTTGTTTCATATATTCAACTTTTTCATCTAAAGTTGGAGCAGAGATATATTCACCCGTATTCAAATATTTTTCAATTCTACCAATTAAAGTAGGATCCCCTAAAGCACCTCTTCCTATTGCAACACCATCAGCTTCAGATTCTTCAAGACACTGAACAGCTGTTTCAATTGATACAATATCACCATTAGCAAAAACCGGTATATCAACATTCCGTTTTAATTCTGCAATTTTCTTCCAATCCGCCTTACCCGAATACATTTGGGAACGAGTTCGACCATGTATTGTAATAAAATCAGCTCCAGCTTCTTGCATTTGTTGTCCAAATTCTACGTAATTTAACTCATCAAAAGTATACCCTAAACGAAATTTTACACTCAATGGAATCGTAATTTGTGATTTTACAGTCCTTACAATTTCTTGAGCAAGTTTTGGATTACGCATCAAAGCACAACCGTCTGTACCTTTAACAACTTTATTCACAGGACAGCCCATATTTATATCAATCATATCTGCAAATTTTTGTAGGTAATTTGCACAAGATGCTATCATTTGAGGCTTATGACCACTTAATTGATATGAAATCGGAGAATGATTATTATCTCTTGCAACCATATCTGTTTCTTTTACTTGTGTCAAAGCTTCTGAACTTATCATTTCTGTTGTTAAAAGACAACTTTTAGAATGTTCCCTTACAAGAGACCTTAATACATAATCAGTAATTCCAGCCATTGGTGCAAGCGACACCCTACTTGATATGAGAGATTTTACAACATTTGATGATAAACTTATTACGTTTTTTTCGACCAATTATATTAATCCTTCCTTAACACCCGATGCTTAATATTATCCTCCCACATACGGCCTTAATTCTTCCATTCTACTTTTTGCATATTTTAAATATTCATCATCTGTAGCATAACTTGAAACAAACTTCTGATAATATTTAAAAGCCTCTTTATAATTTTCTAAAGTATCATAATCCACGGCAAGCATATAATTTGCAATAGGAAACTCATTAGAATATTTTAAAACATTTAAATAATCATTTATAGCAAGTTTATGTTGCTTTTGCTCATCATAAATTAAGCCCCTATAATAATAAGCATAAGCATTTGAACTTTCTTTTCTTAAAACTTCATTGAATTTCAATAAAGCATTTTGATAATTATTCTTTTCAAATAAATCTATACCTTCATTCAATATTGAAACCGAACCGTTTTGAGTAACATAAGACAATAATTCCTTTGCCTCTGATTGAGGATTTAATTTTATAGCCTTATTTAAATAATTTTCTGCCAATGTCCAATTTTGTTGTTCTGAATATAAATATCCAATATAATAAGGAATTTCCGCATTATTAGGATTAATTTTTTCAGCTTTTTTATAATACTCAATGGCATTGTTATAATCTTCTAATGCCTGATATGATGCTGCAACTCCCAACATAGAATCCTCTGTTGGCGGATTTATTGCCAAATATTCTTGGATAGCCTTTCTATAATCCTTATTTTCATAACTAGAAGAAGCACTTGCTAATCTTGTTGAAGTCAAATCTTTTTGTACATCTTGCAAAGTCTTTAATACAAGATTATTTGCTGGGAATTTAGCCTTAGCATCATTTAAAACTGAAATCGCATTATTATAATCATCTTTAGCAACATAACAAATTGCTAAGTTTACATACGCATCGACCTTTGAATTATTTTTACTTAACACAGATTTATAAGCAGAAATTGCTTCATCTATTTTATTTTCTTTGTGTAATTTATAAGCGTAATCATATAACTCATCCGCTGAACCATTCTGTGCTAAATAGTCAATATATTCATTTGGAGTCATAGTATCTTTCATAACTCCTGCTATTTCAGCTTTTGCACCAGCATTATTTGGATCTATTGATAAAATTTTCTTATACAAACCCAAAGCCGTTTTACTATCACCCATTTCTTTATAAACTTGAGCTTTATACAACAACGCTTGAGTATTATTCGGATATAAAGTTAATACCGAATCATATGATTGAATAGCTTTTTGGTATTCCTTCCTTTGTTGAAATAATGTTCCTACATTTAAACGAGTTGTAACATTAGAAGGATTAAGTTGTTCCGCCTTACCGTAATAACTTAAAGCTGTTTCAAAATCACCTTGAGCCTGTTTTATCGCACCAATGTTTGCATTTAATTCCGCATCACTAGGAGTCTGTGCCAACTTCTTTAAATAAATTCTCTCTAAAGCATACAAAACTTCCATATCACCCTTAGAATTTGCTAATGCTTCATTATACTGGACAACAGCTTCATCAAATCTACCCAATTTATCTAAAGTTCTTGCATACTTCATCCTTAAAACACCGTCATTTGGTTTTAAATCTAAAGCAATCTTATAGTAATCCGCCGAACGTGGTTCATTCCCCAAAAGTTTTAACAAATCTGCTATTTGAGAATTAGCATCTGCCGCTAATTTTTCACTCTCTCCTGCTTTTAAAAACTCATACGCTGCCGCAGAAAAATTTCCAATAGCTCTCAATTCTTCTGCTTTATTATACCTTGAATTTGCAGTAGTATCAAAACTTATTACTTTCAAACATTGATTTAAATTATCTGTAGCAGAAGCAATCATACCTGCTGAATTTTGTACAGCCTGATCCTTTGTAGGATACATTCTTAAATAAAATAATGCACTTCTAAAATCATTCGCAGCTTTATCATAGTTTTTTTCTTGATTAGCATAATAAGTAGCTCTAGCTAAATAAGCATTTATTAAACCAATCCTTGCAGAATTATCTAAATAATTTATCCTTAATGCTTTTCTAAATTCAACAATAGACGATGAATACTGATTTTGCATCAAATAATTTTGAGCAGCATTGTAATGTTCTGCAAAAGCTCCTGTTGGAGCTGACAAAACAGGTAAAAAACTACAACCTACAAATAACGATATAAAACAAACTGTCCCTAAAAACTTTTTTCTCATAACTACATATTACTATAATCTAAAATTATTGTGAATACGAAAGGAGTGGAATAGATTTTTGTAAAAATTTGTTAAATTTTGTAAATTTTTCTTGACAGCATGTTCCATGTACAAAAAAAATATAGTAGCATGCATGTATCAACTATCCCCAAATCTCCTCCCAAAATTATAAAGAGATAACTTACACTGACTCAAAATTTTGAGTCAGTTTTTATTTTGACTTTTTCCAATTAAGCTAACAAATCTGAAAGTAAAATCGCATTTTCTTCTGCTTTTAAACTGTTAGAAATACGATTACGCTTAATGTAAACTCTTAAAGCTTCTCTGATTAACTCACTTCTTGTTCTTTGTTCTGAATTTGCGATAGTGTCGACTTTACTTAAAAAATCGTTTGACATTGAAATTAATACTCGTGCCATATTCCCTCCAATCAAGCTCATTATATCATATAAATAAATTATTACAATATTATATCTTGTTTATATTTTAAATGTAACAAATTTGTAACATTTTATATAAAAAGCGCAATTTTATTAAAATGAAATACTTTTTATATACAAGAGAGTATAAAACGAGGTCTAAGAATGTATAACTTTTCATTTATAAACCATGATATGTTAAGCCCTTGCTGGGGAGATTCATTCAGATTAAATTATAATCTTGGTCTTTCTCAAATTGCTTCTAATGCTAGTTTATTTATGACACCTACATTCACTCCTTCTACAATGCTTGAATACCCGATGTTTGGAATGTATGGCAATGGACTATTAAATCCAATGATGGCAATTAACCAAACAATGCAAAGTTTTGGTGGTGGTTGGAATAATGGATTTAACTTTGGAAATTTCCAAAACATGCTTCAAACTAACCCTTGGAGCAATTGGACTAATGGTGGCGGAAACAACTCTAATTTATCTGCTGCTGATCAGTTAAAACAAAAACAATATGATAAATTAAAAGCTATACTTACTAACTATAAAAATGCTTCAAAAGATGATGCAACAAATGCTATTATTCAAGAAGCTTTAAATAAATCTGGAAAGATAGATGAAAAATTAGATGCACTAAAAAATGCTTGCAAAAAATTAAATACATCTAAATTAGAACAAGCTTTATTATCTTTAGATGATATAAAAATAGACCTATCTGAAGCTGGTTATAATTTTGGAGTTAATAATAAAAAAGATGACACCGAATTAAAACAAAAATTAAATACTGTAGAAAAAGATTTAAAAAATAAAAAAGCAGATAGTCTAAATGCAACATTAGTAACAAGCGAAAATGAATCAGAAATATTAAGAATATTAAGTTACTGGAATGATACAAGAAACTCTAACACTGATAAAAGTATCATAAGACTTATCGCAAATAACATTCCTACTAAAGAAGATGAACAAACTCTTCAAAAAACAGGAGTTAGCAACATTGCTATGTCATTAGTTAATTATGTTGACACACTAAAAGCGAAATTTGATTCAGAAGTAAACTTTACTGAAATAGATAAATCTGCTAAAGCTGTTAAAGATGCTTTAACTTCTGCAAATAAAAACTTTACAAAAGCTAATTTAGAAACATTAGCAAATAAAGTTGATGATTTATATGCAAGATTACGTTTAGCTGAAGCAGAAAGAATTCAAAATAACGTTAAAACTCAATATGGATTTTTAAACGAAGCTATTGGTAAAAATATTATTGACAATGATTTAATTATCGGTGATGTAAAAAAAGATTTACAAGCTGAAAAAATAAATATACCAGGTAATTTAGACGGAGTTCCGGATGAAAACAACGGTTCTGTAACTATTGATGATGATATTGATGGAACTTGTACTACCGCAAAAGAAAAATTAGATAAATTAGTAGAAAAAGAATACTTAAAGGACTCAGGAATTGAAGGAGTATACAAATCTAATGTTTCTACATCTAATGAATCTCCTAAATTCTATATGATATTAAATGATAAATTAGTAGAATTAAAAGACGTTAAATCTATTGATAAAACTTCTAAAAATTGTACTATGAAAGATGGTACAACTAAATCTCTAGATGAAGCAAAAGCAAATGCTATTGAAATTACTGCTGCAGATGTTCAAAAATACAAAAATACAGTAGATAGAATTAATAACTTAGTAAAAGATGGATATATCAAAGCTTGTAATAACTTAGGAAACAAATTTCCTAAAGGTATAAAATTATACAGATCAATTGGCAAAAAGCTTGATAAAAACTATCAATATTTCATTATAAAAGATAATGAATTAGTAAAAATTAACGCAAAATCAATAACTCCAGATGGACAAGTAAAATTTGAAAATGGTTCTGAAAAACATATTTCTAAATTAACTGAAGACAATTTTTCATCTATCGAAAACAACGATATCCTAAAAGAAAATGAAAAAGAAGAAGTTACTGGTAATAGTGATAGAGCACAAGAAACATCTACAATTGATACAAATACAACTGGAGAAATGAGAAAGCTAGCAAATGAGCTAGATCTTGAGCCTACTGATGTTATTGGATATTATAAAAAAGGAAACAACTATTATAAATACAATACAGAAAATGAAAAATTCGAAGCTTTAAGTGATGTAAAAGAAATTTCTTCAACTGGCATCATGACTAAAAAAGATGGATCAAAAGTAATTTTAAGAGAAGTTGAATCTCCAGAAGCTGCCGGTAAAACTGTTAGACAATGTCTAAGAAGAGATACATCTTCTAGTGAATATGATATTGTTGAGAAAAAAATTAATTCTTTTAGCACTTATGAAGATCCAGAAGAAATCATAAAATTCATTGAAGGATACTTTACAGAACATGGTAATGACTGGGGAATCAACTGGAATTCTGAATTATGTGCTCAAATTTCTTCAGAAAATGATTTAGCTACATCAAAAAAAGAACATATGCTTAGAGTTATTGCAAAACAAGTCTTAAAAGTTATGAATAAATTAAGCATAAGTTCAGATTCTAGAGATTATCAAGACATGAAATATTATGCAGAAAAAGCTGGGCTAAAAGAAGGAGATACTACAAATTCTTGGAGAATAGATGGAGGATTCTGGAGATCTTGGTCTTTTTGGAATAGTGAAAGAACAGGTGCTGCTAACCATATGGATGATATAATTGAAAAAATCATAAAAGAATATAGAGAAAAATACCCTGAAAACAATGAATCAGGAATTAATACAGAAGCATAAACAAACTAAAACAGATGTAAGATAGGTTTTAAAACAAATTTCCGGAGGAATTTAATTCACCCTCCGGATTTTTTTATACTTTTTCCAAGATTATTTTTTCTAATTCTTTTACAGCATTTTCCACTGTATCATTTACCACCATATAATCAAACTGTCTAGAGTTTTCTATTTCCAGTTTTATTGAATTTAGCCTTCTTTGAATTGCTTCTTCTGTTTCAGTATGTCGACCTCTTAAACGTTTTTCTAATTCTTCGATAGAAGGTGGTGCTATAAATATTAATACTGCATTATCCATCAGCGATTTAACTTGTAAAGCACCTTTTGTATCAATTTCTAAAATCAAGTTCTCATCATTTTCCAAACATTTTTCAACAAACTCTCGCTTCGTTCCATAAAAATTGCCTGAAAATTCTTCCCACTCTAAAAATTCATTGTTTTTAATACAATTTTGAAACTCATTCTTATTTAAAAAGAAATAATTTACCCCATCAATTTCACCATCTCTCTTACCTCTTGTTGTACAAGAAATTGAAAGTCTGAAACTAGGATTCCTACGCAAAAATTCTTTTATAACAGTACCTTTACCTACTCCGGATGAACCTGAAATCACAAAAAACTTCTTCATTATCCCTCCACTAAAGATTTATGAACTACTGTTTCAAATACAAGATTTTCAGACGGTTTTACTGTTACATTTTCTGAAATTTCTTCTTTTTTTTCTTGAACCACTTTTACGGTTTCCTCTTTTTTTAAAAGAGAGCTTTCTCCCAAAACCTTTTTATCAGAATTCTTATTTTTAAAATTCGCTATCAAATCTTTTATTAAAACCGGCATGTCTAATTTGGAAGTACAAATTTCTAAATAGCACATTTTATTCATAATTTGTGTTACTTTTAAAGCCTTATCAAAATCTTCTTCTGTAGTAACTTTTGTTGACCAAACTTCTCCTTCAAAAACTCTTGCAAACTTTGAATAATTCATTTGAACAATATTATTGAACTCGTCATCAACATCATTTGATAATACGCGCTCAATTGTATAGCCATTATTATTTAAAACTATAACAATTGGTTTTATACCAAACCTTAACATATTACCAATTTCCATAGCCGTTAATTGATGTGAGCCTTCACCTGTTATCAAAATAACTCTTGAATTAGGTTTAGCTAAAGCCACCCCTAAAGTTGCAGGAGTTGCCCAGCCAATTGAACCCCAAAGAGTTTGAGTTTGTATATCGACATTTTGCGGGAATTTTATTTGTACCACCCCTTGTGGAATAATTCCTGTCTCAGCGACTACAATATCATTTTCTTTAATAAATTCCTGTAACCTTGGATAAATATATTCAGATGTTAATTCCTTATTAGAAGCTTCAACTTTTTCATAACCAATAATTGGTTTTTCAACTTCAATTTCTCTTGTTTTAACTAACTTTGTAACAGAATCTAAAACATCAGACATTTTTACATTATCATATCTAATTCCTTCTACATAAGTGTATGTTCCATAAATTGCAATATGATTATCTAATTTATAAGGAAGATTAAATCCGTAAGAATTTAAATCTGTATAAACAGGACCCACTGCTATTAAACAATCAGTATTATTAACAGCATTTTCCGCAATCGGATTTTTAAATTTTGAATAATAACTACCCAAATACTTATCATAATCCATATCAATAAGATTTGTACCCATTAAGAAATTTGTCACAGGTATAGCAGACTTTTCAACAAATTCTCTGTATTCAATCTTTGCATCAAACCTTTTAATCAAAGAATCACCTAAAATTACAGGATTTTTTGATTCATTAATCTTTTTAGCAATTTTTTCAGAAACAGTTTTTAAAATATCCTCATCACTAAACCATTCATATGAAACATCTCTATCTTGAATTTCCATTTCTGCAATATCAACAGGGATTGCAACATATACAGGTTTTCTTTCTTTTACAAAAACTTTCAAAATTCTATCAATTTCTATTTTTGCATTCGCCCTATTCAAAAAAGCCGTTGTAGAAGTAACATTTTTAAAAGCCTCTGCAAAAGCAAAATAATTTACATCCTGAAAATTATGATGAACTCTTGTTTTATTTTCAATTAACTTAGTAGCAGGAACTCCAACAATACTCATAACAGGAATATTTTCAGCCATACTACCTGCAACAGCATTAATAACACTTAACTCACCAACACCATATGTAGTGACAACAGCACCAAAACCTTTTATTCTAGCATACCCATCAGCTGCATATCCGGCATTTAATTCATTAATACATCCTACCCATTTTGTATTAGGATTATTTTCAATTGCATATAATATATTAAAATTAAAATCACCAGGCAAACCAAAAATATGATTTATACCCAACTCTTCTAACCTTTTTACTAAATATTCGGCTACTTTCATTTGTCATCCCCCTTGATTTGTGACAATTTTATCACAGCTTAAAGTCTATTTCCAGTAAAGATTTTATAAAATTTTCATGATAAAATCATTACATTATGGATAAAGTTTTTTCAGATAAAATCAATATACTAAAAGCATTAGCAATAATACTAGTTGTATCAGGACACTTAGAATTCAGATTTTTTGATATGTTCCCGCCTTATTCTTTTCAATTAGCTTTATTTTTCTTTATCTCAGGAATGCTTTTTAAAGATAAATATTTAGATAAAGTAGGAGAATTTATAAAACGTAGAATAAAAAGCCTGCTTGTATTATATTTTTTATATTCTGCTTTTTATTGCTTTGTTACAGTAATAATTGATAAACTTACCGGAAAATTCTGGGGAATGGAATTAAGTTTCAAAAACTTTTTTATAACCCCATTTCTAAATGGACATCAATTTGATCTATCTTGTCCAATGTGGTTTGTAATGCAATTATTTATTACTATGATAACTTTTTTATTCCTACAAAGACAATTTAGAAACTTACCTGAAAAAATAAAATTTGCTATTTATACATTAATGGGATTTTCTGCAATTCCATTATCTAAAATGTTCACACCTATTTTATTTTCAATAAATAACTCTAATACATTAACTACAATTAATCCAGTAGCTTTAATACTAGTAAGAACAATATTCTCTCTATTCTTCGTATATTTAGGACATTTTTATACAACTAAAATTGAAGGTAAATACAATATTTTCACCCCTAAAATTTTAGCTTGGGTAATTTGTATTCAAGCAATTTTATGGCATTTTAATAGAGATTTTAATCCAACACATGGTATCGGACTAAGCTATGTACTTGTCTGGGCAAGATTTGATTCTCAAATCATTGTACCGGTACTCACAAGCATTACTGGAATTTGGTTTTCGCTATTCTTCATACATGTTACATATGACTATTTAAAAGATATTAAATTCATCAAAACAATTGGTGAAAACACATATCATATCATGGCAAATCACCTTTTTGTAATGTTTATAATAACTGCTATTATTTTTAAAATAAACGGAATCCCGTTTGAAGAAAGAAATCTACATAATATTTATTGGATTTATAATCCAATACAAAATACTTATTTATATTTTGTACTTACGATGCTTATTTCAACTTATTCTGGGGTTGTACTCAAATATATTAAAAGCAAAATTCCTATTATAAAAGAGTTATAATTACAAGATTTCTTTCATAAACTTCATCCAAAGGAAGATTATATTCCATAATCTCAGACACCTTTGCATTATACTTTTTTAATACATCTTTTGCATTTTCTAATTCTATTAATGCTTTTTTTGATTTATAAGCAATAAAATACCCGCCCTTTTTCAAAAGAGGAAGAGCATATTCACAAATCTTTGCTAAATCAGCAACAGCTCTGCTTGTTATAATATCAAATTTCTTATCCTTAATATTTTCAACCCTATCGCATATTGTTGACAAATTATTTAACTCCAATTTCTCTTTCAAATTCTCTATGGAATTAATTTTTTTTCTAATACTATCTATTCCAACTATTTTAAATTGAGGATATTCAATAGCGATTGGAACACAAGGAAAACCTCCACCACAACCAATATCAAGGATATCAGCTTTCTCTATTTTATATTTTTCAAAAAACATTTTTATACTCAAAGAATCATAAATATGTTTTTCATATAAATACTTTTCATCATTTTTAGAAATCAAATTTAGCTTCTTATTTTCTTCTAAAAAAGCTTCCATATATTTTGAAAAATCTGAATTTAATTTAAAATTAATCATATTTCTTCTCTATTTCCTCAAAAACTAAAGGATCCATTCTTAATCTCATATCATTAATTCGTTGTTCTATTTTATTAATATCAACAGTAGTTCCTAAATTAATAGCATATTTTCTAGCTTTTAAATATTCTATCAAAGCTTTTTTGTTTAAAGATATATTATCATAATAATAATCACCAAGTGCTAAAGAAGATTCAACTAAATAAAAATCTTCATTTATAAATTCTGCACACTGTTGAGCCTCTAATAAATAATTTAACGCTTTCTTATCATTTTCTTCTATAGCTATTTTTGCTAAATATGATGATGTATAATAAATCCCGTCATAATTATTATTACTTTTTTCTATTTCATAAGCCTTCTTAAAGCAATCCTTAGCATCAGAAAAATTTTCATTATCAAAATAACAAGAACCCATATTAGAATAAGCTAAAGCCTTATATTGATTGTTTGAATTTATAGAAATACATTTTATATAATATTCTAAAGCTCTTTCTTCATCACCTTTATCATCATTAGCTAAAGCATACTTAAAATATAACTCTGCCAAAGTCTCATCTTGAGTATTTTCATCTAATGAAGCTAAAGCTTTTTCATAATATGAATAAGCTTGTTCAGGTAAATTTTTAGCAGAATAAATATTTCCCAATAAAGTACAGGCTTGAACCATTAATGATTGTGGAGTATCTACTGAATAAATAACTTTTTTTATAGTTTCTACTGCTCTCTCTAACTTATACATCAAATAATATAAAACAGTCAGTTCATAATATAAATAATTCAAATTTATCACTTCATTATTCTGTTTATAATAGACTTCTACAAGTTCATAATAATGTTGAGCTTTTATATATTCTTCAATCTCTTTATATAACCTGGCTAAATCTAACCTTACTTCTACAACTGTTCTTAAATCAATATTCTCAACATCTAATACTTTCAAATATTCTTCAATTGCTTCTGTATATTTTTTTTCTTCTTGTAAATTTTTAGCCTTGTCCAACAACGAAACTAAATTATTATCTTCTGAAATATTATTAGTTTTCTCATTAATATTTAAATGAGAAACTTCATCTTTATTTTCCTCTTGAAATATTTCAACAGATTCAACTTTATTATTTTCTAAATCATAAATTTTAGAATTATGAAATTCTATTTCTGCCCTCAAAGCCTGTCTGGAAATAAGAATTTCTCTGGAGTGAATAGGTTCTTTTAATTGCTTTTCATAAATACTAATAATATATTTATGTAATTTTATTTCAGTCTTAGCTGGTATTGAAATATCTATATTTTGAAGAAAATAATCTTGCACATATATAACTTCATTAACAACAAATATCATTAAATTAGCTTTTAAATATTCGATAGAAAAATCATCAAAAAGTTCAAAAACAGCTAAAGCATTATAAGAAATACCGTGTCTAATTAGACACAAAAACCAAAAGAAATTCCTAATAGTTGTCGGAATAAGATTAATATAAGTCATCCCTAAATAAGCATCCCATGAAGTACCTGATTTAGCATATTTTTCTAAAAATTCATTTAAAGAAATTTTCATAGCCTGCACAATCTTGCAAGCCAAAGCGGTGTAATAATAATAACCTCTTGTGTACTTATAAAAATCATTCAAAGTAGTATCTGTACAAGTTATACCATTAACTTCTAGAAATTCTTTAAAAATATCCTTTGAAAAACCTTTTAAAAAAATCTTTCTATCAACAGATATACTAGGAAAAATATTCTGTAACAAAGCTCTTGTTGAAAACAAAAACTTTATATTATCATTCTGACTTAATAACTCACCAAAATAATCTAAAATCAAATTTTTATTTTCTTCTAAAATATCATCAAAAGAATGTAAAACAATAATAAAAGGCTGTTTTATAGTTGATATATACTGACTAAATTTCAAATTTAAAGTCGTTACCTTTGTATTAAAATTTACAATCTTAGACATTGAAAAATTTTCAATAACATTGTTAAAAAACAATAAAATATCATCGCAAACAGTTGATTCTTTACAATAATACTCTAATTTAATAACATCACTACTTACAAAATCCATTAAATAATTAATAAACTGCCGTTTACCAGTCCCCAAAAAGCCATGAATATATAACAATTTTTCTCCTGAAGATAAAAAATCAACAGCTTTAATAAGTTCAGCATAACTATTCTTTAACAAACTCGGATTAATCTTTTCAGAAGCCGGTAACTTAATATTATCAATATCAATCTCTTTATTTAAGAATTCATACTTCATACAAAGATTTTAAATGATTTAAAGACAATTTGCAAATATTTTGATATAATTCAGAAAGGAGGATTTTATGATATTTAAACTTTTAGAACTAGGAATTATCGGATTTATAGCATATATTATCGGATCAATTCCCACAGGTTATTTAATTGTTAAAGCAAAAACCGGAGAAGATATTAGAAAAATTGGTTCTGGTTCTACAGGAGCAACAAATGTTAAAAGAGTACTAGGGAAAAATTACTTTTTCTTAGTAATGTTTCTTGATGCCTTAAAAGGAGCTTTACCAGTAATTTTGGCTAAAATATTTGCAACCGTAGGAACTTCAATTGGAATAGCTCCTGTAATTGCAGCAATTGCAGTAATAATTGGACATAGTAAATCTATATTTTTACAATTCAAAGGTGGAAAATCTGTTGCATCAGGCGTTGGAACTATTCTTGCTCTTAATTGGATAGCAGGGTTAATAATAGCCATTGTATGGGGAATTATTACATATTCAACTAAATATGTTTCTGTCGGATCTATAATTGCGTTATTACTTTCACCTTTTATAATGTACTTTTTACATGCTCCAATTGCATATATTATATATTGTTCTTTAGGTGCTATTTATATTGTATATTTGCATAGAGAAAATATAAAGAGATTAATACAAGGATGCGAAAATAAAGTAAGATAAAAATCTTACTTTTAATAAAAAAAGAGGATGATTAAAAATCATCCTCTTTTTCTATATCTAATAAATCCTATTTTATATTAGAATAAGTCCAAGCATCAAATGTAGGAGTTTCAGAAATATTTAATTCTTTCTTCTTTTCTCCTGCAGAGCAATCATCATGTGCAATTGGTGCATATAATCTATTATAGTACTCAATTACCATTCTATCAGAATTGAAGTAAGCTTCAGAAGTTCTAATAGCTTGTCTCATCATTCTAGCCCATTCTTGTTTATTGTTATAATATGTAGGGATAATTTGATTTTCAATAATATCCATTACACATTCGTGATCTTTCCAGTGTCTTTCTTCCCAAGGCATATCATCATCCAAACCTGGATATTCAACTGTATAACCGTTAATACCGTTGAATGTACCTTCAACAGTCCATCCATCAAATATTGATAAGTGGATAGCACCGTTAGCATTAGCTGACATACCTGAAGTACCTGATGCTTCAAATGGTCTTAATGGTGTATTTAACCAAACATCTGTACCACGTTTTAACATACCTGATAATTGTAATTCATATCCTGGTAAAACAACAACATTCTTTAATGTATGAGAACGATTCAATAATTTATTGAACATTTCTTTACCCATAACATCATCTGGGTGGAATTTACCAGCAAAGATAATTTGAATTTTATTTTCTTCAAGTAATCTATTGATTCTGTCTTTATCCATTAAGATTAACCAAGCACGTTTGTAATCAGCAAATCTTCTTGCCCAAGTGATTGTTAATACATCTGGATCAAATCTCTTACCAGCAACATTAGCTACATATTTAAATAATTCTTCTTTCATTTCTCTTTTTGCAGCTAACAATTCATCGAATGATTTATCACCATTCATTCTTTCATCTTGCCAATAATGTAAGTTTACAGCATTAGTAATAGCTCTAATAGGGCATCTTCCGTCTACCCATTCCCACATTTTATTAGCTACTAAACCGTGTAATTGAGAAACAGCATTTGCAATTCTAGACATTCTTAAAGCAGCAACTGTTAAAGAGAAGTTTTCACCACCTAATTGAATAGCTCTTTCTCTTGAAGCACCTGCAAAGAATCCACCTTCTAATAATGTATCAACCCAGTGAACTTCATTACCAGCAGCAACTGGAGTGTGAGTTGTAAATACAGTTTTTCTTCTTACTTCATCTAAATTACCATTATATTGTCTTAATAATTCAAATGCAGCTGGAAGTGCGTGTCCTTCGTTCATATGGATAACATCAAAGTTGTATCCTGCAGCTTGAAGAACTCTTACACCTGCAATACCTAAAACTGTTTCTTGAGCAATTCTTATTCTGTCATTTCCATCATAAAGTTTATGAGAAATGCTCTTAGCCCAATCACTGTTTCCATCAATATCTGTTGTTAATAAATATACAGGACAAGTTCCAAATAATTCAGGATTTACTTTGAATGCTTTAACTTTTACTTTTTCACCAAAAGTATCTACATCTACTACAATTCCTGTATCTTCTAAGTAATCATAATATTTTCTAATATATGCTACTTCAACGTTGCCTGAATGGTCGATTCTTTGATCATAATAACCATATGACCATAACATTGTCACACCTACCATTGGCATTTGTAAATAACCAGCAGATAACATATGAGAACCTGCTAAAAATCCTAAACCACCTGAATATGTGCTTAGTGATTGATCCATTGCTATTTCCATTGAGAAATACGCTACGTTTGGTAATGTCATAATTCTTATACCTTTTCTTTAATGTGTACTACTAAAGGACTAATTGTCCATGCAAATTTATACCAACAACATATAATATAATCAATCTTTTTTCTAAAAATTTTATATATTTATTAAACAAATACCGCTATAAATCAAGTATAATAACAATCTTACAAATATTAAGTTTTGTTACAAAAATAATACTTTAGAATTAGTTAAATGTAATTATTACACTTAATACTAGCAAATTTCATTTTTATATGTTTTTATAAAAATATGAAAATTATAAATTTACCATCTTTACCATTTAAAAGCACATTTACCGTCGATACAGGTTCAGCTACTTCTAAGCCACAAATATTCACTCTTGGAGCCTTAATGGGATCCGGTTGGATTTATAACGCTAATACTACTTTTAACAGAATAAAAAATTCAGGTGTTTACACTAGAATTGATATTAGAGTAAAAGATAATAAAGACGATAATTTTGAAGCTGTTTTGAAGAAAAATAAAATCAAGTACGAAAAGCAATTAGATACTACTTTTGAAAAGATTGTATAATTTAGACGTACTTTAAAATCAAAGATAAATCTTTTTCTTTAATAATAATATTAGCATCTTTTTCCAAAATAGGTTTTCCGCAAAAAGAAACTCTTTTATCAGCGTATTTGAACATACTTAAATCATTAGCTCCATCACCTATCACAAGAGTTTTTTCTCTGGTAATTCCTAATAATCTCTGTAATGTTAATAACATTTGTCCCTTAGAATTATTAAACATCATTTCACCACCTACCATGCCTGTAAGTATGCCATCTTTTGAGTGGAGTATGTTTGAAAATTCCCCATCAAGCCCTAACTTTTTAGCAAAAGGAATTGTTGCATTTTTAAAACCGCCAGAAAAACATACAACCTTATAATTTTTGTCTTTTAGGTTTTTAATAATTTCTTCAGCTCCATTCATTAGTGGTAAATTTTCACAGATTTTATTAACAGTATCAACTTTGAGTCCACGAAGAAGGGAAACTCTTTTTTGAAGACTTTCAAAAAAATCTAATTCTCCTTGCATCGCTTTTGTTGTAATTTCTTTTACTTCTTGTTCTAAACCAACCTCTCGAGCTAAAAATTCAATTGTTTCTCCGTCCATTAAAGTAGAATCAAAGTCAAAAACTGCTAATTTCATTATTAATATTCCTTATGCTGAAAGATTAACATATTTAGGATCGTGAACGCCATCTATTTTTGAAATTTCAGATAAAGTTTTTTCATTTACTCCTGTATCTATGTTAATAACCATTATAGATTCTGTTTCGTGCTTGTCATTTTTTTGTACTACGTTCATGGAACCGATATTTATATTATTTTCACCAATAACTTGTGCTACTTTTGCAATCATAGATGGTTTATTAACGTGTGGCACAATTAACATATGCTTTTCAGGTCTTATACTTGTTTCATAATCGTTAATTTTAACAATTCTAGGAATATCTTTAGCAACTAATGCACCTGCTACTATTGTTGTCCCATTATCAGTTGTTAATTTAATAGTTAATAACCCTGCGAAATTACATTTTACTTTAGAACGGCTTGAAATTATATCAATACCCCTTTTCTTTGCAAGAACAGGAGCATTTACATAATTAACTCCTTCAAGCATTGATGATAAAGCACCTTTTAATACCGCCACTTCAAGAGGTTGAATATCTAATTCAGCTAAATCTCCTTGAGCTGTAATTTCAATTGTCTTAATCATACCACCAGTGATTTGCATTGCAAGTTCCCCTGAGTTTTCTGCAATTTGCATATAATCTTTTACAGGTTCTAATTTATCAGGTCTTAAAGATGGTATATTAACAGCAGAAGATGCAGAACCTCCTGATAAAACCTCTTTTATTTGTTCTGCTACATCAATTGCTACATTTATTTGAGCTTCTTGTGTACTTGCTCCCAAATGGGGTGTTAATACAACATTGCCTTTGCAATTGATTAATGGACAATCTTGAATATTTGGTTCATTTTCGTATACGTCTATCGCAGCAGAAGCAACTTGGCCTGATTCAATTGCATCTTTAAGGTCTTGTTCATTTATAATACCACCCCTTGCACAATTTACAATGCGAACTCCTTTTTTCATTTTAGCGATTGTATCTTTATTAATCATATTAACTGTATCTTTTGTTTTTGGAACGTGAACTGTAATAAAATCACATTTAGGCCAAAATTCATCAAGATTTGCAACATATTCGCCACCCATTTTTTCTACAATCTCTTTCGAAGCAAATGGGTCAAAAACTACCAATTTCATGCCTAGGGCAAGAGCAACTTCTGCAACATGTGAGCCTATTTTCCCTAATCCAATAACTCCTAGAGTTTTACTAAATAATTCACATCCTGTAAATTTAGCTCTGTCCCACTTTCCTTCTTTTGTTGAAGTTGCAGCTGGGGCAATATTTCTAGACATTGCAAGCATTAAAGCTATTGTATGTTCTGCTGCTGCCATAGTATTACCATCTGGAGAATTTACAACAATAATACCTTTTTGTGTTGCGGCATCTAAATCGATGTTGTCTACTCCAACACCTGCCCTACCTATAATTTTCAAATTGTTTCCTGCTTCGATAATTTTTGGGGTTACTTTTGTTTGGCTTCTGACCATTAAAGCATCATATTGTGGAATAATTTTTACTAATTCATCTTCACTCATTGTTGGTAGAA
This sequence comes from Candidatus Gastranaerophilales bacterium, assembly GCA_944323985.1. Classification (GTDB taxonomy): domain Bacteria; phylum Cyanobacteriota; class Vampirovibrionia; order Gastranaerophilales; family Gastranaerophilaceae; genus CAG-196. Next base: position 77,322 of record CALUUP010000003.1, on the reverse strand, counting down.
AATCTACTTCAGCAACTAAAGCAATAATATTACCAGCTGATTCATTTATTTTATCTGTAACTAAAACCTTCATTATATCTCCTTTAATTCGTTAATAATAGTTTGGACTCCTTTTCCAACTTCAAATTTATGTCCAAGCTTAACTAATGTTGCTTCTAATGCTCCAACTGCTGCGATTAAATCTCTATCGCATACAAAACCTAAAGTTCCCATTCTAAAAATCTTATCTTTAAGTTTATTTTGGCCATTTGCAACAACAATATCAAAATCTTTTTTCATAGTCGATCTGATATCTGGAACGGATATTCCTTCAGGAGGTAATATTGATGTTATAGCATAGCTTGCATTATTATCATCTTTTACAAGAAGTTCTAGATTAATAGCTCTTATAGCTTTTCTTAAAGCCATAGCATGACGTTTATGACGAGCATTCATATTATCAATACCTTCTTCTTTAATCATTTTTAAAGCTTGATTAAGTCCTACAATTAAATTAACTGCAGGTGTAAATGGAGTTGTGTCACCTTCTACTGCTTTTTTATGAGCGGCCCAATTAAAGTAAAAACTAGGATATTTACATTTTTCATAAACTTTCCAAGCTCTTTCATTTGCAGCTAAAAAAGCTAAACCAGGTGGTATCATAAAACCTTTTTGAGAGCCTGATACAAGAACATCAATCCCCCATTCATCAGGTTTACAAGGCATCGCGCAAACTGATGTAACTCCATCTACAACAGATATTGCTCCGTGTTCTCTTATAATTGAACATAACGTTTTAATATCATTAGCAGCACCAGTTGAAGTTTCGCTATGAGTAAGTGTTACGATTTTGATTTCTTTTTCAACATCCTCTGCAAGTCTTTTTCTCAAAACCTCCGGATCAATAACTTCTCCTGCTTCAACTTCTATTTTTTCAACTATAGCACCTCTTGATTCTGCAATTTTAGCCCATCGATTACCAAAGTTTCCAAGAGACAAGCATAAAACCTTATCACCTTCGTTTACAAGATTTTCTAAAGCTGCACACATAGCTCCTGTACCACTTGATGTAAACATAAATACATCATTTTTTGTTTGGAACACATATTTCAAGTTTTCATAAACTTCTTTTAATATAGAGGAGAATTCAGAGGATCTATGCCCTATTGGATGTTTTGCAATTTCCATCATCACAGATTCCGGAACGGGTGTCGGTCCAGGAATCATTAAAAAAGTTTTGTCTTTCATATTTTTTCTCCTCCCTTACAATATATTTATTGTGACATATTTCGTAAAATAAAGATATATTGTTAAGAAAGTTAATATAAAATAATTTCATCAAGACTATTAAGAGAAAACTCCGATGTTTTTAATAAATCATCTTTTTCGATTTGCCCTGTAGCAACTAAAATAGTTCTATTAACCCCAGCATTTTTTGCAGCAATATAATCCATTGGAGCATCTCCAACCATTATTGAAGTTTCAGCTTTTGAATTAATTTTTTCTAAAGCTAATTTTACAGGAACTCCACTTTCTTTAGTTTCTTTGGTACTTTCTCTACCAATTGCAACATCAAATAAATTTTCCCAACCAAAATGCTTTATCGTTAATTCCGTTGATTCTATTGAATCAGAAGTTACAATTCCAGTTTTCACCCCAAAAGATTTAATTTTTTTTATAAACTCAATCGCTTCCTGTATTGGTTTTGTATACTCAGATAAATTTTTGTAAAATTCCTTACTCACTCTGTCAAAAATTTCTTCTACTTGATTTTCTGTAGCATTTGCTCCCCAATTATTTAAATCTTTTGTATAAATTTCAATTATTTTTGGACGAGAATATAGAGCAGTAATACCATCTTTCAACATTTTTCCTGTTTTTCTATCATACCCAAGACTTAAACATAATTCTTCAAAAACATCTTCTTTAAGTTGAAAAACTTTAATACATTCTAAAGAACGCATCTCACTCATTTTGCCCCAAAAATAATGCAAATCTACAAATGTACCATCTTTATCAAATAAAATAGTATCTATATTTTCTATTTCCCAATCTTTTGTTTTTAAATTAATCATTCATGTTCCTTAAAGAAATATCAATCAAATTCTTTGCAATTTTAACAGCTTCATCGAGAGCTTGCTTATTTTCAAACAAATCTTCTTTTAAAAGATAATCTTTAATAATTTTTCTTGCATAAGATCCAACCGCTAAACAATGAGGTTTCACACCACACATTTTAGTCAATTCTGTAGATTTAGTATTTGTTCCACCTGACATCATAATATAAGCCGGAAGATCTGCGTTTTGGAATAATTGAGCTGTAGCAACCGCTTGAAGAGTTGTACCAAATTCATCATTACTACCACTCATTGCAATACCATCCGCTTGAATGATAGTTGTATACGGTTTTCTTATTGAAATTAATCTCTTAACTCTTTCAACCAATTTTTTATCACCAAGTTCTGATCTATCAATAGAAATACAAAGCATTCCATCAAACATTTCATTTATTTGAAGCCATTTATCATTAACATCTTTTTCATCTTCAGAAATAGCATGAAACTCAACACAATCAATACCTTTTGCAATAAGTTTAGGCAAAACTTCTCTATAATCTTGAAGTTGACTTACCATTTCAATTGCACCTTTTGGACAAACTTTTGCACATTGAGTACAACCTAGACAACGTTCTTTTTTTACTTTATATTTGTCTAATTCAATAATCGCATCATGAGGACAAATTGATTTACATTTTCCACATTTTACACACTTTTCTTGGTCAATTACAGCTTTAGTGATATGAGGATCACCGTCTATGCCAACACTTACACATAAATATCTATCTTCTTTTATACCAGCTCTTTCTAGCCCCCTTTTTGCAGCATCTACTATTTCCGGTTTTGCACATAAATCAAAAAACATACATCCTGCAAGAGAATAAACAGTTACAAGTTTTTCAACCTCAATTGCATCCTCATTACCAGCACCACAAACTAATTTAAAACATTGTCGTCTATCTAAAAAATCTTTTAACATATAAAATTTCTCACTTTCTAAAAAAATTATATGACAAAAAAAAATTTTACCAGTTTTTTATGAAAAGGAGGCTAAAATGATATATTCAATTAAAAATTTTTCAACATTTAACATTAATCAAACAATTAATTCAAAAAAACAAAAATACTTATCAATAGAAAATCCACCTAAAGATAGTATAAACTTCAAGGGAACCACTAGAATATTAGACAAAAACACATTAGAACTAGTAAAGAAACTTGAAAAAGAAACTCCCATTATAGGCTTCAAAGGTGATGGGAAATGGGTTTTACCAAACCTCAGACATATTGCAGGAGAACGATTCAACTTATACCTTCCTGATGGTAGACAAATTTCTTACCAAAAAAGTACAACAAACGATGGAATAATATTTTCTTTAAAAACAAGCTTAAAAAATGAAACTACAAAATCAAAAATAAGTTTAGCAGAAAGAGACGAACACCAAGAAAACAAAAGATTATTAAAAACCAAAAGTAATAACGTCTTAACATTTAGAATAAGTACTAAAGATGGTCTTCCTCATAAAGGAGATTTTAAAGAAGGTCAAATTGATATAATAAAAACAAATCCTGATGGGACCTATTCTGAAACTTCTAATATAACTGACAACCAATACAAAAAAATAAACGAAATTTTAAACGAATTTTTACCAATCTTCTTTTAAAACAAATAGGACCTGATTAAAAAATCAAGGTCCTATTCATTTAAACTATACAATACCTTGAGCTCTCATAGCTTTAGCAAGTTTTTGAAAAGCAGCAATATTAGCACCTGCCACATAATTTCCACTACAACCATATTTTTCTGCGGCATTTTTACAAGAATTAAAAATATTAACCATAATTCTATCTAACTTTTCTTCAACTTCTTCAAAAGTATAATAAAATCTCATACTGTTTTGAGACATTTCTATCGCAGAAGTCGCAACACCTCCTGCATTAGCAGCTTTTGCAGGAGCAACTAGTACATTATTAGCTAAAAAATATTCAGTAGCTTCAGCCGTACAAGGCATATTTGCACCTTCGCCTATAGCTAAAACCCCATTTTCTACAAGTTTTTTAGCAGAATTTAAAGAAACTTCATTTTGAGTTGCACAAGGTAGTGCAATATCTGTCTTTATAGCCCAAATTGGAGAATCTTCGCCATTATTTTCAAAGTATTCAGCATCTTCATGAACTCTTAAATATTCTTTAATTCTTCCTCTTTCAACTTCTTTAATTTGTTTAATCAAATCCAAATCAATTCCGTTTTTATCATAAATGCAACCGTTAGAATCACTCATAGCAATAACTTTTGCACCGTATTCTTGAGCTTTTTCACACGCATAAATTGCGACATTTCCGGAACCTGAAATTGTAACAGTTTTTCCACAAATACAATTCTTATGAGCTTTTAACATCTCTCTCATAAAAAATATTAATCCATAACCGGTAGCCTCTTTTCTTGCTAAAGAACCACCATAAGAAATATCTTTTCCTGTTAAAACACCGCCCTCATAAGCGTTTCTTATTCGTTTATATTGTCCGAATAAATATCCTATTTCTCTTGCTCCAACACCAATATCACCTGCAGGAACATCGACATCCTGACCAATATAACGATATAGTTCTGTCATAAAACTTTGACAAAATCTCATTATTTCATTATCAGATTTTCCTTTAGGATCAAAATCACTTCCACCTTTACCACCACCTATTGGTAAACCTGTTAGTGCGTTTTTAAATATTTGTTCAAAAGCCAAAAACTTCATAATACTTTGATTTACACTGGGATGGAATCTCAAGCCGCCTTTATATGGCCCTATTAATGAGCTAAATTGAACTCTAAAACCTCTATTAACTTGAACTTGCCCATTATCATCAACCCAAGGAACTCTAAAAGTTATTAATCTTTCCGGTTCGACCATTCTTTCTAATAAAGCTATTTTTTTATAATCATCGTGAGCTTCAATCACTGGTTCAAGGGTCGTTAGAACTTCTTTTACTGCTTGAATATATTCTTTTTCATTAAAATTTTTACTCTCTGTTTTTTCTAATACATTTTTCAAATATTCATTCATACCAAAGACCCTTTCTCGTTTTCCTGTTTTTATTTTTTATACAACGAGAAAAAATGAAATTCAATCATATTTTACAAAATCTAAACATCTTTTGGAGAAGTTAAAAATCCCTGTTTAAAAGGAACTTCTTTATTTACAAAACCTGTTCTTACAATATTCCTTCCAAATTTTTTTTCTAATTTATCTAAACTCTTACCAAGATTTTCTTTTAATAATCTTTTCTCTTCATTATCGAATAATAAAAGCTGCTCATTTTTAGTAGAATTAAAATCTTCCAAAACAATTCCGACACTTCTGTAAAGAATATTAGGAGAATACATTTTTTCTAATAATTGAAAAGCATATTTAGAAACTTCAAATTCAAAATCTGTTGGAACTTCTAAAGAAATTTTTTCATAATAAGTTCTAAAATCTTTTGTTTTTAAAAATACTCCAATTAAAGAAGTTTTAGAATTAATTTTTCTAAGTCTTGAACAAACTTCATGAATATGAATAGAAAGTTCATTTTTTAAGAATTTTAAATCAGAAGTAAATTCTAAAAACGATTTACTATCACTTAAAGATTTAGGTAATTCAATCTCATTTGAAACTTTAGAAACAATGTTACCTAAAAGTTCAGATTTAATAGTAAGTCCGTTTTTACCAAATCTTGATTTTATCCATAAATCATCTTTTTCAATTAAATCTAAAGCCTTTCTAACACCTAAACCTTTTAATTTTACCCCTAATTTTCTCCCAATACCCCAAATTTCTTGAATATCAGTAATCGAAAGAAACTCTTTAATCTTAGATTTCCCTACTAAACAAATTCTATCTCTTGTTGATTTAGCTTTATCAGAAGCTAATTTAGCTAACGTTTTTGACCTACTAACACCAATTGAAACTGGAATTCCGGTTTCTTCTAAAATTTTTCTTTGCAAATCTTTTACCAACTTATAATAATTTTTTTTATAAAGTTTAGTAAGCCCCGTTAAATCAACAAAAGCTTCATCAATAGAATAAATCTCTACATTAGGACTAAACTCTTTTAAAATCTTCATAACTTTATTTGAAATAAGAGTATAAACATAATGATTAGCAGATAAATAAATACATTCGGGATATTTTTCAACAGCTTGAAACAGAGGAATTCCCATTGGGACACCTAATAATTTCGCTTCACGTGATCTTGAAATAATACAGCCCCTTTCTCCTGAAACTACACTTAATGGCAGATTTTGAAACTCAGGATTAATAACTCTTTCACAAGACACAAAAAAACTATCACAATCTATTAAAGCTATATATTTTTGTAAAGACATAATTATTCAAATACCAGCTCGACTTTTTTTTCTTTCCAATCATAAACTTTTTTTTGCGGATAAATTTCCATCAAAAGTCCTTGTTTATAACGATTTACATACCACCTATGAAATTTTAAAGCTCTTTTTACATCTGTAGTCCTAAATTTTTCTATCCGTTTTCCAGCTTTTATTTCTACCAATTTATAAAGAGCTTCAATATTTTCTCCTGTTTTTATATCTAACATAACTAAAGTTTAGCATATTTTTAACCAAAAAGGGAGAAAAATTTCTCCCTTATATAATCTATATTTTTATTAATAAATATTTACTATTTTTTAAAGCTAAAACTTTATGCTCTTTATCTTTTTTAAACATTAAAATATCACCCTTATCAAGTTTAAATTTTTCTGCATCAAAATGTATTTCAATTTCACCATCTAAAACATATACTGCAGCATCAGCACAAGAAGTATGTGTGTCTATTATTTCGTCTTTTTTCATAGCAATAATACTGAGAGATTGTTCATTATCCCCCATTAAGAGCTTTCTTTCCATCCCTTTTCCATTAAGATCAACAATCTCTTTTGCTTTCATTGTATTGTAAAACATAATAATCTCCTTTCGTTTTTATATTTATTTCACATAAAAACTACTTTTCATTGTTAAAAAATCTATAATTGTATGATGATTTAATAACTTGTATTATAATAATTGGTATAAGAAAGGAGCGATTATGCAGCAGACAATTAATGTTTTAGAAAATATAAACTCTCCAGAAGATTTAAAAAAGTTAAGTCTAAACGAGATGAATGAACTTGCAAAAGAAATAAGAGAATGTATTATAAAAAAAGTTGATACAATCGGAGGTCACTTAGGACCAAATTTAGGAATAGTAGAAGCTACTATTGCAATGCACTATGTGTTTAACTCTCCTGTAGATAAAATTGTATTTGATGTATCACATCAGTGCTATCCGCATAAAATCCTTACAGGAAGAAAAGAAGGTTTTATTAATCCTGATTTGTATTTAAAATACACAGGTTATACTGCACCGGAAGAGAGTGAACATGATATGTTCAAAGTAGGTCATACCTCAACTTCCGTTAGCTTAGCAACAGGACTTGCTAAAGCAAGAGATATAAAAGGTGAAAAAGGAAATGTAATCGCTTTAATAGGAGATGGATCTCTAAGCGGAGGTGAAGCTTTTGAAGGTTTAGATAATGCTGCGACATTAAATAGTAATATCATTATTGTTGTTAATGATAATGATATGTCTATTGCCGTAAATCAAGGCGGATTATATGCTAATCTTAAATATTTAAGAGATACAAACGGAAAAGGCGAATGTAATTTCTTCAAAACTTTAGGGTTTAATTACTACTACGTAAATGATGGAAATGACATTCAAAAACTGATTGAAACATTTGAAAAAGTTAAAGATATTAATCATCCGGTAGTTGTTCATATAACAACTCTTAAAGGAAAAGGTTGTGATTTAGCAGAACAAAATAAAGAAATGTTCCACTGGATTATGCCAAATACGATAAAGAATTTTGGACAACCTGTATCTAAGATAGAAGATTATGCCACAATAACAGCAGATTTTATTTTAAGAAAAAAAGAAGAAGGAATGCCAATTGTTGCAATATCTCCTGCAACTCCAGCAGTTACTGGTTTTACAAAAGAATTTAGAGAAAAGATGGGACAAAATTATGTGGATGTAGGTATTGCAGAAGAACATGCAATGGCTTTTGCATCAGGCTTAGCTAAAAATGGTGCAAGACCGGTATTAGGTGCAATGAGCTCATTTGTACAAAGAGCTTATGACCAAATCTCACAAGACTTGGCTCTAAATAATAGTCCTGCAACTATTTTAGTATTTTGGGGCGCTATATCAGGGGCTGATGCAACACATTTGACTTGCTTTGATATTCCTTTAATTAGTAATATTCCAAATGTAGTATATCTAGCACCTACAAATAAAGAAGAATACTTGAAAATGCTTGAATGGTCTACTATTCAAAATGAGCATACAGTATTTATTCGAGTACCAGCTGGAAAGCTAGTTAGCTCAAATATTGCTGATAATACTAACTATTCAATTTTAAATAAATATCAAGTAGCTGATAAAGGTTCTGAAATCGCAATTTTAGGCTTAGGTAATTTCTTCTATTTAGCAAAAGATGTCAAAGAAAAATTGAAACAAGAATCAAATATCGAGGCTACACTTATTAATCCTAAATTTATAAGCGGAATTGATAAAGAATTATTGAATAGCTTAAAATCTGATCACAAAATAGTTATTACTCTAGAGGATGGAATTTTAAATGGCGGTTTTGGAGAAAAAATCGCTAGCTACTATGGAAATTCTGAAATGAAAGTATTGAACTATGGGGCGGGAAAAGATTTCCCTGATAGAGTACAGCTAGATGTTCTTTATCAAAGATATCGATTAACACCGGAATTAATTTTAGAAGATGTAAAAGCTTGCCTATAATGGGCAAGCTTTTTTATAATATGAACTATGAATAAAAAAGAGTTAATAAAACTATGCCTTAAATATGATGATGCGATTAATACTTATCCTTTTAAAGATAAGGGAGAATCTTATCCAGTATTAAGACATAAATCAAATAAAAAATGGTTCGGGCTAATTTATACATTAGATAGAAAACTATATATAAATTTAAAAAGCACACCAGAGGAGTCCGCAATATTGAGAGATTGCTATGATTTTATAGCTCCTGCTTGGCATATGAATAAGACTCATTGGATACAAGTTGATATCAAAAATGCCCCAATAGATATTCTAGAAGATTTAATCCTTAGAAGTTATGAACTAACAAAATAAATTAAATGTTAAAACACAAAATAAAAGAGATGATAACTAATGTCATCATCTCTTTTATGGTGGGCGTTAGAAGACTCGAACTTCTGACCCTCTCCTTGTAAGGGAGACGCTCTACCAACTGAGCTAAACGCCCTCAACACAATCTATACTAAAACAAACATTTTTTATTGTCAAACATTTTATTTTATAATCCGATTAAAGTATTTAAAAACCTCTCCTTATTCGCTAAAATACTCTTAAAAAGAAAGGAGATTCTATATGAAAATTAAGGTTGTAGAAAATTCTAAAAACATAGAATCAGATATCTTAGTTGTTAGCATGTTCGAAGGAGAAAAAACTTCTAGTGAGTTAGCAAATACTTATGCTATAGACCAAGATAATTTTAAAGGAAAGTTTGGAGAAACATACCTTCTTCCTACTTATGGAAAAGAAATCTATAGAAAAGTTCTTATCCTTGGACTTGGCAAAAAAGAAGAACTTAATCCTAATAAACTTAGGGAAGCCGTTGCTAAATCTATAAAAAAAGCTATGCAAATGGAAGCAAAAACTGTTGCATTCTCTTTAGATGGAATTGATTTTGATTATTCAGAACAATTTGCAATGGGTGCTTTTATTGCCGATTATACTTTTGACAAATATAAATCAGAAAAAAAAGATAACAAAGTAAAAGAAATCTATGTACAAGCAAATCAAGATTTAGTAAATAAAGCAGAAAAAATAGCTTCAGCTATGGCTTTCACAAGAAATCTTGCAAATGAACCTGCACAATATGCAACACCAAGTGAGCTTGCAGCCATTGCTTGTGATTTAGGATTAGAAACAAAAATTTATGATAAAGAAGAATGTGAAAAAATGGGCATGGGAGCATTCCTTGCCGTAGCTAAAGGTAGCATTCAAGAACCAAAATTCATTCATATGAAATATTCAGTAGCTAATCCTAAAAAGAAAATCGCTATAATCGGCAAGGGGATAACCTTTGATAGTGGCGGACTTGATATCAAACCACCTTCATCTATGCTTACAATGAAGGATGATATGTCTGGTGCAGCTTGTGTTTTAGGCATTATGAGTATTTTAAAAGAATTCAATCCTCAAGTTGAAGTTCATGGAATTATCGCAGCTTGTGAAAATATGCCTGGTTGCAGTGCTTACAAACCTGGAGATATTTTGACTGCAAAAAATGGAAAAACTATAGAGGTAGATAATACAGATGCGGAAGGTAGACTTACCCTTGCAGATGCTCTTTGCTACGCTTGTGAATTAGGAGTTGACGAGGTAATTGATATAGCTACTCTTACAGGTGCTTGTATGGTAGCACTTGGTTCTAATGCTGCAGGTATTATGGGAAATGATGATTCTATGATAAATGAATTAATCACTACTGCAGAAAAAAGCGGTGAAAGATATTGGAAATTACCACTTTGGGAAGAATACTTTGATAGCTTAAAAAGTGACATTGCAGATATGAAAAATACCGGCTCTCGCTGGGGTGGAGCTTCTACTGCCGGCGTATTTTTACAAAAATTTGTAAAAGATGTAAAATGGGCTCATATTGATATTGCAGGAGTTGCATTCCTCGAAAAAGCTCAAAAAGAATTAATAAAAGGAGCCTCCGGAGCCGGAGTAAGAACTCTTTTAAATTACATTTTAGCTCACTAAAAACTATTTATTAAGATATAAAGCGGGTTTTGTATTCTACAAAACCCGCTTTATTATTTTTGAACAATTTTATATTCCAATCGTTATACAAATAAGAAACATCAAAAGTCTTTTAGTAAAGTGTAAAATAGGAGGGTACTTGTATGAAAAAAGTTTTATCAATTTTTTGTTTATTATCAGCTCTCAATTTAGCAATCCCAGCATTTGCAGCACCACCTCCTCATGCAAAAGGACATAGAGTAGTTGCAGGTCCAAAGTATCATCATCCGCCACATATTAAACACCATCCAAAATGCTATTCCAGAAATGCCATAATTGGCGGGGTGTTAGCCAGGCGCTGCTGTTGGAGCGATCCTTACTACTATTATGGAATAAACTATAACTGCTATCCTCATGATAGAAATAATAGCTTTATTTATATAAATTTTTAAACTCATTTTTATTATTAATAAAATTTAACAAAATCTTTTATATTGTTGACATTAGGGTATTTTCATCATAGTATGAAAATACCCTAGTCGAAATTTTCTTGCCGGATTTGACGGCTAAGGGGGTTTAAATAAAAATCAAATTTTTTATTTAAACAAAACAATAGTAAAAGGTAAAAGGAGAAAAACATGCCTACAATGAATCAGCTTGTACGTTCAGAACGTAAAAAGCTAAAAGACAAAACCAAATCGCCGGCTTTAATGGAATGTCCACAAAGACGCGGCGTTTGTACAAGGGTTTACACAACAACCCCTAAAAAACCAAACTCTGCATTAAGAAAAGTTGCCAGAGTCAGACTAACTAACGGATTTGAAGTTACTTCTTATATCCCAGGTATCGGTCACAACTTACAAGAACACAGTGTTGTTCTTATAAGAGGCGGAAGAGTTAAAGATCTTCCTGGTGTTAGATATCACATTGTACGTGGTACTTTAGATACTGCTGGTGTTGCTAACAGAACACAAAGCCGTTCTAAATACGGTGCTAAAAAAGCTAAAGGAGGTAAGAAATAATGTCTAGAAGATCTAAACCGGAAAAAAGAATTCCTGCAGCTGACCCTATTTATAACAGCGTAGATGTATCTAAGTTTATCAATAGACTTATGAGACGTGGTAAAAAGTCTTTAGCTGAAAAAATATTCTACTCTACAATTGCAAAAATTGAAGAAAGAACAGGAGAAAAAGGACTTGAAGTGTTCCAAAAAGGTATCACTAATGCCACTCCATTATTAGAAGTAAAAGCAAGACGTATTGGTGGTTCTACTTACCAAGTACCTATAGATGTAAAACCTGATAGAGGATTTGCATTATCTTCTACTAATATTATTGCAGCTGCTAAGAACAGAAGTGGAAAATCTTTTGTTGAAAAATTAACAAATGAAATTATTGATGCTTCAAATGGAAACGGTGCAGCTTGTAAAAAACGCGAAGATACACATAGAATGGCAGAAGCTAACAAAGCATTTGCTCATTATAGATATTAATATTTCAAAATTATTAATAAAAAAAAAGATTAGTTCAATAGAACTAATCTTTTTTTTAATCCAAAATTTTCACTCCACAACCAGAAGATGTTCCATAATTATCTAAAAAATACCCACTTCTCATAGGACCCGATACTTGCGTATAAGACTTATTCCCAAAACTAGACGGATATTGAATTGTTGAAAAAGCAGAATCAGAAAAGAAAGGATCATTTGAAAAAGATGGTGTAAATCCTGTCATCTGACCTGTAAAATAATTACCTATATTTCTTAATAAAGATGTTTTATAATTCTGTTTTGGTCTTGATAATATCGCATTTCGTACATTATCATACCTTGTACTTATATCACCACTTTGCACAGCCCCAAAAGCTTGCATCTCTAAGCGTTGTAATCTTTGCAAATCACTTTCTCTAGAATACGTTTTATTTAAAGAATATTTTTCTAAAGCACTTAAATCTGAAAACGATTTATTATAATAAGGTTTATAAGCATAATTATTATAATTTCTGTATAATCTATGTCTTGGATTATAATAAGAATTCCTTAAAGAATTAGTTCTTGTTAAATTATTATTATAATTATTATAATAACCGTTATAATGCGGATAAACCGGAGTTTGCGTAACAATAGTCCTAGCCATTACTGAAAAATTTAAAGATAAAAGAATAAAGAAAATTATTAAAACCCTAATTTTTAAACAACACATATAAATCCTCCAATTCTATTAAAAAACAATTTTAAAATTTATACATAAGCCAATTAGGCATTATTAGAGGGTATTCAAATATTTAATAAATTTTAATAATTTCATCTATATATATGATAGCTATTTCTTAATAAAACGTTACAATAGAATGAGACATGTTTTATTGGGACAAGAGAGGGATGGAACAGGATACATCTTATAAAAACATTAAAAGAGTTTCAAATGAAGAATTAGCCGAAATGTGGGCTAAGTATTTTGATGACCATGAAAATAAAGCGCTTAGAGATGCTCTCATCCTTCAATACATATATCTAACAAGATATGTCGTTGGCCGTGTTAAAGTTGCATTACCTCCTACTTTTTCATATGAAGACATTTCCAGTTATGGAGTAGAAGGCTTAATTGATGCAATTGAAAAATATACTCCAAAAATGGGAGCCAGGTTTGAAACATATGCGCTTGTTAGAATCAGAGGAAACATTATTGACAAAATAAGATCTCAAGATTTCTTACCAAGAAGTGTAAGAAAAAAGATTAAAGATGTTAAAGAAGCACAAGAACTGTTAAAAAAACAATATGGAAGGTCAGCAACAAACTCTGAAATTGCAAGCTACTTAGGCATTGAAAGAGAAAAAGTAGAACAGCTATTAGCAGAAGATACAACAGTCACTTCAATATATGAAAAGAAAGGTTCTTCAGACGGAGATTTAGAAATTATTGATACTATTCAAGATTCTCATACACTAGCTCCGCATGAACAAATGGAAGAAAAAGACGTAAAAAAAGAATTGGAGAATGCATTGAAGAGACTGCCTGAAAGAGAAAGAACTATCATGGTTCTTTATTACCATGAAAATATGACTTTAAAAGAAATTGGAGAAACAATAAACGTTTCTGAGTCAAGAATTTCACAATTACATGCACAAGCTATTATGAAATTGAAAAATTTACTTAGTGAAAATCGTTCTGAAAGACTTAAAAAAAGCATTATTTAATTTTGTGATTTTAAATAATTAATAACCTTTATAAATTTATCATCCTCAGGAATTTCAAAAGATAAAATTTCACCATTAAAAGGTTTAGAAAAAGATAACTTATAAGACTGCAAAACTTGTTCTTGAGTTTTGATTTTCATTTTTCCAAAGCCATAAAGAGTATCATTATAGACAGGATGCCCTATACTTGACAAATGTACCCTTATTTGATGAGTTCTTCCAGTTATCAAATGTACTTCTATTAAAGTTGCATCCTTAAAACGTTCAAGCACTTTAACTTTAGAAATACTTTCTTTTGCTCCATCAATTATTGCCATTTTATGAGGTTGATTAGGATTCCTACCTATTGGCTTATTAATGACAAATTCATCCTCATTAATTACTCCGGCAACAACTGCCCTATATTTTTTTTCTATCCTACCAGCCTTCATTTCATTCACAAGATATTCATGCGTCAAATTATTTTTTGCAACCATTAACAAGCCTGACGTATTCCTATCTAATCTATGTAAAACACCTCTTCTGAATTCTCCGTTTACATCTGATAAATTATCACCGCAATAATTCAATAAAGCATTTACCAAAGTCCCTGATGTTTCTAAGTTAGTAGGATGAGTTAACATACCAGAAGGTTTATTAACAACAAGCATATTTTCATCTTCCCAAAGAATATCCAAAGAAATATTCTCTGGCAAAATTTTATTTACATTTTCTTGTATATTTAATTCAATAACATCTTCCGATTTTATAATACTAGAAGGCTTGACATTTTTTGAATTTAATAAAACATTTCCCTTTTTAATTTCTGTTTGTATTTTAGAACGCGAAAAATCCTGCAAATACTCTGCAAGATAAACATCTAATCGCTTTTCATCATTTAATTCATCTACTACTATTTTCATTAATTTTTGTTGAATAATTATTCTTTATAATAATTATAACTATAGCAAAAACACCAACATTAATAAAAATATCAGATATATTAAATACAGGAAAATTAACAAAATTTAACTTTATAAAATCTCGAACAAAACCAAAAATAATTCTTTCATACATATTACAAAAAATACCCGCTACAAGAAAAGATGTCCATAATACCGCAAAAGTTGAAGCTTTTTTAATATTTTTAATTAAAGTAACCGCTATCATACACATTGCAATAATAGCAAATAAAACAAGAAACAACTTATAATTTTCTAATATACTAAATGCAGCACCTGTATTTTCAACATACGTCAAACCAATAAGTGAATTTTCCGGAAAATTTTGCAAATTATCCAAAATCAAACTTGTAAAATATTTATCAAACAACACAAAAAAAACAGTTGCAAAACAAAAATAAAATATCTTACCTTTATTTGATATTTTCTTCGACATTATTCTCCTTTTTAACAGGAATAACATTTACTCGAGTTATTTGATAACCGAAACCAGTTAAACTTAATTTTATACTCAAATCAGTCACATCAGCTTTTGTTAAACCTATTGAGGCTATAACGTATTCATTCATATTGTCAGAATTAGAAACAAATAATCTCTCTAAAATATTATCTTCGGGTAATTTCCTAAAAACTTCTTTTGCTTGTTTTTGAGGATATTCAACTTTATCATTAGCAATAGACGCAATAGCTATAACGCCTTCAGGAGGCACAAATTCTAAAGATGCAGTATATTCTGTATTAGCTTCAATTTCATTAGGAGCTGTCAATGAGATATCTAATAACCTTGCATCTCCATAAAGCATAGAGGTATTTTCCGTTCTTACTTTATCAGAATAAACCTTCCACTTCCCATCAACCTTTTTTAAATAGTAGACACTGTTAGAAACACTACTTAAAGTCCCATCCATACTAGCTTCAGAAGGAATCTCTGCCTTAGAAGTTTCAATAACATCAACAGTAGCTTTATCACCATCAATCTGAATATTTTTTACCTCTATATCATAGACAATGTTATCGTAACAATTCCAAACATCTTTAACCAATGCAGAGTATTTTTCTAAATCTAAACCATCTGCATTTAAATAATTTTCATCATAAGTCGAAATAAATTTCTTAAAATTAGTTTTATTAGCATACCTAACTTGCGAATTCAATAAAGCTTTTATCTCACGTGTATCATCTTTAAAATAACTTAAAAAACTTTTCTTTGAAAAATCTTCCGCAAAAACAGAATTTGAAATAGAAACTAATAATAAAATTAATAAAAATAACTTCTTCATAATGCAATTATAACTCAAGAAAGTAAAAATAAAAATAATCCATACAAAGGAACATATACAATAATGTATTTAACTTATTTACAAGCATACAGACAATATGATATACTAAAACAGATAATTTACTAGGAGTAGTATATGGCAACAATCGACTTAGATGATGAATTTTTAGAACTATTTTTCAATATTACAAACTCAAAATGTCCAAAAAATTTTGATTTAATAGACTTAAAAAAACAACTCTTGAATATAGTAGATACCTTAAAAGAATTAAATGCAAATGCTAAAAAACCAATACAAAGTAAAGCAATATCTCCTATTACTGAAGAAGAAGCACCTTCTGGTCCTGCCATATTAATTGTTGATGATTTAGGAGTAATAACTTATCAATTAAAAGTATTATTATCAGAATTCAACTATGATATAGACTGCTCACAAGAAATATACGATGCTGTAAATAAATTTAAAAAAAGAAAATATGAATATGTTGTTATGGATTTATTTATACCAACAGAAAGAGAGGGTTTTATACTATTAACAGAACTAAAGAAATTAGCTCTTTCTGCTGGAACTAAGACCATAGTAGGCGTTATAACTGCATCTCCTCGTAAAGAAATAGAACAACAATGTAAAAATAGAGGTGCAGATTTCTTTCTTGAAAAAAATAGTGATTGGCAAAATTCTTTATACAATATAATGTCAAATTATATAAACGGTGGAAAAGACGAAGACGAGGAAGATTATTAAAAATGGAACAAAAATCTATTTTTTCAGTAATTTCTCCAATAATGGTTGGTCCATCAAGTTCTCATACCGCTGGAGCTGTTCGTTTAGGTTTAATGGCAAGAAACATATACAATAACCCTTTCTCAAAAGTAAAGTTTATACTTTATAATTCTTTTGCGACAACGGGTTTTGGTCACGGAACCGATAAAGGACTCTTAGCAGGAATTCTTGGATATCAAGTTGACGATAGTTCTATAAAAAACATTTTTGAAACAGTCAAAAATATAGAATATTCATATGATTACATTCAAGATATTTCCAGACATCCAAATTCCGTCGATATAATTATTGATGATAAAATGACAATCTCGGGAGACTCTGTAGGTGCAGGAGAAATCAGAATTAACAGCATTAACGGATTTAATACTGATATAAACGGTTCATATGATACATTACTACTTATGTACAAAGATAAACCCGGAATGATTTCAACAGTAAGTGAGATTATACAAAAACAAAAAGTAAATATAGCATCTCTTCATTGCGGAAGAAGTTCTAAAGGAGGACAAGCAAGTATGTATATAGCTCTTGATATTCCAATAGGAGATGACGTTGTTGAAAAAGTTAAAAATATAAAAGACGTTTACTTTGTAACCAATATAAGAAAGTTAAAATAATGGCAATACTATCGTTTGAAGAATTAATTAACAAATGTGAAAATGAAAACAAAAAAATATATGAAATTGCATTAGAAGAAGAATCAAAAATACAAGATGAAACTTTTGATGTAATAAAAATAAGAACACTTGAGACATTATTAGCAATGAAAGACGCAATAAAAAGCGGCTTACTTTCTAACGAAAAATCAATAAGTAATTGGTGCGGTGATGATTGTGAAAAACTTCAAAAAGGCTATCAAACAAAAGGTTCGATTCTGGGAAAGATTTTTGAAAAAATCACAACATATGCACTTGCAACAGCAGAAGAAAATTTACGAATGGGAAGAATCGTAGCTTGTCCAACAGCAGGCTCTTGCGGCATTGTTCCATCAGTAATAATAGCAGTTGCGGAAGAAAAAAACATTTCAGAAACAGAACAACTCAATGGACTTATCACTGCAGGTCTAACTGGTCTTATCGTATCTAACAAAGTCCAATTAGCAGGAGCTGTAGCTGGTTGCCAAGCTGAATGTGGAGTAGCTTCTGCAATGGCAGCAGCAGCTTTAACACAAATGATGGGTGGCGACAATAATGAAATTATACAAGCAACTTCACTTGCTTTGAAAAATATACTTGGCTTAACTTGTGACCCTGTTTGTGGATTGGTAGAAGTTCCTTGTATAAAAAGAAATGCGTTTTTAGCAATTCATGCCGTTACAGCATCAGAATTAGCTTTATGTGGAGTTGAAAGTAAAATTCCTCTAGATGAAATAGTAGATACATTAAAAATTACCGGACAACTAATGTCACCGCTACTTAAAGAAACTTCTCAAGGTGGACTTGCTAAAACTAAAACTGCAATTGAATTAGAAAAAAAATTATTTAATAATAAATAGTAAAAATTTCACTTTGATTAATCTTTGCATGCCCGCCTCTTATAAATAACAAAAATGCACCCGCCCCAAAGAAAAAAGTCCCGACATAAGAAATAGGCTTAACCCATAAAGCTCTATTAGCTCCTGTTTTTGAGATTTCTCCCCTTAATACTTCCCCTTCCAACTGAAAATTTCCAATAACAATATCTGCTGGAGTACCAATAGTATAATTAGGAGAAACATTTTCTACTCTTGCTTTTATTACTGTTCCTTCTGGATATACTTTATTTTTTATTTTAAATTCCTTCACAGCTTCAAACTCTATTATTTCGCCCTCTTCAGGTTTTTGTTTTGTTGTTAAATTCTTTTTAATTTTTATAAAAATAGGGATAGAATTATCAAATTCACGAATTTGAAATATTTTCCTATTAAAACTCGAACTATGAGTAGGTAGTTCTTCTTGTATAATAACTTTATTTTTCTTAAAAGATTTATTTTGGCTAATTTCGACAAAGTCGTCTTCAATAAAATAATAAACTCTTGGTTTTATCTTCAAATTCTTATCTAAAGTAGAATTGACAAAATCATCTTCAATAAAAGCAAAAACTTGTGAAGAAAACATTGAACATAAAATAAATAATGAAATAAAAACTTTACATATATTTAACTTTTTTCTTTGAATCATTTTTTATTTTTTCTTGAAACTTAGCACGATTTTCTTTAGAGTTTAATAAAAAATTTTGATAATAAATATTTTTCTTATAAGGATTATTTACTAAAAATTCAGGATATTTTTTATAAATGTATTCGTACACTTCCATCATTCTTCGGGAAGTTAATGGATGAGAACTGCACCAATCATATCTATACTGAGGGAAAATTTTATTCATCACAATAATCATTGCGACAGGATGATATCCTGCATTAACCATATAATCTATTGCACGCTTATCAGACTTATATTCATATTTATGAGGAGACAATACATAATTAAAATGATTAAAAAAACCTCTAAAAATACCATTATACGAATCTACATTATGAGAAATTTCATGAGCTAAAACTGCTGCTAACTCATCATCACTAGTTAGCAAGGTAAACATTCCTCTATATATAATAATTTGTCTTGAACTATTTGTAGAAAATGCGTTTATTCTATTTGAATTATCTAAAAAGAAAACAGCCCTCTTTTCAATACCATTTGAATTTAACAAATTAAACCCAACTGTACTAACATAAGCCTGTTCTTTATTAATTTTATTAGGATCGAAAAGATAATTCTCAGAACTTGCTAAAACGATTGATGTAACAGAACTAACTATAAAAAACAATAAACTCAAACAAAACTTATTCATTAGAACTGCTCTAAAAATCTCTTATCATTATTAAAGAATAATCTTATATCATCAATAGCATATTTAAGCATAGCAAGTCTTTCAACACCCATACCAAACGCGAAACCTGAATATACATCAGGATCAATACCAACGCCTCTAAGAACATTAACATCTACCATACCACAGCCAAGTACTTCTAACCAACCAGTTCCAGAACAAGTTCTACAACCTTTTCCTTGACACATAATACACTGAACATCAACTTCTGCAGAAGGCTCTGTAAAAGGGAAAAAGCTACTTCTAAAACGTGTAGGACGAGCTGCACCAAAATACAATCTTATAAATTCATTTAGAACACCTTTTAAGTCTCCAAATGTAATATCTTTATCTACATACAAACCTTCAATTTGATGAAAGAAATTATTCTTTCTTGCATTAATATTTTCATTTCTATAAACTCTACCAGGTGCAATTACCTTTATAGGAGGCTTTTGATTTTCCATAACATGAATTTGTGCCCCAGAAGTCTGACTTCTTAAAACAACATTCGGCATACCTTTTACATAAAAAGTATCTTGAACATCTCTTGCCGGATGATCTTTTGGCACATTTAACATATCAAAATTATAATATTCTGTCTCAACTTCTGGAGACAATTCAGGAGACACAACTGAAAATCCTAAATTTTGAAATATTGATACAATCTCATTTGTAGTAGAAGTAAGCGGATGAACTTTTCCTTCAGGAATATACTTACCACTTAAAGTTATATCAATTCTCTCTTTTTGCAATTTTTCATTCAATTCTTTTTGATAAAACAACTCGTGCTTCTCTTTTAACAAATTTTCTAAATCTTGAGTAATTTGGTTAGCTAAAGCTCCGACAACTCTTTTATCCTCATCTGATAAATCTTTCAAGCCTTTTTTTATAGAATTAAACTCACCTTTTCTACTTAAATACTTAAGTCTTATTTCATCAAGATTATTAATATTTTGAGCTTTTTCAATATCAGCTTTTGCTGATGAATAAATATTTTCAAGTTGTTCTTTCATACTTTTTCTCCCTTAACTAGATAATACTTTGCTAAAGCTTAAAAGTAAAGTTACAAAAGAAAATATCTTAAAATAAAATTAAACTAATTGTAATGCAATACTAGGATTTTGATTTGCTGTTGACAACAAAGTTGCACTTGCCTGCTGTAATATTTGAGATTTAATATAAGAACTTGATTCCTCTGCAATATCAGCATCTTTTATTGTTGATAAAGAAGATGTTAAATTTTCAATACTTATACTCAAAGAGTCTAAAACAGAATCCAACCTATTTTGAATAGAACCAAATTCTGTTTGTTTTTTACTTACAATATCTAAAATTTCATCAATATCTCCAATTGCATTTTTAGCGCCATTTTCAACTGTCACATCAATAAACAAACCAAAAGTAAAATCCGTATCAAACGAGATTTTTGAATTATCAGTTGAGTCAATTCCAACTTGTAAAACAATTGTCTTAACAGACTCGTCTTTATCACCACCAGCATCAACTCCATAATCAAAACATGACAGCACTCCTTGATTAATCAAATTTTCAAGCTCAGAAGTATTTACACCACTAACAGTACCACTGTAATTTCCAACACCAATACCAGAACTCTGACCTGTTGACTGTAAATCAAAATATCCGCTTATATTTGGAGTCTGATCTGCATAACCGACCAATCCTCCAATATAATTAGTTCCAGTTATACCACCTGTAGCATAACATTCGCTTATATTAGAGCCACTATAAACACTTCCTACGAGACCTCCAATACCTTCAGTACCAGTAACAGAGCTATTTGAATAGCTTTTAGAAATAGTTCCCGTAGTATTATTACCGACCAGCCCCCCTACAAAAGAATTTCCATTAATACTACCTGAAACATAACACTCGGAAATACTACCGGCATTACCACCGGTAATACCACCAACTTCATTATTTCCTGTAATATCACAATTTTCTAGACCTAAAGCCCTTATTGTACCATAAGAAACTCCAAATAAACCCACAGCATCTCCTGATGAATTAATCGTCAAATTTGAAATAATGTGTCCATTTCCATCAAAAGTACCTCGGAATCTATTTGCATAATTATCCCCAATACCTCTAAAACTTACACCATCCATATCAATATTATTCAGTAATTCAAAAGTTACACCTACAGTATTTTCTCCACTATTCACTAATTCTTCAAGTTTTAATAAATCATTAACATCAGTTAAATAATAGGTTTCTCCTGATACAAAAGTTGTTTGATTTAGTACCCTATTGGCTTCATAAATATCTTCACCCGAACCATCATTTATATTAGTTTCAATACCGCTAAATAATTTAATTCCATTATACTCAGTCGTAGACATAACTCTATCGATTTCTAAAATTCTTGCCTCAATTTCTGCTTGTATAGATCTTAAAGACTCCTCTCCATAAGTTCCATTTGCAGCTTGCTCCGAAAGATCCCTAATTCTCTGTAAATGAGAAGAAACCAATTCAACAGAACTTGAAGCAGTATCAAGTAAATTTACACCTAAAGAAACATTGTCAACAGCAATATCATATGAAGAAAGTTTTACAGACATATTATTGGCGATTGAATATCCAGCAGCATTATCCTTTGCATTATTAATCTTAAACCCAGTAGTCATTCTCTCTATTGCATTGTTTAAAGATATCGTAGAACTTTTCAGTGATGACTGAGCTATTAAACTAGATATATTGGTATTAATTGTTAAAGACAAACTAATACCCCACTTTCACAATTGATTTTAAAAATAATATTTAGCAACAAAACCCGAAATATCCGCATAAACGGAAAAATTTCAAAAATATAAAAACGTCGAAACATATCCTTAAAAACTTTCAACATATTTTACAACATATCCCTAGGAATTGTACCTTATACAAAATAATTATAAAACATATATATCGAATATACAAGTATTTATTACAATAATTTTACACTATATTAACCTTGTAGATTTTTTTAAAAAATTGTCTTTTCATCTGTTTGAAGTATACTTGATTTATAGAGGTACAAAATATGAAAGACATGTTAGATAAAATTATCCAGATAGAAGAAAAATATAAAGAACTCGGAGAAAAACTATCTGATCCTGCAATAATACAAGATTATAATACATTCAGAGATTTATCAAAACAACGTAAATCAATGGAAGAAACTGTTGAATTATATTATTCTTGGAAAAAAGCTGTAGATGCTATAGAAGAAGCAAAACAACTTATTCATGAAGAAAAAGACGAAGAAATGAAACAGTTTTTAAAAACTGAAATGGAAGAAAACGAAGCAAAGCTTCCTGAATATGAAGAAAAAATGAAAATTCTTTTACTACCTCGAGACCCAATGGATGATAAAGATATTATGCTAGAAATCCGTGGAGGAGCAGGAGGAGACGAAGCAAATATTTTCGCTGGCGACTTAATGAGAATGTATATGCGATATGCAGATAAAATGGGTTGGCAAACTCAAATATTAAGTAAAACCGAATGCGAAGCCGGAGGTGTTTCAGAAGTTATTATCTCAATGAAAGGTGATAGTATTTATTCAAGACTTAAATATGAATCAGGAGTTCACCGTGTACAAAGAGTTCCGGCTACTGAATCACAAGGAAGAGTTCATACTTCAACAGCTACAGTTGCAGTAATGCCTGAAGTAGACGATGTTGAAGTAGAATTAAACATGAATGATATCGAAATCACAACAGCCCGTTCAGGCGGTGCAGGAGGACAAAACGTTAACAAAGTTGAAACAGCTGCTCGAGTATTCCATAAACCTACAGGCATTATGATTTTCTGTACAGAAGAGCGTTCTCAACTTCAGAATAAAGAAAGAGCTTTACAAATTTTAAAAGCAAAACTTTATGATATGGAAGTTCAAAAACAAATGCAAGAAATTACAGATTTAAGAAGATCACAAGTTGGGACAGGTGATCGATCTGAGCGTATCAGAACTTATAACTTCCCTCAAGGAAGACTTACAGATCATCGAATTGGACAAAACTTAAATGTTTGGACTGTTATTGACGGTGATTTAGATGAATTAATTAATTTATTGATTGAATATGATCAAAAAATTAAATTAGAAAAACTCGCACAAATTTAAAATGGAGAAAAAATGCTTCGAAAATGTGTTGGTTGTAATAAATTATTAGAAAGAAATCAGCTTATTAGAATTACAAAAGATCACAAAAATGGAAAAATAATAATAAACCCTGATTCTAAAACATTTGGCAGATCAGCATATCTTTGTTATAATCAAAGTTGTATCGAAACAGCATTAAAAAAAAATAAATTAAACAGAGTTTTAAAAACCTCTGAAGATTTGAAAGGAATATTAGATGGACAGTATAAGAGTTAGTGAATTAGCAAAAGAACTAGGAATGACAAGTAAAGAAGTTATCGAAAAATTTGCGGAAATCTCGATAATAATAAAGTCTCATTCCAATACTGTCACACCTACTCAAATAAAAAAATTAAAAGAATCTTTAGGTCTGTTGCCTAAAAAATCTTCAACAAAACCAAAAGCTTTTGTCGTAAAAAAAGCTAAAACAGTAGAAGAACAAACAGTTGAAACAGCTAAAGAAGTTGAAAAAAATACAAAAACACAAGCTGAAGAAATTTCTAAAGAAAAAGAAGTAAAAAAAATCCAAGAAAAACCAATTGTTAGAGTTGAGAGAACCAAAATAGAATATCCAAAAAACCAATCAAGAATAGAAATTGTAAGAAAAGCACCTCAAAAACCAATAAAAAAAGTAGAAGAAAAAACTGAAAAACAATCTACAGAAAAGAAAAATTTTTCAAAACCTAATCAAGAAAAAAAATTAGTAGAAAGACGAATAATTCCTCAAGAAATTTATGAAGGGAAAAACACACCATCCGGTAAAAAGAAAAACGATCAAAGAAAAAAAGATAAAGATTTCAATTCAAAAAAAGAAGATCAAGAAATGATTTCTTTAGAAAAAGCTGCTGCTCAAAAACACAAAAAGAAATCACATAAAGAAGAATCTATTGAAGAAGTTAAACAAATAGTTGTTAATTCAGCAATGACAATAAGTGAATTAGCTGACAAAATACATAAAACACCTGCTGAAATAGTTAGATTTTTGATGTTTCAAGGAATTATGGCAACTGTTAACCAACTAATAGATGTTGAAACCATAAAAAAAGTATGTGCTGAATACGAACTGGAAGTCTTAGAAGAAGATATTGATGCATACATAGAAGAAGAAATGGAAAAAGAGCAAAAACAAAAAGCTCTAAGCGAAGTAGATAAAAAATTACTAAAAAAACGTGCTCCTGTTGTTAGTATCATGGGACACGTTGACCATGGTAAAACAACTTTATTAGATAGCATTCGAGCTTCTAAACATAAAATTGTTGCAACAGAAGTTGGTGGAATTACACAATCTATTGGTGCATATACAGTTTATTTAGACAACAAACACGAAAAGAAAATTGTATTTGTCGACACACCAGGTCACGAAGCTTTCACAGAAATGAGGGCAAGAGGTGCAAAGGC
This sequence comes from Candidatus Gastranaerophilales bacterium, assembly GCA_944323985.1. Classification (GTDB taxonomy): domain Bacteria; phylum Cyanobacteriota; class Vampirovibrionia; order Gastranaerophilales; family Gastranaerophilaceae; genus CAG-196. The sequence goes on along the minus strand of CALUUP010000003.1, from coordinate 51,869 downwards.
TACTGATATTGCAATTCTTGTTGTTGCTGCAGATGATGGTATAATGCCGCAAACGATAGAAGCAATTAACCACGCAAAAGCTGCTGAAGTTCCAATAATCGTCGCTGTAAATAAATGTGATAAACCTAGCGCAAACCCTGATAAAGTGTTACAACAGCTTACAGAACACGGTTTAGTTCCTGAAGCTTGGGGTGGAGATACGATTGCTGTACAAGTTTCAGCTTTACAAGGAACGGGTATTGATGAATTGCTTGAATACATTCTGTTAGTAGCAGAAATTCAAGATTTAAAAGCAAACCCTAAAGCTGAGGCTTCAGGAGTTGTAATTGAAGCAAACTTAGATAAAGGAAAAGGACCTGTTGCAACACTATTAGTTCAAAACGGAACTCTAAGAACAGGTAATTGCATTGTAGTAGGAACTGCTTGTGGTAGAGTAAGAGCCTTATTATCAGATTCCGGAGAAAGAATCCAAAAGGCAGAACCATCTACTCCTGTTGAAATTTTAGGCTTAACAGAAGTTCCTAATGCTGGAGATTACTTCGAAGTTGTTAAAAATGAAAAAGAAATGAAAGCAATCATTGATAAACGTAAAGAAAAAGAACGTAATAAACGTTTAGATGCAATGCTTCCAGCTCATATGAGAAGAGAATCAGGTGCTGAAGATGGTGCTACTCAATTAAACTTAATTATTAAAGCTAATACTCACGGTTCAGCAGAAGCCGTTGCACAAGCAATTGCTCAATTTGAATCAAAAGAAATTGATACAAAAATTATTCACGTTGGAGTTGGAGATATCTCTGAAGCAGATGTTATGTTAGCTTCAGCTTCTAACGCTTTAATTCTAGGTTTCACTGTAAAAGAAGATTCAAATGCATTAGCTGCTGCTGAAAGAGAAGGTGTAACCATCAAAAAATATGATATCATTTATCAAATTCTTGAAGATATTGAAAAAACAATGGTATCACTTCTTTCTCCAGAAATTAAAGAAGTTACAACCGGTGAAGTTGAAATCAGACAAATATTTACTATCGGTAAAATTCAAAAAATTGCCGGTTGTTATGTTACAGAAGGTAAAATTAATAGAAACGACACTGCAACTATTTACAGAGATGGTAAAGAAATCTTTAAAGGTGCTATTGACCAACTTAAAAGATTTAAAGATGATGTTAAAGAAGTTTCTCAAGGTTTTGAATGCGGACTTTCTTTTGTAAAATTCAATGATATCCAAGAAGGAGATATTGTTAAATTTACAACTAAACAAGAAATTGAACGTTCTGAACTATAATAGGCTCTATTATAATGGAATACCTTAAAAATAAGAACTTTTTAATGTTGCTTATTGTCGGATTTTATATTTTTGCATTGGTTGCAGTGCTTTATAACTTCCAAATTTTTGCTACATTTATTGTTTTATCATTATCAATTTTAGCAATTTGTAAAAATATTTTTCCACCCAAATATCTACTTATTTGTAATCTAATTTTTTACTTTGGAATATTCAACATTTCTTTAAAAATAAAAGATACAGATATATTACTCAATATTGCACCTAAAAAATCTTCAATACAAGGTCAAATCATATCAATACCTCAAACTAAAGACATTAATAAACAAAAATTCTTCTTTTTAGTTGATAATATAGAATATGATAACAAATCATTAGAATTAAAAAATGAAAAAACTTTTGTTACATTAACCGATTGCAATAAGAAACTAAAATTATACGATAGTTATAAAATAGAAGGAATTCTCTCAACACCATTTAAAGCAGGAAATCCTTCCCAGTTTGATTATGGAAATTATTTAAGAAATTTTAATTCTTATTCAGTATTTTACGGAAAAGAAAATAACTGCATATCTCAAATTAATCATTCAAAAACTTTATACGAAAAATCTCTTCAATATATAAATAACTATAGAGAAAAAATAATAACAAAACACTCTAAAATAATAAAAACTCCTAATTTAGAACTCTTAGGAGGCATTGTTTTTGGAGATGATGCAATTTCTCCACCTGAAAATATAAAAAATTCTTTCACAAATTCAGGACTACTGCATATACTTGCTGCTTCTGGAATGAATGTTGCTTTTATATTCTCATTCTTTTACTATTTTTTATCTTTATTTAAAGTAAACTTTAAATTAAATATATCCTTTTGCATTTTAATGATAATTATATATTCGCTAATGACAGGTCTTGGACCATCTGTCGTTAGAGCTACTCTTATGCTAATTTTTGTTTTAATTGGTAAACTAATTGATCGAGATACTCATAGTATTGCACTACTTTCTTTCGTTGCATTTTTAATGCTTATTTACAACCCAATGTATCTTAATGACGTTGGCTTTCAATTATCATTTTTGGTAACATTTGGCCTACTTCTTTCTGCACCTTTCTTAAATAAATATAAAAATAAAATAATAAGTTGGATTATTGGAACAGTAACAGTTCCAATAATTGCACAATTATGGGTTATACCATTACAAATTTTTTATTTTAATAATATTAGTGTTTATTCTATTTTTGCTAATATCTTAAGTGTACCAATATTATCAATTGTTAGCTTCGTAGGCTTTATAAGTTCTTTACTTGGATTTATCATTCCTAATACTTTATTTAATTTATTAGACCACATCTTAAATCCACTACTAACACTCATTATAAATATTTCAGATTTTTGGGGAAATCTACCAAATTCAATTGCACAAACATCACACCCATCTATTTTGCAACTTTTATTATACTACCTTATTTTAATATCACTAACTCTACTATTTAATAATGAAATACGAGAAAAATACCTACACAATATAAAAAACTTTGTTTTAATACTAACAACAATATTATTAATTTCACTAATCCCCATAAAAAATTCTAATTTAGAAATTATAACATTTGATGTAGGTAATGCTGACTCTTTCTTGATAAAAACACCAAAAAATGAATATTTCTTAATTGACACAGGAAAAAGCGGCTACAATGGTGGAAAATCTCAAGCTGAAATTGTCATTTTAAAATACCTAAAAGACAATGGGATTAAAAATATCGAAGGTATTATCTTAACACATTTTGACAACGATCATTCAGGAGGGATTATAGATATCGTAAATAAATTGAACGTTAAAAACATTTATATAAACTCTTTTGGTCATAGTTCAAAAGAAGCTCAATTTCTATATAAAAATCAAAAATCTAAACTTATTTTAGCAACTAACAATCAAATAATTTATAACAAATCGAACGTAAAAATTACAAACTACATTACACAAAAGATAAAAGAAAATGATGATAATGAATCTTCTATAATAACGTTAATAGAATATAATAAATTTAAAATGCTCTTTACAGGTGATGCAGGAATTAAAACATTAAAAGAGATAAAAGCATATTTACCCCAAAATATATCAATTCTTAAAGTTGGACATCACGGAGCTTTTGGTAGTATTGACCAAAATTTAATAAAATATTTTAATCCCCAAATATCAATTATATCAGTAGGAGAAAATAAATTTGGACATCCTTCAATATACACATTAAATATCCTTAAAAATTCACAAATTCTAAGAACAGATAATAACAATTCAATAAAAATAATCATCAACAAAAACAGATTTAAAATATACACTTACGATTCTCTAAAAAGGAAATACATACAAAAAAAAAGCCCCTAATCGGGACTGAAAATTTTTGTAAGATGTAAGATGTAAGATGTAAGTAAGATTATATAAGAGATGTGTTTTATGCGATAAAATTATTTCCAAATCTGTTTGAACCATAGAAGAATGATTCTCTCATTACTTGTTGTAAATTTCTTTTTCTAACTACTTTATTTCCAATTTTTGTATTGGCTATATCTTCTACGGATTTTTCGTAGCAAGATGTCACTAATGAAGAGATATATCTTGTAACTGGAGTTTCCTTGTTTGCTTCCTCTGGAGTTACTGTTTCAACTTCTTTATCAAACTCTGCAAAAAAGTCTTTTACTGAATTCATTTCTTCTGTTGTTACTTCTGATTTTATAAATAAATTCATCTTCTTACTCCTTAAATATCTCTTATGTATATATAAAGTATTTACTTCTGCAAAAATTGCTTTTTCTTTACAGCTTTATTAAGAAATGTAACATTGAATATAAAAAAACAAGAAAAACGCCACATAAGTTAATGTTTTTGATATAATCAAGATATAGGCTACTATTTATAAAATATAGAAGCTTATAAAGGATGGTTTTGGGAGATTATGAGAGAAAGAATTCTTTTATTTACAATATTATCATGCTTGGGGGTATTTTTATATATTTTTCAAAATCATGTTAATACAGTCGTAGGTTTCGTTATATTATGTGTGTGTATGGTTATATACGGCTTGTATTCCATTGCGGCAATGAAATACAAAAAAAGAAAGTTAAAAAAACACCCCCCAGTTATTAATGAATCATTTAAGCCTTTTGTAACTGTTATGATTCCGGCTCATAATGAAGAAAATGTAATAGCTTGTACTGTAAAAAATATCTTAAAAATGGATTATAATAATTTTGAAGTTATTGTAATTGATGATAGAAGTACAGATAATACAGCAAATGTAATAAAAAAACTTGAAGAAGAATTTCCTAATGTAAAAGCTTTAATTAGAGAAAAAAATGCATTTCCAGGTAAATCAGCAGTTTTAAATGATGCATTAAAACTAGCCAAAGGGGAAGCAATTTTAGTTTTTGATGCAGATGCAACAGTTGATGCGGATTTTCTATCAAAACTAGTTCCCCATCTAGAACCTTCTGATGTTGGCGCTGTGCAAGCAAGAAAAATAATCAGAAATAGCAACTATAATTTCTTAACAAGATGTCAAAACAATGAATATACTTTTGACACATATCTTCAAGCTGGAAGAGATGCCGTTAAAGGTGCAGTAGAGCTTAGAGGCAACGGTGAATTAATAAAAAGAATTGCTCTTGACGATATCAATGGTTGGAATAATTATACAATTACAGATGATTTAGATATGTCTACTAGATTACATATAAAAGGTTGGGATATCAGATATTGCCAAGATGCTTGCGTTTATGAAGAAGGTATTATATATATTTTACCTCTATTCAGACAAAGAAGAAGATGGTTAGAAGGAACAATTAGAAGATATTTAGAATATTTTGCAGAAGCAATGCTTTCTAAGAAAATGTCATTAAGAGCAAGATTAGATATGGCTGTATATATTACCCAATTTATAATGCCACTGTGGTTTATGATGGAAGTATTTTTTAGAATAATAAAGCTTTTAACTGATAAGATTGATCCTTACAGTCTTCACAATGTGCTTTGGTCATCTTTAATTGTATCAATGGTTGTAGGATTAGGATTTTTCTTTGCTATAAGATATAGTTTAAGAAAATATGCTGGATATCCAAGATTAAAAGCTTTTATAGAAGCTTTTGAAACAACAGTTTATTTCTTAATAATTTGGTTCCCTATGGAATTATTTATTTGTGGTAAAATATTATTCTGCAAGAAAGATTTAAACTGGGGAAAAACTGCACACGGTTTAATCTTAGAAGAAGAATGTAGACAAGAAAAAGAATTACAAGAGGTATAAATAGCTATGTTAGAAAAAGATAAATTTGATTATGTAAGAGAACATGTAAGAACGGTTCCTGATTTTCCTAAAAAAGGAATTATGTTTTTAGATATCACTACAGCAACAAAAGATGCTAAAGCGATGGAATATATGATTGAATTTTTATATGAGAAATTCAAAAATGAAAATGTTGATTACATTGCAGGTGTTGAATCTAGAGGTTTTATTTTTGGTGCGGCACTTGCTTATAAATTAAATGCAGGTTTTATACCTATAAGAAAACCAAATAAGCTTCCTGCAGAAACAATAAAAGAATCTTATTCATTAGAATATGGAACAGATACTATAGAAATGCATGCTGACGCTTTAAAACCAGGAGATAGAGTAGTTGTAATAGATGATTTATTAGCAACAGGTGGAACGGCTGTAGCTGCTTGTAAATTAGTAAAAAGAGTGGGAGCAGAAGTTGTAGCATCTGCATTTATAATAGAACTTGATCCTCTGAAAGGTAGAGAAAGAATTGAAACTGAAGGTATTAAAGTAATTTCAATGCTAAACTATGACATTGACTAACTTGATATTTTAATAAAAAACTTTTCTACAAAAATACTCTTTAAAATTAAGATAAAATAAAAACTCCCTAGTTTAGGGAGTTTTTATTTTTAACTTTTATAATTAAATATTAGCAAGTTGTTTATAATAATCATGCTGTTGTTCAAACTTATAAGCAATATTGAACAACTTAGATTCAGTCAACTGCGGTGACATAATTTGAAGTCCTATAGGCATACCATCTGCATCGAACCCAGCAGGAACAGAAATCGCAGGTATTCCGGCTAAATTAGCGGAAATAGTAGCAATATCTGTTAAATACATAGCAAGAGGATCTTCAGTTTTAGCACCCAAATCAAAAGCTGTATTTGGACAAGTTGGAGAAATTAAAGCATCAACTTGAGCAAACGCTTTTAAGAAATCCTCTGTAACAACTCTTCTCATCTGAAGAGCTTTTTTATAATAAGCATCATAATATCCAGATGATAATGCATATGTTCCAAGCATTATACGACGTTTAACTTCCGGACCAAAACCTTCAGCCCTTGTTTTACAATACATTTCAAGTAAATTATTAGCATCTGCTGTTCTATGACCATATCTAACACCATCAAATCTAGCCAAATTAGAACTACATTCTGCAGTTGCTAGAATATAATAAATACCAATTGAGTGTTTTAAATTAGGTAAAGAAATCTCAACAATTTCAGCACCTAAAGACTTATAAGAATCAATTGCAGCTTGCATTGCTTTCTGAACATCAGGTGCAAGACCTTCTCCGATTAATTCCTTAACAACACCAATCTTCATTCCTTTTATATCATTATTTAAGCTAGCTCTATAATTCTCTACAGGTCTATTCAAAGAAGTCGAATCATGATAATCATAACCAGCAATAACTTCTAAAAGAGCCGCTGCATCTTCAACAGTTCTAGCAAAAGGACCAATCTGATCAAGAGATGAAGCAAAAGCTATCAAACCATATCTTGAAACAATACCATAAGTCGGTTTCATACCCACAATACCGCAAAAACTCGCAGGTAATCTAATACTTCCACCTGTATCTGAACCTAATGCTAAAGTCGCCTCACAAGCAGCTACAGAAGCAGCAGAACCACCGGAAGAACCACCAGGAACCTTATTTAAATTCCAAGGGTTATGAACTTTTTTAAATGCAGAGTTTTCATTAGAAGAACCCATTGCGAATTCATCTAAATTAGCTTTACCTACAATTGGAATTAAATTATCCAAAAGCTTTTGTGTAGCTGTTGCATTATAAGGTGATACAAAATTCTCTAAAATTTTACTTGACGCTGTTGTTTTAGAGCCAATTAAATTCATATTATCTTTTAAAGCAAGAGGAACACCTGCAAGAAGTGGTAATTCTTCACCTTTTGCAATTTTTTCATCAACTTTCTTAGCCGTTTCTAATGCAGTTTCTTCTGTTAAAGAATTAAAAGCTCCAAGTTTCTCATCTATTGATTTAATTCTATCAATAGACGCTTTTGTAAGCTCAACGGCTGAAACTTCCTTATTTTTAAGTGCCTTGCTTTGTTCTATTGCACTCTTTTTCAATAGTTCTAGCATAATTTCTCCTTAAAAGGGGATAAAATACATTCCTCAAGTTCCCCTTCTTCAAAATAAATTATACCAAAAACATAAATTTATTTACATCTTCCTGTAATAACTTTTGCAAAGTATTGAACAAGAATTGCAAATTCCCATAAAAGCTTACGATGTCTTATATAATAAAGATCATATTTAAGTCTGTCTTCAGCAGTAGGCTCACAGACGTTGATTTGTTGCCATCCGCACCAGCCTGGACGAACCCAATTTCTACATTCCCAAAACGGAATACGCTCTTTATTTTCATAATAGACTTCTTCTCTAACAGGTCTTGGACCGATTATACTCATTTCACCTCTTAAAACATTAATCATTTGAGGCAATTCATCAATGTGGAACTTCCTAAGAATCCTGCAAAACGGCATAATTCTTTTATCATCAACTTGTACTTCATTTAAGTCATCATCAAAATTATCTTCAACTTTATCCTGATACATCGTTCTAAATTTTATCATTTTAAACGGCTTTCCATATTTTCCAATTCTCGTTTGAAAATAAAACACAGGACCTAAATCTGAAAGCTTAATACCAATCATAGCAATAATCGAAATTGGTAATGTTACTAACATAATTAAAATTGAAGAAATAATATCACATAAACGTTTTAAGTGCGCATATAAAATCGCTTTTTTCTTAGTACAATCATAAAAAAGCCAGTTTACTGTCATTTTTGATACTAAATACTTACTCGTAATTTTTTCATAAAATTTAGGCATTCTCCACACTTTAACTTCAAGTGGTATACCTTTTACTAAATCAGTAAGAATTTCCGCATCCATTCTAGATTTTACAGCCACAATTACGATTTTAACATTATTATCTTTTATAACGGCTTCAGAATCACAAGTAAGCCCAAGAATTGGAATAGTAGAGTCTTCATCTTCTATAGTGTTCATATTATCATCTAAAAATCCAACAACTTTCATACCCAATTCCGGACGAGATTGGATTTCTTCTGCAATCAACTTTCCATCCTGCCCAGCTCCTACAATTAAAACATTTTTAACTGATTTACAATAAGAATTAAAAAATTGAAAAACGACTCTAAAAAGAAATAAACCTGTAAAAATCAAAACTGCATTTATTGCCAATAATATAAATGCAACAATATTAAAACCTAAAAAATATAAAGGTAGAGATGTAATCACAGTTGCAACAGAAACACCTTCAAAAAGATAGTATATATCTTTTAAAGAATATTTTCTTATATCATAAAATTTTTTAGTATACAAAACAAAAGTAAGTATTAACAAAACCAAAAAAGTTATTAAAAATAATTGAGTCAAAGAATTTGTAAAACTACAAAAAGTAAATAATGTTATAAAAGCAATAATCAATGTATCAAAAAATGCTAAAACATATATAGATCTGGAAATAACAGGCATAAAAATCTCCTATGATAAAATAACTCTTTGACCTATTCATTATAACATATTTAACTAAAATATAACAGAGCATAAAAAAAGAAGCCCTAAACTTGGCTTCTTTTTTATAAATGGTACCCCCAAGCGAATTCGAATCGCTGTCTACACCGTGAAAGGGTGTTGTCCTAGGCCTCTAGACGATGGGGGCTAGTTCCTATCGACATTTATTATAATACCAAATCAATTTTTATTGTCAACTATATTTATAAAAATTTTTCTTTTAATTCTAAACACCTTTTCTTATAACTATCAAAAAAAAAAGGAGATTTAATTTTAAATCAAATCTCCTTCTTTTTAATATCTAATATTATCTAATTAACCATTGGAAAAGCTTTAACAACTGTTACAGAGCCATCAACATTCTTTCTTACCCCTCTATCAATTTTATCATCATCTAAATCTGCTGCATATGCAACAGGTGTATAAACTTGTGACATGTTAACAGTTTGTTTTTCATAACTTCTTAAAACTTTCATACTGTCATCACCATCTGGTAATACAGGAGGCTCTTCTGGATTGCCATTATCTGGACCATACAAATAAGTTGTATCGTCTTGTCTATTATCACTTATATTATATCCATTTTCTCCATTAGTTAATTCATAAGTAATTTCTTGGTTTCCATCAATTGTTACTTCTTTTGCATCACGAATATTTGTATATTTTAAAGTATAATCTCTTGATGGAAAATCTACTTTTAATTTATCAGTCTTATTTCCAATTGTAATAGTATCAGCATGAACCTTATCACCAGTAATTTCAATTGTTTTATCAGGCGCTGTTAAATAAACTTTATTTGCATTTGCTCCTGTAACCTTTAAATCTCCAGCTGATTCTATATAAGCATATGCATCTGTTGAAATATTCGTAATTTCTCCACCTGCAATATTCATATTTGTATGACTACTAGGATTATTTAACAATTTATAACCTTCCATAGTACATATTATTTGTTCATCTACTGTTGAATTTTCAGTTGTTTGAAGACCTCCAATGTAGCCCTTTGCACTAAAATCATAATTATTTGCTGTCAAAAGAGCTTTTCCATCAGTAATTATATTTAAGTTTTCTGATTTTAATTTTATTGAATCAGCAGTTGTGTCTATTGTAACAGCAATTGTACCATTATTTGCATACGCATCAATCGCACCACCCACTGTTAAACTTCCATCAGCCAATTTACCTGCATCATAATCATAACCACCAATGTGAATATTATTTTCAGAATCAATAGTTAAATTCCCTCCAATAACAGTATCACCTATTACGTGAACAAAGTGTTTATAAGCTCCAGTTTCTAGATTTGTAGTTTTTAAAATAGCATCACCTGTTACGGTAATATCTCCAACATCTACGAAACCTTTTCCGTTTGTCATCGATAAATTACGGCCGATTTCAGCATCTCTCAAAAACATACCTTCACCGTTGCTTATAACATTGACATCTCCGGTTACAATTAATTTTTTATTATCTGTATTATAATTTAAACCTACATTTCCTTCTGATTTAATATCTAAATTACCGTTAATTTTACCACCATTAACAGTACTTACAGCTCCAGGACCAGAAACAATATAAACATCGCCATCAATATTCATTGCTTCTAATCTGACAACTGGTTTATTTGTTGGAGCATTTACTCCTAAAGATAAATAATCTTGACCATTAGCAGTTATTAACTTTAGAGAATTTGCATTTATAGTAGAATTTGATGCATTTATAGAAGGAGCTATAATACTATACTCACCACCTATATTAAATAAAGCACCATTCTGTATATTTATCCCAATTACATTACCTGATTTATCATAAATTTGTGTAAATTTTGCTTGAGATAAATCATTAACTCCAAGACCTGACATGTCTTGAGTTGTTAACATTACATCTCCTGCTGTTGTAAAAGTTGAACCATCAAATAACATTCCATTAGGGTTTGAAATAATTAACTTTCCAATACCGCTATTTGCACTAATTTGTCCATATATTGTAGACATCCCATTATTTACAGTATTTAAAATAGTTAAATTGTTCGCACCGTCTACAGCATTAAAATTAAGATTTTCACCCTTATTTACATTTAAAGAATCCCAATTAACAACAGAATCCCCTTTAAAATTTAAATCTGCAGAACCATCCCCTTTATTAATTCCAACAAAGCCTCCTTGAACATTGTCAATAACAGCTCCGCCGAGTCCATTTCCTAACCCCGTATCAATAGAAGCATATGATAATGACATTGAAGCAAACATTGTTGCTAAAACAAATGATAAAAATTTAATACTCTTATTTTTCATACACCACGCCCTTCAATTTAGTTCATACATTATAACACAATAAAACTTATAAAAAAAATATTTGCGAAGAAAAACGCAAATATTTTATAAAATTTTACAAATATTAACATTGTTTAACCGACGATTGACTTATATATGAGACTTGATGCTTTTACAATAAAATCTTTTCCTTGAGGAGAATTATAAGGACGGTTTGCTAAAATTACTACAATATATTTTTTACCGTTTGGAGCAAAAACTATTCCTGCATCACCAAGCATTGTACCGATATCTCCGGTTTTATGCAAGAAAAGAGCATTTTCTCCTAAACCTGCTGCTATTAAACGATTATTTTTTACGTGACTTAAATAATCTATTATATACTCTCTTGAATTGATGTTTAAAAAGCCAGGATTGTCTAAATTATATAAAATTTTTGCAATATCTTTTGCGGTTGTTTTATTTGTTCCCTTCAAATCCGGCAACCAAGTTCTAACATAAGTTTTTGAAATTCCCCAATCTCTTAGACCTATATTTACATCATCCATTCCACCAATTTTAGACATTATCATATTAGTAGCAGTATTATCAGAATCTTGAATCATAGTCTTTGCTAATTGATCTAAAGAATATTTCCTACCAGTTTGAGCATATTGCAAATCACCTGAACCCGATGACTGATAATAATCAGTTAGAATCATTTCATCATAAATCGTCATCTGATTAGCTTCAATTGATTTAAATAAACGAACAAGCACAGGTAATTTTATAATACTTGCAGCAGAATACAATTCTTCAGAATTAATATCAACATATTTTCCATTTTCATATTCCCATACATATATCGAAGGTTTGATTGATGGATATTCCTTCATTAAACTAGTTAATTGGTATTTTAAAGCTCCAATTTCTGAACTCTGATACATTGTTGTAATTTCACTATGAGCTTTTTGAATGGTTGGTGTTAATAACAACCTATTTTTAAATAAATCATTACTTACATAATTTGTTACAGGATTAGCAATAGAATATATATCAACATCGTTTATCTTTTGTATGTTTTTCATTGCTAAATTTGAAAGATTTTCTGTATTTATAGCTATTTTATTAGGATAAAAAACTTGTTTTATTAAGTTATTGTAAGCAGTAGGAAAAATATAATACGCAAATAATAACAAGAAAGTTATTGATACAAAAGAACGAATTAATTCTATAGCAGTATTTTTTTTCTTAGTTTTTTGACATCTTTTGCTTAGAATTTGTTTATTGTTATTTGGCTTAACAACGTGCAAACGTCTTGGTTCTGTTTTTTGTTTTTGATATGCGTACACTTACAATCCCCTCCAAATAAATGTTAGCATCTTGAATATAATATCAACATCCTTCAAAAAGTGGAATTTAGATTTTTTATTAAATCACTACTTATATATTAATACAAGTGGGTAATGTTAATCAAAAAATAAATTTTAAAATAAAGTAAAAAGGAGAAAAATATGAAAATAATAAATTTAATAATTTTTACGCTTCTAATCGTCAATCCGATTTATGCAACTTGCCCAATAAATAGTGAAAATACTGTATGTTCATTGCCTAGTTTTAGAGAACAAGTAGACCCTATTTATTCCCCAAGAGCTGGAATAAGCGAATTTTCGAGTTCTCCAGAAGCGAGATTAAAACCTCTTAATCGTGGAGATATTGCTGAACAAATGAAAGGTTTTACTCCTTCTGATACTTATTTTAATTACAATTCCAGCTGCCAATTTGGAGTTTGCATGCAAAATCGGAGCACGCCTTTATTTCAACAACCAAAACAATAAAAAACTCCCAAATGGGAGTTTTTTTACAACATATTTTTTCTAATTTTTTCTTTAGCCTTATCTATTTCTTTAATTCTTTTTTCAATAGCAGAAACTTGTTTTTTCAATGCTTGTCTTTCTGTTTTAATTAACTTATATTGAGCATCAACATCTGCATATTTAGTTTTACAATTTAACAAATCATTTCTAATATCAACTTGAGCATTATCTAATTGTAAAATAGCATTTTGAATATTTCCATTTCCAACAGCATCACCATCTAATGATGAAGTTGTAGCAGGTTTTGCTGATGAAGCAGGCGCTGATGTTGTACTTGTTGTTCCGTAGCTTGTATCATTAAAATCAAGCGGAGTAAAAGCATTGCCATCTGCGAAAACAAAATTTTGAATCGCGATAGCACAAGTAATTGTTAAAAAGATCTTTTTCATTAACTCTCTCCTTCTAATACATATCTCTCACATAATAATATATTTTTCCTATTTTGCCAATCCTTTATTAAATGTATTGTTAAGGTTTTAATCTAAAGTTTAAAATGTAACAAATTAAATTATTACATAAATCAAAACTTACATTTTTATTATATTTATTATACAATAACTCTTGAGGTGAAAGATGTACAACGAAATAAAAACTCATGAAATCACAGTAGACATTGTTATCTTAACTATTAAAGATGATGCTTTACAAGTATTACTTGTAAAAAGAAACAATGAGCCTTTTAAAGATAAATGGGCAATTCCTGGTGGTTATGTAAGAATGTCTGAAAATTTAGATGAAGCTGCAATGAGGGTTTTAAAAGAAAAAACCAACGTTGATAATATTTATTTAGAACAATTGTACACGTTTGGAGACCCTTTAAGACATCCTGTTTCACGAGTTATCACTTGTGCTTATTTTGCTTTAATAAGAGCAGAAGATTTTAATGTTGTAACAACACCGGACCTTGCTTGGCATAAAGTTTTTGATTTACCGCCATTAGCGTTTGACCACAAGGAAATTATTCAATATTCTTTAAAACGTACAAGAGAACGTCTTGAAATGTGTCCGGTTGCTTATCAATTATTAAATGAAAAGTTTACGCTTACTGAAATGCAAAAAGCTTATGAAATGATTATGGAAAAAAAATTAGATAAGCGTAATTTTAGAAAAAAAGTTATAACAACCGACGGACTTAGAGAGTTAAATGAGTTTTCAAAATCATCCTCTAAGCGACCAGCTAGGTTATATACTTTTGATAATATTAAATTAAACTCAAAAAGGGCTCATTTTATTAAAAAGGAGAATAAATGTTAACATTAATTTGGACTATACAAGTCATATCAGCACTATTACTTATCGTATTAATACTAATGCATTCTCCAAAAGGTGATGGTATCGCAGGGATTGGAAATGCTGCTCAAATGTTTTCTTCACAAAAAAGTGCAGAAAAAGGGCTTAATAAACTTACAGGTATTGTTGCATTAGTATTTATTATTTGTGTATTTTTACTAGGCTTTGGCATCATTAAATAAATGGATGAATTTTTATCAAGAAATATCTTATTTTGGGGGGAAGAGTCTCAGAAGAAGGTAACAAATTCGCATATTGCAGTTTTTGGTCTTGGCGGAGTCGGAGGATTTTGTGCTGAGACTCTAGCTAGAAGCGGAGTTGGAGAATTAACAATACTTGATTTTGATAAAGTTTCAACTTCAAACATTAATCGTCAACTGATTGCCGTAAATTCAACTGTTGGTTGCTATAAGACAGATTTATTTAAACAAAGATTATTAGATATAAATACTTGTTTAAAACTTAATATAATCAATGATTTTTATATTGAAGATTTTAATTTTGATAGCATTGATTATGTAGCAGATGCGATTGACACAATGCGTTCTAAAGTTAATTTAATGAGAATTTGTTATGAGAAAAAAGTCCCATTAATTTCATCAATGGGAGCCGGAAACAGAATTGATCCGACAAAGTTATATATTTCAGACATTTCAGAAATACATGATAAAAAAGCTCCTTTTGTTTCAAGTATTTTATATCAACTAAAAAAATTAGGTATTACATCTGGAATTAATGTTGTAACAAGTGATGAGAAACCTTTTTCTCAAGAAAAAATTTCAGAAGTTGAAAATATTATTACAAAATCAGGAGAAAAAATTCAATTTAATAAAATCATACCTTCTTCAACTCCATTTGTCGCATCTTGTGCCGGTATTTTTATGGCCTATAAAATAATTAAAGATATAATAAATTCATAAATTAAGATTTACTTTAATCAATGTATTGACTCAATAAATTTAAAATTTTACGATATTTTTAAGTATTAATTAATATTGGAGAGAGGTATGAATATAAAATTAACAAGAAAACAGCTTGGAATTATAGTGCTGCTTATAATTGTAGTGCCAATTGTATACAATAAAACTTTTGGTTTTATAAGTGGTTTAATACAACAACAAGCAATGAAAATGCCCAAAGAAGTTTCAGTAGATCATCCACATATGGAATCTATAAATGTTTCAGCAGAAGTAACTGGAAGAGTAGAAGCTCAATATTCTATTGATGTTATAGCAAGAGTTCCAGGTTTTTTAATAAAAAAATATTTTAATGAAGGTGATTTTGTTAAAAAAGGTCAACTTCTTTTTCAGATAGACCCTAGAGAATACCAATTATCAGTAAATAACTCAAGAGCAGCGGTAAACCAATATAGTGCTTTATATACTAACGCTCAACAAGAATGGAATAGAGCAAATGCTCTTGTGAAAGAAGATTTAATAAGCCGTTCAGATGTTGATTCGAGTTTAGCAACAAGAAATCAAAACAAAGCGTTATTGGATGCAGCTAATCAACAATTAGAATTAGCAAAAGTTAATTTGAGTTATACATCAATAAAATCTCCGATAGACGGTAGAATTGGAAAAGTTAATATTACTGAAGGGAATTATGTTACAGCAACATCTGGTTCATTAGTTAATGTTGCAAGTATTTCACCTGTTTATGTTTCTTTTAATTTAAAAGGTGATGATTTTTTAAAACTTCTTAAAGCAAGTGATAGATTTAAAGATGTCGAAGTTAGAGTTCAATTTAATGATGGCAAATGGTATGACAAAATTGGAACAATAAATTTTGTTGATAATAAAATTGATAAGGATTCCGGTTCTGTAAATATGAGAGCGACATTTGATAATTCAAAAGCTTGGCTAGTTCCTGGCGGTTATATGAAAGTTCAATTAACAGCACCTAAAAAAGTAGATTTTATGACAATACCACAATCTTGTACAAAAGGTGATGCAATGAGTGGATATTATGTTTGGGCTGTTGAAAATAATAAAGCTGTAAGAAAAAACATAAAAGTTTCAGATGATATTGATAATAATTGGATTGTTACTGATGGATTGAATTTAAATGATACAATCGTTGTTTCTGGAATTCAAAATATTACAATGGATGGACAAAAATTAAAAGTTGTGGAAGAAAATAAGAGTAAAAAATAATGAAACAGATTTTTGATAAAGATAAATTGTATTTTTTTATACAAAAACCAAGATTTGCATTAGTAATATCAGTTTGTATTGTAATTTTAGGTATAATTTCCATTTTAGGTTTAAAACAAGAAAGTTATCCTGATGTTACACCGCCTCAAGTGAGAGTTTCAGCATCTTATCAAGGTGCTAGTGCTGAAGTTATTGAATCTACTGTTGCTACAGTATTAGAAAACAAATTAAATGGTGTTGAAGATATGACTTATATGACATCAACTTCTTATGATGGTAGTTATTCTTTAACTCTTTATTTTAAAGTAGGTTCAGATAAAAATATAAATTTAATGAATGTTCAAAATCGAATCCAACAAGTGCAATCTCAACTTCCTGAAGATGTCCAAAGAACTGGTGTTACCGCTATTAGCAGAACTTCCGGTTCTGGTGCTATTATTTTAACACTTTACCCTGAATACGGAGATTGGAATCAATTAGACTTAACAAATTATGGTTCTATTTATATCAAAGATGAGTTAAAGCGTATTGACGGTGTTGCTGATGTAAATGTATTTGGCGGTGGTGATTATTCAATGAGAATTTGGCTTGATCCACAAAAAATGGCTGGACTAAATATTTCAACAAGCGAAGTAAAAGCCGCTATTACATCTCAAAATACTCAAGTTACAGCTGGGGCATTAGGACAATTACCAACAAAAGAAAAAAATGCTCTTCAATTAACATTAAAAACAAAAGGACGTTTAGAAGATGTTAAAGATTTTGAAAATATAATAATCCGTTCAAATATGGATGGTTCGAATGTTAAAATTAAAGATATTGCAAGAGTCGAATTAGGTGCACAATCTTATTCTAATCTAGGTTTAGTAAATGGAAAACCATCAGCGGTTGTTGTAATCTCTCAACTTCCTGATGCTAACATATTAAATTTATCAAAAGCTGTTGAAGCAAAAGTAAATGAGCTTAATGAAAAAATGTCTAACGGTATTAAGATTATGTACGTAAAAAACGATGCCGATTTTATACACGAATCAATGAAAGAAGTTGAGTTCACAATCTTACTAACAGCTTTTATTGTTGTAATTATCATCTTCCTATTTCTAGGCGATGGAATGGCAACATTAGTTCCTTGTGCGACTATTCCAGTATCACTAATAGGTACATTTTTTGCCCTAAAAGCTATGGGGATGTCAATTAATCTTTTGACATTGTTTGCATTAGTTTTAGCAGTCGGTGTTGTAGTTGATGATGCAATTGTTGTTATAGAGAATGTTAAAAGGCATATTGACGAAGGAAAGTCTGCTATTATTGCAACGCAGTTAACTATGGAAGAGGTTGGTGCATCATTAGTTGCGATGGCTATGGTACTTATGGCAGTATTCGTTCCTATCATATTTATGGGTGGAATGACAGGAGTTATGTATAAACAATTTGCAGTGTGTATAGCGGTTTCAATTGCTATTTCTGCAATATGTGCATTATCACTTTCTCCGGCAATGTGTTCACACTTTCTTGGACAAAAACCTAAAGAAATTAAAAATAAATTATTAATAAAAATAAATGAAGAAGCAAATATCATTGTTAAAAAATTTAATGAAGGTTTTTCAAAAGTTGAAGATTTTTATATGGAATATGTAACTAAATTTGTTAATGATAAAAAATTAGTTGCAACTTTTTATATTGGAATATTACTACTTACTTTAATTTCTTTCAAAACAATTTCTACAGGATTTATTCCAGATGAAGATCAAGGAGTACTTTTAGCACAAATAACACTTCCGGATGGAGCATCTTTATCAAGAACTGAAGATGTAGCTAGAAAATTTACTGCAGAAGTATCAAAAATTGATGGCGTAAATAAAGAAAAACTAACAGTATTTGGTGGAGATGGCGCTGTAAACCAAGCTACAGTTATTATTCAATTAGATGATTATAAAGATAGAAAAGTTGGAATTTTTAACTGGATAATAAGAAAAATTAAAGGTCAAGCAACAGATTTATCTCATGTAGCAATTCTAAATAAAATAAGAATGATTGGTGCAAATACAAAAGAAGCTTCAATTATTACCTTTTCACCACCAGCAATTAGTGGTATGAGTATGATGGGTGGCTTTGAGTTTCAAATGTTGTCTAAAGGAGAATATACTCCTCAACAGCTAGAAACTTGGGCTAACAAACTTATTTCTGCTGCAAATCAAAATCCAAATTTATCAAGCGTAAATACATCATTCCAAGCAAATGTTCCGCAATATATTATCGATATTGATTATGAAAAGGCTCTTGCTCAAAATGTAGATTTGCAAGAATTATATTCTACTCTTGCATCAATGCTTGGTACGTATTATGTGAATGATTTTAACAAATATGATAGGGTCTTTAAAGTACAAATGCAAGCTGAAAGTGATTTCAGAGATAAAGCTACAGATTTATCAGGAATATATGTAAAGAATAATAATGGTGTTATGGTTCCTGTACTATCTATAATGAAATTAAAACAAACTATCGGAACGGCTTCAATTACAAGATATAACCAATATAAATCTGTACAAATACAAGGTCAACAGGGAGCTGGAAAAAGTTCTGGGGATGCTATGAATGCTATGGAAGATGTTGCTAAATCTATTCTTCCATCAGATATTTCTTATGATTGGTCAGGAACTTCTGCTCAAGAAAGAGAAGCTTCTGGACAAACAGCAATGATTGTTGGAATGGCTTTAATATTTGTATACTTATTCTTAGTTGCATTATATGAAAGCTATACAATACCTGTTGCAGTATTATTAATTTCTCCTATTGCAGCTTTAGGAGCTTTAATATTCCAGATGATGATTAACCAATCATTTGATATTTATTCTCAAGTGGGTATGATTACTCTTGTTGGTCTTGCTGCAAAACAATCTATTTTGATTGTTGAATTTGCAAAAGAAGAACACGAAAAACACGGGCTTTCTGTAAAAGATGCTGCAATAAAAGCTGCTAAATTAAGATTTAGAGCGATTATGATGACAGAACTCGCTTTTATTATAGGTGTTATGCCAATGTTGTTTGCATCAGGAGCAGGAGCTAATTCAAGAATTTCCGTTGGTTCAACTGTTTTTGGCGGTATGATTGCAGCAGCAACATTAGGGGCTGCTCTGACACCTGCTTTCTATGTAATAGTTCAAGAATTTGTTGACAAATTCCCAACTAAAAAAATTACCGAAAAAGACTTGGAGATATAGGATGAAAAAGGTTTTAAATATATTACTAATATGCTCTTTATTATCTGTTACAACAACTCAAGTGTTTGCAAAAGATAAGGAAATAAAAAAAGAAAAAGTAAAAAAATCAGAACAAATACAGATTGTAAAACCTGAAAAAACAAAGGTTAACAAAAGACTTGAAAGAAAAAAGAGTTTAAATAAAGAACATGTTCAAAAAGAAACTTCAAAAGAAGCAAAGGGGATGTATGAAACAAAATTCCCGGAAATAACAAGCGGAATTGAATATGCAGAAATGAATGGAGAAGTAACTTTAAGTGATTGTATAAAGTTAGCAATTTCTCATCACCCGACTATTATGTCAGCCATAAGTAATTCTGAAATATATAAAACCAGAATTGGACAGGCTTGGTCAAATTATTTTCCTACAATTGGAGCTGGCGTTAGTTATTCACGAAATGATATGTTAATGTCAAATATGCCAACTAACATGTCAAGAATGATGACCCAAAGATATAATATGTTCTATGTTCCAACACTTTCTGCTAATATGCTATTATTCGATTTTGGAAAAACTAAAGCAAACGCTGATATGGCTAAAAGAAACTATGAAGCTTCTAGGTATGACGCAGAATCAAGTATTGAAACAGTTATTTATAATGTAAAAGTTGCATATTACAATATGGTCTTTGCTGAAATTCAAAAATCAGTTTATGAAGAAACTGTTAAAGATTTTGAATTACAATTAAAACAAGCTAAAGCTTATTATGAAATTGGTAAAAAAGCAAAAATTGATGTAACAACTGCTGAATATAACTTAGGAAATGCAAAAGTTAATTTAATTAAAGCAAAAAATACATTAGAACTCGCAGCTGTAGAACTTGCTAATGCTGTTGGGATACCGGAATTAGAAAATGTTATTCTAAAAGATAAAATGAATAATAAAAAATATGATGTAAATTTTCCTGATTTAATCAAAACAGCACAAGAATCCAGACCAGCACTGTTATCTGCAAAAAAAGCAATGGATGCTGCAGAATTAAATGTAAGGGCTGCAAAAAGAGCTTTTACTCCTGATTTAAGCGGATTTGCCGGATATGATCACGGAGGAAGACAAATTGATAGTGATTATGGATATCAATTTGGGTTACAACTTAACTATACTGCTCTAAATTTAATGCTTCTAAAAAAACAAGTAGATGAAGCAAAAGCTACTTACAATAAATATGTTGCAGATTATGAACAACAAAAACAAAATGTTTACTTAGAAGTAAAAAGTGCTTATATAAGTCTTTTAAATTCTCACGATAGCTTAGATGTATCAAAACTTGCTTTACAACAAGCCAAAGAACGACAATATCTTGCATTTAGGAGATATCAAGTAGGTTTAGGAGATGCAATCGAATTTAAAGATTCTGAAAATACCTATTTAAATGCACAATTAGATTACTATAATAATTTATTAAATTATAATATTAATGCAGCAGAATTAGAAAGAGTAATTGGAGCTCCTATAAAAGAATCAAATATTGATTTATAAACTTATTAGTTACTTTTACCTGCTCTGTATCCACAATATGCAAATATTGGAGGTAATAATCTTTCAGGATGAAGTTTATTAGCACAAGGGAATTTTGCTAAAACTAAAACCCCAAGAGCATCGTCAATATTAATCAAACAATCTTTTAAAGTTAATTTTCTATCAGGTTGTTTATCGTGCGGATCACTTATAATATTTGCTAAAGCAGCTGCACCAAACATACCAACAAGCAAACCGCCTGCAATAGACATAATTTTTCCGGGAACATTATTAAAATTTTTACTTTCTTCACATAATTTTAAAACACCACCAACTATCCAAGTCGGAATTGAAGCATTTAAAAATTGGAATAAACCTTCTTTTAATTTATTTTCATTAGTTTTTTTGCTCTCTCCAATCATACCAACTCCAACACCACCTATAATAGAAGATGCTGAAAGTAATATCATATCTTTTAATTCATATTCTAATTTTAGCGGATTTTTTATTTTTTTCTTCTTCATCAAATACATCATTGGCAAGATAGTTCCTAAAACAGAACCCACTCCAGCCTTAATCTTATCAGGCATAGTAACTTTCCGTTCATAAGCTTTATGTCTTCTTGCAATAAGCGGAGACACTGCAAAGCTTTTATTGGAACTAAATGTTTTATCTCCATATTCAGGGTACGAATCCAACTTTTCTAAATAAGGGTAACGACTATTTGTGATACTAATTCCACTAACCATATTTTCACTTCCTAGTCGGATTATAACTTATTGTTTTAATTTTATCAATATCTACAAAGTAAATAATTGTTAAGCAACTCAAATAAAAAAGCAATTTTAAATCTTCATTGGTTTTATTGATGTTAAAAGGAGTTGTTAGTATGAGTGTAGATGCAAAAATTTCAAGAGCAATTGATAATAATAGCGTTCAAATTGATATTTCATCTAAAAATTCTAGAACAAGATTTTATCAAGTTCCTAAAAATAATGCTGATAACTTTATTAAACAGTATAAAAAACAAGATAAAAAAGCATCTTTAATTACAAATACTGCATTTGGAGCGGCTATATTAGTTGGTGTATTTGGAGCAAATGCTCTCACAAAAAAGATGAATAATAAATTATTAAAATTTGTATTAAATACTGCAGCTGGGGTAGGATGTGCGATTGCAGCTATATTTGGAAGCGGTAAATATATTCAAAATCAACAAAATAAAATTATAGAGCAAAATAGAGCTAAAGAAATATTTTTTGAAGCATAATAAGAAGCGGCCCAACTTTTAAAAGTCGGGCCGCTTCTTATTTATAAATTAAATTTAGCCACTAACTCCTTGAGCTCCTGATACAATTTCAACTAACTCTTGAGTAATAGCTGCTTGACGAGCTTTATTATAATCAATAGTTAAAGTTGTAATCATCTCTTCTGCATTATTTGAAGCTGCTGACATCGCTGTCATTCTTGAAGCTAGTTCACTCGCATTTGCTTCTAATAAAGCTTGATATATAGAATTTGTTATATACATTGGAACAATTTGTTGTAAAACTCCATTAGCCGAAGGTTCAAATTCCATTACTGGTTCAATCTCGTGTTCTTCAGCTTTTTCTACTTTTACTGGTAAAACTTCCCAAGATACAACACTATATGACATCATATTGTTAAAATGTGTTGTAATAATATCAATTCTATCAATTTCACCTGACACGAAATCATTTGCAATATCTTCTGAAATCAAATTAGCTCCAGTTGCTGTAGGGTCATTAGCAATTGCTATATAACCATCTTTTAGAACATAATCTCCAGCTTTATGTTTAAATGCTGAAATTGCTTTTTGTCCTACAGGATATATAACAGTTTTTATGCCTTGTTGAGCGTTATCTTTTACTCGTTTTAAAGCGGCTTTTATTATATTAGCGTTATAAGCACCTGCTAACCCTTTATTAGAAGTTATAACCAACAGTCCTTCAACTTTAACATCTCTGCGTCTTAAAAGTTCAGGATAATTATCCAAACCTCTTTCAACTTTTAAACCATCAAGAGAATATTCTCCAACAGTAGCTAACATCTTTCTAAAAAGATGTAACAACTCATCTGAAAAAGGTCTTGCTGCTTTTACTGTTGATTCTGCTTTCTTAACCTTTGCAGCTGCAACCATTTTCATAGCCTTTGTTATCTTCTTAGTATTTTGAACACTTCCGATCCTACTTTTTATGTCCTTTAAATTTGGCATTTATAACACCTCTATAAAGTTTTACCATATGCTTCTAATTGAGTTTTTAAAGCTGAAATATCTTCATCAGATAATTTAGCTCCCTCATTTAAAGACTTATTAAGTTCCGGCATATTTGCTTCAAAATACTCAAACCAACCATTTTTATATTCATTGATTTTCTTATTATCAATTTCATCTAAGAAACCTTCATTTGCTGCAAAAAGTATTGTAACCTGTTGAGCAACAGTTAAAGGTTTATACTGAGGTTGTTTTAATACTTCAGTCAATTTTTGACCTCTAAGAAGTTGTTTCTTAGTTGCCGCATCTAAATCTGAAGCAAATTGTGCAAATGCTTCTAACTCTCTAAATTGAGCTAAATCCAAACGTAATTTACCGGCAACTTGTTTAATACCCTTAGTTTGAGCAGCACCACCTACACGAGATACTGATATACCGGCATTAATTGCAGGTCTTACACCTGAATTGAATAAAGATGTCTCTAAGAATATTTGTCCATCTGTAATAGAGATTACGTTTGTTGGAATATAAGCAGATACATCACCTGCTTGTGTTTCGATAATTGGAAGTGCTGTTATACTTCCACCACCTAACTCATCAGATAATTTAACAGCTCTTTCTAATAATCTTGAGTGAAGATAGAAAACATCTCCGGGATAAGCTTCACGTCCTGGTGGTCTTTTTAATAGCAAACTCATCGCACGATATGCTTGAGCGTGCTTTGTTAAATCATCATATACTATTAAAACGTGTTTGCCTTGTTCCATAAATTCTTCTGCAATAGCAACACCAGCAAATGGTGCAATGTATTGTAATGGAGCAGGTTCATTAGCTGTAGCTGATACAATAATTGAATAATCCATTGCACCGTGTTTTTCCAAAGTTTTAGCTAATTGTGCAACTGTAGAAGCTTTTTGCCCCACTGCTACATAAATACAAATTACATCTCCGCCTTTTTGGTTCAAAATTGTATCAATTGCAATTGCTGTCTTACCGGTTTGTCTATCTCCAATAATAAGCTCACGTTGACCTCTTCCGATTGGAGTTAAGGCGTCAATTGCTGTAAGACCTGTTTGTAATGGTTGATGAACTGATTTTCTTGCAACTATACCAGGAGCTACACGCTCTATTGGTCTTGTTTTATCAGTAATAATTTCACCTTTACCATCAATTGGTTTACCTGTTGGATTTATAATTCTACCAATAAGAGCTTCTCCTACAGGAACTGAAGCAATTCTTCCGGTTGTTTTTACTGTCATACCTTCTTTAATATGAGTATATTCTCCAAGGATTACAACACCAACATTATCCTCTTCTAAGTTTAAAGTTATACCTAAAGTTCCTTTACCATCTTCAAACTCTACAAGTTCGTTTGACATAACATTGCGTAATCCGTATATTCTTGCAATACCATCACCTACTTCAAGAACACTTCCGATATTTGAAATTTCAGCTTTCGTTTCATAATTTCGGATACTTTCCTTTAAAATAGAGCTAATTTCATCAGGATTTATTACTGTCATTTTTTATCCTTTCATTTATCCCTTTATTATATTCTTACTTAAATTCTCTAACTTGTGCTTTATACTATTGTCTATAATTGTTTCATTAATATTAAAAACTAATCCAGCAATAATATTTGCATCTGTATTCCATTCTATTACGGTATTCTTTTGTAATTTTTCAGAAATTTTATTTTTTATTTCATTTTTCTTTTCTTCATTAATCTCAATTGCTGATGTAACTTTTACTCTAACTATATTCTTTATTTCTTCTAATTCCTTTTCGAATTCTTGAGCAATTACATCTATTATATTTATTCTCTTTTTTAAATTTAAAGCAATTATAAAATTATACACAATAGGCATTAATTTACTTTGAAATAATTTACAAAGTATAATTTGTTTTTCTTCAACTGAAATTGAAGGATTATTAATTGCTTCTTTCAAAGCTTGTGAAGAATTAATATTTTCACTGACTTCTTTTAAATCATCTAAAATATCTTCTTTAGATATTCCATCATTTTCTGCAGCTAATTCCATTAAAGCTTTAGCCCATCTTCTTGCTATCAATTCAGAATTTTGTTTTACTATAGCTGTCATATTATAAATTCACCTCGCTTATAGCATCAACACTTTCGTCTATTAAACGATTATGTAATTCATAATTATTATTTAGCTCATTTATTATATGATTTTTAGCAACCTCAATTGAAGCCTCTGAAGCCTTTCTTAATAAATCATTTTTTAAAAGAGCTGCTTTATTTTCTACTAATTTTTTTGAGTTTTCTCTTATACCATTTGCAAGGCTATTTGCATCCTCTAATATTTTTTCTCCTACTAATTTAGCATTAGTTTTAGATTTTTCTATTATTTCATCAATTTCTTCTGATAAGTGTGCAACAGTATCCTCAATATTTTTTAAATTTTTCTCTGAATTTTCCTTTTCTGTTTTAGAATCTTCAACCCTTTGTGTTATTACATTTTTTGCATCATCTAACTTTGTACCCAAGTTAATTTTTCTACAAATAAAGACTATTATTGAGAAAAATATAATAAAATTGAATAAATTAGTTCTGCTTATGTAATCTAATATTGCACCCAACATTGCTCGACCTTCCTAGTGGTATAAAATTTTGTTTACTTTGTCATTATCAAAATATGGAACTTCACTTCTGTAGCCTAACATTTTTTCCACAATGTCATTTGCTAAATCTGTCATTTTCCCTTTTAAACCTTCCTTAGTTTCATTGGATAAATTTTCCAGACCTTGATATGCATTATTAAGTTCATTATTCACATCTTCTTGAGTATTGTGAATATAATCATCTTTTTGTTTTTTATAATCATTTAAAGAATCAATATAAACTAATCTAGCATCATTTCTAGCATTTGAAATTTTATTATCTCTATCTTCTGACAAAGCTTTAGCCTTATCATTATTAGTTTCTGCATCTTTTAAATTCGAATTAACAAAATCTTCCCTTTCAGTAACAACTTTTTGGATAGGAGCATACAAAATTTTGTTCATCAAATAAACAAAAACTATAAAAGATATTATTGTAACTAAAAATGTAGCATTAAATTCCATTTTTTGACCTATTTATAGAGAGAACTTTTCTTATTTTAAAAGTATTTATTTGTCTCTCATTCAAATAAATACATAAGGAGCATAATTTAAAATTACCCCTAGCCCATCATACCGCATAATTTCATTGCGATAACGAAAGCATAAATAGCACAAGCTTCAGCCATAGCTGCACCAACTAAGAAGAAACCTACCGCTTTACCTGCGATTTCAGGTTGTCTAGAGATTGATTCCAAAAGACCTTTTGTTGCAACACCAACTCCTAACCCTGCACCAATTGCACCAAAACCAATTGCAATACCTGCGCCTAATTGTGCTAAATCTGAAATTGTTTTTACTTCTTCCATTTTAATTCTCCTTTTTTATTTATTTTATTAATATTAATGTTGTTCTTCATTTACTGCAGAAGCGATATAGACTGTTGTTAGCATTGTAAAAACAAGTGCTTGTACGCAAGCTACCAAGATTTCAAAAAACATAATCGGTAATGGTAAGCCCCAAGCACAAATTCCTAATAATGCTGTTATTAAAATTTCTCCAGCTAAAATATTACCAAATAAACGTAATGCAAGCGTTAGAGGTCTTGTAAATAATTCCAAAATTTCAACTAAAGCCGAAATTATTGCTACAAGCGAAAAACCATGTAAAAAGAATTTGAATTTCTTTTTGATAATTCCTGCTGTAACATAATAAATTAAAACAATTATAGCTAATGCTGCCGTTAAATTTATATCATTCGTAGGAGAAGCCATTTCTCCATGTTTTAATTCAATCATTTTTAAAGGTAACTGTCCCATTAAATTTGCAGTTACAATAAATAAAAATAATGAAGCAATTAAAGGAAAATGTTTATTTCCTTCTTTTGGCATCATATTATTTACCAAATCCCTAAAATAACCTAAAATACCTTCCAATATTAATTGTAATCTATTAGGGAAAATTGTTAGATTTCTTGTTGCTATAAAGGATATAACAAGCAAAAAAGCCATTGCCGCCCACATAGTTAAAATTGTATCTGCGTTAAAACTTAAACTATGTCCTGCAATAACCTTGTTTACAATCCAATGTCCTTCACTCATTGAATGACCTCTCTCTTTTCAAGTCGATTCTAGCACAAAAAAATAACGAGTGCAATTAAAAAATTTAATCTAACCTAATTTCTGCATTTTCAGAATTAACAACTTCTGTATCTGTCTCATAATATTCCTGAGACAATTGTGTATCTGTAATTTTCACATCAACAAGTTTTTTCAATATCTCTATATAGTCCAAACATTTTTTACCTTTTACGCCAATTGTTTCCATCTGAATTTCGCCATTTGGCAACAATCTTATTTTCATCTTTTTTTCTGACATTAACTTTCTCCAATTAATCAAGATTTACAGTAAGAACGATTGTGTTATCTTCCATAACTTCTTCATCTTCTATTTCCATATTATTTTCTTTTAATTTATTAATAATACTCAAATATGATTCTTCCTGAACATTAAGTGTATATTCCGAAGTTAAATCTTCAAATTTTTCTTTAGCATTATCTGATTCAAGACACGAAATTTTCACAAAATAAGGTTTATCATTTTCCATTCTCTCAAAATTTAGTACATAACTGTCAATATTACCGGAAATTTGACCATATTCATTTTCTGATATATTTTGAACTCCATGCTCTTCTAAAGTTTTCATTAAAATACTTTTATCCATAAAATTTGTTTCAAAACTTTTTTCTAAAAAGTGATTTTGATTAATTATATGTACATTTTCACAGGTTTGTTCAATATTATCAGAAATATTATTATCAAAATCTAAGATTTCATCTTTTAACTCATTGTTTATTTCAGCCGCATGAAGTGCCCCAGTAGCTAAAGCTCCAACAACCCAAGCTATTGCATATGGCAAAGCAAATACCGTACAAGACATTCTCTCTCCTTTTAAAAATCTAAAGTTCTTCCACCTCTACTTAAAGAAACATTCTCTTCATTAGTTTCTTTTTTATACTGTTTTAGATTTGAAGTTTTAGTAGCAGAAACTGCTCTAACATTAGCCCAAGCTCTTAATGCCAATATTTGTTCTCTTTGTGTCATAGAAAGCGGAACAGTATTAGCAATATTTCTCGCTAAATCTTCAAACTTCAAAGCCCTATTTTCAAAAAAAGCATCGCAAAGAGATGAAACAACAACTTGCTCTATTTCTGATCCAATAAAGCCTTCTGTCATCTTTGCAAGCTCTGAACAGAGATTTTTAACTCCAATTATTTCACTTGCAACATCCTTATCTTTTAATCTTTTTTCTAAATGAAGTTTAAAAATTTCTTTTCTTTCTTGAACAGTAGGTAAATCTACAAAAAATATCTCATCAAAACGCCCTTTTCTTAAAAGTTCTGGAGGTAATGAACTAATATTATTAGCTGTTGCTATAACAAATACAGGTGATTCCTTTTCTTGCATCCAAGTTAAAAACTGTCCAAAAATTCTTGAAGAAACTCCACTATCTCCATTCGATCCTAAACCGCTTAGCCCTTTTTCAATTTCATCAATCCATAAAATAGAAGGAGCAACAGCTTCTGCTGTAGCAAGAGCTCTTCGCATATTTTCTTCAGAACTACCAACTAAACCTGAAAAAACTTTACCAAAGTCCAATTTTAAAAGTGGAAGTTGCCAAATTGTACTCATTGCTTTTGCAGTAAGACTTTTTCCACATCCAGGAACTCCGGTTACTAAAACTCCTTTTGGCGAAGGTATACAATATTTTTTTGCTTGCTCTGACCAAGAATTATTTCGTTTTAATAACCAGTTTTTTAAATTATCTAAACCTCCAATATCTTTTATCGTATAATCAGACTTAATAAATTCCAATATTCCGGTCTTTTTAATTACTTGAACTTTTTCTTCTAAAATTACAGATAAATCTTTAATACTAATTTTGCCATCATTTACCATTGAAAGAGCAAATGCGCTTTCTGCTTCTTGCAAAGTCAACCCTAAAGCTGCCTTACAGAGTTTATCTTTTTCTTCTTCATTTAAATTAGCTTCAACAGAAGAATTTTGATTAAGCATACTATCAAACTTTGATTTTATTTCATCTAGATTAGGCAAAGGAAAATCAAATATTGTAATTTCTTTTTGTAAAGCCTCAGGAATCAACAATTCAGGCGAAATAAAAAATACAGTTTTTCTAACAGTTCCTAATTTTAAATCAGGAATTATATCTCTAATTTTTCTTATTACATTATAATCAGGAGTTCTGTTTTTAGGACCAAAATTCACATGAAAATCATAAATTATAAAAACAGCATCCTTTTCGTATCTTCTAATATATTCAAGCATCTTACAAGGACATGTAGTATCTGAAACAGACTTACCTACTGTATCATTATAAAGTCCATTTGTTTGAGTCCAAGTAAAAACTTCCCTTGCTACTTTTACTTGTTTTTCATCTGTTACAATTGATTTAATAAATTTTGTAGCTCTATCCTCTTCAAAAGTTGTCATATATATCAACGGAAATCGAGCCCTAATTAAATTTGATAATTTATAAGCACACATTTTAACCTTCCTTATTGAGGACATTCTAGCATTTTTTAATTGGGCTTAAATCAATCTTTTGAAGTATCTCATCAAAATTCCCCATACCATTCATAAATACAGTACCATTTGGAGAAATATTAACTTCAACTTTATTCTTATACTTTTCAAAGATTTCTTCATTATATCTGTTTGTTAAAAAATGATACCTTTGATTCTTTGAACCACACCAAGGACGAGAATAATCAAGCTCATCTATTCTAAATTCACCATCTATAAGCAAATCAATATTCTCTAACAATTTTTGATTTTTTTCTTCTTTTTTTAAATTTTCAATTAAATCACCCGTAAAACACAAAACTCCTAAACCTAATTTTTGAACTTCTTCTGCAATTAATCCTAAAGCTTCAGACTGTTCAAAAGGTTCTCCGCCTAAAAATGTAACACCTTCTATTCCGTTTTGAGATTTTATATCGTTAATAATATCTATAACATCAAATAATTTCCCACCAGAATGCGACCAAGTATGGACTGCTTGGCAGCCTTTGCAATGTCTTGAACAACCTTGCACCCAAATACAATATCTTAATTCTGGACCTTCAACTTTAGTTTTTTTTATAATATTAAAAACTCTTAATTTCACAAATCGACACTTCTCTCTTTTGTTTTTTCTATTTTAATTATACCCTTCATTTTATTTATGCAAATTAAATTCTCAAGTTGTTTTTGCATATGTGGTTTTAATTTTAAAAATAGAAAAAAATCATTTGTATTTTTAAATCCACCAATTTCTTCTCGTTTTTTTATAATTTTTTTTGACATTACAATACTAATACCTGGAAGAGCTGTAAGTTCAACTTCTGAACAATTATTAATATCGATTTTTTTAGAATTTTCAACTTTCTTTGTAGCTTTTGGAACATAAGAATTTATAATTTTATCTTCTATTACAGAAACTTTATATTTTCTACAATCATCTAATAAACCATCGTACGTTTTATTATTATCAAAATTTGTGCAAAACATATTCCATAAATCTTCAAAACTATGAACTCGAGTTTCAATTATTCTAAATGAACGACACCTTGAAGATTCTTTTAAATGTTCCTTTACAGTAATAGTATGTCCATCCCCTCCAAGTCGTATAGAACAATATTTATTAGAAAGTCTTAAATTTTTCCAAATATCCTGATAAGGATTTAGATAAATCCTAGCAGCTCTT
This sequence comes from Candidatus Gastranaerophilales bacterium, assembly GCA_944323985.1. Taxonomy (GTDB): domain Bacteria; phylum Cyanobacteriota; class Vampirovibrionia; order Gastranaerophilales; family Gastranaerophilaceae; genus CAG-196. The sequence goes on along the minus strand of CALUUP010000003.1, from coordinate 20,337 downwards.
AAAGCAGCTTCTCTTCGTAAAACCTTTCCTTCATCAATAATAGTTGTTTCTCGCACTTTAGTAAATAAAACATACCCACCTACTATTAAAATAGAACAAATTATTGCAAACATTGGATGCCTTAAAAATAAATAAATAATTATTGCTATTAAAGATAAAGCAAGTCTTAAATAAGAGTATCTATACATAATTACTCCAAGTTAACATATTGTATATACTTTTCTATAGTATAATCCAACCCCTGCAATTGTTAAAATAATATTTGGCATAAAAGCTGCTAGAACAGGAATCAAAGAACCAGCTTCTCCAAAAGAAATTGATAAAGCTCTAATCAAATAATAAGCAAAAATAATTAAAATACTAAATAAAAATCCTCTATTATACCTAACTCTAGGCGGAGTAATAGCTAAAGGCACCCCTATTAAAACTAGTACTATAGTAGTTAAAGGCAATGCTATTTTATCAAACAAATTTATTTTTAATACATTTTTATTTTCAACATCAGGATTAGCAAGATATTTACATAGTTGAATAAAATTATATTCATTAGCCAAATTTCTGTTCATTTCTTTAGATAAATCCATGCCAAACTTTATAACCGAATCCCCAAAAAGTGTAGTATCAAGAGTTTTTCCATTATCAGACACTGTATAAATAGCTCCATTTTGAAAATTCCACCCTTCAGGAGTCGTTGTACCTTCTTTTGCCTGCAAAATCTGTATCGTTCCTTCTTTTGAAGCATCTAAAACTGTAATATTATGTAACTGTTTATCTGTACAATCTCCAACATAAAATAAACGTTTTAAAAGACCACCCTCTTTTACCTCTTTAAAAGTAAAATTATGCTTCCCTTCCGGAATATTTTTTTTACTAAAAGCATACAAAGCTAAATCTGTAGACTGCTTAGTCATAACTGGAACGACTGTTTCATTCAAAACAAAACTCACACAAGCCATTACGATTGAAAATATAAAAATTGGTTTCGCAATTCTATTTAATCCAATACCGCAAGCTCTCATTACAGTTATTTCCGAACTTAAACTAAGCCCATTTAAAGTCATAACAGTAGCCAATAAAACTCCCATTGGTATTGTCATTACAAATACAGAAGGTAAATGTAAAATAATTATTAAAAATGCTATCTTAAAAGGAATTCCATACATGGAAATCTGTTTAATTAGCGTAATAAAAGTATCAGAAGCAAAAATAATTGAAGTAAATACTAATACACCCATAATAAACATCTCAATTACTTGCTTAAGAATATACTTATCAAGCATTTTCATGTTTTTTAATTCATATATAATATTTTTTATCCAATTATTCAAAATCTATACAGCTCCGAAAAGTATTATACCAAAAAAATTATAATACTTACTCTATTTCTTTCAAATATTTTACAAAATAAGAACATAGTGCAGGTAAAATACTTAGAATAATTAACACATTCATAATACCGTATTTTTGGGCAATAGCACCTAATATAGACATTAAAAGAGCTACAATTCCCCAGCAAAATCCGTTTATAAATCCTGCAACAATACTTTTATACTTAGGCAAAAGCCTTTGGGCCCATACCATTGTAACAGGCTGAGCTAACATAGTCGTAAATCCTATTATAAAAAATACAATTAATGATAAAATTGGAGAAGTTTTGTAAATAGCCCCAAACAACAACATCATTGGAAATGTTGCCCACATTGAAAAATAAATGATAGGCTTTTGTCCTAATCTTTTTTCTACCTTAGGACTTAAAAAAGAACCAATTGAGCCTGCAAATACGAATAAGAATAATGCAAATCCAATATAAAATGGAGAATAATTCATAGATTTCCATAAAAACGGCAATAGAATACAAGAACTATTAGTAATTAAAGATTTCATCATTGCAATAAGCATTAAATAATTCATCTGCCTATTCCCAAGAATTTCTTTAAAAGATTTGAAAAATTCTTTATGTTCAGGCTTTTTTTCTATAATAGATAACTTCGGAACAAACAAGAACATAACAAGAGCCAAACTTAGTCCGAATAAAGATGCAAAAGGTAATTTCTCTAGCCCCAGCACTTGGGTAATCAATGCTGCAAGTAAAGGACCAAAAGCAAAACCTAACGAGCCCAAACTAATAAAAATACCCATGTTGTCAGAACAATTTTTACCGGAAAAATAATTTACAAAGCCCATAGCTTGAGGGTGAAAAAAACTTCCACCAAGACTACCCAAAATCATAAAAATAACAAGTATAAAAATATTTGGAGCAGCAGGAGTAAGTGGAATAAATAATGATGCTAAAATTACACCCCAAAAGATAAAAAATCGTTTTAAAATATTATCAGCAAAAAAACCAAATATCGGCTGTAACATTGATGAACAAATGTGCGAAATACTTATTATTACTGTTGCAATCGCCATTGTAAAACCAAGTTTTTGAGCAATAAATGGCATAATCGGATTTAAAAATCCACCATATACATCACAGGCTAAGTGTGCTGCACAAAGCCAAATTATTGCATTTTTCGAGTTTTGTAATCCCTTTTCCATACAACAAAATTATATTTCAAACCCAAAAACACTTCAACTAAATAACTTACAATTATTATATTTATACTATATCGCGAAACTCATATCACAACTTATATATCAAAGACAAAAATTTTATCACTGTTTATTTACTATCTAATTTACCCCTCACTATTCACTTTTTTAATTAATACGATATAATACAAATATGGAACTCGATTATGAAGATAGGAATTTAAAGATGGTCGGCTTGGAACTTATGTTCCTTACCCCTGAAAAATACAGCCACCCTGATGGAATTACAGCAGTTGAGCTGGCTAAACTTGTTGACCTTCCTATTGATGAAGTAAAAAAGAAACTTCAAATTTTGAAAGATAAAAATATCGTAAGAGTAAAGGGAATTAATCCTAAATACTGGTTATTTGATGAATACAATTTTCATCGCCTTGATGACGATGATGATATTTTCCATCTTTTATGTAACTTTGAAGATGTTGATTTCGACAAATATTTTACTTATTAAGGATTTTAGAATAAACTTCTATAAAATATTCAATAGATCTATTATGAGTTAATTCTGCACTTTTAGGAAAAAAACAACCTGGAATTTGTCCAGCTTCTCTATGATGACGAACACATTCACAACACATTCCTCTATTTTTACAAGTAGTAGCAGAACAAGTACATTCTATTAAATTCTCTTCTTTTTTACATTCCATAATCTATAACCTCTATTTCTAACGTTTACTAAATTCACAGCCACAATAGTTTTGTCTATATATTCCTAGCTCTTTTGATAATTTATTTGTTTTCAAAAAACCATCTTTCTTTTTAAAATCTATTGCAATATATTCTAAATCTTCTGCAACACTTTTAGCTATTTTTGTTATTTTTTCAAAGTTCTTATGCGGACTTATAACTAAAGATGTTGTAAATTTATATATTCCAAGTTCTTTTGCCTTTTGAGCTGACTTTTTTAAGCGTAGCTCAATACATTTATCACATCTTAACCCTTTTTCAGGCTCATTTTCCAGGCCTTCTGCAGCTAATAAAAAATCTTTATGATTATATTCTTCTACTACTAAATCCACCCAATGATACATACAAACTATCTTTTGAGCTTCAAGACGCTTATCAAATTCTTCTTGTGTATCTAAATTAGGATTACAGAAATACACAACAGGTTCATATCCCATTTCTTTTAATAAAGAAATAGGATATCCCGAACATATTCCACAACAAGCGTGAATTAAAATTTTATTATTTTTTTCTAGCTCCGTGTTCAATTAAAATTTCCTTTAATTCATAGTATGGTTTTACTCCAACATATCTATCACCATTAATATACATTGTAGGAGTTGCATCAATACCCAATTCTACTGCTTTTTCCAATTCATCTTCAATTTCTTTTTCTGTAGTTTTTGAATTAAAATCATTCATAAATTTAGATTTATCAAAACGAAGTTGATCAACTAATTTCAAAATAGCATCTTCATTTTTAGGTTGATTTTCATATAATAAAGAACTCATTTCCCAATAATTTCCTTGATTTCTTGCCGCAATTGCAGCTTTTGCCATAAAACAAGCATTCGGATGCATACTATAAGAAATGTATGGATTGCACTCCTTATCAAATGGATAATTATGATGAATAACTTTTACATTCGAAAACTCTTTTACTGCTTTGTGTAACATTATATTATTTGTATAACAAATAGGACACACATAGTCTGAATATAAATCTATTACAACATCAGCATTTTCTTTTCCTAATAGATTTCCTTTAACTCTATAAGGATTAAATTTAATATCATGGTATTTCATAATAGATTTATGACGTTTTACATGAGGAACAAAATTGTAAGTAATTCCGCTATAACACAAAAAAGATATTCCTAATATCATTAATACAATAAATGTTTTTGTATATTTTTTTGCACCATCAATAAAATCAATTACAGTATGTTTAAAAGCTTCAACTAATATTTTAAATTGCCCATTTGAAGCAACCAAAGCAATTGTTAAATCAATAAAATATGTAATTAAACACAAAATACAAAGTTTATGTATCTTGAACAAACTTAACCCAGCTAAAACCATAGAAATAGCAAAAGCAATAGTCCCAATAGACGCAATATAAGCCATTGGAGATTTAAATACCTCTAGAAATTTCAAGAATTTTACCTGCTTTAGTTTATCTACAACAGTTAAAAACAACATCAAAATATAAAATAATATACCCCAATAAGCTAAAGGGATACCCCAAAATTGTGAAACAGAAGATCGAGACGCTCCATCACAATCAATAAAATCATTTATAGAACAAAAACTTGATAGTGCATATTTTTCATAATTTGCTACATAATATATACAAGCCAATTTTATTGATAAAATTAGCCCAATGATTGCTAAAATTTGTATAGATATTTTTTTCTTATCAATAGTCATAAAGAGTTACTCCACTTTCGTATACACATAGTTAATTCTAATATATTATAAACTTATTTCAATAATACAAATACTCAGTTAGGGTAAATACTCTGGGCTAATAAAAAAGTATAAAATTTTATTTTAAACCTTGCTCTGGATGAGCCGAATTTGATTTTATTATTTCATAATACTCGTTTTTATCAATATTAACGCCCATATTATTTATATTTATTGAAAACTTCTTTTTTTTCTTAGGTTTATATGGGTTATTAACAGATGATTTCATTATTTTCTCCAACTTGGACAATCGTTGGCTTATGAACTTTGATTTCTTCAGGAGTTAAATCAGCATAAGTAACCACAATAATTTTATCACCAATTTGCGCTTTTCTTGCAGCAGCTCCATTTAAACAAAAACATTTAGAACCTCTTTTTCCTTTTAAGGCATAAGTTTGAAATCGTTCTCCGTTGTTTATATTTAAAATTTCAACTTTTTCCCATTCCAAAATATTAGCTTTATCTAAAAAATCTTCGTCTATAGTAATTGAGCCAACATAATTCAAATTTGCATCAGTAACTGTCGCTCTATGAATTTTTGAATTTAAAAATTGTCTTAACATAACAAAACCTCTCGTTAAAAATACTAACACAAAAATATTATATACATGGCTAATGTATGTAGTTTTTTTAAGTTCATAATATTAGAAAAAGGAGGGAATATGCTTAATTTATATGTGTTAGATACTTGTCCATATTGTTTGAAAGTTATGAATTTTTTTGAAAACAATAATGTCTCATATAATAAGATTGATATAAAAGAAAAAAATAATGAGGAAGTTTTAATAAAAATGGGCGGTAAAAGACAAGTACCATTTTTAATAGATACGGATAGAAATATACAAATGTATGAATCTAATGATATTATAGAGTATGTAAAAACAATTATTTAATAAGGCAAACTCTCAGCACAAAATACTGAGAGTCATTGAAAGGACCTTTATTATCTCTATTATTATTTTTTCTATTATTAAATTAAGTTCAATGCAATTGAAGGCATTTGATTTGCTGTTGATAGCAATGTTGCCGTAGATTGTTGTAAAATTTGATATTTAATGTAATTAGAAGATTCTGTTGCTACATCAGCATCCTTAATTGTAGAATTGGCTTCTGTTAGATTTTCTCTTTGTACATCAGTAGATTCAATTGCAGAATCTAATCTATTCATATAAGCACCGATTTTTGTAGATCTTAATGAAATATTATCAATTGCTAAATCTATTTGATCAATAAATTCACGAGCAGAAGAATCGTTTCTGTATATAGCACTACACATGTCTTCAATAGAGAAAGTTTTTCCTGCAGCAAGAGTTGCACTTGCATTAGCACCCGCATATTCAATAGTTCCATTTTCTGCTAAAGCAGCAGCCAATGCTGATTTATAATAACCTGCTTTATATTGAATATTACCATCTGCGTCAAGAACAGGCTTACCATTAGCATCAATAATTCTAGCTTGGTAAATATATCCATTAGCTTCGTCTTTAGCATCTCTTGCTGTTAAGTCTAAATATCCTTGAGAAGTACCATCAGGATTTTTGACTCCTGCAGATCCAAATCCAAAAATTACAGATGACTCTGCACTTGCAAATAAAAATGCATCCATTTTAATTACACATCTTGCATCAGAATATAATCCAACTTGTAAATTTATATCTGTAGTTCTTGAACCATCAAGAAGATATGTGTCATTAAAATCTGTAATTTGGCAAAGACGATTGATTTCATCCATTCTTTGAACAACTTCTGTTTTAATAGCATCTAATGATGCAGAACCATAAGTTCCGTTAGCAGCTTGCATGGTTAAATCTCTAACTCTTTGCAAGTAATCATTAATGATGTCAAGAATACCTTCTTGAGTTGTTAACATATCTAAACCCATTTGCGCATTGGTTTCAATAATGTCATAACCATTGATTTTTGCTTCCATTCCAGCAGATACTGCGTAACCTGCGGCGTCATCGGCAGCAGAATTTATTCTGAAGCCAGTTGATAATCTTTCCATTGCAGTGTTCATACCTTTAGTTGCATCTCTAAGATAAGACTGACAGGTTAATGACGCCAAATTTGTGTTAATTGTAATTGATGATGTCGCACCCATAATAAATTTCCTTTCAATAAATTTATATTTTGCCTTTCTTCCTTGTCTTACGGCAAAAAAAAATATAACTTTATAACTTTAGTTGTAGAATCCTCCATTTAGACGATACGAAGTCTACAACACTCATAAATATTACATTTCACAAAGTTGTTTAACCCCATTTTTTATAAAAATTTATTACTTTTATAACTTTAGTTATAGATAAATAGTCCTAAACATATATACGGTTATACAAGTTATAAATACTATAAGTTGTTATATTCTATATTAAAAGGAGAAATTATTATGAATATAGAAAACTCTAAAACATTAAAATGTCTTATAAATGCTTTTGCGGGAGAATCTCAAGCCAGAAATCGTTACACTTTTTTTTCAAAAATTGCTAAAAAAGAAGGCTTTGAAAAAATAAGTGAAATTTTTTATTTAACCTCTGAAAACGAAAAAGAGCATGCAAAATTATTTTATAAACATATCCCTAATAATCATTATTTAGTAGAAGCTAACTATCCATTTTTTTATGGAAATACCTATGAGAATTTAATCTCAAGTTTTGAAGGAGAAAAAGAAGAATGGGAAATAATATATAAAAATTCGGCAGAAACTGCAAAAGAAGAAGGTTTTGAAGAGATTTCATATTTATTCAAAAATATTTTAGAAATCGAAAAACGTCACTCCCATAGATTTTGGGAAATTGCAGAACAATTGAAAAACAAAGAAATCTTTCAAAAAAAGGAATTAACCCAATGGTTATGTAGAAAATGCGGTCATACTCAAATATCAAAAGAAGCCCCTTGTATCTGCCCTACTTGTAAACACCCTCAAGGATACTTTGAACTTCTTAATGATAAATTTTAAATCATAAAACTAAAACACATATGAGATTAAATAAACATAATCTCATATGTTATTTGTTGTAACAAAAGATTTACAAAATCAAAAATACAAATTTTTTCTGATAATATAATAAAGGAATTAAGAAAATTTGGAGTATATATGAAAAAGAATAAATTAGCATCCGCCTTATTAATAAGTGCATTGTTTTGTTTTTCAAGCAATATTAGTTCAGCCCAACTAATAAATCAAGATATAATAGATAATACAATCGAAAACCAATCATACAATGGTAATGGAGGTGCATTATTAATAGAACTTCAAAATACTATAACAAATTCTTCATTTAAAAATAATACCGCATCCACACACGGTGGAGCTATTTTTAATTTAGGCAAACTCACAATTTCAGATGGAGAGAAAGATAACCACAGCTCATTTATCAACAATTCTGCACACGCAGGCGGAGCAATAACATCACTAAGTGGTTCTACTCTTAATATTGGAAATTACACCAATTTTAATAACAACAAAACTTTTAATACAAATGGAGACGCAGGAGGGGCTCTATATATTTCTGACTCCACTTTAAATATTGGTAATAATGTTAGCTTCTCAAATAATACCGCACTATCAGCTCAAGACTCTATAACCGGAGCCAAAGGAGCAGCCGGAGCAGTTTATATTTATAATTCAGACGTGACAATCGGAAATTCAATCTCTTTTTCAGATAATTCATCACAATACTCCTCTGGAGGCATTTATATATGGAATAATGATGGAAGTACTTCTTCAATCGGAGATAACGCGATTTTTTCAAATAATTCATCATTACAATCTTATGGTGGTGCTATTGGTAATTTCGATGGGCAACTAAACATAGGAAAAAACTCGGAATTCACAAACAATACCGCAGGTACTAATGGTGGTGCTATAGCAAACATGAATTTCAGTACAACCAATGGGGCCAATATAACTATTGATGAAGAAGCTATTTTTTCTAATAATGAAGCATCTAAGGGTGGAGCAATATATAATGACGGTAAACTAACCCTTAATAAGGCAACTTTTACTGATAACAAAGCTGAAATTGGAGGAGCATTATATAACACTAAAAACGGAACTGTAAATCTTACAGAAGTAACTTTTAACAAAGGAAATCAAAACGTAGCTAATGATATCTATAATGATGGAATAATAAATACTGAAGGAACAAATAACTTTAACAGTAATCTATCAGGCAACGGAACACTAATAAACAACGGCACTATTAATAACTCTGCAAATGTAACTACCGGTATTTTAACAAATAATATCGATGCAATAATTAAAGGTAACGGTTCATTAACAATAACAGAGGATGGTTCCAATGACGGCTTAATAGAGCAAGAAATTATTAATATAAATGCAGATAACTACACAAACAATGACTCAATAACTGCAGCAAAAGAATTTAACAACAAAAGTAACCTTTCAGGAAACGGAAACTTAAATATAACAGATGGCATAAATAATGGAAACATTAGCCAAAATAAATTGGAGCTAAACGGGAATTTTCAAAACAACTCAAATGTAACCGTTAAAGATTTTACAAACAATAAAAATGGTTTTCTCACAAATGAAGGCAATTTCATCGTAAATAACAACATGAACAACTCCGGAACCATTCTTAATAAAGGAACTTTTGACTCCGGAACTGGGAATATTCTAAATAATACCGGAACATTTATAAACTCAGGAAAAGATGCAAATTTTAATGCCACTGAAATAATAAATAATCATATTTTTGGTGCGAGTGATGGGGCAAACCTAAGTTTAACAAATATTAACAATGATAGTGGACAATTACTAATTTCAAATAATTCTTCAATAAAAATTTCTAATCAACAAAATGCTCTAGGTGGAATTATTAATATCATAAAAGGAAACAATAAACTAACTATAAATGGAAATAATAATTTAACCGGAACTTTAAATATTGGCAATACAGATAACAATACCACTTCATTAATCTTAGAAAACGGAAATTTAGTTAAAAACGCAACCGTAAATATAGAAAATGGTGGAGAACTTATATTAGCAGAAAATTCCAATGCAACTTTTAATGCTGGAGACAAAGTAAACGGAGATTTATTCTTATCTGAAAGTGCCGGTAATGTCACTTTAGATAATTATTCATTATCAACAGGAGAAACTTCTTCATTAGAAGGTTCTAGTGAAGCATTTTATTCTCAACTGGGGGGTAAATTAAATCTTATTAATAATTCATCAATTACAGTAAAAAACCTTAGCACTATTAAAGGAGGAGATCTAAACATTGACTCTTCCTCTCAATTCGTAGCAGCTGGTGAAAATCACGGCGGAATTAGCTATTTGGATAATTTAAACACCTCTGGTCTTTTATCAGCAATGAACGGTGGCATTTCTGAATATAATATAAATAATTTAAACATTGGAGCAAATACTGTTGGAGAAATTGATAGTCAAGCAGATTTTACTATTGACATTTATGCAAGAAGTAATGCTCAAAACCAACATAACACCGACAAATTTATTGGTAGCAATATTACAGGAGTTGGAACAATAAATATTTCCGACTGGAATCTAGGCGAAGATATTTTTGGCTGGGATGCACCAATAGACAGAGATATAACACTAGACAACATCTTTAAATATGAAAATATAACTCCTACAATAAATTTAACCGCTACTAAAAAAGAAGTTTTTACTCCAATCGGCTGGTATCAATTAAATAATCATGGAGGTATTACAGGTAATTATACATTAAACCTTACAAGATTTAATCCTCAAGTTTATAGAGGTCAAGTAACAACATTGGCTCAATACATGAATCAATTAGCCGTAAATGATATGTTATTTAATCATTCAATGTTATTACCAAGCTTCAAAGATGAAGATATCGGATATACAGGAACAATGGCTAATAGATATGCGGCAACAAATCCAGTCTTTGCACCATATCAATACTCAAGAAAAGATGGTGGTCTATGGTACAGAATGTATGGGACATTTGAAACATTGCAAATGAGTCAAGGCTTAAGTAATGTTGGGAATAATGCCTATGGAACTATTATTGGTGCCGATTTTGGGCTAAAAGAACTAAAAAATGGTTGGAAATTTATGCCAACTGCTTATATCGGATATAATGGGGCTCACCAATATTTTGCAGGCATGGGCGCATATCAAAATGGTGGGCAGGCAGGTTTCTTAGGGACTTGGTATAAAAATAACTTCATACTTGGTGGCTTAATTTATGGAGGAGTCTATCAAAATAGTATGGACATAGCAGGCCATACTGATAATACATTCAATTATTTTGCAGGAGCTGCAACAAAAGCTGCGTATAATTGGAGATTTCATAAAGATTGGGTATTACAACCAAATTTATTACTATCATACAATTTCTTTGGACAACAAAATTGGCACTCTGATTTTGGTCAAATGGGAATGATGTCTGGAACATTAAATGGTATAAACTTAGCACCTGGATTAAACTTGATATGGGAAAAAGATACATTTAGCATCTATGCGACATTGCAATACATGTATAACTTAAATGGAGCTGTGGATGGAAGAGCTGGAAATGTAAGTTTACCTCATTTGTATATGGATAGAGGCTATATTCAATATGGATTTGGAATAACAAAACGCTTTACTGACAGATGTGCAGGATATTTCCAAACTGTATTCAGAAATGTTGGTAGAACTGGCGTAGGATTCCAATTAGGTTTTAATATCCAATTAGGGAAATAATATAATAAAATAAAAAAAGAAGGATTTATATAAATCCTTCTTTTTTTATTTTAAAACTAAATCTCTAGCTTAATGCAAGTAAAGATTTTACAGAACGAGCATTTTCCTTTACAGACTCATCTGAATGCATATTAATCGTATCATCTAAAATCCTAATTACTTCTGATTTATCTTTTAAAGCTAGAATTTCATTTATTGTACTCATTGCAACAGCAGGAGAAAGATCATTAATACCTTTTCCTTGATTAATAATAACTACTTTCAATGAATCATGAACATTTTTTCTAACTAATGCACGAGAAGTATATTCTCTTACTTCATTATCAGGGGAATTTGTTCCCAACTCTTCCAATACCTCAATAGAAGCATTGTCCTGGTGAGCAGCTAAAGCATCGATAATTTCAGCAACGTTTTTATTCATTAAGCCACCTCTCTTTCAGCAGCAGAATTAATTTCATTAAGCCATAATGCTTTTAAATCTTCAACAGACATATCTTTACTAATCTTGTTATGATGAATTTTGCTGATTAGATTAGACCATCTATCTGAAATTCCTTTACCTAAATCTAAAATATCAGTATTTAAGAAACTCATTTTTTCGGAAATATTTTTTCCTATGCCTGAAATAGAATTGGAAATGTCTTTTCCAATATCAAGAACATCTCTATTCATTGTATTATTCCAAGCTTCTGAGATATTTTTAATCCCTGCGATATCTGAAATATTAGTATTTTTTGCATAATCCCAAGCACTAGAAACATTTTCCCTTACTCGATTCACAAAATTTACTATTGGTTCAGTAAATTTAGAACGCAACTTGTTCATACTTCCTACAACAGAAGCAGAAATCATTTTAAATTTGCTTGAACTTTTTGGTTTAAACTTTTCAAAAACATCAGCACATTCCAAAGTATTGCCTTCAAAACTGACATTTTGAAAAGGGTTAGTAGTTGAATTGCGAGATGTTTTAAAAGGATTAACACTTTTTTGTCCAATTTTAAGACCTAGATTGTCAATTTTCATATGTTTCCTTTCTATATTCTCAGATAACTTTACTTTTATAGTCTAACAATTTGTAAAGTAAAATAAATCATTAGAATAGATGATTCTTATTATAACAATTTCTATAACTAAAGTTGTATATTTACATTCAAAATTAAGTTGTGTATAATTAGAGTAATTTAAAGAGGGGTGTCCGAGCGGTTTAAGGTGCAATCTTGGAAAGGTTGTGTGAGCGCAAGCCCACCGTGGGTTCGAATCCCATCCCCTCTGAAAAGCGGGTGTGCAAAAGCATTACCCGTTTTTGTATTTTATGGGATGAGGATGAGAACACACTTAATGGTTCGAGCGACCTGTGAGCAGAGTGCGGAGGAGTTTTGCAAAAAGAATGAAATTCTTTGAAGCAAAATCCGTAGGCACGTTTTACGCGAACAGGTCAAGACAATCCCATCCCCTCTGTATTTAAGTCCACTAAAAGAGAATAAGTGGAGATTAGAATTAAAAAAAACGCCCAGCTTGGGCGTTTTTTGCTATATAAGTATAAAAAGAGAATTTTATTTAAAGAATATTAGTAAATTTTACATGCATTTATTGAGCAAATTCTCTTTTTACATTTCGAGTAGTGGAGATTCGATTAATTAAAATTAATCAAATTTTTCGTAAGTTAGCAATTTTTCATATGCAAAATACTTTGTATATATAGAAGGTAGTATTAATGTGCGCAGTTAATCCAATAATGTATCAATACCAAGCTGATAAGCTTCCTCAAATCCAACAAGATTACGAGGAGGTAAAAAGTTCTGTTGATAAAGAGAACAAGCTTCCTTCTGTATTTGATGTAATACCTACCTTTAGAAGGATTGAGAATGTACCGGATAAAATTGAGAACTCGGATTTTGTTCCAGCAAGCGGTCTTGTTGCTCTTGCAGTTCTTAATGCTCCTGAGGATTGGAGAGATATGAAATCTGCATATTCTCAAATAAAATCAAAGCTAACGAACAAAACATTTACCCCTTCATATGATTATAAAATTGCCCAACATCCGTTCTCATTTTTTAGAGGAACGTTGTTGCACAAGTTTGTAAATCCTAAAACAAGTCCTTGTCCTAAGCTTGCAAAATGGCTTTTGAAAAATGATACAACATTATGGAATACTAAAATTGGACAAATGGTAATAAAAAAATTTAATATTGATGAAAATCGAATTAAAACTAATATCAAAAATATAACGCACACAAAAACAAAACCTTCATATATCATAGCAAAAAACTTCGTAACAAAATCTACATTTGGAGAATTAACAGCAAGAGCAATGACAAGAACGACAAAAATAGGGACAGCAGTGTTGGGTGGACTTGAAGCTGCTCATTTAGTAAAAGAAATTTCAGATGGTGAAGATGCTATAAAATCTACTGCAAAATCTGCAATAAACATTGTTAGCTCAATCGCAGGTATTGGCTATGGCGGAGCTATCGGAGCTAAATACTTCGGTCCGGTTGGTTCTCTTGTCGGTATGGGCTTAGGTGCTATTGCAGGAAATAAAGTTGCTAAACTATTAGATTAAGCATTTCTGATATTATCTAAAACAAGTTCAAAAACATCTTTACCAGAAGGTTTTGAATATTTTCTAATAGCATTCATCGTATCAACACCATCTTTAGAAGAAATATCTCCAAATAAACATACATCATCTCTTAATGATTCAAGTAATTCACTACTTACATCCTTTATTCTTTTATAATCTTTTTCAGCCCATTTCAAATACTTTTGATTAACAGCTTTAAAATTTGTTTGACTAGGATTAGAATTTACTATTGGATTAATTTTCATCACACACACTCCTTTTTATAGGGCTATTATACATCAATATTTAATAGTTGTAAATTTGTAACTAAAACCAATCCTCAAACCAAGTGACTTTTTAAAACTTTTAGAAAAAGTCTTTGTTTCTGAAATAACCAAATTTATTTCTAATTGACCACTGTTCTTAATGTTTTTTCAACATTACTTATATCAAATCTTCTAGAATGTAGGATGTGGTAAATCTATGATTTACCGCATCAATAATATAATGTTTCGGTAATCATAGATTACCCAAATCTACAAATTTTTATACTCAAACCCGTTGTCCAAAATCATCAAACCGATTGTCATTTTACACATTTATCGAGCAAATTCTCTTTTTACATTTCAAGTAGGGGATGTATTTATTTGAGTAGCGTGAGTAGCTCAACTGGTGTGATTATTTTAGGCAATCGGCTTTTGGCATAGATTTTATGGGTAGGAAGTTATCAAACCATTTGACCCCGCAACCGGTCAAATTACTCTTTTGCTTGTCGGGGCAGATGTATAAACTTAATTTTATCTGTTTAATAAAACCTATTTATAAAGAAAATTAACAGTCTTGTGCTCAAAAAATGTCAACATTCACACGTAAGTTTGGACAAACAGCTTCTTACTGGACTTTAAGCTAAAATTGCAACAAAACATTTACCCTAGCAAACAATAAAATTACACTAAAATAAATTATAAACAAGACTTTTTAATCTAATAACCGAACTAATAAATCGATTATTTTTCCCCTTTAGTTTCTTAAAAAAGAATATTATTTGAAGTATCATGCAATACTACATTATTTCTTCCATCCATATATTCTTGCACTCTTAGTTCTAATAATGAATTATCAAGCTCAGATTTCAAATCTGAAAATGTTACTTTTTTTATTTTTTCAGTTAATTTATTAATTAATGCATCTATCGTAGGTTTTCTCATTGTTTTTCCCCTACCCAAAAGTTTTGAAAAATACGTCGGCTCGACATTTATCTTTATTGTTGGATACAAGTTATTACCTAAACTTCTTCGTATCAATGTTTTTAAAATCATACAAAGTTCTTTAGCTTGTTCATCATTTTTAATAAACATATCTACATCATATTGTTTAAAAAATTCATTAAAAGCTTTTGATTCTTTTATTACCCTCATAAAATCTGCATATCCTTTATCGCAAGCATCAGAGAAAATACCATTATCATATTTTATAGATTTTAACTTACCAAAATTCAGTCCTCGTTGTTTATAATTACTATCAATTTTCATTTTGTAATACCTCTTTTACTGAAATTAAAAATATAATTTTTATTTATCTAATAACCAAGCTAATATCCTTACAAATATATTTTTTCCTTCAGTTTCTGGAGAAAGAAGACCCTTTGTAAAAGTATCCAGTTTTGCTTGATTTCTTTTTTTTGCAATAGCCTCAAGCTGTTCTTCTTCGTGTTTTGCTAATAAACTATCTAGCTTAGATTTTAAATCTGAATATGTTATTTTTTTAACTTTATTAGTTAAATTATCAATCAACTCTTTACTAGTATATTCAGCTTCACGTTCCTCTCCATACAAGGTATAACGATATTTCGACTTACCCTTTAAATCAATTTCCGGAAACCAGTTACTACCATCCGCTTGTGGAACTTTTATTTTTAAACTCATATAAACATACTTTGGGGCAATACTTTGTCCTTTAATAAACATATCAACATCATATTGTTTAAAAAATTTATTAAAAGCTTCGGATTCTTTTACAGCACTCAAAAGTCGTAACAACTCTTTACTATACATTTCTGGATATACGTCTTTATATTGTATAGATTTTAGTTTTCCAAAATTCGGTGCGCTTTGTATATAATTGTTATCAATTTTCATTTTGTAATATCTCCTATGCTACACATAAATCAAAATATAATTTTTAATTATCTAATAACCAAGCTAATAGCTTTACAAATATATTTTTTCCTTCTGTTTCTGAAGAAAGAAGGCTCTTTGTAATATCATCTAGTTCTGCTTTATATTTTTTGTTTATATTAGCCAAATTTTCTTCCTCTTTTAATTTTCTTAATGAGCTATCTAATTCAGATTTTAAATCTAAAAATGTAACTTTTTTAATTTTTTCAGTTAATTTATCAATTAATACATCTGTCGTACTTATTCCTATTAAATTTTTTCCACTAAAAATTTCTGAAAAATATGTTGACTCAGCCACAATATTTATTTCTGGATACCATTTATTTCCATAAGTTTTTGGGACAGCTGTTTTTAAAATCATGCAAAGATCTTTAGAATTTTCATCTTTTTTAATAAACATATCTACATCATATTGTTTAAAAAATTTATTAAAGGCTTTTGATTCTTTTACTGCCTGCATAAATTCCGTGTATCCTTTACCGTAAACATCAGGAAAAATACCTTTACCATATTCTATAGATTTTAACTTACCAAAATTCAGTTCTCTTTGTTTATAATCATTGTCAATTTTCATTTTATAATATATCCCTTGCTATATTAATTAAAAACTGTAATTATTTTTTTTGCTATTTCTACAAAAAATATATTTCAAAAACTCAAATCGAACATAACTATACTTCATAATCAATACCTTGACTTTTAAAACGCTCATTAAAAAATTCCCTATTTTTTATCACATCTTCTAAATAAAGTCTCATAGTAAGACCAAATGAAAAAGGATGTTTTTTATCGGGTTCTACATCTTGTAAAGCTCTTGATATATATTCTTTTGCTAAATCATTTACTTGAATACAATATTGTCTTTGTTTTTCCGCATCTTTTATATCAAAATCTATTTTCTTTAAAATATCAGTTGCCATTCTCTTCAAATCAGTAAAATTAATTGAATTATCATTCGCTATTGTCAACAAAATTTTATTCCTTCCATCAAAAGTTGTTTCTGCGGGAACAAAACGATATTTTGAATGAAAAAAAACAGCTGTATCCTTTGAATATATTTTTAAATATGGAACATTATTCTCTACCATTTCCATAATACTAAATAATCTCATCAGAATGTAGGATGTGGTAAATCTATGATTTACCGCATCAATAATATAATGTTTCGGTAATCATAGATTACCAAAACCTACCGATTTTGATAATCAAATACGCTGTTCCAAATCATCAACCCGACTGTCGTTTTACAGGAGAAAAATCCGTAATCATGTTTTACGTAAACAGATCTAGACCATACAATCCACTTTGTACTTAAAATCAACAAAGCAAAATAAAAGAAGATTAAATAAAAACTGCATATTTTCCCTGTTTTATATCTTATTTAATCAAATTATTAAATCTTATAAAAAATATAGATAAATCATCTCAAAACCTTTATTTAAAAAAAACATCTTCTCACAAGCTTAATACCTTTTAATTTTTTTATTTATATTTACCTAAAATTTCTTTTTCTATTTTATCTATTGATTGAAAAAATTCTGTAGCACAGTACGTTTTATATAATCTAAAAAACTCTGTCATATCTTTTTTAGAAATTTTATGTATCGGATGTTTTGAATTAATTTCACTCTTGGCAATTTTCAATAAAATATTAAAAATTTTATTTAATGATTGTTGAGGCAAAAGGAGGTAGAGGGAAAAAGAAAGAAATATATCTGATAATGGCAAAGTTTCTTCTGTAAAACGTTTTTTTCGAATAAAATCTATCGGAGTCAATGTTTTTTTATCAGAATCATATATTATATTTGAAGGTGACACATCAAAAACCATTCCATTAGCCTTAGCATAACAAATCTTTTTGTATAAATCGTAATAAACACTTTTAGATAAGCCTGCCAGTTCTCTCGGACACTTACATTTACATAAATTCTCGCCAGGTAAATATTCCATTATGCTACATCCTTCTCCAAGTTTTGCAACAACATGATTAATCTTATCTCTTGAAGAAATTAAAAATGAGAGACTATTTTTATAGTCAACAAATCCGTCAGTATTTTCATTTTTTATAAGTCTTACAACATATTCAGAACTTTGAATTTTATAAACTTTAGCTTCAGAGCCTTCTCCAATTAAATTTTCATCTTTTATACTTGTATCAATAGCTTTAAAAATTTCTTCTCTTGAAGATTGAAGCAAATCTTTTTTACTTTTTACAAAAATATCTTGATCTAATTGAGAATGCAATAAAGTCTTAAATTTATTACTTATTATTCTAGCCTTAGGTACAATATTGTTAATATTTGACAAATTTATTTTTAACATTGCTAATATTATAACAACTCAAATAAAAAAAAATTGCTAACAATAAAAAATGTACCAATATTTTTTATAATTATTATTTTTAAACTTAAACAATTAGAGATTATAAACATAAAAATATATAAATACATTGAATAAATCTTCAAAAATAGCAAAAATTTTATTCTGACGTTTTAATAAACATATGAAAATAAACAATATTAAATATTCAACTTACAATAAAAATATTAACAATAACCACTCAGACAAATTCAATTTTAAAAGAAAACCCAATTTTGATAATTTGACAAATATTCTTACTAAAAAAAATATAGCTTATGCAACTATATTAACTATGATAATAACTGAAATTCTCAAACAATTTGATGTTGATATCCCAGAAGTATTTAATCAACTTGATAGATTTTTAATAGGATTATTACTTTGTATAAATGAAAAACCCCAAAAATTAAATAAAAAAATTGCATTTTACAAAGCTAATACTATAGAAGAAGCAAAAAAATTTGCAAAAGAAAAACTCAAAATTAAAAACTTTGCAGTAAACGACCTTGAATATGCAAACTGGATAAACGAAGGATTAACAAATATTTCCAACAAATTCGAGGGGAATGTATATTTTCCACAAAAAATTAAACTCTCTGAAAAAAAATCTTCAGACGCTTACGGTTCATATCATTTAATCAACGACACTGTAACAATATATAAAAAAGAAATCGAAAAAACAGCTAATGAATTAGAATCAATATTGAAAAATAATAAATTCGAAGAATTAACAAAATACAAACTTGACAATAATTATAATAATTTTTATGAAAAATTAAAAAAAGCATACAATAACCCATCTTCATTATCCATATTTGAAAAATTCTCTTTAGTTCGCTCATCCAAATCCGTAAAAAATTTTTTAAAGAACCAACAAAATAAAAATACAATTTCATTAAACAATAATAGTATTATTAGTAATAATGGAAATATCTATATTGATGAATTTAACACTATATACCATGAAATTGGACATTGCTTTGATACAAAATCTAATATCTTAATTACAATGATGTTTGAAAGATTTTTATATCAAAAAAAATTAAAAAAATTATCACTACCCAAAAATCACATAAGAAATACACAAGAATTTGTTGCCAATATTTTTGCAGGCTTAATTCAAAACAAAAAATATCCGTTAGAAATTACAAATTTATATAAAAGGTTAATAAAATTTAAACCTTTAAAATTACACGATTAAAATACCTATCAAGAGCCACTATAAATGCTTCACATTGGGAGTTCTCGTCTCTTTGTACAATCATTTTAAAATACACAAAATGCCGATGGGGAGACCTCTTGCTCGTTCGCGTATAACGGCTTTTACGAATTTTGTTGCAAGATTACATCTTTTACAAAATTCTACTGCCTCAGCTCACTCGCGCTCGAACTCTTAAATGCTTCGCATTGGAAGTTCTCGTCTCTTTTTACAACCATTTTAAAACGCACAAAATGCCGATGGGGAGACCTCTTGCTCGTTCGCGTATAACGGTTTTTACGAATTTTGTTGCAAGATTACATCT
>CALUUP010000002.1 GCA_944323985.1 Candidatus Gastranaerophilales bacterium | reverse complement strand
AAAGTTAACAAGAGGAACTTTAAGTTATAACGAAGTTGTACAAGTTGCAGAAATTTTGGGATATGAAATAAAATTCATAAATAAAGGGTAAATATGTTAAATATTTCTTCCTTTTATATAAATAGTAGGTTAGGTGAAATTCAATAAAACTCTAATCACTACTCACTATTCACTAGTCACTAATTTGCAAAAAGTATACCCAACTTACTTTATATTTTTTAATCAAACAAAGCCTGAATAAATTCTTTTGATTCGAAGTCTTTTAAGTCTTCCATTTTTTCACCAACCCCAACGAGTTTGACAGGAAGATTTAGTTCTTTAGCTATAGCTAAAACTATAGCACCTTTTGCTGAACCATCTAACTTAGTTAAAGCAACTGAGGTTAAATTAACGCATTCTTTAAATACTTTTGCTTGTTGTAAACCGTTTTGTCCTGTGTTTGCGTCGATTACTAAAATACTTTCTCTTAATTCATCCGGAGCATTCTTATCGATTACGTTTTTAATTTTTGATAATTCTTCCATTAAATTAAATTTATTCTGTAATCTTCCTGCGGTATCTACAAGTATTACATCATATTTTTCATTACGAGCTTTTTGGATAGCTTCATAAACTACAGATGCCGGATCTGCTTTATCTCGTCTTACAATATCAGCTCCGGAACGTTTTGACCAAATATCTACTTGTTCTTCTGCGGCAGCTCTAAAGGTATCGCCTGCTGCTATTAAAACTCGTTTACCTTCTTGTTTAAATCTATAAGCTAATTTTCCGATAAGAGTAGTTTTTCCTGCTCCGTTTACGCCGGTTATAAAATAAATATTTAGTTCGTTTTCTTTATAATTAAGTTTGCAAGAACCGGTTTTATCAAGAATATCTAAAAATTCATTTTGCAAAAATTCTTTTACTTGAGAAGGTTTAATTTTATTTTGTCCCCTTAATTTATCAACCAATTCAGAAGCATAATTAACTCCTAAATCTGCACTAATTAAGATATCTTCCATATCTTCAAGGACGAATTCCGAAAATTCTTCTTCTTCTGAAACCGTATCTACAACATTACCTACTAATGCTTGAGCAGTTTTTGAAACCGTATTTTTTAATTTATCGAAAAAATTAAACATTATATATCCTTACAATATAGTTTAGAAGTTAATAGTAAAATTCTATTCACCACTCACTACTCACTATTCACTAGTAGCTACTTAAGTCCGTTTTCAACGATAACTTTTGCTAAGATTCCGTTTACAAAAGAAGAAGAATCTTCTGTTGAATATTTTTTAGCTAATTCAACAGCTTCATCTACAACAACTTTTAAAGGTGCTCCTTTTGTATAAAGAAGTTCTGTAATTGCTATTCTTAAGATATCTTTATCAATTTTAACAAGTCTTGAGATATCCCAACCGTTTGCATATTTTTGGATTTCTCCATCAATTGTTTCGTGGTTTATTTTAAATTGTTCAGCAATTTCTACCGTATAATTTTTTACTTCTGATTGATTTTCTAATGTTGTGAACTCAGCTATTTCAAGAGCTAAAATTGCTTTTTCTGCAACATCCAACATTGTATCGACTTTTGAAATCATTTCATCTGTCATAGGGATTTTTACAGGACGGTTTTTAGCACCTAATGGTCTTGAAAGATTTGATTCGTGTTCTGCTTCGTAAGTATCCAACATATCTTTAATATCGATTAAAGAGCCGACTGTTAATTTTAATTCTTCTGAAGCTGAATTAGAAAGAATTCTAACAGATTTCAACATAATATCTTCAAAATCTTTTCTTGAATATTTTGTAATTTCTTTATCAAATTGAGAAAAAAGTATTAATGCTAATTCTCTTGCTGCACGTCTTGCTTGCATTTATTTATCTCCTAAAATTTTGTGTTACTTTTTTTTAATAATAGCATAAAAATATGTTATAATTAAAAAAGTTTAGGAGGCTTAATATGAAAAAAAGAGCGATAATAATGGTCATAGACTCTATGGGAATAGGAGCTATGGATGATTATGCAGAATTTAATGATGTAAAAGAATGTAACACATTAAAGAATGTTTGTGAATTTAATAACGGTCTTGATGTCCCTGTAATGGAAGCTATGGGTTTAGGAAATATTCAAGATTTTAAAGGTATCAAAAAGACAGCTACTCCGATTGGACAATATGGAACTTTGATTGAAAAATCAAAAGGAAAAGATACAACTACAGGACATTGGGAAATTTCAGGAATTGTTTTAGATAAACCTTTTGCAACTTTTCCAAATGGTTTTCCAAAAGAATTAGTAGATAAGTTTATTGAAGAAACCCAATGTGGTGGAATCCTTGCAAATTGTCCTGCAAGTGGTACTGCAATTATTGAAAAATTAAATGAAGAACATCATAGAACAAAATATCCGATTGTTTACACTTCTGCTGATAGTGTATTCCAAATAGCTTTAGATACTGATTTAATCCCACTAGAGACTTTATATAAATGGTGCGAAATTGCAAGAAGGATTTTAGATGAAGGTAAATATAATGTATCAAGAGTAATTGCAAGACCATATAAAGTTATTGATGGAAAACCTACAAGAATTTCAAAGGACAGAAGAGATTATTCCGTTGCTCCTTATGGAAAAACTATCTTAGATAAAGTAAAAGATAGCGGAGCAAAAGTTATTGGTATCGGTAAAATTGAAGATATTTTCTCAAAAGCTGGTATTACTCATGCTATTCATACAGGTTCTAATAAAGAAGGTTTGGAATTAACCTTTAAAGCTGTTAAAGGCGAATTAGATTTGGATAGTATTAAATACAGCGATACAAATATTACTGATGATAGTAGAGAAATTATTTTTACTAATTTAGTAGATACAGATATGTTATTTGGACATAGAAATAATGCAGAAGGATATGGTAAGGCAATAGAAGAGATTGATGATTATTTGGATATGATTTTACCATATATTACTGAAGATGATTTGTTAATAATAACAGCAGATCACGGTTGTGATCCAACTGTAGCGGGAACTGATCATACAAGAGAAAAAGTACCTGTTTTATATTATTCAAAAAATATTGAACCAAAAGATTTAGGAGTAACGCTTGGGTTTGATTCAATCTCCAAAAGAATAAACGATTGGTTATTTTAATTTTTTGGTTTTGATAGTATAATCAAAATGAAAAATCTATTGATAAAACTCGGAAATGACGCCAATGTCAGCCGACCATATATTCAAGGTCAAGTAAAACTCGCTGGTAGGAGATACTAGAGAGGTTGACCGGTAGAAAGGAAATAAACTCGGAAATGACATCAATGTCAGCCGACCATATAGTTTAAGGTCAAGTAAAAACCAACTGGTAGGAGATACTAGAGAGGTTGACCGGTAGAAAGGAAATAAACTCGGAAATGACGCCAATGTCAGCCGACCATATAGTTAAAGGTCAAGTAAAACCAACTGGTAGAAGATACTAGAGAGGTTGACCGGTAGAAAGAAAACAAACTCGGGAATGACAACAATGTCGACCGACCATATAGTTAAAAGAAAAAAAAGGAGAAAAAAATGAACGTAACAGTTAATGATTCATGTGTAGGATGCGGTGCTTGCGAATCAATTTGCGAAGCAGTTTTCCATGTAGAAGATAAAGCAGAAGTTAATGCAGCTAACATTGCTGGCAATGAAGATTGTGTACAAGAAGCAGCTAATGCTTGCCCTGTATCAGCTATTGAAGTTGCATAATTATTTTGAATATTTTTCAAACAAAAGAACTGTAAAAATTACAGTTCTTTTGTTGTATAATAATCTCAAAATGGAGTATTGATTAAAATGTATACACTAGTCTATTCGATAAATAATGAAAAATCGCCTAAAACAGTTTATGTAAATTTAACAAATTCTTGTACAAATTCTTGTGTATTTTGTTTGAGAAATCAAAAAGACGATGTTTGTGGTTCAAATATGTGGCATGATGGCGAGTATACATTAGATGATATTATTACTCAATTCAAATCATATGTTCCTACTCCAAAAGAAGTTGTATTTTGCGGTTATGGAGAACCGTTTTTAAGACGTGAAATGATGAAGGAATTTTGTAAGTATTTAAGAAAGAATTATCCTGAAATTAAAATAAGAGTTAACACAAATGGGCATGCAAATGCTATTTATAAAACAAATGTTGCAGAAGAATTTAAAGATTTAATTGATGCGGTATCTATTAGTTTAAATTCTTCTAATGCACATGAATATGATGAGATTTGTAAACCTAAAATTTCAAATGCGTATGATGAAGTAATAAAATTCATTAAAGCTTGTGTGGCTGCAGGCATGGATGTTTCGACAAGTGTTGTAACCGGATTTGATAAAATCCATAATATTGATGTTGATAAATGTGAGAAAATTTCGAAAGAATTAGGTGCAAAATTCAGAAATAGAGAATTTATATCAAACGGGTATTAGAAAGATAAATAATGAAGATAAAAGTAATAAATATTTTTAATACAAATAAAAAATACGTTACTCCGGAAATTTTAAAAGATGCAAATTATTTAATAAAAAAAATGCATTCTGAAAAAACTTATACAGAGACCACTTCTGATTTTTTTGAAAAAACAGAAGTTAGAGGTTTGAAAATAAAAGATGCAACATTTAAGGACGGACAATTTTTAGCCAAAAGAAATTCCAAAAATGAATTAATACCTTATGGGAAAGATAGTTCTATGCTTGAATTTGGTGAAACAAGGTTGATAATTAATAATTCAACGGGGCAAATTATTGAACATAAAAAACCGTTTTTTAAAACTTGGAAATCTATTTTCTCTCAAGTAAGAAAAATAATTACAACAGCAGTAAATAATTATGACAATGATAATATTGTGAAAAAAATAGTTCATCATGGTGCAGGTTTAACAGAGAATGGTAAAATTAAAGCTGCTAATGAATTAAAAAATATATTTGATACATTTAAAAATATATAATTAAGGATAAATTGTATAATGGTTAAGCTTATTTTGGCATCAAATTCTCCAAGAAGAAAGAAAATTTTATCAGATTTAGGATTAAATTTTGAAGTCATACCGTCTAATTATGATGAAAAGCTTGAGGATGATAATTTTTCATATGAAAAGATAGAAGATTTGGCGACTCAAAAATGTTTGGATGTAGTAAGAAGAGTTGATAAAGATTCTTTAGTTCTTGCTGCAGACACTGTTGTTGTTTTACACAATAAGATTTTAGGAAAACCAAAGTCAAAAGAAGATGCTTTTAATATGTTAAAATCACTTTCCGGAGCTACTCATTCAGTTGTCACTTCGATATGTGGAATTAATACAAAATTAAACACCGCAGCTTTATTATCAACAACAAGTTATGTAAGATTTACTCAATGGTCAGATGAGATGATAAATGAATATATTGAAGAATTTAATCCTTTAGATAAAGCCGGAAGTTATGGAATACAAGAATTACCTGACGGTTATCTTGATAAGTATGAAGGAAGTTTTGAAAATATTGTAGGGCTTTGTCCTGAATCTGTTAAGGCTGTTTTAGAACAGTTAAAATATTAATTTATTTATTTCTTTGGAAGAATTTTGCAATATCTTTATGTTCGATAATTTTAGAAATCGGACGTCCGTGTGGACAAGTGTATGGTTTTTCGCACTTTCTCCAATTTTTAATAATCTCTTCCATCTGATAGCTGTTTAAATATGTATTTGCTTTAACTGCTGCTTTGCAAGATGTTGTTATTAATATTTGTTCTTCTATGTTATCAATATCACCTGATAAATTTTCTAGAATATCTGATAAAATTTCTTTTGGCGAAATTTTTGATAAAAGTTGAGGAACTTTTCTAAAAATAACTTCCTTATCCGAAATAAAATCTATTTCATATCCAAATTTTGTAAGTTTTTCTTTATGTTGTTCAAGTAATTCTCTGTCTATTGGAGAAATTTCTATAACGTCAGAAATAAACAACAATTGGCAATCAATATTTTTACTCTTTTTTAATTTTTCATAAATATATCTTTCATCTGCTATATGTTGATCAACAATTTCTAGACCTTCTTCTCTTTCTATTAAAATATATGTTTTTTTATATTGACCTATTATTAATTCTTCTTTTTCTAAAACAGGTTGTTCTATTAATTTTTTTTGAAAACTTTTATTATTATTTTGTTGTACAAAGTTTTGTTGTTCTAGCTTAGGTTTAAAATCAACAATTTCTGCAGGTTTTGGAATTTCAAAGATTTTAGAAATATTTGTATTTTCTTCTACATAAATATCTTCTGGTATTGGTTTTAATTCTTTTTTTTCTTGATTTTCTTTTGGAAAATCTCTTTGGTTCTCTGCACTATTTTTAATCATTCTATTTTTTTTAATGCCTGATAATGCCATATCAATTGCAGAATAGATAAAATTAAAAATTTGATTAGGATTTTGATATCTGACTTCCTTTTTAGTAGGATGAACATTAACATCAACGCTTTCAGGTGGCATTTCAAGATTTAGAACAATAAACGGATATCTTGTATTTCCGATTAGATTTTTGTAAACAGTATCAATTGCTTTTTGAAAAACAGGGCATTTTACGCTTCTAAAATTTACATACATGTAATAATCTTTTTTCGTTGCTCTTGTATAATCAGGTGTACTTACAAACCCTGAAATTTTAAACCCTGAAATTTTATCGGTTTTAAAAACTTCTTTCAGATTTTTCGTAACTTCTTCTGAAAAAACTTCTTTTACAGTTTGAATTGTATTACTTTGTCCTGTAGTTTTTAAAATAATTTTATTATTATTTTTTAATTCTAAAGCGATATCAGGATGAGCTAAAGCCAAAGATTGCATTAATTCATTTATGTATGCAAGTTCAGTTTTTTCTGATTTTAAAAATTTCATTCTCGCAGGAAGATTATAAAATAAATCTTTTATTTCCATAATCGTTCCAATTGCACAGCCTGTTTGAGATTTCTTAACTTCGGAATTCTCACATTCAACTTTAAAACCGTAATCGAAATCTTTTGTTCTTGTAATACAAGTGAGTTTTGAAATAGAAATAATACTAGCTAAAGCTTCTCCTCTAAAGCCCATTGTTTTAATCGAATATAAGTCTTCACCTGTTTCAATTTTGCTTGTAGCGTGTTTTGAGAACGCAAGTAAAATATCATCAGGATGAATTCCTGAACCATTATCAGCAACTCTTATATTTCTGCATTCATTAGAAATTTCAACACTAACTCTTGTCGCACCTGCATCAATTGAATTTTCTACCAATTCTTTTACAACAGAATAAGGTCTTTCAATAACTTCCCCTGCTGCTATTTGATTAATAACATTTTTAGATAGCTGAACTATTCTTTTCATATCTGTTATTATACCTTAAAAAATTTTTGAGTTATAATTGTTATATTAAAATAAAGGGAGTATAAATGGCAAAGAGTTCTAAAAATAAAAAAATAAAAGTAGCGTTTCCTCATATGGGAACAATATCAATAGCTTGGGCTGCAGGACTTAGAAAAATGGGTGTTGAACCGTTTATTCCGCCTTACACTAGTAAAAAAACTCTTTCTTATGGAACAAAAAATTCTCCTGAAGCTATTTGTTTACCTTATAAATTGATTTTAGGTAATTTTATAGAGGCAATAGAAGGCGGTGCTGATTATGTTGCTATGATTACTTCTCCTGGAATTTGCAGACTTGGAGAATATGGAAACAATATTTACAACACGCTTAAAGATTTAGGATATAAGGCAAATTATATTGAACTCTCTTTGTATGATGGGATAAGAGGACTTTATAATTTTTTAAGAGATATTTCAGGTAAAAATGATCCCGTTTTAATTTTAAGAGCGATTAATATTACAATGCGTAAAATTTTTGCTATTGACGATTTGGATACAGCATTAGCATATTATAGAGCAAGAGAAATAAAATTTGGTGATGCTGAAAAAAATTATAAAAAAGCTTTGAGAATGATTGATAAAGCTAATTCTACGCACGAATTGAAAAAAGCTTATGAAGAAGCTTTAAAAGAAATTGAAAAAACTGAAATAGATGAAAACAGAGAAGTTTTGAATGTTGATATTACAGGAGAAATCTTCTTGGTAAATGATGAATTTTCTAACCAGAATATAGAACGTGAATTGGGTAGAATGGGCGTTCAGACAAGAAGAAGTCTTACTGTTGGAAGCTTTTTAAAAGATGCAATTATTCCAAAAGCATTTAGACCACCGGAAACTCATTTACAAAGAGCAGAGAGAATGGCAAAACCATATTTAATGCGCGATATTGGTGGTGACGCTTTGGAATGTGTTTCTGATGTTGTTTTTGCTGATGAAAAGGGAAAAGATGGCATTATTCATATTTCTCCATTTACCTGTATGCCGGAAATTATGTCACAAAATATTTTCCCTACAATGAGAAGTGAACATGAAATTCCGATTTTAACTTTGATTATGGATGAACAAACAGGAAAAGCCGGTTATATTACCAGATTGGAAGCATTTGTAGATTTGATGCGTCGTAAAAAAAGAGCAAAACTTCATAAAAATAAGACCAGAATTTAGTTTTTATAATTTATTATTTTAGGTTATTACTGTTAAAATTTGTTACATTTTAGCAATTTTTTGGTAATCTAGGTTTTTTAATAAATATATGGCTAGTGTGAATTTTAATAATGTAAATTTTTATAATACTCAAGGAGTAAAACAAGTTACTTCTCAAAATAGTTCTGTAACTATTCCGGAAGAAATTAAAACAAATACTAAGCCAAGTTTTAGAGCAGCTGCATATGAATCAGCTGTAACTGTAAGAACTTCTTTAGTTACTAAAGATGAAAAAAATAAATATGAAGATTTAGTAAATGAATTGGATTTGGATCATAGAAAGAAACTGGATTTTGCTTTAAAATCAGGTTTATTATTAAAGAATAATTCGAATGATAAAAGTACTGTTTTAGATAATTTGCATAAAATTTTAAAAGAAGAGCGAGATCCGGGTTTGGATAAGATAAATATTTTAAAAGAATGTTTGGATATATTAGCAAATCCTTATGTAATAACTCAAACAGCAGAAGATATTCCTCCTGAATATCAAAGGCAAGTAATAGGATTGATAACAGGACTCAGTGAAAATCCTCAAGATATAGCAAAAGCAAAATTTGATTTAGAAAACCTACATACAGGAACTTGTCCTGCTGCAAGTATCGAATTTGATTTAGCTACAAAACATACTGCAGAATTTTTTAGAATGGTTGAAGGGCTTACTTCGCCTAAAAATGAAGTTGAAAAAACAATAAAAATGGATAATCTTTCAGAAAAATCTTCTGATGCAATTTGGTTGCTTACAAAATTTAAAACTCCTCATCAAATGTTAGATTTTAATACAGCAAAAATTTTATTAAAACCGGATGAAAATGCAATAATAAGAGCAAGAATTCAAAATCATCATAGAGATAAAGGTGAACGTTCTATGATTGATGTTTTAATGCAATCAATGTTGATGCAAGTTGGCTCTCAGCAAACATATAATTCATTAACTGATAAAAGAGCTCCGAATGCTTGGACTCAAGAAGACGGCGGGTTGATTGATTTTGAAAAAACTTATGTTGAATCTGTTGTAGAAGATAAAAATACAACTTCTGTTACATATCAAATAGTTGATGAAAATGGAAGATTAAAGGGTTATGAAAAAGATTTTTCTACAATAAAAAAAGACTTGTTAGATACTTTAAAGATGGGACATAATGTAATTATTGGTTATACTTGGCCAGACCCTGAAAATGAAAATAGATTAGCAGGACACGAAATTACTATTGTTGGTTACAAAGTAAATCCTGATGGAGAAGGTATTTTTATTTGCCAAGATTCTGATGATGATGTTGCGGCTCCAATTGAAATGAGTGAAAAATATTTACTTCCTAAAATCCATCATGCAGGACTTCCGGAAGAAATTGCTTCAAGAAATAATCAATACGAAGATAGTTGGAAAATCGGACTAGATGAATTTCAAAATAATCAACAAACTAAACTTTCAGCTTAAATAAATTTTTTGCATTATAAAAAAGAATATTTTCTAATAAATTTTTATCACTATAATGATTTAAAATTTTTTGTTTAAAATTAAATAATCTATCATGATAGGAATTTTTATTTTGATTAATTTCTCCAACAGGAGTATCAGTTGCCCATAAGATTTTATTTGTAAAATCACCAATTTTTGTATTTTTTAAACTATCAATTAGTAATATTATTTCGTCTAACTCTAACCAAGAAGTATCAACATATAATTTCGCTTTATCATTTTCAATTGAATCAATCATTATTTTAATTGCTTCTATTTTAGAATTCTTATCTCCCATAGATAAATGACCTAAAATAATCGGAACCTTTGGAAATTGTTGAGCTTTTTCATAAATTAATTTAGGAGAAGCATATTTTGAATTTATATCATCTGAATGAAACAAACAAGGTTTATTATATTTTTGAGCAAGTTCTAAATATTTATCATATTTATTCGAATTTGCAGGTAATTTTGTAAATTCCGGATGAAATTTTAGCCCAATAAATTCCGGATTTTCTTTAATCAATTTTTCTATTACATCACAACCGCAAGTTCTTTCAACTTGACAAACAAGTAAAGGTTTTATTTTACTATACTTTTTAGAAGCTTCTAACATTTCCAAATTAGCTTCTAATTCACTCTTTTGAGTATACCAATCAATACCTGCAAGATTAGAACAAATTAAAAAATCAACATTTTTATCAACTATATCTAAAAGCATTTCAGGTGAAAAATCTCCCCAAAAAGCTTTTCCAATATGCGTATGTGCATCAATTATCATTCCCGATTCCTCGAGTAATAGCTTCCAAAATCCTTTTTACTTTTATGATTTTAATGTCTTTAAACTCTTCTTGAATCTCATTAGCTTCAGGAATAATAATTTTCTTAAACCCTAATTTTTGAGCTTCATTAATTCTTTTTTCGATGTGATTAACTGCTCTAATTTCACCCGACAAACCAATCTCACCAATTATTGCAGTGTGTGAATCAAAAACAACATCCCTTACGCAAGTTACAATGGCAAGAGCAATTCCTAAATCCGCAGCAGGTTCATTTACATCAATCCCACCAATTACATTGACATATACATCTTGCTTAGACAAATTTAATCCAATTCTTTTTTCTAAAACAGCAAGAATTTGTAAAACACGTCCCGTATCAACGCCATTTGCGACCCTTCTTGGTGCAGGATATGGAGTTGTTCCCACTAAAGCTTGAATTTCCACAAGCAGAGGACGAGTGCCTTCACTTGTTACAATAATTGTACTACCTGGTGTTTGGGTTTGATTGTATTCTTTTAAAAATAATTCACTCGGATTAATAACTTCGCTTAAACCGTTAGAGTTCATCTCAAAAATCCCTACTTCAGAAGTATTTCCAAAACGATTTTTAATTGAACGCAATATTCTATAAGTTTTATACTTATCACCCTCAAATTGTATTACAGTATCGACCATGTGCTCTAAAACTTTTGGACCTGCGATATTTCCCTCTTTAGTAACATGACCTATCACAATAATTGAAACATTTTGAGATTTAGCAATTTGCATAAGAGAATTAGTACATTCCCTTATTTGAGAAACACTCCCGGCACTACTTTGAATTTGAGAAGTATAAACTGCCTGAATACTATCAATAATAACTAAATCAGGTTTCAAATCTTCTATATGCTTTTTTATAAGCTCTAAATTCGTTTGAGGGTAAATGTATAAGTTATCAGATTTAACCCCAAGTCTTTCAGCTCTGAGTTTAATTTGACTTGCAGATTCTTCTGCTGATACATAAAAAACTTTTTTGTCGTTTTTACAAAGTTCTCCTGAGGTTTGAAGTAGAATAGTAGATTTTCCAATACCAGGATCACCTGCAATTAAAACCAGTGAACCTTGAACAATTCCACCACCAAGAACTCTATCAAATTCAGAAATATTCGTACTCATTCTAATTTCTGAATTCATTTGAATTTCATTAAGTTTCATCGGAGGTAGAGTTTCTAAAACTTCACTAAAAATCTCATCCTTTTTAGTTGGAGTATTTATTTCTTCAACAAAAGAAGCCCAGCTACCACATTCAGGGCATTTTCCTAAATAACCTGCTGTTTCATATCCACAATTTTGACAAACATACTTTGATTTAAGTTTAGCCATAATTATTGATTAATATTCATAGGGATAATTAATTTTTGTCCGATAGATAAAGCATTAGGATTTGCCATTTTATTAGCTTCTTGAATAGCATTTACTTTATTCATATCAAAAGAACCATAGAATCTTATTACGATACTTTCTAAAGTATCACCTTCTTTTACTTCATATTCCTCGTTAGTAACAATAGGTGCAGCTACTTTTTTAGAAGAAGCACTATCAGCAGGAATAAATGAGAATTTTCCGGTTCCGACAGAAACTTTTTTAACAGGCTCAACAACATCTTCTTTAGGAGTTGATACGTTAATTAATAAACTAACAAAAGTTGTAATTACTAAAGTTATAATTACACCGATTATCAAACCTGTAACAAAATATACTTGAGGAGCTTTTTCACTTTTTTGAGATTTAATACCAAAAGATTGCCAAAGAGCATCAAGTTCACGATTTTTGCTTTGAACTCTATAGAAATCTTCATCCATGTGTGTTTTATTATAGCGATTAAGCGCTTCCATCATGGCAACTTTTTCTCTGGTAATATTTGATCTTCTAAGTGTTGTGCTTTTCATAAATCCTCACCATTTTATCCTAATGTAAAATTACCATAAAATCAGATTTATCGCAAATTTGTAACATTAAATATTAAGATTTATTAATCATTGTTTATAATTTTTAAAACATTAACTACCAAGATATTATTTAGAAAAATTAAATAATTCTTGTTCTGTTATCTCTAAAACATCACAAAGACTAAATAATAACTTTAAACTTATTCTTCTTTTTGCTGTTTCTAATTTCGCTAAATGTTCTCGCGAGATGTTTAACATTTCTGCAAGTTCATTTTGTGATAATTTCTTAAATTTTCTTGCTTTTTGAATATTTTGCCCTAATTTAATAAGTTTTGTAGTCTCATTTGTCATACTTATTATTTTCTGATATAGTTTTATAAAAGTATGTAGTCTATAGGAGAACAATATGGGTAATTATAAAAAAACTATTTTAATAGATTTAGATGGAGTTTTAAATAATTATGATGGACATTTTAATGAAAAAATAATTCCTGAAATAAAGCATGGAGCATATGAATTTTTACAAAATTTATCATTAGAATTTAATATTAAAATTTTTACAACAAGAAATAAATTATTAACAGCAAAATGGTTAATTGATAATAATTTAAATGATTTTGTTATAGATATAACCAATATAAAAGAACCTGCTTATTTATACATTGATGATAGATGTATATGTTTTAGTGATAATTACACTGATATAATTTCTCAAATAAAAAATTTTAAAACCTACTGGAAAAAATAAATAAATTTAAATTAATTACTTATTAATCGAAAAATAAACTTCTTTCAAACGTTTTTTACTGATATGAGTATAAAGCTGTGTGGTTGAAACATCACTATGACCTAACAATTCTTGTACTACTCTTAAGTCAGCGCCATTTTCTAAAAGATGAGTAGCAAAACTGTGACGTAATGTATGTGGAGATATATTTTTATGAATAATTTTTCCTTGAGCATGGATAAAATTATAAACATCTTGTCTTGTTATAAATCTTCCATTTTCTAAAATAAGTAAATTTTTGCTTTCAAGATTAAATTTTTTTATAACAAGTTCTCGATAAGGCAAATATGTTTTAATAATATTTTTTGCAGTTTCACCTATCGGAATAATTCTTTCCTTAGAACCTTTACCAAAACAACGAACATATTTTGAATTTAAATCGATATCATTAATTTTCAGATTAACAAGTTCTGAAACCCTTAAACCGCAGCTATATAAAAGTTCCATGATCACATGCTCTATTGGAGTAAGATTATTATGGAGCATTTCTTCAATTTCTTTTAAAGAAACAACTTTTGGTAATCTTTGAGGGGTTTTGGGTTGTTCTAAAGTTGATGCAGGATTTTTTTCAATTATTCCAACTGATGTTGCCCATTTAAAAAAGCCTCTTAGAGTTGCCACTTTTCTTATAACACTTGTTGGTGCTAATTTTTTTTCTCTTAAATTTCTAACATAGCTTCCTATAAAATTTCTATCTATATTTTTAATATCATCCACTCCAAATGAGAAATCAGATAAATCTCTTCTGTAGGCATCTATAGTGTTTTGAGAAAGCCCTTTTTCAAGCTCAAGATATTCAAGATATTGAGCAATTATTTGAAACATTTTCTACCTATAATTTTAAATAAAGTTCACGGATTAAGTAGTCTTCTAAAGATTTCATATCAGAAGTAGTTGAAGACGGATCATTGATTATTATGCAAAATGCGTATTTATTATTGTTTTTTGTAGTCAAAAATCCTGCAATAGAACTTATATCAGCTAAAGTTCCGGTTTTCGCTTTCAGATTTTCCTTTATTGGAAGCATTCTATGTGTTAAAGTTCCTTCTCCAGGACTTGGAAGTTTTGCTAAAACTGAATTATCCTTATTTTTTATTAAAAATTCTGTCATAAAATCTGTTGTAATAAGATTATTTTTAGAAACACCACTTCCATCAACTATTTTTAATCTGGAATTGTCTAATCCCATTTTTTCACAATAAGAATTAAAAACTTTTATTCCGTTTATATCAGTTCCTTTATCTTCGTATTTTTTCCCACCTGCTAATTTTACAGTTGTTTCTGCGACTAAATTATCACTATTTTTCAAAATATCATCTATTGCTTGAGAAATCGGATGAGTAATTTTTTCTAACTCTACATCACTTGATATTTTTTTATCTACTATAAAATTTTGTTTTAAATATATTTTTTTATCAGCTAAAGTATTCATTAACCTAATATCAAAATATCTTTTTAAATTATTAGTCGGAACATAAACAGTAACAGGTTTATTAACAGTTCCGTTTAAAGCTAGTGCATTATTTGATATTGAATTATCTCTTGTCACTTTTACATCATTTTTATCTGAGGTAATTACATTATTTAAAAAAACCAAAGGATATTTGCTTGGATTAATAATTGTAGCTAATTCTCCTTTATTAGTAGGCATAATAGTAAGTTTAATAAGATTTCTATCTAAATTATAGGAATTAAATCTTGGCATTAAGATATTCATATCATCATCCCATTGCCAGCCTTCACCCCAGTCTTTTTTTTCTAAAATACTATCATCTATTAAAACTTTTTTAGTATCTAATGTAAGTTTACTTGCTAACTTGCTTAAATCAGAAGTTGTTAAATACGGATCAGCTCCCAATTTGAATAAAAAAGTATTATCATCTCTTTTATAAATTTCTGTAGAGAATTTATAATCTTCCCCTAAAACTTCAATAGCAGGAGGTAAAGTTAAAACTTTCTGAATAGAGGCCGGATGCATAAGAATTTTTTCATTTAATTGATAAACAACTTTGCCTGTATTTAAATCTTTGATTGAAACTGAAATTGAATTCTTTTCAACCCCTGATTCATTAATTATTGAATTAAAATCTCGTTTTGTACTTTTTGCATCCGCTAGATTAAAACAAGAAAACATAATTAATAATAAAAATACTAGAAATTTTTTCATTTAATAATAACCTCATACGAGTCTTTAATATCTTTTAAAACAGTACATTTATCTCTGAAATCATACATTTTTTCTAAATCAATTTCAGCATAAATTCCGCCTTCTAATTCATTTATTTCATCTAAAATTTTACCTTCATAATCAATAATCATAGAATGTCCAAGATTTTCAGAACCATCATTAAGCAAACCGGTTTGAGTTAAAGCCACAAAATAAGACTGATTTTCAACAGCTCTTGCGGTTGTAAGGCTATCCCAATGAATCTTTCGGCTCTTAGGCCAAGCTGCCATATCAACTAAAATATCAGCACCTGCTTTTCTATATGCTCGATAAATTTCAGGAAAACGAATATCATAACATATTGAAATCCCTATTTTAACACCTTCTATTTCTGCAATAACAGGGTTAGTTCCTTTTTCTATATATTCGCCTTCATTATCTCCATAATATGAAAATAAATGATTTTTATCATACGTGCAAATTAATTTTCCTTCTCTATTAATTACAGGACAAGTATTAAAATACTTATCTCCTTTTTTTTGAATAAAGCTTCCGCCAATAATATTAACATTATATTCTTTAGCGATTTCTTGAAGCATCTTAACAGAATCGGAATTATTTATATCTTCAGCATTCTGATGAAACTTCGGACAATACCAACCGGTCGTCCAAACTTCAGGTAAAAATACAAAATCCAAAGGCTCATATTTATTTAAATTTGCCACTAATAAATTTTTAACACTTTCAATGTTAAGTTTTAAATCTCCAATAGCAGATTCCATTTGAATAGCAAGGAGTTTTAATTTTGTTTTCTTTTCCATATTCCGAATTTGTATACCTCATCAAATGCTTTAGGAGCCTCTTTTTCGAGGTTTTCTAAACTTTTTTGTAATTCTAATCTTGCTTGTTCCTCTGCAAGCTCATCACCGTCTTGAGGAACATAAATAGGCTCTCCATAGAGATTTATCAAGTTTGTGCTAAAAATGGGACATCTCATTTCATCCCAAGATGGGAACTTTGCAAAAGTAGGATTTTTAGAATACCAATATACAGGAACAATAGGAACTCCTGCCATTTTGGCAATTTTTATTACACCATCTTTAACAACTCTTGCAGGGCCTTTAGGGCCATCAACCATCATTGCACAATTTTCACCATTTTTTAATATGGAAATCATCTGCATAGTAGCTTCTACTGCACCTTTTTTACCCTTAGAACCTCTAACGGTTTTGAAGCCCCAACGCTCTACAACATCAGCAATAATTTCTCCATCACGAGAACGGCTTACTAGAACATGTAATTTTGAACGATGACGAATTCCATGAATACAAAACTGATGTGCATGCCACATTGCATATATACAAGGCATTTTATCTGGATTATTTACTTCTAATATTCTTGTAAAAAGCTCTTGAAATTTTAATATTCTAAAAACAAGATGCGAAACTTTGTTAGTATTTTTACCATCTAAAATTCTTACCATAGCTTTAATTATACTATAAAACTCAGAGAATGTGGTATACTTATTATAAAATTATGGAGTTTTAAGATGAAAAAAATTTTATCTACGATTTTATTTTTACTAATTTGTCCTTTTGTTTTTGCTAATTATAATGACATTTATATTGCAGATATAAAATATGATTGGATAGATAAATCCATTGTTGAAAAAGAAGCTATAATTAATGAAGTCAAAGATATAATATTTGAAAATCCTGTTGTAAAACAAGAAGATTTTAAATCTCAATTTAAGGATAAGTTGAAAGATAAAGACAGAATTGAGCATTATCTTGCAGCATCTGCAGGATATAAAGAATATGGAGATTATAATATTTCGGCTTTTTATTATAAAAGAATGAAAAATATTTATATGTATGCTCTTCAGGATAAAAAAGATGTTTCAAAAGCTTATTATTATGACGCTCTAGGGAATTTGAAATATGTTGATTTTATCTATGGCGAATATCCTGATTATCCTTATTATTCTATCCAATACAGAATCTCAGGAACTCCTGTGAGTGCAATATATTTTGTATCGAAAGATTGCCAGTATTTATTCACTCCTGATGGTGAATTTGAAGGGGTTTGGTACAAGCATAATTTGTATAACGAAAAATCAAAAATAATTCTAAAGCGTACGACATATTAGTAGCTAGTGATTAGTGAATAGTGAGTAGTGAATAGAAGTAATGATTAACTTCTTCTAAACTTTTTTCAGATATAATAAAAATCGAGGTAAAAATGAGTATAGAGCTTGATGTCGCAAAAAAATTATTCGAAAAAAAATTAACAATAGCAATGACCGAATCTTGTACAGGAGGACTTTTAAGCTCAAAACTTACTGATATAAGCGGAAGCTCTGAATTTGTACATCTTAATTTAGTTACCTATTCTAATGAAGCAAAACATAAAATGCTTGGAGTTAGATTAGAAACTTTGGAAAATTTTGGAGCAGTAAGCGAAGAATGTTCGTATGAAATGGCGAAAGGATTACAAGAGTTAACTCATGCTGATATTTGTATTTCAACAACAGGTATTGCAGGACCAACAGGAGGTACAAAAGAAAAACCAGTTGGGCTTATGTATTCAACTATCTATACAAAAAATAAATCTTTAACTTATGAAGTTTTATTACCGTCTGAAACTCCTAGAATTAAAATGAAAGAAGAATTTGTAAAGGCTGTTTTACAAAAAGTTTACTCATTTTTAGATTTACTATAAAATAATTTTATGGGGTATTGTGTAAAAAGATTTATTTTTGCTTGCATTTTATTTATGCTTGCACTTCCTGTATTTTCTTCTGAATTTGATTATAACAAATATCGTGGAAACCAAGAATTACAGGTAAGTTTTTCTGATTATATGACCTCTCTTCAAAATAAAATTCAAAGAACTTGGGATCCGCCTGATTTTGTAGAAGACGGGCATGCAACAGTTATGTTTAAAGTAAGCAGATTTGGACATCTTCTCGACGCTCAAATAGTAGAAAGCTCTAATAATCCTGTATTTGATGAAGCAACTTTAGAAGCACTAAAAAAAGCTGCTCCGTTTGATAAATTCCCAGCAAGCACTTCTAAAGAAAGCCTTACTATTAAATATACTTTTAACACAACTATCGTAAAAACTGATACAATGCGTCGTTATGTTGAAAATGCAGATAGCTTTATAAATGTAAATAATCAAATGGCACTAGATTATATTAATAAAGCAATTGATGAAGTCGAAGGAGATATCAATTCGTATTATTTATACGGAAAACGAAGTAAAATCAAACGAGCCCTAGGTGACGAAAAAGGAGCAGAAGAAGACCTTATAGAATCTAAAAGATTAAAAGCTAAATATGATCAAAAAAGAATAAACTCCTCAAAACTTATAGCAGAGATGGAAAATACACCATTTTCATATTTTTATTTAGCTCATTCATATGAAATCGCAGGAGATTACGAACACGCTCTTGAAGCCATTGATAAAGCAATTAGTCTAACCGAATTAAACAATAACTATAAACGTTATAAAGCAGAATTAGAGCAAAAAAGCAGATTATAATTTAAAAAAGAAGCTGAGATTTTTTCTCAGTAAGTAAGTAGGATGTGGTAAATCTCTGATTTACCGCATCTTTTAATATATGCTAAAATACATCTATGAATTACAAAAGATTATATATTCCAAACAGTATAATTTTTATTACCATTGTTACAAGCAAAAGACGTAATATTTTGATTAAAAATATCGAATTATTAAAATTTTCTATCAAAAATGCACATAAATATTATAATTTTGAGATTTATGCAATTTGTGTAATGAAAGATCACATACATTTACTAATAAAGCCTAATAACATTAATGAGTACTCAAAAATAATTTTATTAATAAAACGAACTTTTTCTAAAAAAATTGATATTAATACTATTGTAGACTATAAACAAAGCGATAGTAATATTAAACGCAAAGAACGTGATATTTGGCAAAGACGTTTTTGGGAACATACAATTAGAAATGAAGAAGATTTATATCGTCACATAGATTACATACATTATAATCCTATGAAACATTATCAAATTACACCAAAGGATTGGAAATATTCAACGTTTAACAATTTTGTTAAAAATGGATATTATGAAACAGATTGGTGTAATTTTGAAGATAAATATAAAATTGCAGATTTAGATTATGAATAATTTGATAAGTTTTGATGCGGTAAATCAGAGATTTACCACATCCTACTTGCTAATCTAATACCATTAGGAGTAATAAATTCAGGTGAAAATATCAGTGTAAATACATTAGTTCCAATAGGAAGTAAACCTCAATTAAAACTTACAATTCAAGATACAAAAAAGAATGTACTAAATTCAATTGTGTACTAGTTTTGATGCGGTAAATCAAAGATTTACCACATCCTACTTGTTTACTATTTATTTAAATAAAATATATAAAACAAGAAAAAAGAGTTGAGACATTTTCTCAACTCTTTTTTAATTTTATTTTTATATAACTTACATTTCCAAATTCATTTGAGAGAATTGAATGATTTTATTCTTTCCTCTATGTTTTGCGTTATATAAAGCGTGTTCAGCATATCTGATTACAGTATTTGCATCTTCTTCTACATCTGCCATACAAGGATAAGTAGAAATTCCTCCAGAAATAGTTACCTTGTGAGCTTCATCTTCACCAGCCGGAATAAATTCCATCTTTTCAATTTCTCTTCTGAATCTTTCTCCAAATAAGAAAGCGTTATCTTCTGATGTGTTAGGTAATACAAGCAAGAATTCTTCATCTCCATATCTTGTTACGATATCTTCTTTTCTTGCCATTGCAGTTAATTTGTTTGCAATGTTTTTAAGCAAGATATCTCCCCATTCATAACCATACATATCATTGACAACTTTAAAGAAATCAATATCAAAAAGAATACAAGATAACTTAGTTCCATATCTTTTTGAACGAGAAATTTCTTCTTCCAAACGTTCTTGAAGATATTTTCTATTATGCAAACCTGTTAAATCATCTGTTGCAGAAACTCTTTCTACTTTATCTTTTAATTCTTTTGTTTTTAATAAAGCTTTAACACGAACAATTAATTCATCAGTATTATTGAAATCCCTTATAAAATCGTAGCTTTCAGCTCTTACAGTTGCATCTCTTCTTGTTTCACCTAAAAATAAAATAGGACAAGGGAATTTATTTGTCATAAGTGCATCTTTTGCTAAATCTATATTTTCAATAATCATTAAAGAAGGATTGATAACTGCATAATCCTTAATTTGATCAATAGAAACAACTCTAACATCAACTTCATCAATATCCATAAGCTTAGCTTGTAAATCAGGCATTGGTTTTGTTGAATAAATAACAATATTGCTCATAAAAAATCCTCTTATTTAAAAATTTTATTCTTATATTAAATATACACTAATTGTAACGTTTTGTAAATCCGTATTAAAAAAGAAGCCGAAGTAGAAACTCCGACTTCTTATATTTAGAAAATACAATTCTATGCTAATGCTTTTGATTTTTCAATACAATTAATCAAAGTAGAAGCAACAGTTTTTTGTTCTTCAAGAGTTAATTCAGGGAACATTGGTAATGAAATAACACATTCAGTATCTTTTTCAGTGTTAGGAAGCATTCCCTTAGTCCATCCAAGATGAGCGTGAACTTTTTGCAAGTGAAGAGGTACTGGATAGTATAACATAGCACCGATTCCTGCTTCTTGAAGCATTTTGTGAATATTATCACGATTAGGGATTTTTACTGTATATTGGTGGTAAACACAATAAGTATTATCTAATTCGTGAGGAGTAATAATATCTTCACATCCTGCAAATAATTCATTATAAGTTTTAGCGTGTTCTCTTCTTAAAGAGTTCCATTCATCAATATAATTTAATTTTACTCTTAAAATTGCTGCTTGAATTTCATCAAGACGAGAGTTTACACCAATTTCATCATGATAGTATCTAACAGCACCACCGTGGTTTC
This sequence comes from Candidatus Gastranaerophilales bacterium, assembly GCA_944323985.1. Taxonomy (GTDB): domain Bacteria; phylum Cyanobacteriota; class Vampirovibrionia; order Gastranaerophilales; family Gastranaerophilaceae; genus CAG-196. Next base: position 111,786 of record CALUUP010000002.1, on the reverse strand, counting down.
TTAAAGCAATAATTCTATTTTTCAAGTTTTCACTGTTAACTGTGATTAAACCACCATCACCCATTCCGCCTAAGTTTTTAGTTGGATAGAAACTATAACATCCGATATCACCGAAAGTACCAACCATTTGTCCTTTATACTTAGCACCAATTGCTTGACAGCAATCTTCAATTACGTATAAATTATAACGTTTAGCAATATCCATAATTGCATCCATATCACAAGGTTGACCGTATAAGTGAACAGGAATAATTGCTTTTGTTTTAGGTGTAATTTTTTCTTCTATTTTTTTAGGATCAATATTGAAAGTATCAGCATCAATATCAGCAAAAACAGGAGTTGCACCAACAATTCCGATAGCTTCTGTAGTAGCTACAAATGTGAAAGCTGTTGTAATAACTTCGTCACCTGCTCCTATATCTAAAGCTCTTAAAGCTAAATGTAAGGCATCTGTTCCTGAGTTTAAAGCAACTGTATAATTACATCCGATATATTTTGCAAGTTCAACTTCTAAAGCTTTACAGTTTGGTCCTAAAATATATGAACCTGAACGTAAAACTTCACATACTGCTTTTTCTACTTCTGCACCAATTTTTGCATATTGTCTTTTTGAATCCAAAATAGGTATCATATTAATCCTCCTTTATTATACTTCCTCTCTATAATTATAGTTTAGCACGGATTTTTGGAGTCTTTATATAATCTTGATAAGTTTAGTTAAGAGAAAGAATTATTGCAATAATTAATGTTATTGAAAAATAAATCATTAAGTTTCTTGATTGATAAATCCTAATCATAAAACTAGGAGAATTCATCATATTCTCCATCGGAAAATGATACCATTTTTTTTCTGGGATTGAGTTTGAATCTGTAGAAAAATCTATCATTGATTTATATAAATCTATTGCTAAAGGAATTGTTAGATATGATAAAAATACTTGCCAATCTAAAATATCAAATATGCATAATAAAACAGGTGAAATGTAAGCTAATATAAGTAATATTTTCAAAACTATAAGACTAGCAAGCTGAGAATCAAATGAATTTGCGATAGTTTTTTTACCTTCATTCAAATCAAACTCAAAATCCATAATGGTATGACTATATAGAAGAACTACTGTCATAAACATCGTTGGGATTGATAATATCAAACTGTCAACAGAAAAAGTTTTCGTCATAACATAATAAACTCCGCCAAACAATGCAGGGCCATAAGCTAAAGCAACTGCAAATTCAGAAAGTTTAATTTTTGACAGGAAAGAATATAAAACACAAATAATTCCACCAATAAGACCGAAATATAATACGCCAATTCCGCATTTCAAATAAAAGAAAAGTCCAATAAGTCCTGCTATAAATAAGTAAATAAATACTAAAAATAACAATTCTTTTTCAGATATCAAACCTGCAATTAAATATCTACATTTTGTTTTTTGTGAATTTTTTAAGTATTCTCTTTTATCAAATCCAACTTGTTTAATTAAAGATTTGTAATCAAAATAATCATCTAAAATATTTGTAGCCAGATGGACTAATGCAACTCCTACTAAAGCTAAAATTCCATATCCGGCGTTTCCGGAATGTAAAGCCGAATAAGTAAAGACGATTCCCCAAGACATAATTGTCATTGGAAGAGAAAATACTCTGGAACAGATTAAAATTGAACTTACTTTATTTAACATAAAGCTATTATAACATATAGCTTATTTTAATAAAATGTTTAGCTTACTAATCCACCAAAAGCCATTACATCTTCATATTCAGCTCCTGCTTCAAGCATCTCTTCTGCTGTAAAGCCAAACAATGTAATTGTATCAATAACTTCGTTTTTATGCCCGATATTTTTAATAACAGATTCAAGAGCTGATTCTCTTGTCATGTATTGGAATTTATTGTGAATCCCTTGTTTAAGACTTCTTTTTTTAGCTTTTCCCATTTAAACACCTTCTTTCGCAAGTGCTAAAAGAGCAGCTCCAATCATGCCGGAATAGTTTCCTGCTGTTGCTAATCTTATTGATGTAGGAGAAGTTACAATGTCAGAATTGACTTCTTCTTCTATTTTTTTAACATCAACGAACTGAGCCATAGAACCTGATAGTACAACGCAGTCAGGATCAAAAAGATTTGCTAAACCTTTTATTCCAATCATTATATCTCTTTGCCAACGATTTAAAATTGCAATCATTTTTTCATCGCCGTTTTTAACACCATCTATTACATCATAAGTTGTAACATTTTTATCATTCAAAGCTTCTTCTGCGTCAAGTTTTAATGCTGTACCTGAAGCATATATTTCAAAACAATCATAACTTCCGCAAGTACATTTTCTGCGTTTATCAGGATACATTTTAAAATGCATTTCACCAGCAGCACCTGATTTTCCCTTAAGAAGTTTATTATTGATAATAATTCCTCCGCCGACTCCAGTTCCAAGAGTCAACATAACAGAAACATCAGTTCCCCTTGATGCTCCGATTTTATATTCTGCCCAAGCTGCAGCGTTTGCATCGTTTTCAATAAATACTCGTTTAGTACTTAATTTTGGAAACTCTATTGTATAATATCCTTCAACAAGATTTCCGGTAGATCCTATAACAGCTGTGTTTTCATTATTAACGGCTCCGGCTGTTGCTATTGCAATTACATCTACTTCTTTTTCATATTTTTGAACTTGAGTTTTGAGAATATCTTTTATCCCATCAAGGGTTTTTGGAGTAGAAAACTTATCAATTTCTCCAACAATTTTTCCTGTTTCATCGATTATAGTACTATAAATTTTAGTTCCGCCAATATCAAATGCTAATGCTTTTTTCATAAAATAAATTATCCTTCTATAAATCTTTTAGTAATTAATTGCGGTCTTGTAATTGCTGAACCTATTACAACAGAAAAAGCCCCTAATTCAAAAGCTTTTTTAACTTCTTTAGGCTCCCAAATTCTACCTTCTAAAATAACAGGCTTATTAATATTTTTTACTAATTCTTTTAAAAGCTCATAATCAGGACCTTCTGTCGGTTCACCAGATTCCAAAGTATAACCTGCAAGAGTTGTAGAAATAATATCAGCTCCTAATTTTGCACAATTAACTCCTTCTTCTAAGGTAGAGATATCAGCCATTGCAAGCTTATTGGCTTTATGTATTGTATCAATAATTTCTTTTAATGTGCATCCGCCTCTATCTCTTGAAGTCCCATCAAAAGCAATAATATCCGCATCAGCTTCTATTAATTCATTAACTTCTTTTAGTGTTGGTGTAATATATACAACTTCTCTCCAGTTAGAAGGTAATTTTTCAGGCTTAGTAAGCCCTATTACAGGAACCTTGAATTTTTTTGCATTTCTAACATCTCTAGCACCTGCAACTCTTAAACCTGAAGCGCCACCATTCACAACAGAAGCCATCATAGCTTCCATACAATCTTCCTTATATAATGGTTCATCCGGCATGGCCTGAGATGATACGATAACTTTTCCCTTGAGTTTTTTCAGTATTTCCATATGGATAAATTTTAACATAAAGATTGATAATTGTAAAAAAAATTATTATAATAATTATGTGCTTTTGAGGGAATTTTTATGAAATATTATAAACAAATTTTATTAGTAAGTTTTGTTATTTTAATTGGATTTGGTTTGTTTTTATATTTGGATAATAAAAAACAAAAAACTGTTATACAAACAGAAAATAATCCTCCTAGTGTGGAACAAAAAGTCCAAGAAAATAAAGTAGAAAAAAATATTTCAAAAGAAATTTCAAAACCTAAACAAGAAGTCATTGAAACTCCTAAAGAAGTTGTGAAGAAAGCTAACTTGTATAATAACTTTTCTTCTAACATGATTAATTTTTCAACAATTTCTCAAAGTGCAAATTCTTCTTCAAAAATTCAAAAAGAGATTTCAAATATCATAAATTCTTCTCAAGCAATTTTTTATTCTGTTAAAACTAAAGATAAATTATATTTAGTCAAAGAAATGTCGTTTGAAGATTCTGAAAAATACCCAAGACATGGGTTGGAATTTGTTGAAATATCTTTAAATAATGGGGAAATCGAAAAATTTTCACCAAGCTATAGTGAAGATAAAGAATCTGAAACTGATATTTGGGAATATGATAAAGAAACAGGAGTTCCGATTTCTCACGTACATAAAGATTCTGATGGAAATGTGATTTTTACAGAATTATGGAATCCGAAAAAAGATGTAAAATATAAAATGCTTAATTCAAAAGATGAAGTAATATCAATGTTTAAAGAGACTGTTGAAGATGGAACTCAATTAAGGCAAGAGCATATTTTTTATGATACTGAAGGAAATATAAGAATGAATATTTCTGCTAATTATGATGGTCAGGATTTAGTGAGATTTACGTATTTCGATGTTCAAAATTCTGAATATAGCGGAAGTATTATGAGTGAATATCAAGATGGAATTAAACAAAAAGAAACGGTTTATACTTCAGATTATAAAGTTAAAAATGTTTATGAAGCAAAATATGAAGATGGTGCGCGAGTTGAATTAAAAGAATTTGATGCTGATAATAATGAAATTGATAAAATATTATCCAAATAAATCTGAATTCTCAATTTTAACTTTTTTAGGTCTTGAAAAATAATCCATAATCATACTTGAAGCTCCAACAGCTAATCCCATACCTACAGCATGTGTTGCGTATGTTAGTAATGCTTTTGAGTATAATTTTTTCATATTCTTAATCAAAGGTTCACTAAGCCCGCTTTTTCTTGCAAGCTTAATTCCTTTATAACTAGCAAGCCCTTCTTCAAAAACAGTAGGAAGCATACTTAAAAAAGCAATTTTTCCACAATTATCTTTTACTTTATCGGTAAAATCTTTAGGAGCATCTTTGGGTTTTGATCTGGAAAATAAAGCTATATAAGACATAATACCTGCGATAGTTCTTCCCGGCCATCTCATTTTACTTAGAATCTTTCCGCCTTTCCCCATCAAATCATTCATAGCATGGCCTAATTCGTGAAAACCAGCAATTGAAATTTTTTGGGTATTAATTTTAACAATTTTTTGACTTGGAACATAACAAGCATTTGTACCTTTTGCATAATCATCAATCACTTTACTAAATTCCATAGGAATAATTTGTACACCTTTTTTGTCTAAGCCTGATACATTAAGTGAATTTATAAAGGTATCTCTATAAAGATGATTATTAACCTGTTCTTTTTGTAATTGATTAGCAAAAGGTTTTCCTGCGTATTTAAGCATTGAACCCAAAATAGCACCATATACGGCAGAACCTATCAAGAAGCCTTTTTGCCGGTCTTCTTCCGTACGTGGGATATACATATTTCCTGAATAATAATATGAATTTACCATTTACACACTAGTCCTGGAACACTTCTATTAGTATAAAACAAATTATATATAAAAATTGCTAGTTCGTAATCAAAATGTTACATTTTATTCATATCTTAATGCATCAATAGGATTTAAAAGAGAAGCTTTATAAGCAGGATAATATCCAAACCCGATTCCAACAAGTCCTGAAAAACCAAACGAAAGTAAAATCGGAGGAAGAGTTATTTCAATTGCAGTATGGAATACTCCACCAATAATTAAAGAAATTAATATTCCGATAACAACACCGATTAATCCTCCAAGCATAGAAAGAACAAGAGCTTCAATTAAAAATTGTGAGCGGATATCTTTAGCTCGGGCTCCGATTGCCATTCTAATCCCAATCTCTTTCGTTCTTTCTGTAACAGAAACCAACATAATATTCATAATTCCAATACCGCCAACGACAAGAGAAACTGATGCGATTGAAGCTAGTAATATTGCAAAAGTTTTTACAGTTGATTTCATTTTTTCTTGAAATTCTGCACTATTTCTTATATCAAAATCATTTTCCTGTAATTTTCCAAGTGCGTGTCTTCTTCTTAAAACTTCTTGAATATCCTGTTCAGCAATAGTAGAATCTTCTAAAGATTTTGCTTTAACTAAAATTTGTTTAACTGAACCAGGAAAATCTGTACCAAATACTTTTCTTTGAGCTGTAGTTAATGGAATTAAAATTAAATCATCCTGATCCATTGGTCCCATCTGTCCTTTTGATTTTAAAGTCCCAATAACTTTAAAAGGAACATTGCCCACTCTTATAGTTTTTCCGAGAGGATTTATATCTCCAAACAATTCTGTTTCAATAGTAGAGCCTATTAACGCTACTTTTGCAGCATTATTATCATCATCTTTTGTAAAACTTCTGCCTAAATTTATTTCATAATTTTTAATATACAAATAAGAAGAATTCACTCCATAAACAGAAGTTTGCCAGTTTTGGTTTCCATACATTATTTGACTTGTAGAGTTTAAAACAGATGAAACTGATTCAACCCCTCTTGCCTGTTTTTTTATAGCTTCTGCATCTTTAACACTCAAAGTCGGTTTAGTTCCGCTTCCCATTGAAACTCCACCTGTTTTAGCAGTTGCTGATCTAATTGTCAATAAATTAGAACCCATAGATTCCATATTCGCTTGAACTTGTTTATTAGCTCCTGCTCCTATTGCAAGCATTATAATTACAGCAGCAACTCCGATTATTATTCCTAAAGAAGTCAAAGCTGAACGCATTTTATTAACTTTTAAAGAATTTAGAGCAATATTAAGAGTCGATTTAAAATCTATCATATCCTAAGTTTCCTTTGTACGATGTTTCATCCATTCTTCTTTAGATAAATCAGATACAATTTTACCGTCTTTGAATTTTATAATTCGTTTAGTATATTCAGCAATATCAGGTTCGTGTGTTACAAGAACAACTGTTTTTCCCATTTTATTATTCAAATTGACAAAAAATTCCATCACATCAATACTTGTTTTAGTGTCCAAATTTCCGGTAGGTTCATCCGCTAAAATTAACGGAGCATCATTAACTATGGCTCGAGCGATAGCAACTCTTTGCTGTTGACCTCCTGACATTTGAGATGGCATATTGTTTTCTTTTTTTTCTAAACCTACTATTTTTAAAGCTTCTCTTGCTCGCTTATATCTTTCCGCTTCTGGAATCCCTTTATAAATCATAGGAAGACAGACATTATCAATTGCAGAAGTTCTTGAAATCAAATTAAATCCTTGAAATACAAAACCGATTTTATTATTCCTAATATCAGATAATTCATCACTTGAAAGAGAAAATACATCTACTCCATCCAAATAATATTCGCCTGAAGTTGGTCTATCTAACGTTCCCAACATATTCATACAAGTTGATTTTCCTGAGCCTGAAGTTCCCATAATCGCTACAAATTCACCCTCGTCAATAGAAAATGAAACATCGTTTAGTGCGTAAAATGTTTCATCTCCCATTTCATATGTTCTTATAGCGTTTCTAACTTCAATTAATGCCATTTTTATTAAAATCTCATCCTTGCCATATTATTTGTATTAGGTCTTTTTGAATTCTTACCTGCAACACCAACAATTACTTTGTCATTTTCTTTTAATTCATCAGAAATTATTTGAGTCTTATTATCATCGAATAAGCCTAATTTTACATTATATCTTTGTGGACCTGATTTTGTAAGAATCCAAACCCCTTGAGTTTCATATTTTTTAGTATTATCAGGCGGAGTGAATTTGAAAGCTTTATTGTCAACACATAAAACATCTTTAGCCTCTCCGACGATAATAGAAACATTTGCACTCATGCCTGGGATCACAAATCTTTCTGAATTATCAACAGAAATTATGACAGTATAAGTTACAACGTTATTTGTAGTAGTAGAAGCCAAACGCACTTGAGTTACATCACCTTCAAAGACTTTATCTTGGTACCCGTCAAGTGTATAATGAGCTTTTTGTCCGACTTTAACTTTACCAATATCAGCTTCTGAAACACTTGTTTCTATTTGCATTTTAGTTAAGTCTTTTGCTACTTCAAATAATGTTGGAGTATTAAAGCTTGCTGCAACAGTTTGTCCAACATCTACTGCTCTTGAAATTACGGTTCCATCTACAGGTGATGTAATTTTAGAATATCTTAAATTCGTCAAATTATTTTCTAAAGCCGCAGAAGATGCACTAACTTCTGCTCTTGCAGCATTTACCTCCGCTAGAGCTTGTAAATAATTTGATTGTGCTAATTCAACATCATCTTTTGATACATAATGTTTTTCATATAAGTGTTTATATCTTGAATAATTATTCTTCTTATAAGCCAAAGTTGCAGTTGCTTTGGATAAAGTAGCTTGAGCGTTATTCAATTTTGCAGTAGACTGATCTACATTTGCCTGAAATAAGCTAGGATCAAGTTCTGCCAATAAATCACCTTGTTTTACAACAGAGTTATAATCAACATAAATTTTAGCAACAGTACCTGAAACTTGTGTACCAACAGCAATTGTATTTATTGGTTTTATAGTACCTGAAGCTTCTACATATTGTGTAATCGTATCTTTTTTTATTTCTTTTGTAATATATTTTACAGAGCCTTTATTGAATACTAAAGCTATAATTATGATAAATACTACTAATATTCCCAATCCAATTAGTAACTTTTTTTTCATCTTACCCCCATTGATTTTAATAAGGTTTCTCTTGCTACATTATAATTAAAAACAGCTTCAACATAACTTAATTGAGCATTATTGTAATTAGTTAAAGCATCTTGTAATTCTACATAGTTATTAAGTCCTACACTATATCGTCCATCTGCCAATTCAAAATTTTCTAAAGTAGCTTTAACTTTAGAATTCATTAGAGGAATTTTTCTCTCTAACTGACGCATATTAACATAATTAGCTTGAACTTCCCAATAAATATCAGATTTTGCAATATTAACATTATTTAAAGCAATATCTAAATAACTTTCGCCTTCTTTTGTTTGATAATAAATTCCATAAGGATTTAAAGAACCAATTCCAATATTAACTCCAACCTGTAATGGACTAGAATCTCTTCGTTCATTTTTTGTATATCCCCAAGTAAGACTACCGTCAATTTGAGGTGCATATTGTCTTTTTATAGCCTTTAAAGATTCTTCTTGTACAGAAACTAACATTCTATTAGATTTCAAATCTGGTCTTAATTCCATCGCTCTATCCACAGCTTCTTGTTTTGAAATCCCCCAAGGCTTGAATTCAAAATTCTGAATAATATCTTTGTGTTTTATTCCAGCAGTAAGCAAAATTAAACCATCAGCAGTTTTTTTAACAGGTTCTGAAACCTGCTTTATATTATCTAAATTTTCTACTTTTGCTCTATAGTCAGCTTTTAAAAACCCAAAATTTTCAGTATTTTTTACAATAAAAGGTTTTTCTTCTTGAAAATACATAGAATTTTTAAGTGCAATAATAGCAGTTTGTAAGCTATTTTGCCCTTCTACAAGCTGAATTCTTGCATCGGCAAGGTTAGCTTCAGCATTTACTACATCGATTTTTGATTTCAAACCCTCTTCAAACATTGCCTTAGAACGTTCATAATTAAGAGTTTGAATACGAACATTTTGTTCATAAATATCTAAATTAGCTAAAGTTGAAAGAACTTTAAAATAATTTATTTTTACATTATAAATAACAGTTAAAACATCAAATTCATAATCAAATTCAGCAGATTGAGTATCATATTTTGCCATATTAATTTGAGCAGTGGTTCTTCCAAAATCCCAAATCATCTCAGAAATCCCAACATTGAACCCTGCAGAATTATCATAAGAATATATTGTTCCACCTGTATCATTATGGTTGTAACTAACTTTTGCAGTTAGGCGAGGAGCATAATTGCTTCGAGCTTGTCCGATTCCTGATTTAGCAGCTTCTATTCTGGATAATGAAACTCCTAAATTCGGATTATGAGAAAGGGCATATTCTACACACTCTTCTATAGACATAACAGGCATGTCTTTTCTTGCAATTTTAGGGCGACCTTCTATTACCGGAGGTAAAACTACTTCTTCTACTCTTGCTTTTTTAACTTTCTTTTCTTTTTTTGTTTTTTCTAATTTAACTTCATTAGAATCTTTTTTCCAAAACCAAGAAAACTTAGGTTTCTTAACTTCAGTTTCCTTAGAAGAATTTTCAATCGCAAACAGGAGACTATTTGATAATAGACTCATTGTTAAAAAAGTAATTGTTAACTTTTTAGTAAAATTTTTCAAAAATTCTCCTATCGCAACAATATTTTAATCAAAAAAAGAGAAATTGAAATCACTTTTTTAGGTTAATTTATTCATACAACGATAGTAAAATTAAAAAGTTCATTTAGAATCTAAAATTTGTACCAAAGTTTATTTGTGTACGTTTTGGAGCATTTGTTGTTGAATAAATCTGACTTGTTCCTACATTAAAATCCATTCTGTCATCTTCAAAAGGTTTATAGAATAATTTTAATTCATTTTTTTGATTATTTTCTAAAAGATTGGTTGAATAAGAATTCTGAATAGAAAAATGTTGGCTTATTTCATATTCCGGAGTAAAAGCAAAAATCCCTCTTCCAACAGGTGTAGGCGATAATAAAGAACTATTTGAACGATAATAAGCCCCTAGAGAAAACTTATTTTTCTTATACTTTGTATATAAAGTATTCATATGACTCATGCTATCAGCGTTATAAGTATAATCCGTATTTGTTCCGTAATAAAAATTTTTCCACTGTTTTTCTTTCCCGTAAGAAAAAGTCTTTTTATTATACGGATTATATTCTCCATACTTTTGAACATTTCCTAAAAAAGTTTTTTCTTGACTAGATTTATCAATTTTAGTTTCATCAAAATTACTTTTATTAATAGTTGGAATTTTAATTGAAGTATCTGCAGGATCATCTAAATATACAGGTGAGAACTCTTCTGCAGCTGAAACAGTTATATTTGTTAAGACCAATAAGATTAATAAAAACTTTTTCATAAAAATATTTTCCAAAAACAAGAATTTGTATAAATAATATGTTATAATAAAAGTATGAAATCAGTCAAAGAGTTATCCGTAGAATCAAAAATTATTAAGAGATTACATGACAACCCCAATTGTCTAAAACTTGTGCATTATTTATTTGAAGATGAAGAACTTCAAGAAATGCAAGATTATGCAAATAATGTTTCAATAAAACGACTTGGGTATAATGATCATGGTCCTGTCCATATGAGACAGGTTGCAGCAAATGCAATAAAAATGCTTAATATTCTTCACGATTCTGGTATAAAAATGTCACTTGAGACAGAAGAAATTGGAACTTTTGAAGATAGCATGTGTTCTGTAATTCTAGCAGGATTAATGCACGATTTAGGGATGATGATAGGAAGACAAGGACATGAAGAAATGTCTGTAATTCTAGCTAAACCTCTTATTGAAAGAGCCTTAATGCATGTATTTCCGCATGATTTACATAAAAGAGTAATTATTCGCTCGATTGTAATAGAATCCATAATTGGTCATATGTCATCAAGAAAAATTCATTCAACCGAAGCCGGAATAATTCTTATTGCAGATGGTTGCGATATGACAAAAGGTCGTGCAAGAATTCCGCTTACAATCAATACTACTCCAAGAGTTGGTGATATTCATAAGTATTCTGCTAATGCTATTAATAGAATTCGTATCCTAAGAGGAGAAAGAAGACCTATTAAAATAGTTGTAGAAATGACTGCTGATGTCGGGTTTTTCCAAGTAGAAGAAGTTTTATTCACAAAAATTGACGCAAGTCCTGCTAAAAAATATGTTGAATTATATGCAGGTGTTGAAGGTCAAGATTCTAAGTGTTATCTATAAAGCCTATTTTTGCCAAAAATGTTTCTTTTGAACTTTATTTTTTAGGCAATTTTTAGCAAAATCAATTGCATCAGTTTCATTTAAGAAAACTTTATCCTCACCAATTTGAGAAATTATATTGTGATTTTTTAATTGATTTAAAACATTTTCATTTTTTAAGACAAGCAAAATTTTAATTTTTTGCGCCTGTAGTCTTATTATAATATCTTCTAAAGCAAATATTGCAGAAATATCTAATAAATTATCTGAAGAATAATCTAAAATAAGATATTTAGTTCCCCAAATATCTTCAAATTGAGAGATTAGCTGTGTAGCTGAACCAAAGAAAAATTGTCCGTCAATATGCACAACTCTTATTTTATGTTTATAATCCTTATCCAATAATTTTTCTAATTTAATAATATCCTTGTCATAAACTTGTTTATGCACAAGCTTTGCACTATCTGCAATTCTTTTTGCATAAAGTAAAGCAGCACAAGTAATTCCAGCTCCTACTGCAACAATAAGATTATAAAAAACAGTTAATAAAAATACTAAAGATAACACATATAAATCATCCTTTGGTGCGTATTTTATAACCTTTAAAAGTTTCATATCAATAATATCGTATCCGATTTTAATTAAAATTCCCGCTAAAACTGCTAAAGGGATTTCAGCCACAAATTCTGAAAATTGAAATAACAATAAAAGTAAAATAATAGGATTAATTATTGTTGTAAGTTTAGTAGTAGAGCCTGTATTAATTGCAGCAACAGTTCTCATAGTAGCAGCAGAACCCGGAAGAGAACCTGTTAGGGCACAAAAAATATTTCCGATACCTTGTGAAATTAACATTCTTTTAGAAGAAGTTTTGGTTTTAACCAAAGAATCAGCTACAAGCGTTGTTAAAAGACTTTCAGAAGATAATACAATCGCTAAAATTACAGAATAATGTAAATATGTAATTAATTCTTTTAAATGGATTTGAGGTATTACAATTTGTGGAAAATTAATTGAAATTTGCGAAATTTTTTCAACATTCAATCCCATTTTTATAGAAATAATTGTACAAATAATAAGTGCAATCGCTTGAGATGGAATAATTTTATTAAACCTCTTAGGTACTGAAAACACAATTAAAAGAGTTAACAATCCTATAAATAATGCGTGAGAATTGATTGAATGGAAGTTATGTAAAAATGCATTCAAACTTGAAATAGTATTCGACATAATCGGACATCCGATTAGCGGATTTAATTGCATAATTATAATAATAAATCCAATACCATTCATAAATCCTGAAATTACAGGATAAGGAACATATTTAACAATTGAAGGAAGAGAAGTCATTCCAAGAATAATTTGCAAAATAGCAGCAATAAGGATAACTAAAATTATTGTTGAAATATTAGCATTCAATGCTGCCATCATTGAAGCTATAACAATAGTAACAGGTCCTGTTATTCCTGAAATCAGAGGAACTTTTCCTCCTAAAATTCCTGCAACAAAACAAAGAATGATAGCCCCCCAAATACCTGCACTAGCCCCGAGTCCTGTTGCAACACCAAAAGCTAAAGCTTGAGGAAGAGCAACAATTGCAGAATTTAAAGCTCCTAAAGTATCTCCTGCAAGAATTTTTAATCTTGTTTTAATCATAAATTAATCTTAACATAAAAAGTTAAGAAGAAAGCAAGGATTGTGTTGTTAATACTGCTTAGTGACTAGTGAATAGTCACCAGTTTATAAGTTTATAAGTTGAGGAGTTTAGAAGGAGTTAATAATAAATTTCTATTCACTATTCACTATTCACTACTCACTATTTACTAATTGAACAAATAATTTATCTCCGTGTTATAATAAATTTTATTTAAGGAGAAGTGTATGGCAAAATTAAAAATTGGTTTAATCGGTCTTGGAACAGTAGGTACTGGTGTTTATAAAACATTACAAGATATCGATAGTGTAGAAATTGTAAAAATTGCAGTAAAAAATATTAACAAACCTCGTTCAGTAAATGTTCCAACAACGATGATGACTGATAATCCATACGAAATAGTAAATGATCCTTCTATCGATGTTGTTGTAGAACTTATTGGTGGTGTAAATCCAACTTGGGACTATTTAGAAACAGCTATTAAAAACGGTAAACATATAGTTACTGCTAATAAAGAATTATTAGCTAAAAAAGGTGAAGAATTATTCAATTTAGCAGAAAAATACAATCGTGTCGTTTTATATGAAGCAGCAATTGCTGGCGGTATACCAATTATCATGCCTGTAAAAACAATTCTTGCAGGAAATAAAATTAATAAAATTCAAGCAATATTAAACGGAACAACAAATTATATTTTAACAAATATGGATGTTAACGGTTCATCTTATGATGAAGTATTAAAAAAAGCACAAGAACTTGGTTATGCAGAAACTGATCCAACAGGCGACGTTGAAGGATTTGATGCTGCATATAAAATAACAACTCTTGCAACTATAGCATTCAAAAAAAGAGTAAAATTGGAAAACGTATATAGAGAAGGTATAACAAAAATTCGCAGAGAAGATATGAAAAATGCGAATGAATTGGGTTATAAAATAAAATTAATAGCAAGTGCAACTATAGATGAAAACAATAATGCAGATGTAAGAGTTCATCCAATGTTGGTTTCTAAAAATAATATGCTTGCTCATATAGATTATGTAACTAATGCTGTAAAGATAAAAGGACATCCGATTGGTGACATAGTTTTATCAGGGCCGGGAGCCGGAGAATTTCCAACCGCAAGTTCTGTTGTAGGAGATATTTTAGCAATAGCTTCAGAATTTGAAAAAACTGATTATATGTTGCCGATGATGAGATGTAATCATACTGAAGCTGCAAATCCTGTTAAAATAGATGATACTTTTAATAAATACTATATTTCAATAACAGCTCCAAATGCGATAGGTATTATTGCAAAAATTGGAACAATTTGTGCTAGTAAAAATATAAGCCTTTCAAGTATAATGCAAAAAGAAGTATCAGGCGATAATAACGCAGATATCATTGTTATTACAGAATCTTGTCAGGAAAAACTTATAAAAGAAGTTGTAGAAGAATTAAAAGATTGCACAGTAAACAGTTTAATAAGAGTAGCGGAATAAGAAAAGAGGAAAATATGTATTACCAAGGCTTAATTAATAGATATCGTAAATATTTACCGGTAACAGAGTCAACTCCTATAGTGACTTTAAATGAAGGAAATACTCCTTTAATAAAAGCTGATAACTTAGCTAAAAAAATTGGTCTTGAAGCTAATATTTATCTAAAATTTGAGGGTTGCAATCCAACCGGAAGCTTTAAAGATCGTGGAATGACAATGGCTGTTACCAAAGCAAAAGAAGCAGGAGCAAACGCTATTATATGTGCTTCAACAGGTAATACTTCAGCTTCAGCAGCTGCATATGGTGCAAAGGCAGGAATTAAAACATTTGTATTAATTCCTGATGGATATATTGCTTTAGGAAAATTATCTCAAGCAATGATGTATGGTGCAGAAATTATTGCTATTCAAGGAAATTTTGACCAAGCACTTGATTGCGTAAGAGAGATTTCTGCAACACATCCTATTACTTTAGTAAATTCAGTTAACCCATATAGAATAGAAGGACAAAAAACAGGTGCATTTGAAATTTGTGATGCGTTAGGCAAAGCTCCTGAATATCATTTTATACCTGTAGGAAACGCTGGAAACATAACAGCATATTGGAAAGGTTATAAAGAATATCATTCAGAAGGAATTATTAAAGCATTACCAAAAATGATGGGCTACGAAGCAGAAGGTTCTGCAGCAATAGTAAGAGGTGAAAGAATCTTAAAACCTGAAACTTTAGCAACGGCAATAAGAATCGGAAACCCAGCAAGTTGGAAACAAGCAGAAGCAGCTAGAGATGAAAGTTGCGGAAAAATCGGTTGCGTTTGTGACGAAAAAATCGTAGAAGCATATAAAATGTTAGCATCTACAGAAGGCATTTTATGTGAACCAGCTAGTGCAGCATCTGTTGCAGGTCTAATTCAAGCACATTTTCAAGGTCTTGTTAAAGAAGGTTCTGATATCGTTTGTATTTTAACAGGAAACGGTTTAAAAGACCCTGATAATGCGATTAAATATTCAAATTCTGATGTTAAAAAGACATCTTCTGAAATAAAAGACGTATTAAAAGCAATGGGAATGTAATTTATGGAAAGAGAAGAATTTGCTAATGCTAAGAGAATTGTAATAAAACTCGGAACAAATGTTTTAAGAAACGAAGACGGAGAAGTTGCAATTTCAAGAATTTATTCTTTCATTGAAGATATGGCAAAACTTGTTAAACAAGGAAAAGAGGTTATTCTTGTAACAAGTGGTGCAGTAGGATTAGGAAAGAAAAAATTAAATCTTGATTCTACTGCTGAAGACGGAGTCAAACAAGCTTGTGCTGCAATTGGTCAAAGTCGTTTGATGTCTTTTTATGAAAACGGGTTCGGGATTTACGATATTCCAATCGCTCAAATTCTTTTAACAGAAGATGATTTTTCTCTTAGACACAGATATTTGAGTCTTAGAACAACTTTAAACAAAATACTTGAATTTGGTGTTGTTCCAATTATTAACCAAAATGATACGGTTTCAACAATTAAAATGAATGCTGTTTTATCTGGTATGAAAACTTGTTTTTCTGATAATGATAAATTATCAGCTCTTGTAGCAAGCGAGTTGGATGCAGATTTATTAATACTTCTTTCTGATATAAACGGACTTTATACTGCTAATCCAAAAGAAGATCCAAATGCTGAATTAATTAAAGAGGTAGATGGAGTTACTGATGATATTATGGCATTAGGTACCGACGCATCAGAAGGCGGTCGTGGTGGTATGAGAACAAAACTTGAAGCTGCTAAATTAGTTACACGATTTGGCGGTAAAGTTCTCATTGCTAATGGAAAAATACCTTACGTAATAAGTAAAATCTTTGATAAAGAAGATATTGGAACAATGTTTTTACCTACAAGCGAAAATCTTTCTGATAAAAAACGTTGGATTGGTTATGCAACAAATATTAGAGGACAATTAATCGTTAATCAGGGTGCTAAAAAAGCTATTTTAGAACAATATTCAAGTCTTTTACCGATTGGGATTTTAAATGTAATAAATGATTTCAAACAAGGAGAAGTTGTTTCAATTTGTGACGAAAATAATGTAGAAATTGCTAGAGGAATGGTAAACTATAGTTCTGAAGAATGCAGAAAAATAGTTGGAGCTCATTCTGATAACATTGAAGCGATTTTAGGTTATAAAAATTATGATGCAGTAATAACAAGAGATAATATTACCGGTTTATTATAATTTTTTTAGATGTATAATTTATAGGGGAATTTGAATATGCAGGATACAATAGAGAGAAAATCAATAAAAAATATCGATTTTAACTGCGATTTAGCTCAAGCTTACGGGATATATAAAAATAGTCAAGAATATCAACTTTTAGATTATGTAAGTTCTGTAAATATATCTTGCGGATTTCACGCAGGAGATCCGATGAGCATTAAAGAAGCAATGCTTAAAGCTAAAGAAAAAAATGTCGCAATTGGTGCTCATATTGGTTTTAATGATATTCAGGGTTTCGGTTATCGCCCTGTTGAATTAAAAGATGATGAACTGGAAGCTCTGGTAATATATCAAGTAGGTGCGATAATATCTTTTGCAAAAGCTTTTGGACTTAGTATAGAACATGTTAGACCACACGGTGCTATGTATAAAATGGCAGGTGAAGATTTTACATTCTCTACTGTGATTGCAAAAGCTATAAAAAAATGCTCTGATTGGCTTGTTTATTATGCTCCAGCTGGCGACATTACTCAAAAAGTCGGAGATTACGTTAACATTCAAGTTGCTCAAGAAATCAGTTTAGAAAAAACTTATAGAGAAGATTTATCTATTGATTATTCAATTCCAGATAATACAAATAATTATGAAATTATTAAAAGACTTCAACATTTATTACATACTTCCCAAATTAGAAATAATTTAGGCGGAATTAATTTTGTTGAAGTTGATACTATACATTTTTCTAATAAATACAAAAACTCTTTAGAGTTAATACAACAAGCAAGGAATTTAATAACTCCTGCGCCAGTAAATTATATTAATGCAAAAGCTTCCGGATGGGTGGATTAGATTATGTTTTTTAAGTTAAAAAATAATGTAAAAGTAACAAAAGATATGGGTTGGTTAATCCCAGGATTAGAAGTGAAACGTTGGTTTCTTTTAATTTTTATCGGCTCAATTATGATAGTGTTAGGATTTATGGTTCTTGCAAATGTTAGACCAATATATTTGACATTAGAATTAATAAGAAAAGCAGCATTAATTTTACCATCAAACTTTTTAGCTGCATTATTTATTTTGATTGGTTCAGTAATATTCTTTAAAGGTTGGCAAAAAACAACTTTATCAATCATGGATATGGATTCTAAAAAAGGAAATAATTCTATTTTAGAAAAACTATATCGCAGAAGAAAACTAAATAAAGGTGCAAAAATCGTTGCAATAGGTGGTGGTACCGGACTTTCAATGCTATTAAGAGGTATAAAAAAATATACCAATAATATCACCGCAATTGTAACCGTAGGCGATGATGGCGGAAGTTCAGGAAGATTAAGAGAAGAAATGGGAATCCTTCCTCCAGGAGATATCAGAAACTGTATTGCTGCGTTAGCTGATGATGAAGATTTGATTACAAAACTTTTTCAATATCGTTTTAAATATGGTGAAGGCTTAGAAGGTCATAGTTTTGGGAATTTATTCTTAACAGCACTTTGTTCAATTACAGGTGATATGGTAAGAGCAGTAAAAGAATCATCTAATGTATTAAATATAAGAGGTGTAGTTCTACCTGCAACATTAGATGATATGAAATTAGCTGCAATTTTCGAAGATGGAAGAGTTGTTAAAGGTGAATCTAATATTCCTGAACAACACGGGAAAATCAAAAAATTATTTACTGAACCTGAAATTTGTCATGCTCTTCCTGAGGCAATTACTGCAATTAAAGATGCGGATTTAATAATTTTAGGGCCTGGAAGCTTGTATACAAGTGTTATTCCTAATTTACTTGTGGAAGGAATTGTTGAGGCGATTGAAAAATCTCACGCAAAGAAGATTTATGTATGTAATGTTATGACTCAACCTGGAGAAACAGATGATTATTCTGTAGCAAGTCATGTTAATGCTTTAATTTCTCATGCAAACGGTAAGAAAATTATTGATGCAGTTTTAGTAAATAATTTGTTACCTGATAATATTTCAGATGGGTATGCAAAAAATGGTTCAATACCTGTAAGATTAGATATGGAAAATATTGCTCCAATAGGTATTGAAGTTGTATCTCAAAAATTAATTCAAGAAAGTAAAGAAGGTCTTGTAAGACATTGCTCTCAAAGAGTAGCAAGAGCTGTTTATTATTGGTATAGAAGAACAACAAAAAAATAATATGAAAACAATTAGTCATTTTCAAAAATTAAAAGATAATCACGAAAAAATTGCCATGCTTACGGCATATGATTATTCTACTGCACAAATTTTAGATAAAATTGATATTGATGGGATATTAGTTGGAGACTCTTTGGCTATGGTCGCTTTAGGGTATGAAAATACTTATAATATTACAATTGATGAAATGTTAGTTTTTGTAAAAGCTGTAGCAAGAGGTGCTAAAAACTCATTTATCATCGGTGATATGCCATTTATGAGCTATAATCTTTCTATCGAGCAAGGTTTAGAAAATGCTTCTAAAATGATTAAAGCCGGAGCTTCTGCTGTTAAAATGGAAGGCTGTAATGAACATATTATTGCCTTAATTAAAAGAAGCGTAGAATCAGGAATTCCTGTTTTAGGTCATTTGGGCTTTACCCCGCAATTAATGAATACTATAGGTGGGCATAAAATTCAAGGTAAAACAATTAATCAAATTGATACAATTTTAGAAAGTGCAAAGAAACTTCAAGAAGCAGGATGCTTTGCAATTGTGTTAGAACTTATGCCAACAGAAGCGGCTAAATATATCACAGAAAATCTTGAGATTCCAACAATAGGAATTGGAGCAGGTAAAGATTGTTCAGGACAAATCGTTGTTACTGATGATATTTTAGGTAAATTTACTGATTTTGTTCCTAAATTTGTAAAAAAATATGCAAATTTAAACGAAATAATTTTTAATGCATTACAAGAATATAAAAAAGAAGTTAAAGAAGTTATTTTTCCTTCAGACAAAGAATCTTTCGAACTTGTTTTAGAAGAAAAAATGAAATTAGGGGTAGAATAATGTTAGTACATAAAATTAATGAAGTAAAAGATACAATAAAAGAATGGAATGGTTTAAAAGTCGGACTTGTTCCTACAATGGGAGCTTTGCATGAAGGGCATTTAAGCTTAATAAAGAAAGCGAAAGAAACTTGTGATAAAGTTGTTGTTTCAGTTTTTGTTAATCCAATTCAGTTCGGTCCTTCTGAAGATTATGATAAATACCCGCGTACATTAGAAAATGATATGGAGTTATGCAATAAAGAAGGTGTTGATTTAGTTTTTGCTCCATCTCCAAGTGAAATGTATGGAGAAAATATTAGGCTTTCTAATGATAATTTAACTTATGTTTGTCCTCCATTTTTTTATGTAAATAAATTGTGTGGTAAATCAAGAGTAGGTCATTTCGATGGTGTTTGTACGGTTGTTTTAAAATTATTTAATATAGTTCAGCCTAACTGTGCATTCTTTGGACAAAAAGATGCCCAACAAGTTATTATCATCAAAAAAATGGTTAAAGATTTAAATATTCCTGTTGAAATCATTCAATGTCCTATCGTAAGGGAAGAATCCGGTTTAGCTTTGAGTTCAAGAAATAAGTATTTAAGTGAAAATGGAAAAAAAGATGCACTTGTGCTTAGTCAAATTTTAAACAATATTAAAGCTTGTTATAAAAAAGGAATTACAGATATTGAGGCTTTAAAAGAAACTGCTTATAGTTATTTAACAGATAAACACGAATTGGAATATTTAGAAATTTTAGATAGAAATACTTTGGAAGAAAATAAAAATGCAAATGAAAATTCTATTGCTCTTATAGCTTGTAGAGTTGAAAATGTTAGGTTGATTGATAATATTTATTTGGGAGAATTTTAGATGAAAAAATTCATTTCTGGAAGTTTTAATTTGTTAAGAAATTTGTTTTATTTATGTAAAATTTTTGTAGTTTTTTCAATATTAATGCTTTTATTTGAATGGGTTGAACATCTGTTAGGAACAAATTGGACGTGGTTAAATTTTATTAGACCGTTTCTAAATAGCATTTTGGGGTTTTCAGAATCAATTAATAAAGGTTCAATGGATCTTTGGGGTGCTTTGTTTGAATATAAATATGGTATTGCTTTAATTATTTTTGTAGTTTTTTATTATATTATGAATGGTTTAATTTATTTGACTTCAATGATTGAAGATATTTTTGCAAATGCCTATACATTATATAAAAAAGTTGAAGAAAAAAATTTTAATAGCACATTAC
The DNA here is from genome assembly GCA_944323985.1 of Candidatus Gastranaerophilales bacterium. Classification (GTDB taxonomy): domain Bacteria; phylum Cyanobacteriota; class Vampirovibrionia; order Gastranaerophilales; family Gastranaerophilaceae; genus CAG-196. The sequence continues at coordinate 90,505 of CALUUP010000002.1, read as the reverse complement.
AGCACAATGTTATAAAAGAAGAAATGCAAATAAAGAAATATTCAGTTGCAATAAAGACCCAAGTAAAGAAAAAATTTAAGCATCAAGAATTGAATATAGATTTGAATGAACAAAATATATTAATGAATAAATTTATAATAGAAAAATTATCTATTGTTCCTAAAGAACATAATGGCGGTTTTTTGTATGAATTTAATGATTTTAATAAAATAGATTTTGTATTGGATATTTTATTTAAGGTTCTTAAATCAACTGCACCAATAGAATATGCAATAGTTATACAAGCTCATTCTCAACCAAATCAAATATATCCTAATATTGATAAATTAATGTCATTAGATTATTACGGTAAAATTATAATGTTGGCAGAAACTTCTTTTAGATATAAATATAATAAATTTCATAAATATCAAACATCACAGGTAGGAATTTTTCAAAGTGGTGAAAAGACGATAGAAATTCATGAATTTAAAGAAATTATGTAGTATAATAAGATGGGAAAAAGGAGTTATATTATGAGATACGATGCAGGTGAAGTAATAACAGCAATGGTAACCCCATTTAATGAAAAACGTGAAATAGATTATGAAAAAGTAGAAGCACTTGCATATCAACTTGTAAATACAGGTTCTGATGCTGTATTAGTTACAGGTACAACTGGTGAATCTCCAACTCTTACGCACGAAGAAGAAATTGAAATTTTAAGTAGCGTAAAAAGAGCTGTTAATAATCAAGGTAAAGTTATTATGGGAACGGGTTCAAATTCAACTGAAACTGCAGTGATGATGGCAAAATTGGCTCAAAAAGAAGGCGCTGATGCGATTTTATCTGTAGTACCTTATTATAATAAACCTTCACAAGCCGGTATGATTGAACACTTTTCAGCGGTAGCAGAAGCAGTAGATTTACCTATAATTTTATATAATATTCCTTCCAGAACAGGTGTTAATATGTCTGTGGAAACTGTTAAGACTTTAGCCAGAAAATATGAAAATATAGTGGCTTTGAAGCAAAGTTTTGGAGATATGGATATAATTACAGAATTAAAATTAAGTTGTCCAAAAGATTTTACAATATATTCAGGCGATGATAGTTTAACTCTTCCAATGTTATCAGTTGGAGCTCATGGTGTAATTTCTGTTGCATCTCATTTATTTGGTAAAGAAATTAAATCTATGATTAGAAATTTTAAAACCGGAGATTTTATGACTGCAAAAAATATGCATCAAAAGTTATATCCGATTTTTAAAAAATTGTTTATGGCACCAAATCCTGTTCCTGTAAAAGCTGCTTTAGCTTATAGAGGAATCATAGAAGATTATGTAAGAAGACCTTTAGTAGAACTTACGAAGGCAGAAAAAGCTGAATTAATTTTTACTCTTGATTCAATATAATCAGTTGGGTAAGATATAAATTTTAAGACTTGGATTAAAATTATAAATAATATAATAAGGAGTATATAAATGAAAAATAAACTGTTAATGTTTTGGGCAATCGTACTTATTGTCATTGCTTCAATTGTGACAATATGCGTAAAGCCTACAAAATTAGGTTTAGATTTGGTAGGAGGTTCTCGTTTAGTACTAGAAGCTCAAACAACTGATACAATTGCACAAATTACACCAGATATGATGGCGAGTTTACAATTTGCTATTGAAAATCGTGTAAATAAACTTGGGGTATCAGAAACTGTAGTACAAAGAGCAGGAGATAGACGTCTTGTTGTTGAAATTCCTGATGTTTCAGATTTGAGTCAAGCGAAAGCTTATTTGGGTGAAACTGCGGAATTAGATTTTAGAAAACCTGTAATGAAAGATGGAGAACCAGAATGGGTTGCTACTGGTTTGACAGGTAAAGATTTATCAAGGGCAAATTTAAGTACTAATTCTCAAAATGGACAGTGGGTTGTTGATTTAGAATTTAATAATGAAGGTACTAAAAAGTTCGCCGATTTAACTAAACAGTTGGTTGGTCAACCTATGGCAATATTCTTCAATGGAGAATTACAATCAGCTCCTGTAATTAGAGAAGCAATAACAGGTGGTAGAGCTCAAATTTCTGGTGGTGATAATGGTTTTGTTTATGAAGAAGCTAAAAAAATGGTAGATTTATTGAATGCCGGTGCGTTACCAATTCCTGCTAAAATTATTGAAGAAAATACTGTAGGACCAACTTTAGGTGCTGATAGTATTGCTAAATCAAAGGTTGCGGGTGCTATTGGACTTGGTTTTGTAATGCTATTTATGGCTATTTATTATAGAGCTCCGGGACTTATTGCTGACGTTGCTTTAATAATTTATGGGTTGATGTTATTTGCATTATTTAAAGCTATTCCTATTACTTTAACTCTTGCTGGTATTGCTGGGTTTATTCTTAGTATTGGTATGGCGGTTGATGCCAATATCTTAATCTTTGAAAGAACTAAAGAAGAATTAAGAGCAGGAAGAACTCTATTTACTGCTATTAACTCAGGTTTTGATAGAGCTTTTACAAGTATTTTTGACTCTAATATGACAACTATTATTACTTGTACAATCCTATATTGTTGTGGCACAAGTATTGTTAGAGGTTTTGCTTTAACTCTTGCTGTCGGAGTTATTGTTTCTATGTTTAGTGCAATTACAATTACAAAGAATTTCATGCATCTAATTTTCGGAACAGGCAACCTTCAACATCCTGAACTCTTCGGGCTTAAAAAAGATGAAATCAACGAAGGTTTTCAAGCTGTTGAAACTAAACGTGAAAAGGCTAAATTTGGAATTTTAGATTAATTAAATGAGGATAATAAAATGAAATTAAAATTAGATATAGTAAAAAATAGATTTATATTTTTAGCATTATCAGCTTGTTTGTTACTTCCGGGAATTGTTGCAATGATTTATTCAACAATAACTTATCCTACTCATACTCCACTTAAGGTTGGTATAGATTATACCGGTGGTACAACTTTACAATATGGGGTTAAAGAAAATATTTCTAATGAAAAATTAAGCGAAGTTAGAAATAATCTTGAACAAGGTGGTATTGATAATCCATATTTGCAAATTATTCATGTTAATTCGCAAGAAAATACTGATTTGAAATCTATTCTTTCTATAAGAACAAAATTTATTGAAGAAGGTTCTGAAACACAAAATAATATTACTAATATTATTAATAAAGATTTTAATGGGGCAGAATTGGTACAAGTATCATCTGTAGGACCAACTTTAGGTATGGAGCTTTTCAAAAATTCATTAATTGCACTGTCTTTAGCTCTTATTGGAATTATTGCATATTTAACATTCAGATTTCAGTTTGATTATGCTCTATCCGCAATCTTAGGACTTGTTCACGATACAGTATTTGTTCTCGGGGTATTTTCTATTTTAGGTTTGTTCTATGACGTTCAAATTGATGCATTATTTGTTACAGCTCTTTTAACTGTAATCGGCTTTTCGGTTCACGATACTATTGTTGTTTTTGATAGAGTTCGTGAGAACTTGAAATATTATTCTAAAAAGATGTCTTTTGGAGAAATTATGAATGCAAGTATTACTCAAACTCTTGCAAGAAGTATTAATACATCTTTAACAACTCTTATAACTTTATTAGCATTATATTTCTTAGGTGGAGTTACAACAAGAGATTTTGTTTTAGCAATGATTTTAGGTATTATAATTGGAACTTATTCAAGTATTTTCTTCTGTTCAACACTTGTTGATATTTGGGAAGAGAAGAAGTTGTTAAAACAAAAAGTTTCTGCATAATTTAAAAAAGGAAAATATTTTAATAATATTTTCCTTTTTTATTAGCAAAAAGAATCATTAGGAGTTTTTACTAAGCAGTATGAAAATTTTGCCAATATTTTTTAATAATAAAATCTCATCTAATTCTATAAATTTGAATAAATATCAACCATCTGTAAATACTGATAATAGGTTACAAGGTTTGGAGTTTGATATTGTTTCATTTCAAAGTAAAGCTCATCCGGAACAGAAATTAAAATTATTATTACAATATAAACTGCCTGATTTATATTCAGATATAACGTTATTGGACAGTATGGTACTAGAAAATGCACTAAAAAGAAAAATATTTTCTTCTCAAATAAAGAGTGTTGTAAAATTTTTGCAGATATATAAAAATTCGTTATTTCCTATAGAGAAGCAAGTTTTAAGCATTTTGGAGCATGCTGCTCAGAAGCAGCCTAAAAAGACTTTGGAGCAAGTTGTACATGATCAATTCGCTAAACATAATAAAATTTTAATGGACGAACAGAAACCTGTTTTTGAAAAATTAACGGAATATTCTAAGGAAATGCCGGAAGATTTAAAATTAGAGTTTGATAGTTTAATGGATTTGTATACAAGTAAAATGTTGCATAAATCTGTAATTGTGCCTTTTAGTGTTAAAGAGTTTAGGTATAAATTAGAGAGAATTTCTGAAAGTATAAAGAGTAGAAATATAAAAAAAGAACGTCAAACAATGCAAAAATTAATTAAGATGACAGAAAATTTCATTAATCCTAAAGAGGTTATATTGCAGGAAAAGTTGAATACAAAAAAACGTTCAATAGCAAATAAAAAGCCTAAAGATTTAGTCAAACATAACTCAGAAGTTCTACGACAAATGGAAAAGGTTTTATTTAATTCATCTTTAAAGGATGATAAGGAATTGAATAATTTATTTGTGATGTCAAAGTCTCAGATATATAAAATTCCTGTAAAACATCCTTTTAAAAGGAAATCTTTTATATATAATCTTAACAAAATTACTTCAAAATTAGAAAATCGTAAATTAGCTAATGTAATGTTAAAAACAGCATTAGAGCTTCCGACTTCAAAAAATTCGGTATCAGCATTTATAGTAAATGAGGCATTAAATTCATCAGAAAAAATTGGTTATGATCTATTAGTTGCTTCACTGGGGACGATTGAACATATTAAACCACAAGTTAATGGTGGAGAAACTGATTTGAATAATATTGTTTTAGCTTCTAAAGCTAAGAATAATGCTAGAGCTCATAAGGCAATTTCAGATATAATGAGAGAAGATCCGCATTTATATGTAACTTTTCAGAAACATATTGATAGATTGATTGATTTATATAATAGCGGTATTTTTAGAAAAGTAGGACTTTCAAAAGGTTATATTATAAATTTAAGAAATACATTAGAAAATATTTCACCTTCTGAAAATCCTCTGAAATTAGATATTTCAAAATTGATGTAATTGATAAAATTATTTTCCTTTAATTTTATCTGCTATTTTTTTACATCTTATTTTGTCAATTTCTTTTATAACGTTTTCAATTACAGGTTCCCATTCACTGGTAGTAGCTGCTTGGAAAGGTTTTATACTTTTGTACCAAGCTACATCGTCTCCATCTGTTTTAAACCATCGCCATTCAACAATTCTATTGAATAGTCCAAATGTTTTGATACCTAATGCACCTGCTAGATTCATAACACCATTGTCGGTTGTTACGATTAAATCCATACAATTCATTGCACAAGCTGTATCTTCCCAACTTTTAAAAGTTTTACCTAATCTTATGAGATTACAATCTTGTGGGATTTTGTCCATTTGTCTTGTAAGATCATCTACTTGAAAACTATATACTTCGACATTCGGTATTTGCATTAAAGGATACAGATAGCTTAATTGAATATCCCGTTCAGTTTCTTTACTTGCAAAACTTCCTTCATATGCAATACCAATTTTAATTTTATCATTATCATTGATATATTCTTTTTTGTACGCATTTATTTTTGCTTTAGGTACTTTCAAGTATCCGCCAGCTTTTGGAATTGTATCGGCTTGAGTTCCACATACAATTGGAAGGTCCATCATAGGAATATAATAATCGAAATTAATATTAGGAATTTGATCTTCTGAATATATTTCTACCCCTAATTTGGAATCCTTAAATAATTCAATTAGAGGTCTTTGAACAACGAGAGAAACTTCTTTACAGAGTTTTTTCAATTCATCTAAAAATCTTACGAACATAATTGAATCACCAAAACCTTGTTCAAAGTGTACTAAAATATGTTTATCCTGAATATTAAGTTTCATATTCCATCTTTTTTTCTTGTTAGAAAAAATTTGTGGGAACGCTATATTTTTCAAATCTTCTTTTTGGAATCTATGTTGTAGGAATTTAAACCCTTCTGAAAAACGTTTATGGCGAACCAAATATGCTCCATAAGCGTGTAAATCAGAATGAGTTGGATTTAAATACATAAGTTTTTGATAAAATTCATCAGCTTTTTGAATTTCATCAAATTTACCATAAACATATGCCAAATTCTTTACAACAATTCTATTGTTAGGAGCTAATTCATATGCTTTAGTTAAATATTCAATTTGTTTGTCTTTGAATTTATCTTGATAACAAGTAGAATATAAATGTCCCAGCATATTATAAATAGAGAAATTATTTCTATTCTTTATAAGAGCTTTTTCATAATATTCAATAGCTTTTTTATTATCTTTTATATCTGTATATGTTAAGTCTGCAAGATATACATATACATCTTCTTTATCAGGCGAAATTTCTTCAAATCGTTTAAGAAATTTTATTGCTAAATCTGCATTTCCAATAGATTTCATACATAGTCCGATGTTTTTGTATACGTTTATAGGAAATCCTGAAAATTTCATCAGATCACGATATTGTTCTATAGCTTCAATGAATTTTTTTTCATTTGATAATTTTTTTGCATATTGTAGGGCATAATTTATATATTGATTAGTTATTCTATTTTTATCAATTTCATTAAAAACGGTTGGTAGAATTTCTCTATATATTTCTAAACCGCGTTCATAATTATTATTTTTACAATAATATTCGGCCATAGCTTCATCTAAAGAAACAATTAAATCTTTAGAATTGTCCATTGGAATTTCTTTTCTTACAATTAGTCTTTTGGAGACTTGCATAATTATTACCTCTCTTATTTTAAGGACATAATATCATATTCTCATTATTTAGAAACCCATTATTTGGGGTATAAATTTAGCACATAACCAGCCAAAGTAATTTTCTTGTTTGTTTTCCAAGATAAATTGCAAGAAAACTGAAGAAAATATCATAAAAAATTTGAATTCCACTTTGAGAGAATATCCAACTTATTACTAAATCCATAGGAGCGTGTCTTAGGGTTGAAATAAAGAGCATATATAATACTCCTAAAAGATGGATTATTATTACACCAAGCATAGAGGTGAAAAATATTCGTTTAAAATCGGGTTTTGTTTTAAGAATTGTACCTGCAAAAAATACTGCAGGAATAAATGCTAAAATATATCCAAATCCATATTCAAATAGATAACTTATCCCACCTCCTAATGCAAAGATTGGGAAAAAGAATCCTAAGATAATGTATGATGCTATTGCTAAAATCCCAAATTTTCTGCCCATTAATGCGACTATAAAAAATATTACAGGAATTTGTGGAATGTATTTATAACTTTTTATAAAATGATGAAAAAGTTGATAATCGTTAACTTCCTGAGATAAAAAATTCATAGTATCTAGTGGTAAATATGGATGCACAATTGTAATTTGAGTAAAAGTTGCAATTATTATAAGAAGAACACAAAACCCTGTTAAAACAAGAGTTCCCAAAGTTATTCTTATTGGTTCTCCTTTATATTTAAAACTATTTAGTTGTTTTTCTACACGTTTACTCATTATTTTATTTCAATTAAATTTTTTAAATTTTCAATATTTTTCTGATATTGCAGCTTAAATTTATCGTAAAAAATATTTTCTGTCCACATTATTAAAGCATCTTCGTTATTATCTTGATAATAACCTTTTCTTGTTCCTAAAGATTGAAAACCATATTTTTGATAAAGTTTGATAGCAGGCTCATTAGAAACTCTAACTTCCAATGTTAAATATTTAACCCCATCTTTATAACAATCTTCGATTATTTTATGAATAATAGCTTCACCAACGTGGTTTCTTAAATAATCTTTTTTTACTGCAATTGTAGTAATATGTCCTTCATCAATAATATGCCAAGTTCCGGCATAACCAATCAACTCTCCGGAAGATGTTTTAGCCGCATAATATTTGGCTAAATTATTAGACATTTCATCATAAAAAGATGACTTTGCCCAATGATGTTTACCGTAGGCTTCTTCTTCTATTTTTACAACATCTTCTATATCATCTTTTGTTAGTCTTGTTATATAAATTTCTGATATTTTTGTATTTATGGACATATGCTTTCCCAATCTATATCATCTTCAACTTCTTCACCCGGCTCAACTATATGTTCACCATCTTCTAACATTAACATCAATGATAAACGAAGTTGTTTTTTATAATTTTCCAATGCTTTTTCTCTTGTTTTAGCACAAAAAGCAAAACTTGGTATTTCTTTGATTTCAATATAATGATAAGGATTACCGTTAAAATCCAAATCAGTTCCTTCAATCAAAGTCCAATCAAGGTTTAAATAATAATCTAAATCCTTCTTAGTCATCCAAAGACCTTTCATTAAGCGGTTGCTTTAACATAATACCTTCTCCACCGATAACATCAGCTTGATGACCGTTTATGTATAAATAAACCGGTTGTTTTGTATTAGCTTTTGCAGTTTTGATTAATTGTTTAACTCTTGTGTAGGTGCTTTCAGTTCCGCCTCCGTCTTCAAATGTTGAAGACAAATCTATCATAACACTTCCTTCTCCTTCTCGAATGGAGAGAATTTTTGTTCCTTGAGGAATTTCTGATGATAGACCTTTTGATTTTTCCCATTTTGTCGGGGCTTTTATTAATTCTTTTATTGCATACTCAAAACAAGATTTTTCAACATTAATATCACACTCTCTGTTCACGGAGCGTAAATTTCCTTTTGAATCTGCGACATAAATCTTTACTGTTTTTGTTTCAGTTTTTTCATTTGTATTAATATCATTTGAATTATTTTCTTCTATAATCTCAGGTAATTCTTCCAGATTATTGGAAAAAGATTTTGAAATTGGACTGTTAAAATGAAAACCTGCTTCAGCAAAAAATGAAAAATACACGTACGTTATTGTTATTAAAACTAAAATGGATAAACCTAATTTTTGAGAAAAATTCATGGCTTACTCTCCTTCTACGAATATTTTACCATTAATTTTTACTTTATTGTCAACTATTTTTACATTTTCAATTTTTGCATCACAGTTTTTTGTTTCTAATAACTGCATGGTGAACTCTAGAGGGTTAAGTAAATTTAGCATATTCCCAACTTTGCTTAGAGAAATATTACCATATGCACTGTCAAGTTTTATATTAACAGCTTTAATTTTTCCGTTTTGAACTTGAAATTCTGATGATGTTACAAATACTTTATTTTTGGTAGATAAAGCTACTGGGAAATTATATTCGATTATGAAATACAGCCTGTTATTAACTATTTTAGTACTTACACCTTTGACTTGGAACAAAGGATAAGCGATATCATTAATTGTATTTAAAACAGATTGATAATTACTATGTTTCAAGGCTTTATTTATACTATCTTGAGATAATAAAATATCATAATCAAATTTCATGTCAGATTTAAAAACAATAGGGTCTTTTGTATAATCAATATAATTATAATCACTTATTGATTTTAAATGAACATAAGGAATAATGATATCTTCAACCTCAACATCCTTACCTGTGATTTCTAGGTTTTTGAAAATACCTTTCTTCATACTGCCTAAAGTATATCCGTCAAATTTAACCTTAAATTTTGCACCGGTTTCTTTTTTTAATTCAGATTTAATTCCGTGTTCTACAAAACTTTCGGCAAGCGGATTTAATATTGAAAAATGTTTAGTATTTTTTAAATAATCTTCTGAGAATTTATCTTCTTTAGCTAGTACTGTTCCATTAATTATCCCTAAAATTAATAATGTTAATAAAATCTTTTTCATAATTTTAACCTCTAAAATTAAACTAATTTGCTTCTTTCACGCCTTTATAAAATTCATTTGTAATAAGCTGCGAATATTTATCTTTTTCGCTAATAGAAAGAGCTAATTTTTCCTTTCCGTCAGAAGTTGTAACGCTTGATATAACTCCTGCGACTTCACCAAATGGCATTTTTGTAATTTTTGCTTCGAATTTAGCATAAGGAACTTGTTTGTTATAAACATTCATTGTGCCTCGATTAGTAACTTTAACATCTTTAATAGTAATTGCTTGATACTTAAATTTTTCTGCTAAATCTTCTAATTTTGTATCAATTTTGTCACTTTTAATATCCGCTTGAGTAAGTAAAGGTTTTTTACCGGAATCAATGATAACCATTTTTTGTCCGGAAGCTTTATGTTCTGCAATAATAGCTTTGTACCCAAATAAATTTACTGCATTATCAATAGCAAATTCTTCATTTAGGTTAGAAAAATTGCCTATTTTTTTAGCACTTTCCATTGCGTGTTCTTGTATAAAATTTCCAATATTAATTTTTAAAGCTTCCACATATTTTTGCCCGCCTATTGCGTTAAAACCAATAATTGCAAGGACAATAAGACAAGCATTAAAAATTATTTTTATTAATCTAAACATTACTTGCACCTCTAATAAATATTATGTACAATTATAACTATGACAAAACCTGAAATCAATCTAGTTAATACGAGGGATGTTGAAATTAGTGATGCAACTCCTGCTATGCAAAAATATCTGGAGATGAAACGTGAAAATCCGGATTGTTTACTTTTGTATCGCATGGGTGATTTTTATGAAACATTCTTTGAAGATGCGGTTACTTTATCAAGAGAACTGGAATTAACTTTGACAGGTAGAGATTGCGGAAGTTTGGGAAGAATTCCGCTTGCTGGAATTCCGGCTAAGGCAGTTGACGGGTATTTAGAAAAACTGGTTGCTAAAGATATTAAAGTTGCTATTTGTGAACAGCTTGAAGACCCTAAATTAGCTAAAGGAATTGTAAAACGTGGTGTTGTTAGAATTATTACTGCAGGTACTTTGATTGAAAGTAATCTTTTAAATCAAAATAGTAATAATTATATGTGTGCATTATTTGAAATATCAAAACCTAAAAACAAAGAAGATAAAAACTGGGGCTTTGCATATACTGATATTTCAACAGGAGAATTTAAAGCTACACAACTTAGCTATGAGATGGTTTTAACAGAGCTTGCTCGTCTTCAACCTTCTGAAATTATAGCTCCGGCCAAAAAAATGAAATTACAACCTTTTCAAATAGTTCCGGAAGAAACTGTTGATTTGCCTGAAGAAATTATTGCCAATTATAATTGTTCAAAAGTTCCTGAAAAAGTTTTTGAAGAGAATTTTGCTCAAAATAATTTAAAACAAGTATTTAAAGTTCAAGATTTAGAAGTCTTAGGTTATAAATCTTGTCCTTATGGCTTAAGAGCTGCAGCCGGATTGTTAGCTTATATTTGGGAAAATTTAAAAGAAGGTTTCCCTAAATTTGAAAAAATAGAAATTTACGAATTAAGTGAATATCTGTCAATTGATGCTAATACAAGAAAAAATTTGGAACTTACAGAAACATTAAGGGAAAAAAATAAATACGGGTCCTTATTATGGGCAATTGATAAAACAAATACAAATATGGGAGCAAGACTTCTTAAATCTTGGATTTGTCAACCTTTAAAGGATTTGAACAGAATTTTAAAACGACAAGAGGTTGTTAAAAAGCTTGTTGAAAATGCTTCTGTTAGATATGAAATTGAGAGAAAATTAAAAAATATTTATGATATTCAAAGACTTTCTACAAAATTAAGTAATAATTCTGCTAATCCAAGGGATTTTTTGAGTTTAAAAGCTTCTTTATATGAACTTCCGGAACTGGTAGAACTTGTAAAATCTATAGGACTTAATGTTTTTGAAAAAATAGAAAACAATATAGATGCTCTGCAAGAATATACGCAAGTTATAGAACAAACTATAAAAGAAGATGCTCCGATTACTTTAAAAGAAGGCGGTTTAATAAAAAGTGAAGTTAATTCTGATTTAGATTATCTTCGAGATTTGATGTATAACGGTGAAAATTGGCTTAAAGAATTTGAGCAGAGAGAAAAAGACAGAACCGGAATTAATATCTTAAAAGTAGGATATAATAGAGTTTTTGGATATTTTATAGAAGTTACAAATTCCAATTTAAACAAAGTTCCATCTGATTATATTAGAAAACAAACTTTAACAGGCGGCGAAAGATTTATTACGGATGAGCTTAAAAAACACGAAGATGAAGTTTTGACAGCTCAGGTTAAAGCTTATGAATTAGAGTATAAACTCTTTTCAAATTTTAGAGATTATTCAAAAGAATTCGTTTCAATTATTCGTGATACGGCCGAGTGTGTTGCAGAATTAGATGTGTTTACTTCGCTTGCAATAATTGCGGTAGAACAAAATTACATTTGTCCGATAATTAACGAAACAGGAAATTTTGATATAAAAAATGGCAGACATCCTGTTTTAGAACAAATTTTACCATTAGGAACATATGTAGCTAATGATATAGATTTATCAAGTACTGATAAAAGTAAAACACAATTTATGATTTTAACAGGTCCTAATATGGCAGGTAAATCGACTTATATGAGACAAAATGCCTTAATAACAATACTTGCTCAAATAGGTTCTTTTATTCCTGCTGATTATGCAGAAATCGGTATTATTGATAAAATTTTTACAAGAGTCGGGGCAAGTGATGATTTGACATTAGGAAAATCTACTTTTATGGTAGAGATGAGTGAAACTGCTTATATTTTAAATAGTGCGACTTCTAAAAGTCTTATTTTAATTGATGAAATAGGAAGAGGAACAAGTACTTATGATGGAGTTGCAATTGCTTGGTCTGTTGCAGAATATATTGCATCAAAAATTAATGCAAGATGTATTTTTGCAACGCACTATCACGAATTAAATGTTATGAGCAATACCTTCCCTCAAATTAAAAACTATAGAATTACTGTGAACGAAGAAAATGGGGAAATTGAGTTTTTAAGAAAAATTGTTCCAGGTGGAGCTAGTAAAAGTTATGGTATTCAAGTAGCTAAAATGGCAGGTTTGCCGACTTCTGTAATTACTCGTTCGCAAGAGCTTATGAATAAAATGCAAAAAGATTTTTCTAAGAATTTAGCTACTAAAAAGAAGTTAGTTGACGCAGAAACAGAAGCTCCTCAATTGAATTTATTTTAAGTCTAATTAAGTTTTGATTTTAATATTCTAGCTGCCGAAATTAAAATATCGATGCTTGTAGAAAAAGGTGGTGCATAAGTTAAATCTACATCAGGTAGATCTTCTACTCTCATGCCATTTATTAAGCCTACTGAAATTGTATTAACTCTTTTATCAGCGTCTCCGCAACCTATCGCTTGTGCTCCAAGAATTTTATGAGAGCGTCTGTCTGCAACTATTTTTAAAGTTACGTTTTTAACCTCAGGCATGTATCCTGCTTTATCTCTTTTTGTTATAACAACAGAAACGGTATCATATCCTAATCTTTGTGCCATTTTTTCGCTTAATCCGGTCATAGAAATACTTAATGCTTGATATCTTAAAACGGTTGAACCTAAGATTCCTTCAAAATCTTCAACTCCACCACAAGCATTAATTGCAGCAATTCGTCCTTCTTTGTTTGCAGTAGAACCTAGTGGAACCCATACCGGACTATTTGAGATCATATTAATTTTTTCAACACAATCTCCACAAGCGTAAATATCAGGAATATTTGTTTGCATACGACTATTGACTTTGATTGCACCGGTAATTCCTAATTCTACACCTGCTTCTTGTGCTATATTAACAACTGGTCTAACACCTGCTGCAATTACAACCATATCAGTTTCAAAACCTATACCGTTTGAAGTTACAACCCCACTTACAGATTCATCTCCAATAAATTCTGAAATATTATCTTCATTAATTATTTTTACTAAACCTTCTGAATTTTCTAGAATAAATGTTTGGATTAAAGAAGAAATTTCTTCATCAAAAACTGATAAAATAAACGGAGAACGCTCTATTAGAGTAACTTTTTTATTATTTTTAACAAAAGCTTCGATAAGTTCAATACTTATATATCCCCCTCCAAGCAAAGTGATATTATTAGCCTTATACATAGCTTCTCTTATATTAATACCATCTTCTAAATTTCTGAGTGTAAAAATATTTTTTAAATGATTATTTTTAATATCAGGAATAAAAGGTTTTGAACCGGTTGCAATTATAAGTTTGTCATATTCAACAAATTGTGAAGTTCCTAAATTTAAATCTTTAACTAAAATTTTTTTATCAGTTGGAAGAATTTTTGTTACTTCATTTTCTGTATGAATATTAATACCGCTTTTTTCAAATTCTTCTTTTGTTCTAACAATTAATTTATGCCAGTCTTCAAAATCACCTGCTATATAATAAGGTAGACCACAAGAAGAATACGAAACATGTGTATCCATCGTATAAATATGGATTTCTGAATCAGGAAGTAGTCTTTTTGATTTTGCTGCTGCTTTTGCTCCGGCTGCAACTCCGCCTATAATTATTATCTTCATAATTGGATTATGTATAAATCCAATATTTTGTACAATTAGACATCAAGATATAATTAAATTATTTTCGAATTAAAAGTGTAATATCATTAAATACTACAAAAATCATTAAGATTATTAATAGTGAGAAAAATACATTTGAAATAATTTCAATGACTTTTTCATCAACAGGTCTTCCTATAATCTTTTCTATTAATAAAAACATCAAATGTCCACCATCTAATGCAGGTATAGGAAGTATATTTAATATAGCTAAGTTCATAGAAATTAGTGCTGCTAACAATATTCCTGATGATTTTCCACTCTTTTCAATCATATCACCACCAATTTTAGTAATTGCAACAACACCGTGCATATCTTTTAATGGAATGTTTCCTGTAAACAATTGACCTAAAGAATACATCATTAAATAAGTATTTTCCCAAAGATATTTACAACTTTCTTTAGTAATAGAAGGAATAGTTTTTGTTTCTATCATAGTTTGTTTTGCACTTAAACCAATCCCAATAACACCTTTTTCATCCGGATAAATTGGGTTTAATTTAACAGTTTCATTATTTCTTTCTACAATTATATTTAAAGGATGTTCTCCATTAGATAGAGCTTTTGCAACATCATACATTGAATATTTACCATCAGAAGTATAAACTGTTTTATTTTCTAATTCTTTTTGTAAAGTTTCTATTTTAGAATCTATTTTTATTCCTTCATTTTTAAAATATTTTGCTCCTTTTGCAGCATATTTGTCCATTGTAATAATATCTTTTTGAGTTTCTAAAGGAAGTCTTATAGCGATTCCTGTCGGAATGATTTCGTCTTTTTCTAAACCGGGATTTAATTCTTTTAATTGTTTATAATTTTCGTCAATAGTCTGTTCTTTTATAATTCCGTTATTTTTCGCACTGTTTTTTACAATCGTCATAAATGAATATAAATTATTAATTTTACATCCATTAACTTCTAAAATTCTATCTCCGACTTTTAAACCGGAATTCCAAATGCTTGCACCTTTAGGAGCAGTTATTCCTCCTGCAAAAATTTCATAATCACCTGATGGTAATTTCCCTGATACACTTGCTACTAACATAACTAAAGCGATTGCACAAATTACATTTGCAATAACTCCCGCTGAAACTACTATTGCTCGTTGCCATACAGGTTTATTAATAAATCTTTCAGGAGAATCTTCAGGTAAATCACAATCTTTATCGTCATCAGGGAAAGAAACATAACCTCCTAATAAAAATGCGTGAACCAAAATTTCTACATCATTGATTTTTGTTTTAAATAAAGTTGGTCCTACTGGTAAGCCAAATCCAAATTTGTCAACTTTTATTCCAAAAGCTCGTGCGGCTAAAAAATGCCCTGCTTCGTGCACTAAAATTAATAAACTTAATAATAAAATCATTATAACTATTGACATATTTAACCTCACCCCTTCTTTTTTTATAATTCTATCATAAAAAGTTAACTTATGTTATAATTAATAAAAAGTAGGTAACCATGACTATTGCAATATATCCGGGTAGTTTTGATCCCATCACAAAAGGACATATAGATATTTTAAAAAGCGGAGCCGAAATCTTTGATAAAGTAATTATTGCGGTTTCTTATAATGTAAATAAACAAGGGTTTTTGCCTATTGAAACAAGGTTAGATTTAATAAAAAAGAGTGTTGAAAATATTCCTAATGTTGAAGTAGATTCTTTTGAAGGACTTACTATTGAGTATGCTAAAAAAAAGAATGCAAAAGTTTTGCTCAGAGGTCTTAGAACTTCTTTTGATTTTGAATATGAAATGCAATTATCTCAAACAAATCAACTTTTATATAATGATATTAAAACAGTTTTTTTAATAACTAAACCAGAATATAATTTTATTTCATCTTCTGCTGTAAGAGAAATTTTATTTAATAATGGTGAAATTGATGCATTTGTTCCAAAGGCAGTGGCGCAACATTTATATTCTATGCGTTATGATACTTAGTAAGGATTTTTTTAACTTGTTGTGATAACTCTGTTTGGTTAAAGTTATCTTTTGAAATGTAGTAATCAACTTTATGTTGTGATAATTTCTTTGCCGCAGCTTCTCGACTAATAGAACTCATTACTATGATTGGTATGTCCATATACATTTCGTCGGTTTTTAGTTGGTCGATAAATTCATAGCCATCAATTTTAGGCATTGTTATGTCGGTTATTATCAAATCATAGTGATTAAGTTTTAATTTAACCATAGCTTCTTCCGCATCAAGAGCTGCGTCAACCATATATCCTGAATTTAATAATATATTTTTTATCATAATTCTTGTTGTTACCGAATCGTCTACAATAAGAATACGTTTGTATGCTAGAATATCCGAAGTTAATAAGGCTGGAGAATTTGCAGATGTCATTGCTTTATTAAAATCATAGTGCATAATATCTTGCATATTCAGAATTAAACACAATTCTCCTGATGCTAAATTTGTTATTCCTGAAATATTTTTTACCTTATATAAAGGTGGTGATAATTTTTTTTGTAAAATGTCCTGATCACCAAGTAATTTATCAACAACTAAACCAATGGTTTTTTCATCTGTTTCTATAATCAGAATAGTTTCTTTTTCCCCTCTAGGAATTGGTTTTAGTTTTAAAATATCGCATAGATAATATAATGGTATAATTTTTCCGTTATAAGTTATTGAACAATTTCCATTATTTGTTTTTATTTCGTTATGATTTTTAAGTATAAAAGTTGTGATAACTTGAATTGGTATAGCAAAAGTTTGTTCGGATATTTTTACTAAAAATACTCTTAAAGTAGTTAATGTAACAGGAATTTCTATATGAACACAACTGCCTTTTCCAAATTCTGATATGACTTTTACTTTACCGTTTAACTGTGATATTTTAGTCTTTACAACATCTAAGCCGATACCTCTTCCGGAAATACTTGAGATTGAATCTCCTGTGGTAAATCCTGGCCAAAAAATGATATTCATAATAGCTTCATCTGTCATTGAATCAATGTCTTCTTGGGTTAAGAAGCCTCTTGACACTGCTCTATCTTTTATTTTCTCCAGATTAAAACCGTGACCATCATCTATAACATCTATTATGACTTTATTATCATCCTGCTTTGCTGATAACAAAATTTTGCCGACAGGACTCTTTCCGCTTGCAATTCTTTCATCTTTTGTTTCAATACCGTGATCGATTGCGTTTCTTAATATATGTATCAAAGGTGTTTTTATTTCTTCAATAATCTTTTTGTCTGCACAGGTATCCTTACCTTCTATTTCAAAATCGATGTCTTTTCCTTTTTCGTTTGCAATATCGCGAACCATTCTTGAAAATGAATTAAAAACGGTTGATATTGGTAATACACGAATATTTTTAACCATTGATTCCATTTCGTCTATGATTAAACGCATTTTCATATCATCTTCTTTTGATGAACGATATAAAGAATTTAAATCATATATTGTTCGAGAAACGTTTTGGGTAATATCTGATAGTAAAGAAAATACTTGTTTTACAAATGCGCCGGTGTATTGTTCACTGCTTCCGGCTTGTAAATACTTGCGATTATAATACCTTAAATAGTTCGAGGTTTTTAATAAGTCTTTTTGACAGTTTTCATTTGCATTTTTTATACTATCAATTTTTTCAAGATTTTTTTCTGTTTTTATTTTGGTTATAATTAACTCTCCAAGCTGGTTTACCAATAAATCCAGTTTTTGAGCATTTACGTGTAATGTTTTGATTTCTGTAGAAGATGAGGAACCTTTCTGGCCCGTTGAAGTTTGTGTTGATAGATTCTTAACCTCGCTTACGTCGGAATCTTTTTTATAATTTAATTCCAACAATTGCTTCATTATTTCTAATTGTTGAACAATTAAGTCACTATCTATACTTTCACTTGGTGAAGCACAATATTCTATTGCACTTTTTAGCGTTAACATCATTTGTTCTTCTAATTGAACTGAATTGTCAAGTATGAAATCTAAAATTTCTAGTACTGTTGTTATTACTTCAAGAATATTTGGATCTTCTACTTTTTCTTTTAATTTTAATATATCTTCTTTTATTTCATTTGTGTAGACACTACTTCCTTGTAGCATTGTTATTTTTTCTGCTACGTCAAAAAATGTAAAATCGGATTCTTCTGTTTCTATGCAAGATGTTGTAAATTTTGCAGCAGCCGAACTGAGTTCGTTTCTTAACTCTAAAATTTCGCTTATTGTAAGTGTATTGGTTGCATTCATTACAAAATCAAGTTTTGTAATTATATTTTCTAATGCGGTTTTTACCTCGTATAAGTTTGAATTTTTTATAAAATCATAAATTTTTTGAATTTCTTCTTTTAAAATTACTATGTCTTGAGTTTCTTCTTCCGGTATAATCCCATCGATGAGTTCGAAACTTTTATTGAATGAAAGATTTATTATTTCTTGATTTTCTGTTAATACTTTATCTATTTCTTCATTCTTTTGTTCCGATGAAATTATACTTTGAGGCTTATTATTTTTTTGTTCAGGAATTTCTACTTCGATTATGTATTCTAAATTGGAAATTGTAGCTGTGTACTCTTCTCCTATTATTTCTCTTGAATTTCTAATAGATTCTTGAAGGTATTTTGATACAATTCCTAATGTATTTGACATTAACTTTAATACATTTATTTCTAATTGATACTCTAAATTATTTAATGCATCAAAGATGTCTTCCATTTTATGTATTATGTTCTGGATATTGTTATACCCAACCATACGAACAGCACCTTTAAGGCTGTGTAAATCACGATAAGTCGATGCTATAATTTCTCTATTTGTCGGATTTATTTCTAATTCAAAAAAATTCGAAAAAAGACGCTCTATTATCTCTTCTGTTTCCGCCTGAAAGATTGACATTACTTCTTTGTTGTTTTCATTATCGGCAAAACTCAATTATGCTAACCCTCAATTGCTGAATTCTTTATTTCGTTTGATAAATTACTTAGTCGTGTTATTTTGTTTGTATTTGTATTCATTGATTCTAAAAGAGATTCCGCAATAGATGAATTTTCTTCGTCTATTGAATTTAATCGCTCTATTATTTCACTTTGTTTGCTGGTATTTTGATTAATTATTTCCAGTGATTCTAATATCTCTTTTATTAGGTTTAATAGTACCTCTGAGTTTGTTGAAACGGTGTTTATATCTTTAACCACAGATTCAATTTCTTTTGAACCTTCTTCTGTTGCCATTACAGTAGAATTCGTTGTGTATTGAATATTGCTTGTCAAAGATGTAATTTTAGTAATTGCTTGTTTTGACTCATCTGCTAATTTTCTGATTTCTCCTGCAACAACTGCAAAACCTTTTCCGTGTTCCCCAGCTCTTGCAGCTTCTACAGCTGCGTTAAGTGCTAACATGTTTGTTTGTTCTGCTATGTCATCAACTACGCTTATTGTATTTCCTATTTGTTGAGAATGTTCGGATAATTCCAAAATTAATTCTGCTATCATTTGGATTTTTTGGCGTAATACTAACATTTTATCAGCATTTGATGCTATTGCTTCGTGTTCTTTTTGTGAAAAGTTTATAGATTGATTAACTTGTTTTTCTGTGTTTTTTGTTGTTAATACTGAATTTTCTGAAATGTTTTTTAATTTTTCAATTAAACTTGAAATATTTTTTGTGTTCGTTGTTAATATTTCGAATACTTTTTTTTGTTCTGCAAATGTATTTAATATTTCATTTGTTGTGTTTGTTAATGATTCAGAATGGGATGTGAATGATTTTTTTATTGATTTTAATATCCATTGTTTTGTTAGAAAATGGGTGGTTCCGCTTAATGCTATAATAATTATTAAAAACACAAATGTATCGTATGCTTGAACGTGATTTAGTTTCGCAAATAGGACAAAAAGAATACATCCTAATATAAATACTATTAAGTCAATTATACATTTAATATTAAACTTTTGTTTTAATCCAAAATTCCATTCGCTCAACACTTTTTCTCTCCTATAGTTTTTTTTTAGTATTTAGTATATAATTATTTTATACTAAAATCGATAAAATTGGAATATATAAATAGATGGTAGCGAAAATTTTATTAGTAGAAGATAGTGAGACGCAATTAAAGTTTTTGAAAGATGGGCTTCAAAATAGTGGGTTTGAAGTTGAAACTGCTACTAACGGGGCAGAAGCTTATAAAAAACTTTTTGAATGCATTCCGGATGTCGTGGTTTCTGATATTATGATGCCGATTATTGACGGGTATCAGTTATGTAGAATGATTAAAAATGTTGATGCCGTGAAAAAAATTCCTGTTATATTGCTCACGGTATTGGATAAGAAGATTGATAGTTTTTGGGGGAAAAAAGCTGGGGCGCAATTGTTTTTATCTAAATCCATTGATATGAATGAACTCGTTAGGAATATCAATGCTACAATAAGGCGTTATCCTGTTACTGATGAATACAAAAACTTGATTTTAGAAAAAGCTTCTACTGAAAATTCCGCTCAAACCCGTTTGAATACAATTTTGAATGATTTGTTGTTGAAGTCTGTTTTTGCTAATGAATTCAGAAATTTGAGTGATTTTTTGAATTATGAGAGAATTTTGGTTGAAAAATTGTTTTCTTTAGTGAGTTCTTTTGTTGAGTATAGTGTTGCGGGAATTTTCTTTGCTTCTCCTGATGATTTCGCTGAAAATATTTTATATATTGATACATTAGGAAGAAATTTTAGCAAAAGCTTTTTATCTGATATTCAATATGATTTTTTTAGAAAGATGGAAGAATTTAAGAAGTTTAATGCTGCTAAATTCGAAGTCGTTAGAATTCTTTTAGGCAAAGAACTTGATTATCAGTTTACTGATTTGAAATCAAAAATTATTATTCCGATGGTATTTGATAAAAAATTGATTGGTGGAATATGTTTCTATACCAGACAGGATATGGATTATGCTTCTTTTAGATATTTTGATATTATGATTAGTGAGTTACTTGCGATATTTAAAATGAAGTATCAATACACAGAAAAAGAATTTATGTCTGTATTAGATGGTTTAACCGGTTTATATAATAGAAGACAGTTTGAAATAAGTTTGGAGCAAGAGTATAACCGTACGAAACGACATCCTTCGGATTTTAGTTTAGCAATTTTGGATATTGATTTCTTTAAGAAGGTTAATGATACTTATGGGCATCAATATGGGGATTATGTTTTGAAGACTGTCGCTGATTTGATGAAAGCTGCTTTTAGAAAAACGGATTTGCTTTATCGATATGGCGGGGAAGAGATGGTTATGATGATGCCTGAAACCAATATTGAAGGGGCGGTTATTCCTGTTCAAAGATTACGTAGAATGGTTGAAGATTATGATTTTGAATACAATGGAGTGAAGGCGAAAGTTACTGTTAGTATTGGGCTGACGACAAATTATCAAGAATTTAATACTCATTCTGAAATGTTAAAATCTGCTGATGAAGCTTTGTATAAGGCTAAAGAAAGTGGGCGTAATCGGGTAATGTTATATGAGCAACAATAACTATATTGAACAAAAAAAGAATACTCATTTATATTTCCAAATTGGCGATAATAAGTATGCTATTAATTCAGATAATATTCTGGAAATTATGAAATTACCGGCATTAGATTATCCTCAAAAGTTGCCAAATAATATTGTTGGTTTGTTGAAGTATAATAATTTTGTAATAAATGTTATAGATGTAAGATTTTATTTGAATATTGATGTCCCTAATTATGATATTCATAATGAATTGTTAATCGTTAAGACTGATGAAGTAATTTATGGAATTATTACAGATCGAGTTATTGGCATTTTGCCTTTTGATACGGCTTTAATGGATGCAATACCGTTTGTCGATAATAAAATGGTCATAGATTCTTTATATAAGTTCAATAATGAAACTATTTTTGTAATAAATATTTATGCTATTGAAAATTTATTAAAGCAACATGATAATAAGTGGAAGGAAGTTGATATTCTTTCGTTATTTCCGCAGGATGAACATTCAAAATCAATTATGGCAAAAAGGACTTTGTCGATTATTGATAAAGCTAGTTTAAAACTTGCTTCTGGGGAATTGCATGTTAAAAATAAATATATATCTTTTAATTTGAATGATGATTATTATTGTATAGCTTTAGATTATGTAAAAGAAGTTTTGAAGGATACATCTGTAACTAATGTTCCTGGTACTCCGGATTTTATTGAAGGTATTATGAATTTAAGAGGGGATTATATTACAGTTATTAATTTGAAAAAATTTTTAAATCTTTCGAATTCTTTGTTACAAGATAAAAAGCCGGTTATTATTATAAAGTGTAATGAGTTAAAATTGGCTTTATTGATAGATAAAATAAATGAACTTTTTGAATTTCAAGAAGACGGTTTTATCGAAGCTGCTGAAGGCTATTATGCTAATGAGTTTATGTATAATGGAAATTTGTATACAGTTTTAAATATTGAAAAAATTTCTTCTGATAAGAGAATTATTGTAACTGATATGTAATTCAAATAAAGTATAGTGAAATTAAGCTTATTATGTTAATATACAAAGTATGAACCGGTATAAGAAGAGAACAATTTCATTAATATTGGCATCTGTTGTTACAGTAGTAGGGGCTTTTGGTGCTGGAAATTTTAAAGATAATTTAATGTCTTTGAAGTTTGAAGGTACTTCTCATACTACTAATCTTACTTTTTATACTCAAAAAACTTATGCGAATAGAGTTAATCCGGTTAAGGTTAGTGCAGATACATATGTTTTAATGCTTCCTGAAATAAATGACAGTATTTCTACTCCGCCTAAGTTATCAGATTTGGTGGATAGTGTAGAAGTGAAAACTATGCCTTATACTAAAAACAGTAAGGGATATACTAAAATTACTTTAAAGGTTGTTCCTAACACTTCATTATTTGTTCAAAATGCAGTGTTTATACCGGATAAAACAAATCCTATGCTAACAGATTCTTCTGCTAATGCTATGTCTAATCCTGTGAATAATTCGCCTTCTACAAAAGAGCGTGAAGAAATAATTGTTCCAGATAGACCTGCTCATGTTGATAATTCTAGTTTAAATCCTAATGACTTAGGTGAAAATAAAGATTCTCAGAGCTCAAATGTAAATGATGATAGGACTTCTGAGAAAGATATTAGTAGAGCAGAAGAAGATTCTGCATCTTTAGATAGAGAAGAGAGTTCTGAGGCTCTTGCTCATGGAAACAAGCCTGTAGATAATAGTGTTGAGGATGTTAAAGTTGGAAGCAAAGGGTCTGAAGTATATTTATTATTGTTGGGGTGTTTGTTAATAATTGTAGCTTCAGTTTATTTTTACGTTAGTGGAAAAAATAAGATAGCTGAGATTATTGGTGAACAAGCTGATTTTGATATTGATGAACCTCGTGATGATACAAAAAATAAAGATAAAGATAAAAATAAAAAAAATGTTAATAAGAAAAAAGAAATTGGTAGTGTTATTAACAGGCTTGATAAAAAGTATGTGTCTAATGTTAGTCTAAAATATAATGAGGATAAGCCTAAAGATGTTGTTAAGCCAGTAGAAGTTGTTGATAATGAAAATATTGTAGATTTAGATGAAATTTTAAGTTCTACTAAACAGCCAAGCTCTAATCAGGAAGGTGTTGATTTAAGTATAGATGATAGTCAAGATGAAGAAGAGAATTTAGCGTTAGAAGAATTTTTAAGTGCTTATGTTTTTGACAATCAGCAAGAAGATGATGAAATTATCGAAGATGAACATAAGATAAATGAAGAGCTTTATAATAAGTATATTAATGATGAAAATTTACTATTCACGAAAGATGATATTGTAAAAATTAATGAGTTATTAAAAATAGAGATAAATGATGAAACGGTTAATAACATAGATAAATATGTAGTTACTAACCCGATAGAGAAGAGAGTTTCAAGACAGGAACTTTTAGAGAATATTGTTACAACTTATACAATTAATCAAAATATAGTTTTTACTGAAGAAGATATTAACGCTTTGGATAAATTAATGAGCGTAGAATTGGATAATGATTTTATAACGGATTTGCGGACTAATCCAAATAGAATAAAAATGATGCAGGAAGAGATAAAAAATAATCGTGGAGTTAGTCATAAAAAATCTGAGATATTAACGTTAAATGTTAAAGATATGTTACCTAATTTATCTGATGCATTAAAGAAACAAGGTGGAAAGAGAATCGAATCAGAATATAAACCTCAAGTAGTTTATTATAGCGAAGGGTATGATGTAAGTGTTTTGTCTTTAAAAGATCAATTGCCGGATTTATCTGTTGAGATAAATAATGAAGCTTCATATGTTTCAAGACCTTCTGATGAAATTAAATATGCAGAAACAGGATATGATGTTGATAAATTATCAGTATCAGATGAATTTTTAGATTTAGATGCAATGATTAAGCATCAAGAGGAACTGGATGCTAAGACTGCTGCTCCTGTAGAAGTTGATGAAGAAGCATTGTTACGTAATATTACAAATGTTACATTTAAGCCTTTTTACAGTGAAGAGGAAGAGAATAATTATCAAGAGGTCGCTCCAAGTTTTTCTGAAATTCAAGCTGAATTACAAGGGGTAGGGGATAGTGTTGAAATTATTAAGGATAATGATGAAGTAATGCCTTTTTCTTCTGAAAATGATAATGATGATTTTGAATCTTTGTTTAGTAATGAGTATTTTGATTTGGATAAATCTAGAGATGATGTTGGGGATGAAAGTTTTGATGATAAAAATCGTGATGCAAAGGCTTTGTTAGATTTAATTCAAAAGAAACAGGATGAAAAACAAAATAGATTAGCTAATCAAGAAAAAATGGTGAAAAACGTTGTAGATAATGTTAAATCTGATGAATTAGATAAGATTAATAGCAGTGTTGTTAAAACTTGTGTTGTAGATAATTCAATTTATGAAATAGTTTCAACTACAAATTTTGCGGATAATATGGGTTGCCATTTGGTTAAGAATAGTTCCGGATATTGTATTTTGGGGTTTGTTGGGGATAAGTTATTTAAGATTAAATATTATGAACGATTAAAGACAGAAGTTATTCAGGCTCGTAAAACTGAAAAAATAGATAATAATACTTATAGATATATAGTAAGGATTGGTATTCATAAATTTATTATGAATGTTTCCAAAGATAATATGGAGTTTATAATGGATTTATGTTAAGAAGATTATTAATCTTACTTTTAATTCCATTTTTTTTGACCGGTTGCGATAAAAATAGTAATGTTGAGGAAATAACATTTTCTTCTTGGGGAACAGTTACAGAAACCAAAATTTTACGAAATATAATTAATGATTTTGAGTTAGAAAATCCTGATATAAAGATAAATTTTATACACATTCCTCAAAATTATTTTCAGAAAGTTCATTTATTATTCGCATCTCACCAAGCTCCGGATGTTTTATTTGTTAATAATTTGTATTTACCTGTTTATGCAGATAAATTAGAAGATTTGAGTAATATAATTGATAAAGATGAATTTTATTCTCAAAGTATAGAAGCTTTAAGTTTTGATAAAAAATTATTAGCTGTACCAAGAGATATTTCAACATTGGTATTTTATAGAAATAAGAATTTGATAAAAAAAAATCCTACTAATTTAGAAGAGCTAATCAATGTTATATCTAAAAGTTCTAATTATGGAATAAGTTATGAAAGAAATTTGTACTACTCTTTTCCTTATATTTTAACCATGGGAGAAGATATTTATTCACCTAAAAAATCAATAGAATATTATAAAAATTTGGAAGGACGATATGCACCAACACCATCTCAAGTTGGAAGTTTAACTTTAGGACAAATGTTTTTAGAAGGGAAAATTGGACTTTATCTTTCAGGACGTTGGATGTATCCCAAGATAAGTGAAAAAGCAGATTTTGATTGGGATATTATTATTTTTCCAGGTATTGTTCCTTTAGATTCTTCCGGTTGGGCTATTGCCAAAGAATCTAAACATAAAGAAGCTGCCCTAAAATTTATAAGATATTTGTCTTCTTCCAGATGTAGTGAATATTTTTTATCTACAGGTTTGGTTGTGCCTGCAAGAATTGATGTGGCTAATAAGATTGATGACAAAATTTTTTTGGAGGCAATAAATCATTCTAAAGTTTTAGAAATAGATAAAGATTTTAGAAAAAAAATTGATAAAATGAATAAAGAATTGTTTAATTAATTGATTTATGCTATCCTAAGCAGAGTAGTAAGGGAGTTTTAAGTATGGAAAAACGGAATGTTATATGTATAAAGTGGGGGACAAAATTTGGACCTGAATATGTAAATAAACTTTATAAAATGGTTGAAAAAAATTTAAGTTTACCGCATAGGTTTGTTTGTTTTACTGATAATGCAGAGGGTATTATTGAAGGAGTTGAAATTAGACCTTTGCCGGAATTGAATGATGAGGGGATTCCTGATAGAATGTGGAAAAAATTGGGACTATTTGCAAATCCTCTTTCTGATTTAGAAGGTACTGCTTTATTTTTAGATTTGGATATTATAATAAGAAGTTCGCTTGATCCGTTTTTCGAAGTAGAAGGTAGTTTTTTAATTTCAAAAGACTATGATTTCCCACATGATATTATCGGAAATTCTTCTGTTTTTAGATTTGAAGTTGGAAAGCATCCAGAAATTATTGA
Organism: Candidatus Gastranaerophilales bacterium; assembly: GCA_944323985.1. Taxonomy (GTDB): domain Bacteria; phylum Cyanobacteriota; class Vampirovibrionia; order Gastranaerophilales; family Gastranaerophilaceae; genus CAG-196. Next base: position 63,309 of record CALUUP010000002.1, on the reverse strand, counting down.
ACATTTTTATCAGGAAGGAAAAACGATTAGAGATAGATATAAAAATGAACAAGCTTTTTTATCTTATGAGATGGATAGAAAAGGACTTTTAAAATATTGGCCAAAAGATTGGGTAGTAAGTTTTAAAAGACAATGCTTACATAAGTTTCCAATTTGTTGGTTTAAAGTGCCTAGAGATCCTGAAGAAGCAAAGATTTTGATTTTTCACGGTAAACCTAATCCTGAACAAGCATATAAAGGATACTTTGGAAAATTAGGTTTTAGATATATTAAACCGACAAAATGGCTCGATAAATATTGGGTTAAATAAATGAAAAAGAGTGTTAATAATTTATTAACACTCTTTTTTTATTTATCTTAGAAAATTTGTAACAAATCTTTTAATTTTACAAAAAATACAAGAATCTTTTTCTTTTATTTCTCTAATTTCAGAAATTTTATAATCCTCAGGAGCAATAACTCTTTGATATTTTATGCTTGGTATTCCTAATAACATTGCATAGACCGGTTTATATCCGGATGGAATTTCAAGGATTTCACAAAGTTCAGGGAACATTTTTATACAAATTTCCGCGAATCCGCACCAACAAGTGCCTAAACCAAGATGTTGGGCATACAATTCTATATAGCTTAATGCAATAATCGGATCTATATTTGCACAAGGTGCAGTAAGTGGTGATGATACTACTATCATATGGGGTGCATTTCTGAAAATTACATCTTCGCCATTTAAAAATGAATCTTTATATCTTGAAAACTTATTCATTAATGGAGATAATGCTTTATAAGACATTGTTTTTAATAATAAATCATTTACTTTTTTTCTTATAACATCCATTACTGATTTTTTTTCTACTATTGAAAAATGCAAAGCATGAGAATTACAACCTGTTGGAATATAAGGAAGCATTTCTTTTAATTTTTGTAATGTTTCAGCTGGTATTTCTTCTTCTTTATATTGTCTTACACTTCTTCTTGATTTTATTAAACCTAATATATCATCATAATTTACTTTTTCTAATTCGTCAGGATTTTTATCATTAAAGGATAAAGCCCCGGTAGGACAAATTGACATACAATGTCCACAAGATATACAGCGATTTTCTTCCTTCATCTCGGGGAAATTGTTTTTATCAAAACCTATGCAAGATGATACACAATCTGTTATACATAGACCACAGTGAATACATTTTTCTTCATTAATTTTTATATTTTTCATTAATTCTCTCCTGCTCAAATTGACTACAGAAAAACTTAGGTGTTTAATTATCTTATGTTAATCTTTTTTTAGAAAAAAATCAATCATCAAAGAGAGGAGAATATCATAATGTTATCTGTTTTAGAGAATTTGTTGCTTAAATTTTCTTTTGCTGATTGGGTTATTGATGCAATTATAGATAGTATTAAAATTATTCCTTTTTTATTTGTAGTTTTTTTATTGATTGAAATAATTGAATTTTATTATGCTGATAAAATTAATAATTTTATAAAAAAAACAGGGAAAGCAAGTGTTTTAGCAGGAACTCTTACAGCAATATTTCCTCAATGTGGGTTTTCAGTTATTGCTGCTGGATTGTATTCTAAAAAAATTATTACACGTGGATGTTTAGTTGCGATATTTCTTGCGACATCTGATGAAGCTATTCCAATTCTTCTTGCAACACCAGATAAAATTAATTTAGTTTTACCAATTTTATTAATTAAAATAATTATTGCTTTAATTGCAGGCTATGGTTTAGAATTCTTTTTACCTTCTAAAGTTATTCAAACTAATATCTCTCCAGAAATTGAAGAAGGGTGTTGTAAACACGATATAGTTAAAGGTAAAAAAATAGAAATTTTAATTCATCCAATTTACCATACTTTAAATGTATTTTTATTTATTTTGTTAATTTCACTTTTTCTAAATTATATTTTTACTAATCTTGAATTGATTAATGTAATAAAGGGAAATATTTTAGTTCAACCAATATTAGCATCTTTAATCGGTTTAATTCCTAATTGTGCAATTTCTATTGGAATTACAATGATGTTAATAAAAGGAACAATTACTATAGGGACTGCAATAAGTGGTTTGCTTGCAAATGCAGGTTTGGGGCTTTTAGTTTTAGTTAAAAATAACAATTTTATTGATACTATGAAAATTATATTTATTCTTATAATTGTAAGTATTTTTTCAGGAATTTTAATCAATTTAATAGTTTAATAGCAAAAAATTTTTTTAGCAGATTTCAGAATTATATGAATATAAATTTACCCTTATATAATAACTATAATCAAAATTTTCAAGGAAATTCGAGAAGGCTTCAATGTAGTATTGATAAAGCATTGTTAAAAAAGAGTTTATCAGAAACTGAACAAGATGTTTTTGTAAAAGAAATATCTGATGCTTTAGAAACAATATTAGTTCCACCAAAATTTATAGAAGAAGGCAGTCACAATGCGGTTTATAAAATCACACACAAATATGCCGCAAGAGTTCCATTAGGATATACTCCAAATGATTTTAATAAAAATGATTTATTAAAATTAGGTAGAGGAATATTTGCAAAACTACAGAATTATTTTGGAGAAGCTGTATTAGAAATTGGAAAGTTACAAATTTTACCAAATGTTGGCAAGCATATTCCTGCAGGAATTCCGGAGCACTTAACAAAATTTTTAGGTAAAAATAAAATAAATCAATATTATATTAATACTTATCTTCCAACTTTTGCTAAATTACCTCAAGATAGTTATAATAGTTTGATTCAAGATATAGAAAAATTAAATGAAATAAAGTTGGGTCCACACCAATATTGTTTATTTGATTATTTAAATCCTAATAACATAGTTACTCGTTCCGGAAAACTTTATCTTGTTGATGAAATTGATACATTACAAGATAAATCTTATATGAATACTACTGCAAAGTTATTAAATGTATTTATTAATAGAGCGAGTAGAAATCAAGAAGCACCGTTTGCAGGTGAAAATATTAAATTTGTTAGGAAGATTTTTAAAAAAGTTTTGATTGCTTCTGCTAATGTTAATATGCTTCCGGCAAATTCTAAGGAAGATATTGAAATTTGGCAAAGAGCTTTAAAAAAATGTAATATAAATACAAATGTTTATGAAATTCTTGATAATATTGAAAACATTTCTGCAAAGTATAATATTAGAGAAGAAAGAATAAATGCTAGTAAAATATATTTAGACAAATTATTTAATGAAAATCCACTGAAAAAATAATCCTTTTTTTATATGATGTTATATTTAAAATTTAGTATTATTTTTATATTAGGGGGATAGTGTTTAAATGTTAAATCAAGCTTTATGTGAACCAAATTTGGTTACAATTTCCGATTCTATTACAAAAAATTGGACGGAACAAGCAATCGAGTGTTATAAACTTAAAGGTAATTGTTCCGAGTGTTCAATAAAAAAAGCAAATTATTCTTTTGACTGTCAAATGCCAAAAGTGGTTAAAGCTTTAATGTCAATAAACGGAAAACCAAAAATTAATTAGAATTTATTTCCTAGTTTTTCTAAGGATATAACATCATCAAAATTTTTACGAACTTTATTTGTAGGAGTTTGTTCTTCTTCATAACCTAAAGTTATTATGGTAGAAAGAATTTGATTTTCCTTTAACCCTAATTTTTCTCTAACTTTTGTATATACATCAGGTAAAAGTTCTGTTATTTCATTTCCTAAAGCACCAATAATGCAAGATTTGATATTTAAAGTTTCAGCTTCTAACATCATATAAGAAATAGGATAGATAATTTGTTCCATAGTTCTTATTAATAATCCATTTTCACCTTGTAAAGCCGGATTTAATGCAGGATTTTTTATGTGTGTTATTTTAGCTTCTTCCCAAGCATTAATATCTGCAATACAAACAATTAAAGCATCTGCATTTTTAACGTGGGCTTGACCGACTGAAAGTTCTGACAATAAATCTTTCATTTCTTGTGATTTAACTAAAATAAATTTCCAAGATTGAACATTCATCCAAGAAGGTGCTAATCTTCCTGCTTCCAGAACTTTTCTTAAGTCTTCATCAGGAATATGTTTTGGAGAATATTTTCTTACACTTTTTCTTGATTTAATTAAATCTAATAACATATAAAAATCCTTTCTAAATTTAACCTTCTGCAAGGACTAGAGTGAAATCACTGCCTACAGAGAATGTTTCTGTTGGATCATAAATAAACTGCATATTATTTAATTCAGGTAATTTCTTTTGTAACCAGTTATAAAAATCAATAGTTACTTGGTTTTTGTTTGCAATAAATCTCGTATGAGATAAGTGTGTTATTTTAAGCATATTAACATCAAAACCTAATTCAATAAGTTTTTCTTTTAAAGCTTGGGCTTCTTCTTCTTTTTTAGGAGAATACATAATGCCTGCTTTAAATTTAGTTCCATCCAGAGTAGGTTTATCACGATAAATCATACGATTAATAACTTCTTGAGTCTTTTTAGGGTCCAAAATCCAATAGCTTATGTATCCTCTTTGATTAGGAGCACCAGGAAGTGTTGCAATTTCTATTTTGTTTTCATCGACGCTTCTTGCAAAAGCCGCATATTGTGAAAGTTCATAGAAACTCATATCTGTTTTAATATATGTGTTACAAACATTCAATACTTCTGGAATTTTAGTAATTACTTGTGGTGAATGAAGTTTTTCAAATAAACTTTTCATAAACCATTGTTGTCTTTGAGTTCTGCCGATATCACCAAGCCCGTCTTTACGATATCTTAAATATCCTACAGCTTGTTTCCCGTTTAGTACGGTGTTTCCTTTATTTAAATCAATATGAAGCTTGCCTGAATAGTCGTGATATTTCATTGGTTTTTCAACATAAATAGGAATTCCGCCTAAAGCATCTACAACCTTTTCAACAGCCTCATCGTGGACAATTATGTATTTATCGATTTTTATTCCGAAAGTTTCTTTTAAGGTCTTTTTAACTAAATTAACTCCTCCAAGAGCGTGGGCTGAATTTATTTTTTGTACACCTTTATTATCTGGTAGATAAACTTTGCTATCTCTAGGTATTGATATTGCATTTATAGAATGGGTTTTTGGATCAATATTAACAACCATTATAGTATCAGAACGAGTACCTTCCCAAATATCTGTTCCATTACCGTTTGAATCAACGCCAAGTAATAAAATATTTTGTCTTCTTGGTGAAAAAGGGGTTTCAAAATTTTTGCGTTGTTCTTTTGATAAATGAAAAAATCCTGTAGCATTTTCTGCATCTTCAGGATTATTTTGCATAAAAAAATTGTTTTCTACTAATGTAACACAAGCGATTACTGCACAAAATATTGCTAATACAATAGTTAAAAGTAGTTTTGCAAAATTGGAAGTTTCTTCACGCTCTTCTCTTATATTTTTTAGAAAAGCTTTATATTCTTCTTGTTCTTGATTATTATTTATAATTTTCATGTTTAATCTCTCTATAAAAAAATTATATTTTAATCAAAATAAGAAATCAATTATTGCAAATGTAACATTTTTCAAGTAAAACTTTCTTATGAAAAAGATTTTATTTATAAATTTTGGTGGTCTTGGTGACGAAATTTTATTTTTACCAACAATATTGTCTGTAAAACAAGAATTCTCAGATTCAGAAATAACACTTGCTTTAGAAAATAGAAGTAAAGGGATTACAAGTTTAACTAATGTTATTGATAAAACTTTATTTGCAAATATAAAAGGTAAAAATAAATATTTTGAACTTGCAAAATTATTGTTTAAAATTTGGACTGAAAAATTTGATGTTGTAATTTCATCAGGTTCTAATAAGTTTATTTCTATATTTTTGTTTTTGACTTTTATAAAAAAGCGTTATGGTTATAATACCGGAAAATTGAGTGAATTATTATTAACTAAAGCTGTTAAATTAAATAAAAATCAGTATGCTGTTAATATGTATCATGATTTAGTAGAGGATTTAACTAATATAAAAACAGAGCTTCCTATCATAAATATAGAAAGAAAGAATGTTGAATCTAATACTGTTTTAATTCATCCTGGAGTTAGTTTGTTAAGTGTTAGAAAAAACATGATAAAAACAATTCCTGCTGAAACTTGGGCAGAGGTTGTTGAAAAGCTTGCTGATTCAGGTAAGAAAGTTATCTTAGCAGGTGGACCTGATGATAAAGAAACTATTGATATTATTCAACAAAAAGTTTCTTCTGAAAAATATATTAATATGTATGGAAAAACAAAAAATTTAAGAGAGTTAGCAGAATTAATTTCAAGTGCGGAAAAATTTTTATGTTCAGATTCTGCTCCTTTACATATTGCAGTAGCTTTAGGTGTAAAAACTTATGTAATATTTGGTTCTACTGATGATAATAAATTAATTCCTCAAAATGGAAAGGTTATACCGATTAAAAATCAAAATTGTAAATGTGAATTAAAACCTTGCTTATGGGAAAGACGTCAGACAACTTGTAAAGAGCTTGACTGTTTAAAAATATCATCAGATTATATTGTTGAAATTATAAGAAATTAGTCAATTAGCTAATTGTTTATATTATGTTGGGTATTATATACTTTGCTTGTGTCATTAAAAAAGGAGTTTAAATATGAAAATTCAAGCAATCAACCAGTATCAACGATGTAATTATGTAAAAAAGAATAATATAAAAAATAAAACAGACGAACCCAATTTGCAAAATAAAAATACAAATCTAACATTTAAAGGTGCTAAAGGCGGTGCCTTGGGTATACTTGCAGGAGCTGCAACAGGAGCTTTAGCTGCAGCAGCAATTGTTGCTACAGGAGGGCTTGCAGGTGTTGTGGCAGCAGTTGGGTATGGTTCTACAATAGCTTGTGGGGCAGCATCTATGACACATATTGGAGGGATTGCAGGAAGTATTATTGAGGATAAGTTAGACAGTAAAAACAGTAAAAAATAATATTTTGTTATGAGGTCGAATGTATTAACATTTGACCTCTGATAGTACTTGTAAAAGTTATAAAATTTGGTATTATTATAAAAGGGATTATGTGTAAACTAGAATGATCAAGCCAATATCACAAAATATAAGTAAATATCCAAATTTTAAAAATGCTAACAAAAATAATGAATATAATATTGTTGGGCGTAAAGAAGCTTTAAATATTAATAATAATCTTGATTATCAAAGAAAAACTATAGAACAGAATGAAAGATTGATTAGTATTCTAGGAGCAACAAGCATAACAATACTACTTGGAACATTTTTATTAAATTTAAAAACATTGCTGGAAATTTACAAAAAAGTAGAAAATTATTTTGCCCAAAAACCTTCCGGATTTAAATCTCTTAAAGATAATTCTCTAGTTCCAACTCTTGAAAATTGTAAAAGTGTAAATAAAGATTTAAAATCATTTCTTCAACGTCAAATTAATCAAATGAAAGCAGATGCCATTTCAATTTCAGAAACAGGAGATCCTAAAATTTCAAATAGGTTGTTATTATACGGTTCCCCAGGTGTTGGTAAGTCTTATTTTGCAAAAATTTTTGCAAAATCTATCGATGCAGATTATATGGAAATAATGCAATCTGACTATAATTCAATGTGGGCAGGAGAAGGTGTTGATAAATTAAAAAAAAGATTTGAAGAAATTCTCAAAATAGCTCAAAAAAATCCTAATAAAAAATATGTTGTTACTTTCAATGAAATTGATGCAATGATAACTCCTGCTGATAAAATTATTGAAAAAACACAGGGTACACATTGGGTAAGTATTTTGGAAGAACGAGCAGTTTTTCTAAACTATTTAGAAATTTTAAAAGAAAAAACTCCTAATGTTACAATTATTGGCACTACAAACATTTCTCCTCAAAATAACAATCTTGATAGAGCTGCTATGAGCAGATTTCAAAATCTTGTAGAAGTTCCATATCCTGATAAAGATTGCTTATATGAAGCATTAAAAATAAATCTTGATAAAATTAAAAATAAAGATAAATTTTTTATTGATAATGATAAAGAACTAAAAGAACTTGTTCAAAAAATGGCTGATAGAAAATTTTCGTTCAGAAATCTTGAATATGTTGTGAATGATGCTAAAAGTTATCATTTAGACGAAAATATAAATGGCAAACAAGGCGATTTTAAATTTAATTTCCTAAAAAAAGCTGAAGAAAATCTTAAATTTTCCGATGGAGAATTAGAAAAAAAAGCTGATAAAATTTAACTTTTTTATGCTAAAATGTTAGAAATAAAAAAGGAGAATTATGACAAAAGGTTTAGAATTTGATCCCGGTTTTGCGCCATATATTTTAGCTTTTACCGGAAGTGTAGAATATTTTTATTTAGATATCAATCGTTTTAAAAATTTATCGCAAAAAAAAATGAAATTTCGTCAATATTATAAAAAAATGTTGGCATTATTTAATAATAATTTAGGATTTTATATTGGATGTTTAATGTGGGCTGCATATATTAAAGCTCAACCCGAACAAGAAATTTTAAATAATGGTTGGTATGGTTTAGAATTTAATGAAGAAGAAAATGTTGCGGATACCAATTTTATGATCAAATTCTTAGAACTTTTACCTAAAGATGTTAAATATTTTTTGGGTGAAGATTTTGTTATTGATAAAACAGATTTAAAAATTTTAGAAATGTACAAAGAATTTTTGATCATAAATAAAGGTTTTACAAATTCTAAAAATAATACTGATATATTGCTTCCAAAAGATATGATTTTAAGTGATATAAATATTTATAAAGAAAAGATTGATGAAGCAATAAAATCTGAGGATTTATCAAAATTGGTAGAGTGTAAGGAATTAATATGCAAGATAAATTAATAAATGTTGCAAGAGGTTTAGAAAAAGCTGATTTAGTAATAAAAAATGCGAATATTGTGAATGTATTATCCGAAGAAATTCATAGAGGTGATATCGCGATATATGAAGGGATAATTGCAGGGATTGGCGAAAATTATATTGGTAAAAAAGAAATCAATGTTAATGGAGCATATATTTGTCCATCATTTATAGATGGTCACGTACATTTAGAAAGTTCAATGATGTTACCTTCTGAATTTGCGAAAGTTGTGTTACCAGCAGGAACTACAACCGCTATAGCGGATCCTCATGAAATCTCTAACGTTTTAGGTTTACACGGAATAAGTTTCATGAGGGAAGCTGTAAAAGATTTACCAATTGATGTTTTTGCAATGCTTCCATCTTGCGTTCCAGCAACTCCATTTGAAACTTCAGGTTTTGATTTAAATAGTTATGATTTATCATTATTGATTGATAAATCTTGGGTTTTAGGTTTGGCTGAAATGATGAATTTCCCAGGTGTTTTGAATTTAGATAGTAATGTCATGGCAAAATTAGAATTAGCCAAATCTAAAGAAAAAAGAATTGATGGACATGCACCGAGATTATCTCAAAAAGATTTATGTGCATATATTGCAAGCGGTGTAAAATCTGATCATGAATGTACAACTCCTGATGAAGCTATAGAGAAAATGCGTTTGGGAATGTATATTATGATAAGAGAGGGTACTGCTGCAAAAGATTTAGAGGCATTAATACCTGTAATTAAAAATTGTAATACAAGAAAATGTATTTTTGTTACAGATGACAGACATCCTTCAGATTTACCCGAACATATAAATGGTATGGTAAGAAGAAGTGTTGAAGCAGGTGTTGATCCTATAAAAGCTATTCAAATAGCTAGTTTGAATACTGCGGAATATTTTGGTTTGAAAGATAGAGGAGCGATTGCTCCGGGCTACATTGCAGATATGCTTATTTTACCTGATTTAAAATCTTTTAAACCTCAATTTGTTATTAAAAATGGTAATATCGTTGTAGAAAATGGTAAAATTACTTGTGATATTCCAAAATGTGAAAACACTTCTGTAAGAGGTTCTGTTAATGTCAGATGGATTGAAAGAAATGATTTTAGAATTGAAGCAAAATCCGATAATGTAAGAACATTGGAAGTAATACCTAATCAATTAATTACAAAATCTATATATTCTAAAGTTAAAATAGAAGATGGAAATGCTGTAAGTAATTTAGAAACAGATACTTTAAAAATTTGTGTAATAGAAAGACATAGAGCAACCGGTAATATTGGTAAAGGATTTGTAAAAGGCTTTAATCTTAAATCAGGAGCTATTGCCTCAACTGTAGCACATGATTCGCATAATATGATTGTAATAGGTACGAATGATTATGATATGTATGTTGCAGCTGTTGCCTTAATTAAGTGTCAAGGCGGAAAAGTTGTTGTAAATAATGGTGAGATTATTTCAGAGTTACCTCTTCCTGTTGCAGGTATTATGTCTGATAGAGAATTTGATTATGTAGTAGAAAAATCGGAAGAAGTTAATAATGCTGCTAAATCAATAGGATGTACACTGGAAGATCCATTTATGACAATGGCATTTCTTTCTCTTCCGGTAATTCCTGAACTTAAAGTAACAGATAAGGGTGTTTTTGATACAAATAAATTCGATTTTGTTGATATTTTTGAAAATATTTCTACAAAAATATAAAAATTTTAGTTGTTTTCTAAAACAACTGCACCTTTTGTTTCGACTTTCAAAGTCTTAACTTCAACTTTAATACTTTGAGGTTCCCATATTTCTTTTACTGTAGATTTAATTTTATCTAAATCATACTTATGTGAAATTATAAGTAAAGTAGGACCGGCACCTGATAAAACACATCCTAAAACCCCATCTTCATGTTTAAACGCATTCATAATTTCTTTCATGCCAGGTACAAGTTTTTCTCTATATGGTTGATGTAGTTTATCTTGTAGCGCAATTTTCATAAGTTTGGCATCTTTTGTGTTAACAGCCTCAATTAACATAGCTAAATGTTTTGCATTAAAAATCGCATCCTGCATTGGAATGTTTTCTGGCAAAACAGATCTTGCAATGTTTGTAGATAATTCAAAATCCGGAACACAAACCGTAATATCCCATTCTTCAGGCCAATCTAATTTTCTATAAACAACAGATCCGTCGTCTTCTTGAGAAGCCAAAACAAACCCTCCAAGAATAGCCGGAACAACATTATCCGGATGGCCTTCAACCTCAGTAGCAATTGATAAAATAGCAGTTTCATCAGCAGGAGAACCTAATAATTTGTTAGCTGCCATTAAACCTCCAACAATAACAGCTGCTGAACTTCCTAATCCTCTGGTTATTGGGATTTGAGATTGAATATTTATTCTTAATTCTGATGGTTCTTGACCTATTGAATTGTATAACATTTCTACTGCTTTATAGACAATGTTATTTTCATCACGAGGGATTTCATCGAATATTAATTCGTCAATCGATTCGTCTTCTGACATTAAATTTATTTCTATTCCTGTGCCGGGAAGAACAGTTTCTTCTATTGTTATTGTGTTATATATTGGAAGTGCAATACCTAAACAATCAAAGCCGGGACCTAAATTTGCCGATGTTGCAGGTACTTTTACGCTTACTTTCATTTGTTATTATCTCCTTACTGAAAAGTATAAGGTGATTATACAATAAAGATAATTAAAAATAAAAGAAATCTTTTTAATTCTTTAGTAGGATAAGTAATACATTTCAATATGCTATCATGATACTAAAGGATTTTATTATGAATAAGATTTATTCCCTATTACTGTGTGCTTTATTAATTTCAAGCTGTTTGTCTGCTTGTGATAGAAAACAAAATGCTCAGATTATAAAGGCGAAAAGAAAATTTGCACAATATGTTGAACCACAAGAAAAAAAACAAGATGGGATTATAGATTTATCAGAAGGACCAAGACAAAATTATAATTTTTTATTTGGACCTAAGATGCCTAGTTTTGATTTTAAAATAGAGAATCCATATAAATATGAATGAAATTAGTAATCGAAAATTCGTAGGAAGATTAATCTATGCAGTTTTAACCGAGCGTAAAACTGCTAGAGAAGCTATTTTACTATTTCCTGAAACTGATGATAAGAATATTCAATGTGCATATCATGCGTTAGTACATTTTGAAGCTGATGCAGAGATGCGTTATAAAGATATTGAATATAGAGAAGCTCAAAATGATTACTTGGAATATTTAGCTCAAACTCTTGTTGAAGGAAAGTATCTACCACAAAACATAATTTCAGATTATGAACAATATTATAAAGGTGTTGCAAAACCTTGGCAGAATGGGATTAAAGGTTTTTTTAAAGAATTTTTAAGATTTATTAACCAGTAGTTGCATGAAAAGTTTTTTATGCAATAATTGGATATGGAAATAAAGTGTAAAACTCACCCTAATTATTATAATTTTTATCAGTTAACCTCTGAAACAACTGATTTACCGTTCCGCAAAGAACCGATTGATTTTGCGAATAGGGTTGGAGAGAAAAAAGATGTATTTATAAAAAGACCGGCTGTAGTTGAATGTGCTGCCGGTCTTTCTGGCTTAAATAAAACTAAGAAGTCTTTTTTATCAAAAGTTAAAACATATGCTCACAATTATGTTAAAAATATAAGTCATACTTATGATCATAAAATTATTTATGCTTTAATTGAAAAAGAATTATTTGGAAAAATTTCTATTGATAGTATTACTCATGATGCCGATAAATTAATTTTATATACATTAGGTTTTCCAAAATCTTTTGTATCTAAGTTTCATAGAAAGCATTCTTCGCATCATCCTGAAAGTGGTAAAAAAATGAATTTAAAAAGCATGTTATGTGATAATATAGCATCTTCTCCAGAATTCAAGCCAGAAAAAAAATTGTCTTTACGTGAACATTTTAGAACTTGTCAGCAATTGCAAAACGTTAATGGGCTGAAAGAAATTCTTGAAAAGCATAATTTTGGTGAAAATATTGATTTTAATAAAATAAAGAATTTAAAAAATAGTAGATTTCAAAATTTGGGAAACACTTTAAAAGCATTTTGTCTTGCACTACCTAAAATATTTATTTGATTTCTTTTAATTCAGCCCATATAACAGGATTTTGCGTTTCATAATCTATGATATCAATTACTCTGTATGTTGGAAAAGCTTCGGTTGAAATATGGTTAATACCGTTTACGGTTATTTCTTTGTTTATACCAAAATGTCCTGAAATTATAGCTTTTATGTTTTTGTGTTTACTTAAAATTTCTAAATATTTTTCTGGTTTAAAAGTGTAATATGTTTCTTTTTCAGAAGGGGGGATTAGTGGGAAATGCTGAAAAATAATAATATTTTTATCAGAATATAAATTCAATTGGTTTTCTAACCAGTTGAGGGTGTCTTCTTTGTAATAACCGTTTGTGCTTGGAATTACATCTTTAGAACCATCAACAACGATAAAAATAAAATCATCTTTTTCGAAAATATAATTATTGGATTCAGGTTTATATTTTCTAAATTGTTTTTTTATTATCTTTAGATATTCTTCTTTACTTAATTTTTTATGCTTATTAACATCTTTATCGCCTAAAACAAAGTAAAAAGGTTTATTTAGTTTTTTTATTTTATCGAGAAAACTTTTTAATTCATCTACGTTAGGTTTTGAGATATTATCACCATTAAAAACAACAAATTCAACATCTTTTTGTTTGTTTATTTCTTCGATAAATGTTTCAAAAGCTTGTGCATTAGAATTTGAATATTTTATGTCAGTAACTTGTATGAATCTCATATCTTTTGCAAAAGTCAGAGATGTTGATAAAATAAACACAAAAAGTATTGTAAAAAAAATTTTCATAAAGACCTCGATAATAAAATTTTAGCATAAAAAAGTAGAATTTTTTAAAAAATAGGTTATAATATACATGCAAAGTACAATAAAGGCAAAATTTATGTCTTTTGATTTCAATAATATCAACCCAATCAGTAAAACACAAGCCACATACAAAGATGGAGGCGGTCTTGGCGGTGGCGGAATGTACATGAAACAAAACGGCAAAAGAAAAGAACAACCTGACGATGATATTTTTGAGAGAAATGATGAAAAAGATGAAAATGAAATAGAATTTTCAAAAGAAATTAATGAAGAAGATATTCCTCAAGAAAATATGTTCAATAAATTCGTAAATTGGTTCAGAATAAATAGGGGTTAATTATTTATTATTTAGAAAAATAATTTTTTGCTTTTTGGTAATATTCTGTACAAATATTTTTGGCTTTGACACATAAATCATAACAAGGTTCTGTTATCTTATTAGAATTTTTTAATAAGTCTTGTAATTTTTGATTTTTAATTTTACCAATAATATTTGTTTTATGAGCGTAGCCTAAGCCCGCGATAGCTGTAGCAGTTATAATTGCTAATCCGAATAATTTTCCTAAAAATGAAGATTTTTTTTCATCTTTGTCATAACCTTTAAAAGAAACTGTATCATTATTTATTGGTTCTGTTTGTTTCGCTATGCTTCCACAACTTTCCGCTCCTTTGCCATGAAAATTTACAAAGGATTTTGTATTTATAATTTGAGAATCAGGTTTATTATTAATTTTTGCTATGCTACCTGCAGATTCTCCGCCACGAAAATTAATACTATTCATACAAAAATCTCCATTTTAAACACACTTCTAATACATGAAAAACAAATTATATGGAGAAATTGTTATTATATTAAGAAATTGTTACATTGCAGAATTTCTTTTGTATTCAAGTTGTTTTTGAATACATTTTTGAGAAATTATATCAATCGAACTTTCAGGAAGATTAATAAATTTAAAAGAAGCTTTTAAAATGTTATCTTCTTCATCATATCTAACAAATTTTGCTTTTGTTCTTACATTTTTTGGATCAAATAACAAATCAATAGTAACTTCATCTAAATTATCAATTTTATTAGGGATAATTAATTTAACTCCGCTTGCAGATATATCATAAGTTTTACAAGAAACAACCGTATTATCAAAGCTTAATACAGCATTTTCTTCCATTTTTATTCTAAAATATTCACGGTTTTGTTGATATTCTAAACCTTCCGGAGTTTGCAGAGTGAAATATACATATGGAGAATCCGTTTCAATATATTTTAGTATTGTTTTTGTACGATAAAGTCCGTTTACGCAAATAAAACTTATTAAAACTTCTTGTGGGGTATCCATTTCCATTTCTTCATCAAATTTCGCACAAGCGACAATTTCTTTTTCTCCGATTCTTTTGATAGCCGCTTTTGTGCAGCTTGGAGTATCGTCTTTTGTTTTGTAAGTTAATTTTATGTAGTTAATATTATCTAAATCCAGATTAAATTTCATTTCGTTCTTTTTAGCTCTCCGTTATTTAATTTATAGGTTCCGATTTTTTTCCCTTTATTATCATATTGTATATATGTTCCATTCCTTGCCTTTTTAAAAGTTCCTTGTGGTAAATTTTTTTTATAAACTTTTTTAGGGGCTTCTGCAAATACAGGAATCATAATCGAAAATATTAACAAAAATGCAAAAAATTTTTTCATGTACATATTATAACATATTTTATAAGTTTTTAAATATTTTTTGATTATAATAATGATTATGAAAGGTATAATTTTTGATTTTAACGGTACGTTATATTGGGATTCTCAATTGCATTATGATGCTTGGAGAGATTTTTCTAAACTTCTTAGAGGGTATGAATTTACTCAAGAAGAGATGCGTGATAAAATGTTTGGTCATACAAATGAAGATATTATTGAATATGCAATAGGAAGAAAACCTTCTAAAGAAATGGTTGAAAAATACGCTAAAGAAAAAGAATCTTTGTACCGTAAACGCTGCTTATTAGATAAAGAAAATTTTAAATTAGCACCCGGTGCTGTTGAATTTTTGGATTTTCTAAAAGAAAATAATATTCCAAGAACAATTGCAACAATGTCTGAATGGGATAATGTAGAATTTTATATAAGAGAATTTAATCTTGAAAAATGGTTTGATATAGATAAAATTGTTTATTCTGATGGTACAATTCCCGGAAAACCTGCTCCTGATATATTTTTAATAGCAGCAGAAAAAATAGGTTTAGCACCAAAAGATTGTATTGTAATAGAAGATGCTATTGCAGGAATAAATGCTGCAAAATCAGCAGGAATAGGAAAAATTATTGCGATTGATTCTCTTGAGCCAATTGAATTTTATCAAAAAATCGATGGATTATCCGGTATTATAAAGAATTTTAATGAAATAGATAGAACTATGTTTGATTGTTCTATCTATTCAGCCTAATTTACTTTAAATTATATCGTTTTTAATTAAGTATTTGTTTTAATATTATTGTTTTGAGTTTCGGTAGTTTTATCTATTTCGGTTTTTTCTTTTTTGTGAAAAAGATTTTTAATTCCATTGCCAATCCATTGAAAAGCGGGTTTAATAGCTTTATTCCAGGTCCAAGAGCAAGCATTTCCTATCCCTTTAAAAACGGAAGGTAAAAGTGGAATTAGTGTCATTCCTGCTGCAAATCCAAGTCCAATTCCTGCACCTACTGCAAAAGGATTTGTACAGCAGTGATTTGCATAGCCAAATCCAAAACAACCTGGTGTGAAACTTGTAAAGCTGCCACAACCAAATGGAGATAGGCTGTTATAGTGGCTAAAACCAACGCTGTGTCCGTTAACATTTACTGTGGTATTGTAAATTGAACCGAATCCAAAGCACATATTATTGTCCTCGTTTTATTTTATATATATAAAAAGTGAATATTCTTAAAATAATTGCGCTATATTGTAAATGTTTTTTACAAATATTTACAAAAACTAGTTTTTCTAGATGATTAATAGAAATAAAATTGCTTGTAATAATAAATCGTGATAAAATTATGATTATGAAAAAGTATGAAAAATTAATGCTAAAAGCTAAAGAAGCATCAAAGATGTCTTATTCACCATTTTCAAAGTTTGCAGTAGGTGCAGCAGTGTTAATGGGTAGCGGGAAGATTTATACAGGTTGTAATATAGAGAATTCTTCATTTGGTATGACAATTTGTGCTGAAAGATGTGCTATTTTTAAAGCAATTTCTGAAGGAGAAAAAGAACTTTTAGCTGTTGCTATTTATTCTCCAAATCAAGATGACTGTTTCCCTTGTGGTGCTTGTAGACAAGTAATGTATGAGTTTCAAGGGGAAAAAGAAGTTTTGGTTATTACGGAAAAAGATTCAAATCTCAATATAAAACAATTGAGCGATTTTTTACCATATGGTTTTAGAATATAATTATGTATATTTTTGAAATTTTTGTTAAATGGTTAAATAAAAATAAGAGGGGTAACAGTTCAAATCCAGAGAGGTTATTTTCTCAAGAGGTTTTACAAATAGAGCAAGATTCGGAATGTCAACATAATTTTATGCCTGTTGATAGTACCGGAGAAGTGCTTGCTTGTACTAAGTGTGGATTTGTAGTAAAAAAGAGGGATAAATAAAATAAAGGATATTTATATATGACAAAATTTTTGGATTTTATATCATCAAAAGCTTTTAGAAATACAGTTTGTTTCATTTTATTTACATTTTTGTTGACTGTGATTATATCTTCACAAAATTTCTTTTTTCAACAAATAATTGAAAATGGAATTAGTAAAAAAGATATAGTTGCTCAAAAAGATATTAAAGTTATTGATACTAAAAAGACTGAACTTCATAAAAAAGAAGTTGCAATGAATGTCGAACCAATTTTAACTCAAGCAGAAGATGAATTTATAACATCAAGTCTTTTTACTTTGCAAAATTCTATTAAAAGAATTAGAGAAAAAAATATTTCAGATGAGGTAAAAGAAGAAGAATTAAATGTTTTATTTGAGGAATCAGGTAAAAAAGAATTGGTTAATTTTTTATTAAAATCAAGCGATGAAGATTTACAGGCTGTATTTGATAAATCTAAAATTACATTATCTTCTGTTTTAAATGTAGGAATTTCTGCTAAAGACTTTGAAAATAATAATATAAATTCGATTATACGAAAAAATTTGCCAAATAGCGTGACTCGATATCAGGGAACATTGATTGTTGGGATTTTGAATCAAATAATTGTTCCAAATCTTGTTATAGATGAATTTGCTACTGAAATTGCGAAGAAAAATGCGCAAAATGCTGTAAAGCCTTATGAAGTAGTATTTAAAAAAGGTCAAAAAATTGTATTTGAAGGAGAACCTATAACTAAATTAAAACGAGATGCTTTACGTGCTGCGGGGTATAATGTTTTAGAAATAAATTATGGTGGGATTTTAGGAATATATTTATTGGTTGCGTTTTTTACTTTTGTATTTTTACAGTATGAAAAGAATTTTGAAAAACAATATTTTAATGCAAAATATATGACAATAATGGGAACTTTTACGTTATTTTTGGCATTTACTGCTATTATACTTCCAACCGGGTTTCTATTAAATTTCGTGTCAAATTTTTCATTTAAAATATTTTTATACTTATCTTCTGTAATGTCGCCAACGGGTTTTTCACCATATATAATTCCAATACCGTCATATACAATATTACTTTCAATATTTACAACACCTAGAAATGCTTTTTTTGCTTCAACAATTGTTTTAGCACTATTATCTATTGGTATGCATTGGAATATTGAAGTCGTCGTTTCTTATATGCTACTAAATACAGTAATTATGACAGCAGTATCTAAAATGAAATTCTTGAAACGCTCAGATTTATTAATTACAAGTGCTAAAGTTGCTTTAGCTGGTGTTTTAATAGTTGGCGGAATATATTTCCTTGAAAAATATATGATGGATATTGATAACTTATTAATTATTAGAGATTTAATTTATATCCTTATCAATTGCTTAGGTATAAGCGGAATTATTCTATTAGGAATATTACCTATTATAGAAAACCTATTTAAGGTTATGACTCCATATGGTTTGGCAGAGCTTGCTGATCACGAATTGTTAAGAAAGCTAATGCAAGATGCTCCCGGAACTTTCAATCACAGTTTAACAGTATCTCATCTTTGCGAAAATGCAGCAGAAGCAATTGGAGCAAATCCTGTGCTTGCAAGAGTTGGTGCGTTGTATCACGATATTGGTAAATTATTACGCCCAATGTTTTTTGTTGAGAATCAATCTTTTTACGGGATTGAAAACCCTCATAACACTTGTACTCCAAGATTTAGTAAGATGCTTATTACTGCTCACCCAAAAGATGGTTTAGAGCTTGCTAAAGACGCTCACTTGCCTCAAGTTATAAACAATTTCATTTCACAACACCACGGAACAAGTCTTGTTAGTTATTTTTATAACGAAGCTTTGAAAGAAGAAGGGGCTGAAAACGTTAATGAGGAACAGTTTAGATACCCTGGACCTAAACCTAATACTAAAGAAACAGCAATTCTTATGCTTGCAGATGCTGTTGAATCAGCTGTTAGAGCTGCGAAAAATCCTTCTAATGAAAAAATTGATGCTATTATAGAAAAGATTATTAAAGAAAGACTTAATGACGGACAATTATCAGATTCTCCGCTTACTTTAAAAGACTTAAAAATTATTGGTGAAACTTTCTCAAGAATGCTTAGAGGAATGCATCATAAACGTATTAAATATCATAATGATTTAGTTCAACAACTGGATAAAAGTAAACATAATAGTGAAATTAGTACAAATCATATAGATAATGATTTAGATGCTAAACTAAAAGAATTAGAGAAGAAAAAAAACGAAATTAATGAAAAAGATGAAACAAATTAATGTTTTTACAGAAAATATTTTTGATAGCTGGAAGGTTGATGAAAAACAAGTTATAGAAAATACCACTAAAATGCTTAAATTTTATATTTCTGAACTTGAAAGTAAAAGCTGTTTAAACAATAAGATATATGATTCTATAACTTTAGACATTGTATTTTGTGATTCTTCTAAAACTCAAGAGTATAATAGAGATTATAGAAACAAAGATTATCCGGCTGATATAATAACATTTGCGATTTTTGCAGATGATGAAAGTAGTTTTATTTTTGATGGAGAAATTAATTTAGGTGAAATTGTCATTGCCTTAGACAAAGTAATAGAAGGAGTTAACAGAGATATCAGTCTTTCTAAAAATAAAGAACAAGAATTGTATTTTTTAATAAGTCACGGACTTATGCATTTGTTAGGATTTGACCATCAAACAGATGAAGAATACAATTTTGTTATAGGGGAACAAAGAAAAGCTTTGGAGTATATCAATTATGACCAAATTTAAGGCGCAAGGGTTTAATAATACATTTAAAAACGCTAGAAAAGGTTTTAGACTAGTTCTGAAAAGTGAAATTAATATCCGTATACATATTGTAATTGCTTTTCTTGTTATTATTTCGGCATTGTTTCTAAAATTTTCCGCTTTAGAATTTAGTATACTACTTTTTATAATAGCACTTGTTATTGTTACAGAAATGCTTAATACTGCTATAGAATTTACTCTTGATTCAATCTATCATAATAAATACTCCAGAATGGTTGGTATGGCAAAAGATATTTCAGCAGGAGCTGTTATGTTTGCATCAGTTATTAGTGTTATGGTTGGATTAATTTTATTTGGAAGTAAATTCCTACAACTTTAATCAAAAAAAAACCTTTCTATTTTTAGAAAGGTTCGGAATTTTGTTTTACTTAATTCCTCATGTGTAGAAGGTTAGTGTGTAGGTTGTATGAAAGGTTTGTGTTATGTGTCTATTTAATGTTTGCTTAACGCTTACATATATATAAAGTATTTCTTTAATAAATAATTTCATAATATGCTTTATATTGTTACAAAAGTTCACATATGCAATTTTTGAAATTATTTTGGCATTGATTTGTGAATTTTTGTAACAATATGTGTTAAAGTCCTAAAGTTTGAAAAAAAAATGCCGATATAAAAATTACGAAGAATAGGGACTAAGGATATGGCAGAAACATTTAATCTGAATAATTTTTTACAAACATATAAGACGCAGACCTATGATCCGACAAAACAACATGCAGCTGCTGAAGAAAAGATGGAGTTGAGGCTTCAAGAACAAGCAAAAGAGGCTGTCCAACAAAGTGGTTTGTTAACATTAACATTATCAGAAAAAATGGCAGAACTGGGTATTGGAGAAAGAGCATTAAAACAATTTGCTGATACCGCAGTTGGGCTTGTAACAGATATTGTTAATCCAATAAGTGATTATTTAGAAAAATATGAAAATATATTTGATCAAAGAATGTATAATACAGAAATACAAAGTTACGCAAAACAAATGTTTTTTGCATCTCAAGCTATGAAACAAGAAGCTGCCGAAAATACAACAGGGCAAAATTTTGTATATGATATGTAATTCTCCTTTTTCTCTAATATAAAAAGAGCTTGGTTATATTAATAACCAAGCTCTTTAGTTTAGACTTAAATTAAAATTATAAAGCTGCTTTAGCAGTTTCAACAACAAGAGCAAAAGCTTCTTTGTCATTCACAGCAAGGTCAGCAAGCATTTTTCTGTTAACTTGAATGTTAGCTTTTTTGCAAGCATTAACAAATCTAGAATAGCTCATACCTTGTTCTCTAACAGCCGCATTGATTCTTACAATCCATAAACGTCTCATATTACGTTTTGTAGCACGTCTATCTCTGTAAGCATATTTAAGTGCTTTCATCACAGCAATGTTAGCAACTTTAAATATTCTGCTTCTTGCACCTTTGAAACCTTTAGCAAGTTTTAATATTTTTTTGTGTCTGTTACGACATACATTTCCACGTTTAATTCTCATTGTTCAACACTCCTATCTAGCATACTTCTTGTAAGGTAACTCTTTAGAAATCAATTTTTCGTGAGTTTCAGAGATAACAACATCTCCGAAAATCTTACGTTTTCTTGATTCAGACTTGTGTTGAAGCAAGTGACCGATACCTGCATGTCTTCTTGTAATTTTACCTGTGCCAGTAACTTTGTATCTCTTAGCTGCTGCACGGTGAGTTTTTAATTTTGGCATTTTAATCTCCTTTCGGGGTAAATCTCTTAGGGTGAAATAAATACTTCAAACCCGTTTTACCCGTTTCTGTACCTCTCCGAGTAAGGCATACCATAGCACTATACTTCGGCATAATTGCATGCTAATATAAATTTTAAATACTGTCAAGATTTTGTTTACAATAAAGGTATTTAATGTTAAATTTTAAAAATCTAGGAGATTTATTATGGATACAAAAGTTTTGTTTAAAATCGGCTATGGTCTTTATGTTTTGACAGCAAATGAAGGGGATAAAGATAACGGTTGTATTATTAATACAGCTATGCAGGTGACATCTGATCCTTTGCAAATAGCTATTGCAGTGAATAAAAATAATTACACAACAGGTATGATTCAAAGAACGAAGAAATTTAATCTTTCAATCTTGGATGAATCCGCACCATTTGAAGTTTTTAAAAATTTTGGTTATCAATCAGGTGCTAACATAAATAAATTTGAAAATTATAATGATATAAAACGATCTCCAAATGGAGTTTTATATTTAACAGGTAGTACAAATGCTTATATTTCGGCATTTGTAAAACAAGAAATAGATTTAGGCAGTCATATTTTATTTATAGCTCAACTAGTAGCGGCTGAAAGCCTATCAGATAAAACAAGTGTAACATACGACTTTTATCAAAAAAATATAAAACCAAAGCCTGAAAAAACTAATAAAAAGGGATGGAGATGTAAGATTTGCGGATATATTTATGAAGGAGAAATTTTGCCTGTAGATTATATTTGTCCAATATGCAAACACGGTGCTATAGATTTTGAGAGGATAGAATGAATACTAAGCAAAAAGATTTAGATGAATTAAGAAATATTTGTAATAGCTGTATGAATTGTGAATTAGGTAAAACGAGAATAAATGTAGTATTTTCGGATGGTAATCCTAACAGTGCAAAGGCTATTTTGATAGGCGAAGCTCCCGGAGAGAATGAAGATAAAACTGGAATTCCTTTTGTTGGAAGAGCTGGAAAATTATTAAATGAGTTCTTGGAAAAAGTTGGAATTTCAAGAAAAGATGATTTATATATAATAAATACGGTAAAATGCCGTCCGCCTAAGAATAGAGTACCATCTGATGATGAAAAAAAAGCTTGCGAAGGGTATTTATTAAAACAAATAGAAATAATAAACCCTGAGGTTATAATCTTTTGCGGAGCGACAGCTTTAAAATCTTTTTGGGATAAAAAGATTCAGATTTCAAAAATCAGAGGGGAAATTTTAGAAATTGAAATTGGTGGGAAAATAAGAAAATGTATTCCGATTTTCCATCCTTCATATCTTCTAAGATACCATTCACTAGAAGAAGGAAGCCCAAGAAATTTAATGCTTAAGGATTTAACAAAAATAAAAAATCTTATCAAAGCTTGAAAAAGAATAACTTATAACTTATACTGTATTTACTGCACATTGAGAGATTTTCTTAACCAATTTAATTCCCTCGCCTTTTAGGAGAGGGTTAGGGTAAGGTAAAATATTTTTAATAAGGGGATGTACTGGTTTTGGCGCCCGTCCGGCGAGGACAATGGGCAAGCCGAGAGGGCAAAGCCCTCGAGGTGGAGTTGAGGAAACGGTGTCGGCTTGCGAGAGCAAGAAGAGCAGGTTTCCGAGCGGAGCCGTCTTCTCTATAGCCAAAAATTAAACAAGGGGATGTACTGGTTTTGACGCCGTGATTGGTAGATCCGGATTGCGAGTACGGGCGCTGTTCCCGTTTATCAACGAGCAAATAAATTAAACGCTAATAACGTTGTTTCAATGGCTGATTTCAGAGCACAAAGACTCGCTGCTTAATTATAGCAGTTCAGCCCATCTAACCTGACCATCTTGCCGTTAGGGGTGATGAATGTATGCAAGATGCAGTATGCAAATGATGGTATGCATATCAAGTTTTACCATTGGAGGTTAGGCTTCCGCAAAAAGTCTTTGGATTAAATCAGGTTTAGTAACTTTCCGTATTAATCTAAGATAATAAGTTACTACACTCGTAGATATCAGTTTTTATCCACGATGGACGCGGGTTCGACTCCCGCCATCTCCAGTTTTTGATTTGTTAAATAATTGTGTTTTGGGAGTTGAATCTCAATAATGCAAAGCATTATTTTTTTGTTCGAGCGAATTTATATACGGACGATATGACTGAATGGAGTTAGTTTGGATAGTGAGGGAATTGAACGATATTTAATCAAAGGTTCAAAAAGTGAAACTTTCCGAGCGTGGAGTAAATCCAAGACAGCGTGAGCGAGCTGAGCCTAGAGGGTTTTACAAAGTTGCAAAGCAACTGCAGTAAAATACGAATTTGCCGTTAAATGCGAGCGAACAAGACCTACCGCTATTTCCGTTAATATAAAATTTGCTAATTTGTATTATATAGAAATAATGCGATTTGAAACTACTAGGTTTTTAAAATGGTGAATATTTGTTATTTTGATTTGATTGAATTAAATTAATTATTTTCACCAATATTGTAATATTTAATCTCTTTTTCTTTTAATCTTAAAGAGTTAAATTGATTTCTTCCATCAAATATTATTGGCGTTTTCATTAGAGATTTAATTTTTTCAAAATCCGGGCGTCTGAATTCATTCCATTCTGTTAGAAGTAGCATGCAATCAGCATTTTCGAGGGCTTCATAAGCGGTTTTTGTATATGTAATTTTGTCTGCGAAGTAAAATTTTGCAGTTTCAGAAGCTTTAGGATCGAACGCTTTTATTTTAGCTCCCCTGTCTAGTAATGCGTTAATAATCGTTATAGAAGGAGCTTCTCTCATGTCATTAGTTTTTGGTTTAAAAGCTAACCCCCAAATCCCAATTGTTTTTCCGTCTAAGTTTTCACCTAAAATATTGGTTACTTTTTGTATGAAAAGATCTCTTTGTTTTTTATTAACTTTATCTGTTGCAGTAATGATACTCATTTCACAATCATTTTCTAAACCTGTTTTAATAAGAGCTTTAACGTCTTTAGGGAAACAACTTCCGCCATATCCAAGTCCAGGAAATAAGAATTTGTTTCCAATTCTATTATCTGTAGACATTCCTATACGCACCATTTCAGCGTTAGCTCCTACTTTTTCGCAAAGATTCGCAATTTCATTCATAAAAGAGATTTTAGTAGCAAGAAAAGAATTTGCAGCATATTTAGTCATCTCAGCAGATTTTACATCCATAACAATAACACGGTTACCCGTTCTGAAGAACGGAGCATAAATATCTTGCATAATTTGAGTTGCTTTAGTAGAATCGGAACCTATGATTACTCTGTCCGGATGTAAAAAATCATCCACAGCATTACCTTGTTTTAAGAATTCTGGATTTGAAACAACATCAAAGGGGTAAATAGAGTTTTGTTTGATAATACTAGCAACTTTTTCAGCAGTACCGACCGGAACCGTTGATTTATCTACAATAACTTTGTATTCATTCATAGATTTTGCGATAGATTCAGCAGCGTTAAAAACAAATTGTAAATCCGCAGAACCATCTTCACCTTGAGGCGTTCCGACTGCAATAAAACAGACTTGAGATTTCTTTACTGCAGAATCTAAATCTGTTGAAAAAATTAATCTGTTTTCTAATACGTTAGATTTAACAAGTTCTTCAAGTCCTGGTTCATATATTGGTATTATTCCATTTTTAAGTTGTTCAATTTTTTTGATATTGTTGTCAATACAGATAACCTCGTTTCCCATATCTGCGAAACAAGTTCCTGCAACTATTCCTACGTATCCTGTGCCTATTATTGTTATTTGCACTTGCTTTTCCTATTTTATTATTTTTAGTTTTGATTATAACATTTTAATATTTTATTTAAAATATTAAAAATTATTTTTATGAAATGTAAGAATTAGAATCAAGAATTTTTATAAATTAAAGTTAATTACTTATATTAATAATGAATTTTATAATTTTAAATTAATCAATTTTTATGCAATATTTCGTCAACTTTTGATAAAAATTTTTCTTTTTGTTTGTCTAAAAGTTTTATATTGTTATCAATATTTTCTTTTATCATTTCTTGATTGTTAATGATTTCGGATAATAATTCTATTGCATCATTATAATAAGAATTTGATTCTAATTTTATAGAAAATTTTTCTTGTCCATATTGTTTTAAAGCTCCAACATTTTTATGTAGATAATAATCAGAGAAAGTTAAACTTAAGGTTGGTATTTTTTCTCCCATTGCAAATATTATGGGGTGATGTTTCATTGTTATACACATTTCTGAATCTGCAATCACTCTTCTTATTTTTCTAAAATCATAGTCATATTCAAAACATTTAAAACGCTCATTTGGATATTTTTGAATATAATCATCAAAACTATATTTATCGGTAAAATGCATAGGAATAAAAACTAATTTATAATCGGTGTTATTAAGAAGATAAGTTATTATTTTATTGATTTTATCAATATATAAACTTTTTTCAGAATCATTCATACCCCAATAATGAAAATTAATTGTTAAATAATGATTTTCATTAATTTGTTTGTCATTTGATTTTTCACAATGTAAAGCATCATCATGGGTTTGAAAATAATTTTCACCATATAAACCAATTTTTTTCAAATCATTTAAGGAAAAATCATTGTCTCTGACTGTGATTAAGTCAACGTATTTAAATCCATATTTTGCATATAATTGATTAAATTTATTTCCCCATATACCAATTGTTTGGCCACTCATTACGACTGGTGTTTGAAAGATATGGCATAAACGACATAGTAAAATTCCATCCCATAATCTAGATAATGTTCTTCCAGTTAAGAAACCTCCTCCACAAAAATAAAGTAAATTACATTCTTTTAATTCATAAAGCATTTTTGCAATACGCGAATTTATTCCAAATAAAGGTAAGTCTGCTCTTGCTAAATAAGCATTTAATAATATTAAACAACTTTTAGTTAGAAATATTATTTTTTTTATAAGAGAATTATCTAAATCAAAACCATCTGCAATACGATTTTGGTTAAAAAATAGTACTCTAGACGCAAAATCATGAATAAATTCTGGGTGTTGAAACATTGAATATTCGATATTAGGAGTTAAGTTAATTATTTGAAAATTTTTATATCTTTGTTTTAATAATTTGAGCGTAGCATTACATTGTGCTTCATCTCCTACATTTCCATAACCATATCCACCTACTACTAATATTTTTTTTGTTGTATATATTTTACATTTCTTATTGTAGATAAATAAATTTTTTAAAGATTTTTTTAATGATTTAAATATTGTTTTTATATAATTAATATCGTTTTTAATCATAATTTTTCTCCAAATTTTGCGAATTTTTCTATTATTTTCATAACTTTATAAGTAAAAGAACTTCCAAAAATTTTATATAATAATTTTGAACAATTTGAAATAATATAAAATTTTAATAAACCATTTTTTCTATTAGATTTAGATAATAAAGGTTTAAAATTTTTATTATATGATTCTGTTTGTTTAAAAATCGCAGTTGATAATTGATGATCTTTTATTATGTTATAATCTAGTTTTTCAATATTCAAATTTGAATTGATAAAATCTTTTTTTAAATTTGTATCTCTTATTATAACAATTGACTTGCCAAGAGGATCACTTGCCCATTCCCCCCAAGCGTCTTTTACTGATATATCTGCTTCATATCCCCAAAAATCTGGACATTTTAAACAAGCACCCATTGCAAAATAATAATTTCTCCAAAGATGCGTCCAACCACTTTCAAAACGATTTTTATTAAGTAAAATATTTTTTTTTGTATAAATATAATTTTTAAAATTATTAGCATCAATCATTGAATCGTCTTTATAACGGAGGTTTACTTTCCATTTTTCATCATCTTTTAATTTATTAATCTCTGTTAGAAAATCTATAAATTGTGAATTTGTATTATGAGAACATATTAAGGCACAAGTTATAATTTTTATAGATTTAAATTTATAGTTATTTTTTATTAAACTCTTAATTCCTCTGATTACGCAAGGGGTTCCAGTCATAAAATACGTTTTTTCTTTCTCTAATTTTGTTAAAATTTCTGAAAAATCAATTTGTTGATAAGCGGAACTAGAATTTTTATAAAAATCTTCAATTTTTGTACTCATTATAGCTTTATAATGCAAATCTCCTCTATGTCCCCAAACTCTTTTTACATGGATCATTCCTTGTATTTTATTATTTTTAAATAAATATTCTGCAAATTTTGTAACAGCTCCTCCAGAGCAAGAATTTTGTCGTTGTTTTTTATCAGGATTCCAAGCTAAATAATAATTAGCATTTTGTAATCCGTACGCATTGGAGCATTCTATTGTTTTAATTTTTAAAGCTTCTTTTTTTAGATTTGTTTGTGTATTGGGGCAACATAAAACACATAACCCACAATTTGTACATTTATTTCTATTTATATGAGGAGTTATTTCACCATATTGATTTCTAATCATTGTAATAGCATTAGATTCGCAAGCGACTTTACAAATTCCACAACCGATACAAAGATTATATTTTACAGTTAATTTAATTACATTTTTATCTTTTTTCATATGTTGATTTATTTACCTTATTAATTATTTTTAATATTTTTTAAGTTATAATATTTTTCTTGTTTGTTTTTTAACTTTTTTTTTGTCTGACCAAAAGTTATTTTTGATAAGAATGTATAATAATAGTATTTAAAATATATATATTTCCTTTTTTTAGTTATGTTTCTATTAGAAATATTTGAAGAATTATTTATTTTTGAGTTATTAATGTTTTCAAGATCTTTATAGCCCCAATATAAATTTCTGATATTACGAATTTTATTATTTGTTTCTGAAAATAATATTTCATTAATATTACATTCATTTGTATTAAAATATAATGATAATATTTGTTTCCAAAATTCTGGGTTAAAATAATCATTTAAAATTGAAACAAAATTATTTAATCCAAATTTATTGTCAATTTCAAAAAATGGTTGATATAAGTATTCAATCTCTTTATCAAAAAATTGAGCCTCATATAAAACAGAAGAGGAAATTCCTATAACTTTTTTTATTTTATCAGATGATAAAAGATAATAAGTAGGAATATTTTGAAGTTTTTCAATATACGGAGTAGATTGTATATAGTCATCAACTTCTTTAATATTTGCTACTAAAGGATGAGGAATATAGTAAATTTTACTATATTTTGTTGAATATTCTTGAAGTTTGTCTTTGAAATCAAGTATATTTAAATATTTATCCCCTCTTTTTATAGAAGCATCTTTAAAAGTTTGTCCAACAAATAAAATACAATTATCTTCTATAAATTTATCATTAAATTTATTATTTTCTATAACAACATTTTTCCAATAATTTGCATAAAATTTAAATTTTATTTTTGGAACTTGATATTTTAATAATATATTATATATATTTATATCATTTGTGTTTAACATAAAGGGAACATCATCAAATAATTTAAAAGAATGAACCCAAAAGTTTATAAATTTAATATTTTTTTTGTTGAAAAGTTCTCTTAAGGCTAAACCCATTTCAAAACCGATAATAAATGTTTCTTCTGTTATGTAATTAAACAAATAGTCCCAAGAGGCTTGTTTTATACTCTTAATATCATATGCATAATAACTTTCAGTATAATTTTTAATGTTAGATAATTTAAAAAAAGTCTCGCGTGAAAAATTTTCACCATTATATTTCAATTCATACAAATCTTGTATAGAAGAACTGATTAAAGTTTCTATAATAGGATTTATTATGTTAATAAACCATTTATGCCAGGTACCTTTATTTGTTTTTGAATGCATTAAAAAATCGTTGATAAATATTAATTTCATTATGTATTATTCCTTTTTGTTATATATTTTAAAAATTTTTATAATCAGTTTTGGAGTTTATAAAATATTTTGGTTTGTATCTATGCCAATCGATATTTCTTTTGCAAATTTTGGCAGGATTACCCACAATTAAACAGTTTTCTTCGCTAAAAGGTTTGGTTACAACTGATGCAAGTCCAACTATACAATTATTGGGAATTTTAGCCTTTTTTAATAAAGTTACACGTTCTCCTATCCAAACGTGGTCTCCTACTGTTAAAGTTTCTTTCGGAAGATTGATAACTTCTGATGTCGTTGCATCTAATACACTATGTCCATCTCCCCATATGACGACTCTATTTGAAATCATACAATCTTTTCCTATAATAACTTTATTACCTATTAGGGAAACTGCAATATCACAAGTGCTAGTTTTTTCACCTACTTCAAAATAACTATCGTTATCATAGGTAATGACTGTATATCTCCCTTTTGAATCAGAACACATTTTTATTTTATTATTATTGCTTTTGAAACAAAAAATTGAATTATTAAGTTTTAAATTTTCTCCAAGCTCTACAACATTATTATCTCCATAAAAATCAATTGTCAGTCCTTTGATTTTTGTGTATGGAGAAATTTCTTTTTTTCCATTTTTTGTTATTAAAATTATTTTATTGCCACTACCCCAACCTTTGTATTTAGCTCTAAAGAATAGAAATTTTTTAAAAGTAATGTGCCACAAGAATCTATAAATTTGTTTCATTTATTAATTTCCCATTTTATTTAGCATTTGATCTACACAATTTTTCCAAGAAAATTTTTTTGCTCTTAATAAACCTTTTTGAGAGTTTTCTTTTCTTAAATTACTATCAAAATAGTATTTTTCATATGCTTGAATATGTTGTTCATCACTATCCCAATCAATCATTATCCCCGCATCACCAACTACTTCCGGTAAGGATGAATTATTTGAGGTGATAACAGGACAACCACAGCTCATAGCTTCTAATGGAGGAAGCCCAAATCCTTCGTATTGGGACGTGTATATAAACCATTCTGCCCCACTATATAATGGGGCTAAATCCTCATCATCAATATATCCTGCTTTTATAATTTTATCTTTATATTCTTTAAAGTTGTTTATTTCCTGTTCTAGTTGAACTATAAAATAATCCCATTGTCCACCACCTAGAACAAAAATTAAGTCTTCGATGTTATTTTTTTGTATAAATTTAATGAATGTTTTTACTGCTTTGATTAAATTTTTTCTAGGCTCTAGTGTACAAAGACTAAAAATGTATTTTTTATTTGTTGGGATATTGTATTTTTCTTTTGCTTTTTTTATTTCTTCTATATTAGCTGGTTTAAATTTTTCATCACAGGCTAATAATGTAGTTGTTATCTTATTTGGATCGATTTGTGGACAATACTTCAAAAAATCTTGTTTAGTATTTTCAGAATTTGTAAAATAATAATCGTTCTTGTTTATTTGATTTATCAACTTAGAATACCAAGAATCTTGTCTAGAATCTGGATTTAAATTTGGTAACATTAGTGGAACTACATCATGTAATAATATATATTTTTTTATTTTATTAATTTTAGTAATTTCATCAGGAATTTTATACATTGGAGAAAGAAAAAAATCATACTGTGAAATTTCATTAATAAAATTTTTATTATTAGAAATTTTGTGTAAAGGTTTTAGTATAAATAACAAAATTTTTAATAGAAATCTTTTAATTGGTTGTTTTTGTTTTTTTAAAGCCTTGCGTTTTTCTATGATTCTATAATATAAATTTAGTATTTTAATATATCGTATATTAACAAAAACTTTAAAATCATAATTTTTATATTCTAATTTTAAATATTTATTTAAATTATAAAAATCATTCAAAGAACTATATAAAGCTAAATTTATGTTATCTCGTTTTATTAATTCATCAAAAATATTTTTTGCAGTAAAGAATATCCCAGAACGCCCAGAGTTATTATGTAGAGCGTTTGCTAATATACTAGCATCATATATTAAATTAATATTTTCTTTTTCCATTATTACCTTTTATAAAATTATATATCGTATTTAAATTATTCTAAATGATAAATTTATATTATTTTTTATATTTATAAAATTTGTCTACTAGTTTTTTTCTAATTTTTTTTCGTAATTTTTTATTAGGAATAAAAAAAGTAAGTATTTTTACATATCTTTCATTATTTCTATAAATATATCGTTTTATTGGATTTTTATATCTATATGATTGTAATAATTTCAATTTTGAAATATTTTCCCACCAAGAACTTTGGTTCCAATGTACAGCAATTGTTTTATCCGTAAAAGCTTTTTCGCCAAACGCTGTCCAACTTGGACAGAAATATTCTGAAGGATATATGCTGATTTTTAATTCTTTATTTTTATAGATTTCTTGATTTCTATACAGTTCGTAATTTGTTAGTTTTGTATTATTTGCATCATTATAGAACTCTTCTGCAATTTTATTATATTTTTCATTTGTATATTGTATTGTTTTAAAATTAATTTCATTTTTTAATGCTTTTTTTAAAACTATTGGTGCTATTAAATAATCTATTGTAAAAATTTCATCGGAATCATATATTTCTAACATTTTTTTAGATACCAGATTTCCTTTTTCGCCTCCCATAACCGCCGTTTCAGGAATATTTTCTCCATTAATTATATCACCTTCAATTGATACAAAAAAATCTTCACTTAAAAATTTGTCGAAATTGTTTAATAATTGAACATCTGTATCTAAATATATTCCCCCATAATTATAACAAGCATAATGTCTTATATAATCTGCAATAAATGCCCAAAGTTTATACTTATAACATAAACGGACAAATTTTGATTTTTTTAAAATTTCTTTGAATTCAGGCATATCAGTATGCCATAATTTGATTTCGTAATCAGGACAAAATTTAAGCCAAGATGCATAACACATTCTAAACATAGGAGAATTATTTTTCTCCCATATGTTTACATTGTCATAAAAATAATGAATAATTTTTTTCAATTTCTTTTTTTGTCCTTTATCTTAATATGTTTCTTTAATCATTTGGCGACTACTATATGTTTTTAAAAATATGTTTATTTCTATTCCTAAAATTGTAAATAGTTTATATTTTTTCCAATCTTTGTATAGATTTTTCATAGAAAATAACCATTCTATCCAAGAATTTCTTTTATATTTTTGACTATAAGCAACATCAAGAATCTTTTTTCTTGTTGATTCATCATCGCTTAATAAATTTAACAATTTGTCTTGTACAATAAAACTTGATATAACTCGTTCTTCACGTTTTGTAGAACTTGTATTTGATTCATAGACTCTATAATTAACCAAACATTCTTGAATATTTGCTATTCTAACATATTTTATAGCTCTCGCATATAAATCATAATCTTCTGCACAAATTAAGTTTTCATCATAATATAGACTGTATTTCTCAATAATTTCTTTTTTAAACATAATTGTTGGCTGCATAACACAACAATCCGCCAATAAATCTATAATTCCTATATTTTCTTGAAACTTAATAACACAATTTTGAGGAATTCTTTTTATCCAAGATCCTATTAGAGACACATCCTGATGGTTTTTTAAATACTCTAATTGTTTTTCTAATCTATACTTATCAGAAATGTCATCTGAATCTGCCATTGCAATGTATTCACCTTGAGCTAATTTTAAACCTTTATTTCTAGCTGCTGAAACTCCCCTATTTTCTTGATAATAATATTTTATTCGAGAATCTTTATAAGTTTTTATTATTTCTTCAACATATTCATCTGAACCGTCATTTATAATAATTAATTCGAAATTTTCATACGACTGGTTAAGTATACTTTCAATAGCCTCTTTAAAAAAATCTTTGGGAGGATTATATATAGGCATAATCACAGAAATCTTAACAGTATCCATTTTATTTTTTTACTTCCAAACTATATTACGATTCTCTCAAAGAAAATGCTAGCATAAACAAACCTAAAAACAAAGGAAAATTTTAACAAAATTTAATATAAAACAGAAAATATATTAAAATTATTAGCCCACTGGTTAATACAAATATTTTTGTTATAATGATAACAAAATTATGAAAGATTCAGATATAAAATATGTAGTAGAAATATTAAAAAACGCAAAGCAGCCTAAAAGTGATTTTGTATTATTAATGGATTCTTTTAAAGATCCATATTTAGTTTTAATTGCTTGTATATTAAGTCTTAGAACAAATGATAAAACGACATATCCTGCGACTTTAAGAATGTTAAAATTAGCTAAAACTCCAAAAGAAATGAAAGAGGTAAGTGTAGAAGAGCTTAAGAAAGCTATTTATCCTGTCGGTTTTTACGAAAATAAAGCAAAACAAATAATTGAATTATCTAGAATTATTGACGAAGAATTAAACGGAGAAGTTCCAGATGAAATTGAAGATTTAATAAAATTTAAAGGAGTAGGCAGAAAAACAGCAAATCTTGTTTTATCTCTAGGTTTTAATAGACCAGCAATATGCGTAGATGTTCATGTTCATAGAATTTTTAATCGACTTGGATATATTAAAACAAAGAATCCTGAAGAAACAGAATTTAAATTAAGAGAAAAACTTCCTAAAAAATATTGGATAGATATTAACACTCTTTTAGTAACTCATGGCCAAAATGTTTGTAAACCAATAAAACCTAACTGCCAAGATTGTCCAATAGCTGAATACTGTGCAAAAATTTTGTAATATGATATAATTAACTCAAAAGAGGTTCAAAAATGAGTGAGAGAATTAATTGTCCGTTTTGCAATAATGAGATAGATTCTGATATTGTCAGATGTCCGTTTTGTAATGCAATTTTTAAAGAGCCTAATACAAGCGATATTAAATTTAAGGAAATTGGCCCTTTTCTTACTCTGGAAATTTTAACATTAGGATTATTTTCTACAATTTGGTTTTTTATTAATGGTAAAGTTATTAATAAAATTGCTGAGAATAAAAAAGACTCTATCAAATTAAATTGGTTGTTTGCGTTATTAGGAATTAATTTTATTGTTTTAATAATTTATATGTACCATAACCCTGCATTAATGTTTATTTCTACAATAATTCAATGTTTGGTTTATGTAGCTTTAACATACAGAGTGTTAAGAATAATTCAAAAATATACTCTTAATACATACGGAGTTGCTTTAGACTTTAATAAATTTTATTTAGTAATTTTTAATGTTTTTTATTTAGTTCATTTTATTGATACATATAAAGAACGCGTTGAACAAAGTCATGTTTATTTTGACTGGAAATCTCCTCAAGGAATACTTTTGATAATATTATTACTTATAATATTGTTTATGTTTCGTTTTTATTATGAAGTTTATAGTTGGATATTCTAAACTCTAAATAGTAAGCTCCAAAACACTCTTAAAAACAGTACAATTAGCTTTATAAGCAGCTTGAGCTGATTTCATGTTGCAAACATCATTAACGGTATAACCGTTGGCTAAAGCATTTATCATAGCATTATCTAAGTTATTTGCAGATTGCACAACATTATTACCGACAGTAGAAACTAAATCTTCAGGTCTGACTGTAGCATAATAATTACTTAAATCAACATCTTTAGCACGATAATCATACTCATTTTCTTTTGGGACAAATGAAGTATCACTTACTTGTTTTTGAGTTGAAACAGCTCTATTTTCATATATACCGGAGTAAATCGATGTATCTATTGATGATATTGGATCCATTCTTATATAGCCCTCTATTTTGAGTTTAAACTA
This sequence comes from Candidatus Gastranaerophilales bacterium, assembly GCA_944323985.1. Classification (GTDB taxonomy): domain Bacteria; phylum Cyanobacteriota; class Vampirovibrionia; order Gastranaerophilales; family Gastranaerophilaceae; genus CAG-196. The sequence goes on along the minus strand of CALUUP010000002.1, from coordinate 27,846 downwards.
TTTTTAGCATTTTTCAAGGGTATTATTAAGATTTGTAACTTCAGGTTCTGCATGAATTACTATTGTAGAATTTGGCAACTTTGATTTTATTTCATTTTCAATTTGATCGCACACGCTATGGCAGCATTTAATTTTCATATCTTCATTAAACAAAAGTGTTATTTCAATTCTTTTATATTGCCCTGATTTTCTTGCCTTAACATTTTTATAACCTTTAATAACTTGATTATTTTTCAAGATATTTTCAATAACATCAATTTCATCATCAGGTAAAGAACTATCAAGAAGATTATTTAAAGTTTCTTTTGAAATTTCAAATCCTGCTCTAAAAATAAAAAGTGCAACAATTATAGCAATAATCGGATCTAAAATCGTTAAACCCGTAATTTTTATTAAAACAAGACCAACCAAAACTCCAAGAGATGAATAAATATCAGTTCTAAGATGTTCTCCATCTGCTTTCAAAGAAACAGAATCAGATTTTTTTGCTACATAGAACAAATATTGGCTAACCAAAAAATTAGCAATAACAGCAAAAGCCATTGCAATAATTCCTAAAAGAGGTTCAGATTTAAGTTCATAACCATAGATAAGTTTTTTAGATGCTTCATAAATAATATAGATCCCTGCAAGAATAATTAATCCGCCTTCAATAAAACCAGACATATCTTCATATTTTCCATGTCCGAAAGGATGTTCTTTATCAGCGGGTTCGCTAGAGCGAGTCACTGCAAAAAAAGTTAAAACAGAAGCTAAAAAATCAGAAACTGAATGTATTGCTTCGGAAATTATACTGATACTTCCGGATAAAACTCCAGCAATTATTTTAAAAAGAAGGACTAATGTATTAGAAGTTATTGATAAAACTGCGGCAAATTTTTTTTCTGCAGATATATTCATATTAAGCAACTCCATTATTTAAAAGATCGTGAATATGAATAACTCCAACCGGAATGTTATTATTTTCAACAACAAATAAATTTGTAATTTTTTTGTCATGCATAATTTTTAAAGCTTCAGCAGTCATTGCATCAGGAGAAATGGTTTTAGGGTTTTTTGTCATAACTTCATACGCTTTTTTCTCTAAAATAGTTGGAGTAAGACATCTTCTCAAATCCCCATCAGTAAGCATTCCTACTAATTCTCCATTTTGATTAATAAAACCAACACACCCCAAACGCTTAGATGTCATTTCTAGAAGCACAGCCTGCATATTGGCATTTTCCTCTAAAATTGGCATTTCTTCTCCGATATGCATTAAATCTGAAACTCGTTTCAAGATAGCACCCAATTTACCTCCAGGATGCCTATCATTGAAATCTTCTTTAGAAAATCCTTTTCTTTCCAACATTCCAATTGTTAAAATATCACCTAAAACAAGTGTTGCTGTAGTAGAATTTGTAGGAGCTAAACCTAAAGGACAAGCTTCTCCGTTATTTGGCAATTCTAAAATTACATCACCTGCTTTTCCTAAAGAGCTTTGAGGGTTTTTAGTAATTGAAATAAGTTTTATACCAAATCTTTTACAATAATTTAAGATATCTAAAAGTTCTCGAGATTCACCGCTATTTGATATTGCAATAACCACATCATCTTCTGTTATCATACCTAAATCACCGTGACTAGCTTCAGCCGGATGAACAAAAAATGAAGGAGTGCCTGTAGAAGCTAGAGATGCTGCAATTTTTTTCCCAATATGACCTGATTTTCCCATTCCTGTTATGATTATTCTGCCATTTGAATTTTGCATATAATCAAGTGCCTTAGTTAAATTTTCAGCAGCTAAAGATTTTTCCAATTCTTTTATTGCTTCTATTTCAGAAGCTATGGTTCTTTTTGCAGATTCTCTATCTTTTTCAATTTGTAACTGTTGAGTTATTTCAACCATATTTTATGACTCCTACTTGCAATATTTTTATTCACTTTAAACTTGTAATTTTATTTAACCATTAAATTACATTTACCCCCTCTCATTTTACTACAAAAATTATTTGCTTTAATATATAAATATGAAAGAATTAGCTGAATATAAAGAAGTCATTCATTCTTGTTCAAAATGCGGATTATGTCAAGCAGAATGCCCGATATACCAAATAACAGGTAATGATTGTTCTGTATCAAGGGGACAATTTATTATGTTAAATGGTCTTATTAAAGGCGATTTAAAAATGACAAAAAATTTGAATAAATATTTAGATATGTGTTTAAAATGCGGAGCTTGTTCTAAATTTTGTCCGAGTGGTATTGATATTGTTGATGTAATAGCTTCTGCTAAAGCTGAATATTTTAAAACAAGTTTTTGGGAAAAATTGGTTTCGTTTATTCAAAGAAATTTTGTTTTTGGGTTTATAGTTAAGCTGATAAGTATGTTTCATTTGAAGAGAAAAAGTAAGACGTTTGCGAAAAAAGTTATATATTTTGGCGGTTGTGGTAGTAAAATAAAAGGAAATGACTCTGTTATAGATATTTTAAATGCTTGTAATATAGAAGTTATAACTCCTGATTTTGATTGTTGCGGGATTCCTTTTTATGTAAGAGGCGATAAAAATAGTTTTGAAAAATATAAACAAGATTTTATAAATAAATTATCTCAATATGATAATTATGATATTGTGACAACTTGTGCAAGTTGTGAAAAGACTATAAAAAGTTATTTGCCAGAGGGGTATAATGTTAAGAATATTTATCAATATATAAGAGAAAATGACTTTGAGTTTGAATTAAAAAAAGAAAAAAAAGTAACGTTTCATAAACCTTGTAATATAGAAAATTATGATGATATATTGTGGATTTTAAATAAAACAAAAAATTTAAATTATGTAGAAATGAGAGATTTTGATAAATGTTGTGGATTAAATGGTGTTACAAAATTTAGTCATTATAAAGTTTTTACGCAATTATTTAAAGAAAAAGTTCGAAATATAGAGTTAAGTGGTTCCAAGATTGTTTTAACTTCATGTTTAGGGTGTGAAGTTGCTTTGATGTTTTATTCTTTAATAAGATATAGAGTTTATGATTTATTGGAATTTCTTAATAAAAATAGTGTAAAAAAAAGTAGAAAAGTTTAAAAATCTTAATTTTTGCAATCTTACATTTTTTTGTAGTAATATGTAGTAGTAGATTTTTAAGGGAAGGTTAAGAATATGGTAAACAAACTTATTAAGGAAGACACTAAAATGTTCCTTACAGGAAATGAAGTGTTGGCTTATGCTGCAAATTCAGCAGAAGCAGAATTTATGTACGGTTATCCGATTACACCTCAAAATGAAATTATGCATACTTGGTGTAAATTGTTACCAAAAACCGGTGCGGGATTTTTACAAACAGAAGATGAAATCTCAGCTGGGTTTTCAACAATTGGTGGAATTTTAGCCGGAAAAAGAGCTTTCACAGCGACAGCTGGTCCTGGTAACGTTATTATGCAAGATGCTCAATCAATGGCTGAAATGATGAGAATACCTTTTGTTTGTGCAGTTATGCAAAGAGGTGGACCTTCTACTGCTACGGTTATTTATGCTCAACAAGAAACAAGATTGACTTGTTACGGTGGAAATGGTGAAGGCTTTAGAATTGTTTATTCTACTGCTGGTCACCAAGATTTATACGATTACATGATTAAAGCATTTAACACTGCTTGGAAATACAGATTCCCTACTTACGTTTTAGCTGACGGATATCAAGGTAAAATGAGAGAACCTGTTATGTTATACGATCCGGCTAGTCGTGGTATCAATATGGTTCCTACTGAAAAAGCGTTGTTAGGACCTGGTGAAATCGGAGTTGATAGAAAATCTACTCATATGAGAAATACATATAATATGGAAGAAGAACTTATGGAAGTTCTTGAAGGTTATCAGGCTGATTATGACAAGATGTCTGAAGAGGTTCAAGAGTGGGAAGAATATAAAGCTGAAGATGCTGAAATTCTTGTAATTGCTCACGGTATTGTTGCTCGTTCTGCTAGAACTGCGATTGATGAGTTAAGAGAAAAAGGTATTAAAGCTGGTTTATTCAGACCTATTACAATTAGACCTCTTGCAGTTAAACCTTTAAGAGCGGCAGTTGCTAGATCAAAACAAATTCTATTTACTGAATCTGCTAACGGTCAATTAGCACAAATGGTATTAGAGAAATTATATGGCTTAACTACACCTTATGACACTTTATTCAAAATGGGTGTTGGTGTTACTGGTGACGATATTGTTAAAAAAGTTGAGTCAATGACAGTAGCTGTATAGAGTTGAGGAGTTTATAAGTTGAGTAGTTTAGAAGAAATTAAAACTTATACATATAGTTTTGAAAAGCTTGTTGTTTGGCAAAAGTCAATAGAATTAGCTAAAATAATCTACTCAGTAACTTCTCAATTCCCAAAAGAAGAAACATATGGATTGTCATCTCAAATCAGAAGAACTGTTGTTTCGATATCTTCAAATATTGCAGAAGGGTACGTAAAATCTTCGGCTAAGGAACAAGTAAGATTTACTGAAATTGCATATGGCAGTCTAATGGAGGTCTTGAATCAAGTGATTATAGCAAATAAAATTGGATATATTATTGAAGATGATTATTTGATTTTAAGGCAAGACATAGAAGAAATTTCAAGGATGCTAAATGCTTTAAGAAATTCGCAAATGGAGAAGCAAGATTAGTTTAATAGATGAGCGAAGCGAATTTAAATTCTTCTCAACTCATAAACTTATAAACTTCTCAACTATTCAAATTTAAAAAAGGAGATGAATATGTCAGAAATATTAACACTTCCTCCAAATTTACCAAAATCTCAAAATGCTGAGGTTGGAGCAAGTAAATTTTGTCCGGGTTGTGGACACGGTATAACTTTAAAAGCATTAGGTAATGCTATTGATGAATTAGGTATCAAGCAAAAAACTGTTTTTGGTTGTGATATCGGATGTTCATTATTATCTTGGAACTATATGGATTTAGATACAGTTCAAACTCATCACGGTAGAACAACTCCGGTTATTTATGGTGTTACAAGAGCTAATCCTGAAGCAATTGGTATTGCTTATATGGGCGACGGTGGCGGTCTTGCTATTGGTGCTCAACACTTAGTTAACGCAACAGTTCGTGGCGAAAGAATGATGATAGTTGTTGTAAATAATACCAACTATGGTATGACAGGTGGACAAATGTCACCTACAACTATGCCAGGACAAAAAACTGAAACAACTCCATATGGAAGAGATTGCGAAGTTACCGGTAAGCCTGCTAAGGCTGCTGAGATGGTTGCAGCAATTGCTAATCCTGAGAAATCTTATGTCGCTAGATCTACAGTTTCAAATGTAATCAAATTAAAATCAGCTTTTGTTAAAGGGCTTAAAAATGTTCAAAATGGCGGTTTCTCTTTCATTGAAGTATTATCAATTTGTCCTTTGAACTGGAGAACTAATAATTTTGATACATTTGCAAGACTTCAGCAAATGGAAGAATTCTTTGAGGTAAAAGAATTCTTAGTTCCTCAAAGTGTATAATTATATTAAGAAATAATTTGGAGAAAATAAAATGGCAAGAACAAAAATAGTATTAGCAGGTGAAGGTGGACAGGGTGTTCAATCTATTGCTAAAATTCTTGTAGAAGCTGGATATGAAGCTGGAAAACAAGTTCTTTATATTCCTAACTTCGGTGTTGAACAAAGAGGTGGGGTTTCAATTGCTTTTTGTCAAATTGCTGATGAAAGAATTGGTGAACCTCGTTATTCTAAGGGTGACATTATTATTATGTTATCTGATAGAGCGATTGACAGATGTGAAACTTATGTTGATGAAAATTCAACAGTAGTTTATGATACTTCTGTATGCTCTAAAAAACCTACTGTTAAATGTAAAAGAGTTATTGGTATTGATGCTAATAAAATCGCTAATGAAAAATTAAGTGCTAGAGTATTTAATATCATTATTTTAGGTGTATTACTTGCTGCAACTAATGTTTTAGAACTTAGCGATATTAAAAATGCTATGGAAATGGCATTAGGTAAGAAATTTGATGCTAAGCCTGAATTGAGAGAGTTAAATTATAAGGCTCTTGAGATGGGTATGGATATGATTTCCGAAAAAATCGGAGTTTAAAAAGTAGATAAGAGGATAAGTTTAGAAGTTTATAAGAAGTATTTATTTTTAATAAATTAAAATTTCTTCTAAACTCCTCAACTTCTAAACTTCTCAACTCAAATAAGAAAGGGTAAAAATGTCACAAGAAAAGAAAGAATATAAAGGTTATAAAATCGAAGGTGTTGGCAAAGGCAAAGCTGATTATTATGTTTATACAGATTTATGCAAGGGTTGTGGACTTTGTATTGCAAAATGTCCTATGAATAAAGCTGGAAAAAAATGCTTACAATGGTCTAAGGAAGTTGGGTTATACCAAACTCCAGCAGTTGCTCCTGATCCTGAAATTTGTATTGCATGCGGAGCTTGTGCCATGACCTGTCCTGACAGTGCGATAAGAATCGAGAAAAAAGCATAGTTTTATAATTTTTAATAAACTTTAGGGCTCGATATTTTTCGAGCTCTTTTGTTTTGTTAAATATGCGTATATTCCATATGTTAATATGCCTAAACTTCCTAAAATAATTGATATTGTTTTGTATGAAGTTTTTATTGAATGTCTATTTTCAAGAATATCTCTATATTTTACTATTTTTTTGTATAACTCTTTTTCTGATTTATCAAGCCCCTTTGCTTTAAAGTTTTTTTCTAAGGCATCCATTGGGTTAAAGCCTTTATTTTTCTCAATAGAATTTATGTATTTTTCTTCAAAATTGTATGGGATTATTGTTTTATAACTATTTAAAGATCCGTGTTGAGTTCTACTATCTTCAAGTCCAAGAGCATCTGTAAAATAAATCATACTATTATAAGCAGAATAATTTTCTGCTAAACGAGTTTTTATATATTCATTAGTAGAGTTTATTTTTTCTGCTGGAATATTTAGGAGTTTACTTAATATTTTAGTTTCTTCAGGATTAAAATTCATTTTTTTAGAATCTTGATTAGTTGCTCCGAGTATAAAATTATTTTTTGCAAAACCTCTTTTTAAAAAGCTTGAATTTGTTCCCCAATCTTCTTTAATATAATCTGAGGTGAATATATTCATACGTTTTTTTATGAAGGGTTTTATTTGATCTTCTTCAAAAATATTAAAATTATCAGGCGAAGTTATAAATTCATAGCTTATATTATTTAAATTATAATTATTCCCCTTAACTTTTTTGATTTCATCTTCTATAAGATTTAAAATTTCTTCTTCATAATATTTAGTATTTTTAACCCCATCTTTAATTATTGGCTGCGAAATATAGCTCCAAGCGGCATCAACTCTAAAACCGTCAAATCTTTTTGAATATAGATTAACCTTTTTTCTTAATAGTTTTTTCCCTTCAATAGAATCTAAATCGAGAGCAGGTAAATTCCAACCTATTGAAGCATCTTTTACGAAAGCTTTTGGATTTGCCCAAACTTCATCATAAGAAAAACCACAAGGCATATCTCCATTTAATTTTATTCCTTTTAAATTTAGGTTTGATTTAGATTTTAATAAACTTTTTTCTGCTAAAAATTGTTTGAATTTATAAAAATCAATTTCCTTTGATTTTTGGGAATAAATTTCTTTTATTCGTTTTTCTCTTTCTGTAGTTTTTACTACGTCAGGATTAAATAAATTTTTATCAATTTCATTCCAATTGTTATAATTATAATCATTATTAATTTCTTTTAATGCTTGATAAAGTGATTTTGGTTCTAAAATTTCTGCATTATTCTTTTTAAAGATTTCAAAATCTTTTTGCATATTTTTATCAAGATTATTGTATAAATTTTTTAATACTGTTTCTTGAGTAGAATTGTTGTTAATAATATTTTTAAAATTTACTTCATCTTTTAAATTATTAGTTTTAATGATTTTTTCTAATTCTTCTTTAGATATAAAGTCTTCAATATTAATAATATGATTCCCTAAATCCATAGAACTTCCTGAATAAAATGGTACATCTTTCCCGTGGAAATGATATTGTCCTATCGGTAAAAGTTGAATTTCATTAATATCCCAATATTTTTTTATAAAATTACTAAAATTTTCACCTTCTTTATTTGCAAAATTCCCGACTCCAATTTTATTTGGTAAAGATGAAGATGGAATTATAAGTGTGGATTTTCCATTATTTCCGAGCTTTTCTTTTGCTTGTCTTAAAGTATCAGAATATTCCTTCTCTTCAGAAGGCATTAGCTTTCTTTGAAAATTTAGTGAGCTAATATAATTGATTTTCATAATCACACACCAATTATATTAAATCAAATAAAACTTTGAATTTGCCTTATTATGTAGAATTGTTAAAAAAAATTGCAATAACTCGTTATTTAATATACGATAGACAAAAAGGTGGTTAAATTTATAGGAGGATATTAAATGTTCAAAAAATTGCTTAAGGGGTTATTTGTATTAAGTGCATTTGTTATACTTAATAGTCCTGCAAATGCTTTTTATACTGATATGAATGAAAACCATTGGGCATATCAATCTATTAAGTTTTTAACTGAAGTAGGTGTTGTAGTAGGTTATCCTGATGGTACTTATAAACCTGATATTCCGGTTACAAGAGCGGAGTTTGCTTCTATGGCGATTAAAGCTTTAGGACAAGAAGATGCTAATGTTACTCAAGATATTCATTTTTCTGATATTAAGCCTGATTTTTGGGCATATAATATCATTAAGAAAGCTGTTTATTTTGATTTAATTCCTGATGCTAAAGGAGAGAAGTATAGACCATATGATTCTGTAACAAGAGCTGAGGCGATTTCTATTGCTGTTAATGCTTTAACTACTCAACAAATTAGTGAAGAAAAAGCTCAGGAAATTATTTCGAAGAGTTATGAAGATTATGCACAATTACCGGCATGGTTTTTATTAGCAGCAGGTAAAGCTCAATTATTGGATATGATTATTGTTATGCCAGGTAAAGAAGGTCAGTTAGAAGCTGAAAGACCTGCTAACAGGGCGGAAGTTGCGGCTATCCTTTATAAAATGATGCAAGAAGCTAAACTTAATCCAAATGCCAAGTTAGCTGAATGTATGCAAAAAAGAACAGCTGAAGGTTATATCGTTGATAATGTAAAAGTTCAAGGTTCAATTGGTATAATTCCTGCTGGTTCTATTTTCCCTATTCAGTTAGAAACAGTTGTTGGTTCTCAAATTTCTAATGTAACAGATATTTATACAGCAAAAGCTCCTAAAAATATTGTTACTAAAGAAAAATATCTTCTAATTGAACAAGGTAGTGACTTGAAAGGTCAAGTAAAACATGTTCAACGTGGTAAATTATTCAAACAAAACGGTGAAGTTATTATTAAAAATGAATTACTTGTAACACCTCAAGATCAAGCTGTTATGTTATATGGTGTAGCAACTTTAGATCCTGCTAAGAAAAATGCTTTTATGACTTGGTTCAGAAAAGTATTCAAAGGCGATAAAGTTTTAACTATGCCAAATCAAATTGTTAATATCAGATTATTAGGACCTTTGAAAATTGATTTAACAAATGGCTACATCTATGAATAGTAACTAATAATTAAAAATAGATTATTCAATAATTTCCGGCGGTTTTTCAAAAAACGTCGGAAATTTTTGTTTGTATTCACTAAGTTCTGTGCAATAAGCTTCTAAATCAAGCGAGATACCTTTTTTTAAAGGGTATGATTTTATGCCTAAAGATTTGTACATAGCTCTTATAAAGACATTTGAAATAGCGTCGCTTCCTCTTTCCCATGGAGTTGAATGAGCTAATATCCAACGGATTTCTGCTATGGAATTATTTATTTCTTCCATTTGTGAAGTATTCACATTTTTTGAATTAAATTTTGTTTTAAATTCACTATATTTTTTACAAATAAGATTAATAGCTTTATTAACATATTTTGAATCTGCATGTTGCAGATAATGTTCTTCTTTGTCAATTTTGGGTACAGTTAATTCAATTTCTTTATAAGGATTTTTTAATGGGTTTATAGAAGTTTTATCTAATCTGTTTTGATAAGTTTTATATCTTTTTATATTTGAATAATTTGTACACAAATCAAAACCATCCCAATCAGAACCATTTTTCCAGCCTTCTCGTTTTATTCTTAAAATTCCGCTATGTAAAACCTTTGAAAGATCTTTAACTATTGAGTTGGCTTTAATTACTCCTGCTGTAATATATTTTAAAATATTTTCAAACGAAGTATTATTACAAATCATTTTAGTTGAGATATCAGCAGTTTCTTTAATTTTTTTTGCCCAAACTTTATTTTTACCATAACCACGAATTTTTACAAAAAAATCTTCTTGTTTAAACTTTAGTTTTGGCGATTTTAAATTTGAGTGAAATGAATTTTTATAAAAGTAACTATTATTTTCAACTTTCATATTCTATATAAATTAGCTAAAAAGATTTTTTGCAAATTCTCTTGAAACAGTTTTTTGTTCAGATGTATCAAGATTTTTAACAGTTACTTGATTAGATTTGATTTCATCTTCTCCTAAAATTAAAGCATATTTCGCAACTTTTGAAGCTTTTTCAAGTTGTTTAGTGAACTTTTTATTTGTTAAATCAAATTCACAAGAAATTCCTTCTTGTCTTAATTCTTCTGCTAATTTTATAGCTTCTAAACTGTCATTTGAAACAACAAATGCAGTTGTCCTATTATCTTGTTTTTCACCTATAAGAGAAGCTAATCTTTCCATTCCCATTGCAAAACCTACTGCTGGAGTATCTTCTCCACCTAAGTTTTTAATAAGGCTATCATATCTTCCACCTCCGCAAACGGCATTTTGGGAACCTAAGTTATTTGATTTTATTTCAAATACTGTTCTATTATAGTAATCTAAACCTCTTACAAGAAGTTTATTTATAGAATAATTGATATTTAATTCGTTAAGATATTTTTTTAATTCATTAAAATGATTAGCACAGTCTTCACAAATAAAATCAGATTGAATTACTTCTTGAATTTCAGGTTTTGCATAAATTTCTTTGCATTCTTCCACTTTACAATCTAAAAGTCTTAAAGGATTTTTTTCAAATCTTGCTTGACAGTCCGGACATAAATCATTTAAGTAAGGTTTGATAACTGCTTTAAGCTTTGTTTTGAATTCTTCACGACAAGTTGGACACCCTAGAGAATTTAGTTCTACGCTCAAATCATTTAAGCCTAAAGCTTTTAAATAATTTACAGCCATCAAAATAACTTCAGCATCGCAAGTAGCTTGTTTGATACCAAAAACTTCAATCCCAACTTGGTGGAATTGTCTTTGTCTTCCAGCCTGAGGTCTTTCGTATCTAAACATAGGTCCTTTATACCAAAGTTTTACAGGAGCTGAAAGTCTATGCATGCCGTTTTCTATGAACGAGCGTACAACTCCTGCGGTATTTTCAGGACGTAATGTAAGTGAACGTTCACTTTTTTCGAAGGTATACATTTCTTTGTTTACAATATCCGTTGTATCTCCGACTCCTCTTGCAAAAAGTTCTGTTGCTTCAAATATTGGAGTACGAATTTCTTTTGCTCCGTATTTAGTAAATATTTCGTTTGCTTTTTCTTCCATAAAATGCCATACTGACATTTCTGAAGGTAAAATATCTTTAGTTCCTTTTTGTACTTTTATTATTGCCATAATTCAAATTCCTTTATATAATTTAATTGTACTATGGTAAAACGTTAGAGTAAATATTGGAGAGTTTGATGGGAATAAAAGTTACAAAAATGCAAGGATGCGGAAATGATTTCGTAATTGTTGATTATTTAGAATATCAAAAATCTGGTTTTGAGATGTCTGAGCTTGCTAAGAAATTATGTGATAGGCATTTTGGTATTGGAGCTGATGGGCTTATTATTCCTAATACTAATGTAGAGGATGCAGATATTGGCTGGTTTTTTTATAATTCTGATGGTTCTACTGCACAAATGTGTGGTAATGGCATGAGATGTTTTGCTAAGTATGTTTTTGATAGAAAAATGGTTGATAAAAATGAATTTTCGGTGAAAACTCTTGCTGGAATTATTTCTCCTCATATTTTAGAAAATGGTGAAGTAAGAGTTAATATGTCAAAGCCGATTTTGATTCCTGAGAGAATTCCGTTTTTGCCTAATGATAATATGAATTATAAAATTGCTGTTAAGAATATGATTTTTGAAGGTTCTGCAATTTCGATGGGAAATCCTCATTTTGTAATTTTTGTTTCTCCTAGTGAAGATTTACTTGAACTTGCAAAGGAATATGGACCTTTAATAGAAGTCGCGGAAGAATTTCCTGAAAAAACTAATGTTGAGTTTATTAAAATTAACTCAACTGATAAAATAGAACTTTGTGTTTGGGAAAGAGGATGTGGAATTACTCTTGCGTGCGGAACAGGAGCTTGTGCAAGTGTTGTTGCAGGTGTTTTAAAGGGGTGTTTACGCAATTCTGTTGATGTGAAATTATTAGGTGGAAAAGTTCATATCGACTGGGCAGGAGATAAGATTAATACATATAGAGATGTATTTCTTACCGGTCCTGCTGAATACGTGTTTGAAGCTGTGTTTCAAATTTGAGGAGTTTATTAGTTTAGGAGTTTAGAAGATATTTTAAATTAAAAGCTTACTTTACTCTTCATTCTTCACTCTTTACTAGATATTAAATCTTTTCACTCAAAATTTTTGCAGAATTTTCTAAATCTTTCATTAAAGCTTGATTTGATTTATCCAAACCTCTTTGACGAAGAGCTCTTGCAATAGTATCTGCAAGGTTTGGAGCTTTACCTTCTGCTACTGCTTTATAGTAATCATTTTCAAAGTCTTCTCCTATTCGTAAAGCCCAATTACCTTCGGTTGTTCCAGGACGGTTGTATGTTTTTCCAAGCCCAAAGAAGTCTGCAAAGAATATCTGAACTCTTCTGGCTGGGCTTGTGAATAATTCTGCAAAACTTGCTGCTATAAATTGTTTTTTATTTGTTCTTAATTCTTTTAAATATGCACTTTCTTCTGCTTTAGTAGCATTTTTTGCTATGGTGTCTTCTGCAAGAAGTTTAGTTTTATTTAAAAATCTTTTATCTTTAGGGTTTTTGAATAAGTCTTCTGTAAATTCTAAGAAGGATTGGTTATCATGTGAACCTAACATAATTACTTTATTTTCCGGAGCGTTTGCGCCTCTATGGTCAAATTGTGTTACAAATATTCCCATTAAGTCCAGTTTTTTCATAACTTTTTCTGTAGGAATATTTTTATCACCTAAATCTTCACATATGATTGAGGATTTATCTAAACCATATTTTTCAGCGGCTGGAATTATTATCTTAGTTAGTATAGAAGCATATTCATCATCGGTATGTTTTTGATACTGTCCCAAAAAGGTAGAAAATATTCTTCCTGAATTTGATGGTAACATTTTTTTTGAGTTAGTAGAATAAATGAATGGATCGATTAATCCTATAATGTGATCAATTCTCACTCCTCCAGGACAACTTGCAAAATAATCTTCGTATTTTTTTCTTAAAAATTCTCCGGCTCTACCTAAAGATCCATCCTTATTAAATATTTCTTCAGGTTTAAAATATTTGAATCCCCAACGTTGACCATTTTTAGCAAAATAATCAGGAGGACAGCCGATTGCAGCATTTTCTAGAAATAAGTTTTGATTTATCCATTCATCAACGGTTGGTTGTGCGACTGGAGAATCTCCTATAATTTTTATTCCATATTTTTTACTTATTTCATTAGATTTTTTATTCTCTTTTTCTAAAATCATTTGTTGGAAGTAATAAAAATCAATTTTATCTTTATTGTCTTTTTTGATTTGTTCAATTCTTGTTTCGGCTTTTTTTGCTTCTAACTCGTTTTTAGGAGCATATAAGTTTTTATCAATGCCTCTCCATTTTGACCAATCTTTATCTGTATTTTCTTCACTTAATACTCTAAAAATAGCGGCAGGCTCATATTTTGATGAAAATTCTTTTTTGAAATTTTCTAGTTCACTAATATCTCCTTTTTTATAGTTTTCAAAAGCTTCTTGTAACGCTTTTTGATATGATGTTTTTACATAATCGTAATTAACATTTTGTTTATCAGGGTTATTTTTGACGATAGAATCAAATGTTTCTTTTGATAAGATTTTGTTGTATTCTTCTGTTGTTAATTTTTCTAGAGGAATCATAAAAATATTTTTACTACTTGCTTCCGGAGCGTATGGTGAATTATCTCCAAGTTTTCTTAGACCATTTGGTTCTTGTTGAATACCTTTTATTCCGTGTGTTTTTAAAAAAGGAAATAGCTTTTTTATTGTTGTTGTTGAAAATAATGAGCCAATACCTACGTTTTCTGATTGAATTGAAGGGGCAGATGAATTATGTATAATAATATCAACTTGTTTATTTAATAAATTTAATCCTTTTTCTATAGAGTTTGAATAAACTTGCATTTCTACATTACTTGGTTTTCTTGTAAAATTAACATTATTAATTTTTTGTACTTTCATGGGATACTCCTTATATACACACATCCTATATTGTGTAATCATATCATGAAATCAAAAATTCTGTCTATAGAGTTTTTATAAGACTTTGGTCTTGTTTTCTTTATATAATACTCGATGTTTCTAATACCGTATATTGTAATACCTTATTCCTAAAAACTAAACTAACAGGTAATTTATGTTAGTAAAGAAACCTTTACAATTTCTGTATGGAGATTTGTTGTTATGGAAAAATTGCAAAATAAGTATTTAGAAATAAAAAATATAAATAAAGATATTGTTGATTGGGTAGAAGATGTTGCCGAAGAAAATAATTGTAAAATTGAACGTAAAGAATGGAAAAGTAAATATAATAGTTATGTAGTATATGATTATGAACCTTTTTGTTCCGAAGGTTTTGAAATTAATATTTTATTGAGTTCATTTGATATATCATATCTTAATTTTATTAAGTATTTGTACAATGAGAAATTGAGTACTATAGAGTATTTGGATAATTGTGCAAAAATTTCTACGATAAAAAACTGTTCACTTTAAAAAAAATGTTATATAATAATCTTTATCTAGATAAATAAGGATTATTATATGCAAGAATTTTTTAATGATTATGTACAAACTTTGGAAACATATATTATGTTTCGAATTAAAGAAACAGTTACAAAATTATCACCTGAATTAACCGCAAAAGGTAGGAAGCCTATTATGTTGTCAATGGGTGCTCCTACGGCTATGCCTCCAAAATTTGTAATAGATACTCTTAAAAATGCTCTTGATAAAGAGGGTGTTCATACATATTCAAGTCCTAAGGGCGAAGTTTATTTAAGAGAAGCGATTGCTAAAAAAATGAAAAATTGTTTTGGGGTTGAGCTTAGTCCTATAGATGAAATATTTTCATTGATAGGTTCAAAAGAAGGTATTGCTAATTTTATTCGAGCAATGATTAATCCGACGACAAAAAAAGAAGAACAAGATATTATAATGGTTCCGGATCCGGGTTATGCTTCTTATAAAGAGATGATTAAGGTATCAGGCGGTCAAGCTTATTCAGTTCCACTAAAGCCTGAAAACAATTTTATGCCTGATATGGAAGAGGTTTTTGAAAACTTGAAAAAAGAAGGTTTTAATCCAAATAAGGTTAAGGCATTGATTATTAATTATCCAAACAATCCTTTGGGTGCTTGTGCAACAAGAGATTATTTAGAAAGTGTAGTTGAATTTTGTAAAAAACATCATATTTTGTTAATTTCAGACGCTGCATATGTTGATATGTATTTTCATGAAGACAATAAACCTGTAAGTATTTTGGAAATCGAAGGCGCTAAAGATATTGCAGTAGAGTTCTTTAGTTTTTCAAAACCTTATGCTATGACAGGATGGAGAATCGGTTGGATTTGTGGAAACAAAGAAGCTGTTAAGATTTTCGGAAAATTAAAGTCAACTATTGATTCAGGGATTTTTAAACCGTTACAAATAGCTGCGGCTGAAATTTTGAATTCAAAAGAAGGTGACGAATATATAAAAGAAGCTAATAAGATCTTTAAAGAAAATCAAGAGATTTTTGTCGAAGGTTTAAAAGAGCTTGGTTGTAAAGATTTTCAAATCCCTCAAGCAACATTTTATTTGTGGTTGCCAATTCCTAAGAAATACAAAACTTCTGAAGAATTCACAAATGAATTGATGCAAAAATCAGGAATAGTTGCCGTTCCCGGTGATGCTTTTGGAGATTATGGACAAGGATATTTTAGAGTATCTATTGTTTGTTCTAAAGATGAACTTAGAGAAGTTATCAGAAGAATGAAAGAAGATGGCTTTGTTTGGGAATAAATATTTACTTCAAAGCTTTTTCTAATATAATAAACATATTATGAAATATAGAGAAAATGTACGAAATTTTTGTATAATAGCACATATTGACCATGGTAAGTCAACTTTAGCTGATAGGTTGTTGGAAGCAACTGGAACTATTGCAGAACGAGATATGCAAAATCAGCTTTTGGATACTATGGATATAGAAAGAGAACGTGGTATTACAATTAAATTAAATGCAGCAAGAATGAATTATACTTCAAAAGCTGGTGAAAAATATGTGTTTAATTTGATTGACACACCCGGACACGTTGATTTTTCCTACGAAGTTTCTCGATCTCTTGCAGCTTGTGAAGGAGCTTTGCTTATAGTAGATGCAACTCAAGGAGTCGAAGCTCAAACATTAGCAAATGTGTATATGGCAATCGAACAAAATTTAGAAATAATTCCTGTTATTAATAAAATTGATTTGCCATCAGCTGATGTTGAAAGAGTTAAAGCAGAAATTGAAGAAATTTTAGGTATTGATACTTCTATGGCCATACCTGTAAGTGCAAAAACAGGGATTGGTATTGATGAAGTTTTGGAAGCTATTGTAAAATATGTTCCGCCTCCGGCTGATACTACTGAAAAACCTCTTAGAGCTTTGGTTTTTGATAGCGCTTATGATCCGTATTTGGGAACGCTTTGTTTCTTTAAAATTATGGATGGAAAGATGAAGCTTGGTGACAAAGTTAGGTTTATGGCTTCTGGTAAAGAATATGAAATAGTTGAATTAGGATATTTAACACCAAATAGAGTTCAAGTAAATGAATTAATTTGCGGTGATGTAGGTTATTTTGCCGGTTCTATTAAAGAAATTACACGTTTTGTCGGTGATACGGTTACGAATGTTGAAAATCCTTCATTAGAACCATTACCAGGTTATAAAGAAGCTTTACCTATGGTTTTTTCGGGCATGTATCCTGTGGATAATGAGGATTATCACGAGCTTAAAGAGGCTTTAGAAAAATTAAAGTTGTCTGATAGTTCAATTACTTTTGAACCGGAAACTTCAAGTGCTTTAGGTTTTGGTTTTCGTTGTGGTTTTTTGGGAATGCTTCATATGGAGATTGCTCAAGAAAGACTTGAAAGAGAATATGACTTATCAATCGTAACGACTGCTCCATCTGTAATCTATAAGGTGCATAAGACAAACGGTGAAGTTGTAGAAATTGATAACCCTGCAAATCTTCCTGCGGCTCAATATAGAGATTATATTGAAGAACCTTATGTAAGAGTTTCTATAATTACTCCGAATGATTATGTAGGTACTTTAATGGATTTATGTCAAACAAAGAGAGGAATTTTTATCAATATGAATTATCTTGATAAAGTTCGTGTTGATTTGATTTATCATTTGCCATTAAGTGAAGTAATTACCGATTTTTATGATCAATTAAAATCTCGCTCAAAAGGTTACGCAAGTTTGGATTATGAATTTGAAGATTATAAACGTTCTAAATTGATAAAATTAGATATTATGTTAGCGGGTGAAATTGTTGATGCTTTATCTGTAATTTGTCACGAGGATAATGCATATTACATTGGACAAAAATTGACCGAAAAATTGAAAACAATTATTCCTCGTCAAATGTTTGAAGTTCCTATTCAAGCAGCTATAGGTGGAAGAGTTATTGCAAGAACCAATATAAAAGCTCTTAGAAAGAGTGTTTTGGATAAATGTTATGGTGGTGATATTACTCGTAAACGTAAATTGCTTGAAAAACAGAAAAAAGGTAAGAAACGTATGAAAGCTGTAGGAAGAGTGGAAGTTCCACAAGAAGCGTTTATGGCGGTATTGAGTTTGGATGAAGAATAGATAATACAATAATGGCGGAAATCTTTGATTTCCGCCATTTTAAATTTGTAAAAGTTCTTTTTAACTTAAAAATGAACTGTAATTTTGTTGCATTTGTGAAATTGCAAGTTCCATTTTGTAGAATTTATCTTCAAGTTGACTTTTATAATTATCAACACTTGTTTGTTGTTTAGTAATTTTCTTTTCCATGTTACTTATATCTGAATCAAGTGTAGAAGTTTTAACATCAAAATATCCTACAGAAGCTTTCAAACTTTGTTCAACGGCATTTTCCATCATTGTGAGTACGCCATTTTCTCCTGCTAAAATAGCCTCAACTGAACTTGGGTTTTCTTCTAATGCTTTTAGGAATTTTTCTTCGTCTAAAGTTAATTCATTAGTATCAGTAGAAAGGTTGTTACCATCTGCAGCTGCTGTAGTAATTCCTATATCTGATAAAAGTTTATAGATGCCTCCGTTTGAAGTATTTGAGCTTGTTGTATAGTTTCTTAAAGTATTTCTAAGACTTGTTAATGAAGTTTCACCGTCTAAATCTGCTCCACTTGCAGTTACTTCATCAACTTTCGCAATCATGTCATTGTATGCAGTAATAAATTCATTTACCGCATCTTTTAGTTGAGAAGTATCTTGTTCTATTTTTAAAGTAGATGTTCCATCTTCTTCTGTGCTTGCTTTTTTAAGAGTTAATGTAACACCTTGTATTCTTGATACATCAGAGGTTACAGTATTTGAAGTCGATACCATACTGGTTCCATTAATTGTGAACATAGCATTTTTACCTAGCTCTTGAGCTTCAGTATACATTTTTGAAGATGTGACATTACCATCTGCATCCCATTCAGAAGTTGTAAAGCCCATTACATCAGTAAAGTTACTTGTTCCTGCCTCAATATTTATATATGAAGCACCTTCTTTTTTAGAAGTGATTGATAATTTTCCGGTAGCATCATCCCAATATGCGTATGCTTGTGCATCTTCATTGCTATTAATTTCTGAGATTAATGATGATAGAGTTGTTTTATCATCAATCGTGAATGTTGCATCGCCGATTGTGAAAGTTCCCTTGGTAATTTGTTCTTTAAAGCCAGAATCTGCATCGGTTAATTTTGAAGCTACAGATGCTTTATATAAAGAATTTGTTGATGCATAACTTCCATCTTCTTGTTGAGTCAAGCCAATAAGAGATGTTAAGTTTGAACTATCCGTTGTTGAACCAATATTTATAGTGTCACCTTCATTTTGAGCAGAAAGATTAAGAACACCTTTGTCATCTATTTCAGCTTTAATTCCAAAGCCTGCAAGTTGGGCTTTTAAATCGCCTACTGTATCATTTGCCTCTATATTTACAGTATGTTTTTTTCCATTTACATACGTAGTTAGAGTTCCTTCTGTTATTCCAAGATTTTTTAATGACGTTTCATCATCAGCAACAGCACTTGCCGCTTCTTTTGAGTTAGCTTTTGTATATGTTGCTAGCTGCTGTATTGTGATATCGTAATTTTGTCTTGCAGCATCACTCGTTGCGGTTGCTGTGAACAAATCGGTGTTTGAAGATGTAGCGGTATTTTTACCAAATAAATCAAAGGAACCTCCAAATTTTGCGTCTGTAAGTTTTTCAATCGCACTTCTTAAAGCTGTAAATGCACTTCTAGTGTCATTTAAAGTTGTTTTTACAGTTTGTAAGCCTTTTAATTCTGTTTCTAGGGCTGTTACTTTTTCTTGTTTTATTGATACAAATGCTTCAACCCATGAAGATGTGTCTAAGCCGGAAGCCAAACCGCTGAATGATATTGTCATAATAAAAATCCTTTTTTTATTTTAATATAGTATATACAGTATATACATATTATAATACATGTGATATTGCTTTTCAACCCTTTGGATGGAGGAGATTGTTACAATTGTAAACAATATTCTCTTATATAATTTTATGGTTCTAATATAATGTATAATGTTTATATGCGAGGTGGTTAAAATGAAAACAAAAGAAGAAGTTGTAAAAGAAATGCAGATGGTTGTTGAACAGATGCGTTTGGATGATATAGAAGAAAATCCTGATTCTGAAAATGAATTGTTTGTATGTAATGCTTGTGGGGAAGAAAAACCTTTAGCTGGTTCTGTTCAATACGGACCTTACAGATTGTGTAATGATTGTGTTTTGTATGCAGAAGTCGGGTTTGAATTAGGACAAATTAAATCTATCGATGATTTAATTGAAGCGATGGAAGATAAAAGATTAGAAGCTGATTGTGAATTTTTACGTCAAGAACAAAAAAGATTAGAAAATTAGTAATTTTGTTGTAAAATTATGTAGGGGAGTAAATCCAATTACACAGATACGAGGTTATAAATAAAATGTGGGAATATTCAGAGAAGGTTTTGGATCACTATAGAAATCCTAGAAATGTCGGTAAAATTGATGATGCTGATTTGATTGGAGAGGCAGGTTCGCTTGCTTGTGGTGATTCTTTAAAATTATATATAAAGCTTGATGGTAATGTTATTAAAGATGCTAAGTTTTTAACATTTGGTTGTGGTTCTGCCGTTGCTAGTTCAAGTATTTTGACAGAAATGATTATTGGCAAAACTATTGAAGAAGCTGCAAAAATTACAAATAAAGATATTGCAGATGAATTGGATGGGCTTCCTCAAGAAAAAATGCATTGTTCTGTTATGGGACACGAAGCTTTAGAAGATGCTTTGAAAAAATATTATGGTGAAGATGAAGATGTCTTTGGTGATGATTATACTCAGACTCATTCAGGAGATAAAGTAGTTTGTACCTGTTTTAATGTTACAGAAAATCAAATTTGGGAAGCTATTAAGGTCAATGGTTTGAAAACAGTTGAAGAGGTTACGAATTATACAAAAGCAGGTGGTGCTTGCGGACGTTGCAAGGGTGTTATTAAAGATATGATTGAAACATATCTAAAAAAAGAAGGACAAGAAAAAGAGCTTACTCCAACTCAAAAGATTTTAAAAATTAGTAAAGTAATTGATCAGCAGATTTCTCCTCAACTTCAAAAAGATGGCGGCGATATAGAGTTGGTGGATGTTGTTGGGAATGTTGTAAAAGTTAAATTAACCGGAATGTGTAGCGGATGTAAAAATGCGGCAATGACATTAAAGAATTTTGTTGAAACAATTTTGAAGGATAAAGTAGATTCTTCTATAGAAGTGGAGCAAGTATGATTTATTTGGATAATAATGCAACAACGAAGGTGGATGAAAAAGTTTTTGAAGCAATGCTGCCTTTTTTTAAAGAAGAATATGCAAACCCTTCTAGTATGTATGATTTTGCTAAAAAACCAGCTGATGCAATAAAAAAGGCAAGAGTTCAAATTAGAGATTTTATTGGGGCTGAAAATGAAAAAGATATTTATTTTACTTCTTGTGGCTCTGAATCGGCTAATATGGCGATAAAAGGTGTTCTTGACTGTAATAAAGAAAAGAAACATATTATTACAACGAAAGTAGAACATCCTTGTGTTTTGAATACTTATAAGTATTTTGAAAAAAACGGGTATGAAGTTGATTATATTGGCGTAAATTCACAGGGTGAATTGGACTTTGAAGAATTAAAATCGAAATTAAGAAAAGATACTGCATTAGTATCCGTAATGTGGGCAAATAACGAAACTGGGGTTATCAATCCAGTTGAAGAAATTGGTGAATATATTAAAACAAAATCTCCTGAAACAAGATTTTTTGTAGATGCTGTTCAAGCTGCCGGTAAAATTCCGATGAATGTTAAAGATACTAAGATCGATTTATTGGGAATTTCTGGACATAAATTTCACGCTCCTAAAGGGGTTGGAGTATTGTATGCTAAATCGAATGTTAGATTTACTCCGTTAGTTATTGGAGGGCATCAAGAAAGAGGTTTAAGAGCCGGAACGGAAAATGTTCCTTATATTGTAGGTATTGGAAAAGCTGCAGAATTAGCTCAAAGTGCTCTTGATTACGAGTTAAAAGAAGTAAAAAGATTACGTGATAAATTAGAACAAGGTATTTTGAAAAATGTGTTTAATGCAAGATTGAATACGTCTATATCAAATAGAGTTCCTAATACTGCAAATATTGGTTTTGAATATGTGGAAGGAGAGCTTATTTTACTTCATTTAAGTGATATAGGTGTATGTGCAAGTTCTGGTAGTGCTTGTACTTCTGGATCTCTTGAACCAAGTCACGTGTTGAGGGCAATGGGTATTCCTTTTACTGCATTACACGGTTCCATCAGATTTAGTTTATCAAGATATACTAAGGAAGATGAGATTGATTATGTAATAGAGAAATTACCTGTGATTATGGATAAATTGACTTCTTTATCTCCATTCCAAGATGAGTTAGCGGAGTTAAGAAGAAGAAAGGCGTAGAGATGGAAAAAATACTTAGCTTCTTTATAAAATTCATTGAAACTCATATGAAATTTGTAATTGGTGTCGGTATAAATATTCTATTGATTTGGTTAGGTTGTAAAATTGTTGATATTTTTTACAATAAGTTAGAAAGAAAGTTAAGAGATAAAAATTCAGATTCAGCGTTATATAATTTACTTCCAGTACTTTCAAGAATATTAAAAGCAACTATTGTATTTATACTTCTTGCAGGGTTTTTGCAAAGTTTTGGATATAATGTATCTTCATTAATTGCAGGTTTTGGGATTACAGGTTTAGCCGTTGGTTTTGCTGCTAAGGAAGCTATTGGGAATATTTTTGGCTCAGTTGGTTTATTAGCTGATAGAGTATATAAAATCGGAGATTATATTAAATTCAATGGTTATGAAGGAACTGTTGAAAATATTAATCTTCGTTCAACTTCAGTTAGGACTCTTGAAGGATATTTAGTAAATGTTCCTAACAATCAGCTTGCAAATGAAGAAATTACAAATGTTTCTCAAGCTTATAAAAGAAGAATTGATCTTTCTATTGATATTGAATATGGGACTTCTAATGAAAAAATTGATAAAGGAGTCGAAATTTTAAAAGAAATAGCAGCTAAAAATGATAATATTTTAGAAGGCGAATTGGCTTTTATTGATAATATGGCACCGAGTTCAATTCAATTAAGGCTTGTTGCTTATACAAATCAAGCTTCTTGGGCTGATTGGGTAGAAGTTAAAAGTTGTATTATAAAGCAAATTATTCATCGTTTTAGAGAAGAAGGTATTGAGTTTGCTTTTCCTTCTACTAGTATCTATATGGCTAAAGAAAATTAATTTATGAAAATAAAAGTAATTGCATTAGGTAAAATCAAAGAAAAATTTTTAAAAGAAGGAATTGACGAATTTTTAAAACGTTTAACACCTTATACTTCTATCGAAATAGTTGAATTACAACCTATAGAAATTAAAGATGAAAATCTTATAGAAAAAGCTTTAGATCAAGAAGCTGATAAAATTTTGGCTAATATAAAAAAAGATTCATATGTAATTACATTAGAAATTTTAGGTAAACAGCTTTCATCAGAAGATTTTGCTTCTAAAATCGATGAAATAACAAAAAATGGTATAAGTGAGCTAGTATTTGTAATAGGCTCTTCTTGCGGAATTTCTCCAAAAGTTTCACAAAGAGCTAATTTTAAACTAAGTATTTCAAAAATGACATTCTTACATCAATTTGCCCGACTACTATTAGTCGAGCAAATTTATCGAGCTTTTAAAATCTTGAAAAATGAAACTTATCATAAATAATCTAAGCTTCTTCAACCAATTTCTTCATTTCTTTAATTGCTTGTTCTAAACCAACAAAAATAGATCGTGAGATAATAGAATGACCAATATTTAATTCGTGCAAATTAGGGATTTCATGCATTCTGCTGACATTTTGATAATTCAAGCCGTGTCCCGCATTCACACCCAAACCAAAATTCTTAGCAAAAATTGCAGCACCTTTTAAATCTTCAAATGCTTTTTCCTCTTCCATAGTTCCAAAGGCTTCAGAATATCTTCCAGTATGTAATTCAATAAATGGAGCACCTGTTTTAGAAACCGCAGAAATTTGATGTACATCAGGATCTATGAAAAAACTTACTTCAATTTTTTTCTCCAAAAGCGGACGAGTAAATTCAATTGCCCAATCTAATTGTCCTGCAACATCTAAGCCTCCTTCAGTTGTTACTTCTTGTCTTTTTTCAGGTACAATACAAACTGCGTGAGGTCTTATTCTTAAGGCAATCTCCTGCATTTCTTTTGTCATGGCCATTTCTAAATTTAGTCTTACTCTAGGTAACATTCTAATTGCTTCAACATCTGCATCTTTAATATGTCTTCGATCCTCTCTTAAATGAGTAGTAATTGATGCAACTTTGCATTCTTTACAAATTCTTGCTGCTGTTAAAACATCCGGTTCTAATCCGCCTCTTGCATTTCTTAATGTTGCAACGTGATCTATATTTACTCCTAATAGCATTTTTTACTCCTTAAATCCTTTCATTTTATTTATTTTTAATAATGCAGTGTATGTTGGCAATATTGTAATATTATTATCTGCATTTTTTGATAAGTGTTCAATTGCTTGATTAATATTTTCGATTATTTTAACGTTCTTAACATCAGCATATTTTAATCTTAATGCCATATCATTAGCTCTTATACCTGAAACTACAATTTCTTTATTTGCATTTTTTAATAATTCAAATTGAGCATCCCAAAGCCAAGAAACATCTCGTCCATCTGCATAATTATCGTTAATAACAATTAAAATATTAGAATCTAAATCAACTGTTTTTAAAACTTCATTTGCCCCAATGGGATTTTTAATTAATTGTATTAAAACTTTTTTACCATTTAAATATTTAACCTCACTTCTTCCAAATGCAACTTTAAATGAAGTCAAATTTTCTTTTATATTTTTAATTCCTAATTCTAAACAGAGAGAAATTGCTGCGAGAGCATTATAAGCATTAAATAGGCCAATCAAAGGAACTTCATATGATTCTCCATTAATTTTTATAATTGAACAGTCTTTATACAAAGTCACTTGAGCTTTATATTTAGGTTCAGGTCTTGAATATCCGCAATCACAGTAATAATGACCTTGCTGTGCATAGAATTTTTTGGAATATTTTAATTCTTTACCGCAAGGACAGTTAAATATTTCTTCAACAGAAGACTTATTTTTTAGGTTTTCATCTGCATAAAATACATCTTCTACACCATAGTAAATTTTGTTATTCCCTTGTAAACTTGCAACTAGCGGATCATCTGCGTTTAAAAATAAAGTTAGATTTTCTTTTTTATTTATTCCATTTTGAATAAATTTTTTAGTAGTTTCAAGTTCTCCATATCTATCAAGTTGGTCTCTGAATAAATTTGTAACAATGAGAAAGTCTGCATCAAATTTATCATAAATTTTTGCTAAATACGCTTCATCAGATTCAATTACTGAATAATCTGTTTTTTTGAAAATATTTAAAGATGTAGCAATTGTATTAACAACTCCATTAAGCATATTGGCTCCCATAGAATTGTTTATAATTGAATGATTTTCTTTAAAAATTAAATGAGAGATTAATCCGGATGTAGTTGTTTTACCATTAGTTCCGGTAACATTAATTTTTGTAGAAATATATGAATTTGAATGTTTAAGAAAATCTTTATCGATTTTTAAAACATATTTTCCGATAATGGAAGTTCCAGAAGATAATTTTGTAAGTTTCAAAAATTGATATGACGATTTTGCAAAAAATAATGCTAAATAGAATTTCCATTTTTTCACCAGAAATAATCCTCCAAGTGTATTTTAATTTAGGTTAATCTAAAATATAATCATATAATAATACAAATATGAATGGATAAATATGCTTTTTTATTTTTTTATTACAATCGTTTTTATCTCACAATTAATTATAGCGGCAACTTTGATAGTAGTCTTAGTAAAAATTGATTGTAAAATAAATCAAATAAATAAATCTATAAATGGCTCCAGATTTAAAATAAAAGATATTTGTAGCTTAATCCAAAAAATATCCGAACAATTAAAAGACTTATCAGAAATTTTTGTGGAAAAATTTGAAGAAGAAAAAGAAAAAATTACCCTAGAAGTATTCAAGAGTCTAATGTCAATGATTTTGTTTTGGAGTATAAATATAAAGGTTGCTAAAAGACTAAAAAAATCCAAAATACTAAAAGCAGCATGGAAGGGTTTAACCCTTGTACAAAATATGATATAATATTTGAGCAAAGATAATAAGAAAGAGGTTATGTTATGAGTAAAGAAAAATCTTCAATAGGATTTGGTATAGGACTTTTAGCAGGTGTAATCGGCGGAATCGTTGCAGGAATATTATACGCACCTCGTCCTGGTGCAGAAATGAGAGAAAAACTTAAAGATGCAGTTTGTGACATGGCTGAAAAACATTCTCCTGCAGTTAATGAAGCAAAAAAACAAGCTTTGGATTCTATTGATTTATTAAAGTATAAACTTGAAAAACAATATAAAAAATTTGGAAATATGCTTAAATCAAAAAAAATGAGAAAAGCTAAAGAATTAGAAGATATTTCTGATTATGATTTTAATTAGTAAGAGGTAATAATGGAAACAACTCAATTATATAATGGTTTAACTTTTTTAGCATATTCAACAGGAGTAATAGTTATTTTGGTTGGCGTAATGCTATTTAAAGTATTATTTGATTTGTCAAAATTAACACAAAATGTTAATGAAACAGCAACTATAATAAAGACTGAGTTAGAACCAACGTTGAAAAATATTAATAAGTCTGTAGAAATAGTTAGCGGAATAATAATAAAAACAGATGCCGGAATAACACGCATAAAAAATGCAATAAAAAACTCTCCATTAAATCTGTTTACAAAACTGGCCAGTATAACCGGCTCAATTTCTAAGGGTTTTACAAGCGGACTTTGTGCTGCATTTAAAATGTTTAGTAAAAAGAAGTAAAACAATCGGATAATACAAAAAATACAAAAAGAAGTTAAACTACAAAAGAAGGAGAAATAATATGTCAGTAACAAGATTTTTAGCAGGTTTTGCAATAGGTGCAACAATAGGTGCGGTAGCAGGGATTTTGTTAGCACCAAAATCAGGGGCAGAAACAAGAGAAATGTTAGGTGATATGGCTTCTGATATGGCAAGAAAAACAGATGAAACTGTAAAAGATATCCAAAGAAAAGCTGATAACTTAATTTCTGATGCTCAAGAAAAAAGCGAAGAAATTATGAACAAATTACAAGATCTTTTAAATAAACAAAAAGAAGGTCAAGAAGCTTAATTTTAGGATATAAAAACAAAAACTAAAAAGAGTAGAAAAATTTCTACTCTTTTTTATTTGACTTCTAAAAACTTTTATATTATATTTAACTAGTAGCCGTTAAGGTTGCTTGAAAATTGAATATCCGCATGCCCTTGTGGCACTCTGCCGAACAAAAGTTGACTCAATGTCAAGTTTTGTGAGAGGGGAGGGAGACGCAGTCTACCGATTCCGCAGCAGAGAATATGAAAATTGAATATCCGCATGCCCTTGTGGCACTCTGCCGAACAAAAGTTGACTCAATGTCAAGTTTTGTGAGAGGGGAGGGAGACGCAGTCTACCGATTCCGCAGCAGAGAATATGAAAATTGAATATCCGCATGCCCTTGTGGCGGAATCGGTAGACGCGTTGGACTTAAAATCCAATCGGGGTTCACCCTCGGTGCCAGTTCAAGTCTGGCCAAGGGCAA
>CALUUP010000001.1 GCA_944323985.1 Candidatus Gastranaerophilales bacterium | reverse complement strand
GGCATTTTTTCTTTAAAACTTTATCTTTTTATTGATTTTTGTTACATTTGTTTACAAAAAAAGAGTTCTTATTTTTTAAGAACCCTTTTTTATAAAAATTTTAAATTTTCTTTAAAACATTAATCTAAATAATAAAAATCTCTTATTTAATTTTTCAGAAAATTTCTTGAGATTAGCAACTGTAGCAGATGTATCTTCTACTATTTGTTTTAAACCTTCTTTATCTCCATTTTCGCCATTTATCGTTTCTAATGCTGTAGAAACTTCGCACATTGTAACATTTAGATTATCAATTGATGTTTCTATTTTTGTTTTTAAATTTTCATCCTTAGTCATATTATTAACAGAAGTTGAAATTTCATTTAAGTTATTCATTACAGCATTCAAATCTTCTCCAAATTCTTCTGCTTCAATTGATCCCAGAATAGGAGTTAATTGTTTTGATAAATTAGAAATTGCTTCAGCTGTATCATACATCATTGGTTTAAATTTCTCATCCCCAATAATTCCATTAATATTTATAGCTAATTTATTAAAGTTTGTAGATACATCACTTAACATCCATAAAATTGTATCAATATCATTTCTTGATGTATCAATTAATTTTTCTGTTTTAGCTAAAGTTGTAGTAGCTTGTGCAGTTAATGATTTAAAATTAGTAACAGACTGTCTAATCTCTGAAATCATAGCATCATTCAACAATTCGTTTATAATACGATTTGTTTCTGTTAGAGATTCAGCAGCTTTATATTGTAAGTCCATAAAATCAGCAATTCTCATTGGTTCAACTACTGTATATGGAGAAGTTTGATTAGGATAAGGAAGCGGAGTATTGTCCAATGGTTTTATTCTTAATTTCTTTTCACCATTTACATTAACAATTTCCCCTGTCATAAATCTTGGTAAAATTAACCCAGGAAGATTTACAAAGTATTCAACCCTATAAGCATAATTTGTTTTTATATAATCTCTAACTTCTTCAGGAACTAATTTAGAAGACATTATCTGAGATTTTTTCACTTTTCCAACATTATAATATTTTTCATCAAGTTTTATTTCAACATCAGCATCATTAGACAATAAATTATTATTTAAAACAGGTATATAAACACTTCTTATTCTTGGAGGAGTAATTTCTAAAAACTGTTCTCCTATAAGTCCTGATTGTTGTATTGAAAGCATTGAAGCTTTTGGAATAGTAATTCCAGGTTCTGTAATAACAAATCTTAGTTTTACATAACTTGATTCACCGCTGACAACAGGAATAATTTCTTCAACTTGTCCAACGCGAAGTCCCATCATCTGAACTCCTGAACCTGGACGCATACCATTTACATCCTTAAATTGTACTTCTATTCTTTCTGCTGATGAGAAAGAACGCCCTTTTACCCATAATATTGTAAACAATAATATTGTAAGTGCTACAAGTGTTAAAATTCCTACTTTTACTGATGATGACATCTTCATTTTATATATTATCCTCTTCTTTTAATTTTTTATAATTTCTCTATATTACTATCCCTTCATCGTCATAGGACCTTCTATTGAGGCATTTACGAATTGCTTAGTATAAGGATTGTCAGCTTTTAATAAATCTTCTGGTGAACCTTCAAAAACTGCATGACCATTATATAACATCAAAACTGAATCTGCAGTCCTCTTAATTGTTGACATTTGGTGAGTAACAACAATAGAAGCTGCATTTGTTTCATTTTTTAATCTTACTATATAATCCTCTATTAAAGTTGATGAAATTGGATCTAATCCCGCTGTCGGTTCGTCATATAAAATAATTTTTGGTTCTGTAACAATCGCTCTTGCAAAACTAACACGTTTTTGCATACCCCCAGAAAGTTCTGACGGGTATTTTTTCTCAATTCCTGAAAGACCTACTAAATCTAATTTTTCAGCGACAATTCGTTCTAATTCCTTTTTAGAATATTTACCTCTTAAATCTTTTCTTTCTTGAAGAGCAAAAGAAATATTATCAAAAACATTTAAAGAATCAAACAAAGCTGAATACTGAAAAACCATAGCAACATCACCGCCGGTTGTAATAATTTCTCCGGAATCCTTTTCTATTAAACCGCTGATTAATTTTAAAACAGTACTTTTTCCAGAACCGCTAAATCCAACTATAGAAAGTATTTTTCCATCATCTACTTTGAAAGAAATATTATCTAATATAACCTTTTTATCAAATGTCTTTACTAAATTTTTAACTTCTATACCCATTTTATGCCTTTTTTATTTTATATTACTTCAACTATTAATAGAAGAAAATAGCCGCAAAAATCAAATCTAAAATCACAATAGAAACAAACGACCAAACAACAGCTTTTGTAGTTGCAATACCAACACCTTTTGCACCGTCTTTTGCTTCCATCCCACAACAACAACTAACAAGTGTTATTGTAAAGCCAAAAAATAATGATTTTAATATACAAACATTCAAATCATGCATATTCAATCCAAACCAAACGGAATCGAAATAAGCTTTATAGGTTAAACCGGAAACTAAATTTGAAGCAACAGCACCTCCTAAAACTCCAAACAAAGATGCTACAATTACTACTAATGGCATCATTATAGTTCCTGCAATAATTCTAGGTGTAAATAAATAGTGAATAGGATTTACTTTTAAAACCTTGATAGCATCTATTTGTTCAGAAACTTTCATTGTTGCAATCTCAGAAGCCATAGAAGAACCTATCATAGATATTATTGCAAAACCTGCCATTATAACACCTTCTTCTCTAATCATCAAAATAGCAACCAACATGCCTACATAATTTCCACCACCTTGCTTTACCATCTCACCTGCTACTTGCATAGCAATAATTATGGATGTCATGCCAACAATAGACAGAGTTATTGGTAATGAAGATACTCCATACCTTGCAGACTGTTCCATTATCGATTTAAAACTTGTTGGAAAAGACTTTAAACCTTTAAGAAACTCCAAACACATAAAAGCTATATTACCCAACGTAGAAAGAAATGTTATAAGTTCTCCTTGCAACATTCTAAATATTTTATATGTGTATGTAGCCTTATAATATATCTTCACTATACAATTAATTTTACCACAATATATTTTTATTTACATATATTTTCTTATTTGTGATAAACTAAAAATATGGGAGTTTTTTAAGGGAGTTATAAATGTTAAAGTTAAAAAATACAACAACGAAAGATGCCTTTCGCTATGGATATTTACTTAATAAGATGTATCCTTATATCAAATTAGTTTTAGCTCGTTCTATATTATTGTTTTTATTAGCAATTCCTTTAGGTTTATTAGATGGAGTTGTTGCTTTTTCTTTAAGACCATATATGGATTTTGTTGTTAATGGAAACGAACTGCAAACTTTTGAATTATGGGGACATACTTTTAAACTACAAGCATTTTTTATAAAACTTATTCCGATTGCAATTGTTTTATTTGCTTTAATTCAAGGTGTTTTAAAATATATCTGCAATTACCTTTCCGATTGGACGGGGAATAAAATGTCCAATGCTTTAAAAATAGACTTGTTTAAAAAATTAACTTCAATGGATACCAAATTTTTTGATGTTAATTCTTCTGGAATAGTTTTAAGTAGATTCTTTTCAGATCCTGATGCGGCATCAAAAAACTTGATAAATACTTTAAAAGGTTTTATTCTTGCAATATTTGAATTTGTAGCACTGGTTTTTGTATTATTATTCAACTCTTGGAAACTTGCTCTTATCGGAATTGGAGTTATGGGAATAGCGATTACTCCTGTAATTTTCATAAAAAAGAAAATAAAAACAGTTTCCAATGCTACAATGGTTGTTGGTGGAGATATGACCACTAATTTTAATGAAACATTTGCAGGTAATAGAATTATTACTGCTTATAATCTTCAGGAACATCAAAATAATAAATTTGAAGACCAAGTGCATAAACAATTCGATTTAACAATATCTTTAACCAAAAGAGTTGGTTGGATGTCACCTATAATGTATTTTGTATGTTCTATCGGTATTGCTATCGTAATGAACTACGGAAACAGCTTAATCCTATCCGGTGAAATGTCTGCAGGAAGTTTTGCGTCTTTTGTTACATCATTACTTCTTTTATATAAACCTACAAAATCATTAGGTTTAACTTTAACAAGCTTACAATCAACTTTTGTTTCTATAGCAAGAGTTTTTGAACTTTTTGATTTAATGCCTGAAATTAAAGATTCTTCTAACTCTCAAGAGATGAAACCTATAAAATCAGGAATAGAATTTAGTCAAGTTTGGTTTGAATATGAAGAAAATCAACCTGTTTTAAAAGATTTTTCTTTACAAATTAAACCTAATGAAACAATTGCTTTAGTTGGAAATTCCGGCGGAGGCAAATCAACAGTTGTAAATCTTTTACCAAGATTTTACGATATAAAATCAGGTTCAATCAAGATAGATGGAATTGACATACGTAATATTGAATTAAAATCTCTTAGAAATAATATTGCATTTGTATTCCAAGATAACTACTTATTTACAGGAACCATTAAAGAAAATATCTTAATGGGTAAACCAAATGCAACGGATGCTGAAATTGCAGAAGCTGTTAAATTATCACATTTAGATGAATTTCTAGGAACTTTACCTAATGGAATTGATACTATTGTTGGTGAAAGAGGTGCTTCTTTATCTGGAGGACAACGCCAGAGAGTTGCAATTGCAAGAGCTTTAATAAAAAATGCTCCTATTGTAATTTTAGATGAAGCAACATCAGCTTTAGACAATGAATCTGAAGCTATTGTTCAAAAAGCTCTGGATAATTTAATGAAAAACAGAACTGTTTTTGTCATTGCTCATAGATTATCTACAATCAATAATGCAGATAGAATTGCAGTTCTAAATGAAGGACAATTAGTAGAGTTAGGTACTCATAATGAATTAATGAATAAAAAAGATGGCAGATATAAACATTTATACGAAATGCAATTTGGAGGACAATCATAATGTACGGTTTAATTCTAGCAGGTGGTTCTGGAAGCAGACTTTGGCCTTTATCAAGAGAACTTTATCCAAAACAATTATTAAATATTCAAGACTCTGAAAGTTTACTACAGGCGACTTTTGAAAGATTGAGAGAATGTATGCCAGCATCTAATATCATAAGTATGACAGGCGTAAAACATGTTTCAAATGTCAGATATCAACTTTCAGCATTATGTGATAATCCCTTAATTTTATCTGAACCTATTGGAAGAAATACAGCTCCTGCAATTGCTCTTGCTTCAAAATTTATTATTGAAAAATTTAATGAAGACCCTGTTATAATTGTTGTTCCATCTGATCATAAAATTACAAATATTGATAAATTTGTATCCACAGTAAAAAATGGTGAAAAAATTGCTGATATGGGTTATATAGTTACATTTGGAATAAAACCTACATATCCTGAGACCGGATATGGCTATATTAATATAACTGATAAACATATAGAAAGTGGTTTTAAGGTAAATAAATTTGTTGAAAAACCAAATGAAGAACTTGCTAAAAAATATTTAGCGGAAGGAAATTATTTCTGGAATAGCGGTATTTTTATGTTCAAAGCATCTGTATTATTAGAAGAACTTGCAAAATGCTCTCCTGAAATATACTCAAAACTTTCTAATTTTGATTTTTCAGAATCCAACGATATTCCTTTTGTAGAATTTGAAAAAATGCCTTCAATTTCTATCGATTACGCTGTAATGGAAAAGTCTGATAAGATCGCTCTTTTAAAATTAGAAAGTGATTGGAATGACTTAGGAAGTTGGCAATCTATTTATGACGTTAGTAAAAAAGATGCTAATGGAAATGTTATCGTAGGACATGTTTTAGATGAAGGCTCAAAAAATTCTCTAATCTATTCATCATCAAAACTTGTTGCTACTATTGGCTTAGAAGATGCGGTCATTGTAGAAACAGAAGATGCTATTTTAGCTTGTAAAAAAGATAAAACTCAAGATGTTAAGAAAATCTTTGAAACATTAAAAAAACAAAATGATAATACTCATCTTTCACACAAAACTGTTTACAGACCTTGGGGATATTATACTGTTTTAGCAGAAGGAAAAGGTTTTCTAACTAAAATGATACAAGTAAACCCTGGACAAAAATTATCTGTACAATCACATAACCACAGAAGTGAACATTGGGTTGTTTTAGAAGGTATGGCAAAAGTTTTACTTGAAGGAAAAGAACACATTCTAAGTCCTGGACATAGTATTGATATTGATGTTAAAGAAATTCATTCACTACAAAACCCTTATAAAGATGTATTAAAAATTATTGAAGTACAAAAAGGGGATTTATTAATTGAAGAAGACATCATTAGATATGAAGATATGTATGGTAGAGTTTAATTTATTATTCGCTATAAACATTTTTCATGCTAAAATTTTATAGCTATGAAAAAGTTTTATCTTAAATCTATGGGATGTAAATCTAATCAATTTGAAGGGCAAATTGTTGCTCAAAAACTTATTGATTCCGACTTTCAACAAGTAAATAAGCTTGAAGATGCAGATTATTATATTCTAAATTCTTGTTCTGTCACTCAAAAAAGTGACAATGAAGCAATGTATTTATTAAGACACGCACACAATATTGGACTTAAAACAATTTTAACAGGATGCGTTGCCCAAATAGAAAAAGAAAATCTTATAAAAGAGCCTTACATTGATTTTATTTATGGCAATGAAGATAAATTCAACATTGCAACTTATTTAGAAGAAAATAATAATTTTGTTGTTAAAGATTTAATGAATAAAACAGACTTCTGTAAAGAAATCTTAAATGACACAACCAAAACAAGAATTAGTCTTAAAATTCAAGATGGCTGCGATAATAGATGTTCATACTGTATAATTCCATTCGGAAGAGGTAAATCAAGAAGTGCAGATTCTGATTTTATAATAAACGAAATTAACAGATATACTCAACAAGGTTATAAAGAAGTTGTTTTAACAGGAATTCATATCGGGCTTTGGGGTAAAGATTTTGATAAGGAATTATTAGATTTATTAATAGATATTGAAGCAAAAACCAATATTCCTCGCTATAGATTAGGATCCTTAAACCCTCTAGAAATAACACCTAAAATGCTAGATTTCTTAGAAACAAGTGAAAAATTCTGTCCTCATTTTCACTTATCTCTACAATCTGCTTGTAATAATACTTTAAAGAGAATGAACAGACATTATAATGTTGAATTCTATTTAGATCAGATTGAAGATATTAAATCAAGATTTGATAATCCATTTTTAGGGAGTGATATAATTGCAGGTTTTGTTGGAGAAACAGAAAAAGACTTTGAAACTACTATTGAAAATTTAAAAAAATCTAAATTAAGTCAGATACATACTTTTCCATATTCAATAAGAAAAGGTACAATTGCAGAAAAAATGAATGGACATTTAGATGATAAAATAAAAGAACATAGAGCTAATATTATAAAAGAAATTTCAAAAGAAAAATACAAAAATTTCATAAACGAATGCATTGATAGTACACAAGAAGTTTTAATAGAAAAAAGACTTGATAAAAATGGAAAATATAAAGGTTTAACCAGAAATTATATTAATGTTATACTTGATAGCGGAGAATTTAATACACTAAAGAATGTTGTATTGACCAAAGATAATATAAAAGATAAAGCGTAGGATTTTATGATTAGATATTTAGCTCCAATTTTATTATTATTAATTTCAAATATATTTATGACCTTTGCTTGGTATGGTCATTTAAGATTTCGCTCCCAAGCATTAATTTTAGTAATACTTGTAAGCTGGGGAATAGCTTTTTTTGAATACTGTTTTCAAGTTCCGGCAAACAGAATCGGATATAATTGCTATAATGCAGTTCAATTAAAAACAATTCAAGAAGTTATTACTTTAATTGTTTTTTCATTTTTTTCCGTTCTATATTTAAAAGAACAATTTAAATGGAATTATTTAATAGGATTTATTTTTATTGTATTAGCTGTAGTATTTATATTTAAAAAATGAAAATATTTACACGTTTCATTTTTATGCTAATATAATTAAATATTGGAGATAAAAATATGATTACTGTAAAAGATGTTGAACACGTAGCAAAATTGGCTCGTTTAGAATTAACAGAAGAAGAAAAAGAAAAATTTACAAAACAATTAGGAGATGTTTTAAAACATGTTGATGCAATGAATGAAGTTGATACTTCAAATGTTGAACCAATGGCTCATGCTATTGATTTTGTAAATGTAATGAGAGAAGATAAAGTTTATTATGAACAAACCAAAGAAGAACTTCTGAAAAATGCTCCGGATGAGGAGGATGGATTCTTCAGGGTTCCAAAAATCAATTAGTCAAAAGGGGCTTTTAGCCCCTTTTTTCATAATAACAAAATTTCAACAAATTAGTAGTATATAAATATTTTCAAAAAGGATAAAAAAATGACTAAATATATTTTTATAACAGGTGGGGTGGTTAGTTCTTTAGGGAAAGGTATAATTGGAGCATCTTTAGGAAAATTACTTCGAGCAAGAGGTTTTTCGGTTGCAATTCAAAAATTTGATCCATATATAAATGTTGATCCCGGAACAATGAGTCCATTTCAACATGGAGAAGTTTTTGTTACTGATGATGGTGCAGAAACAGATTTAGATCTAGGTCATTATGAAAGATTTATAGATACTAACTTTTCTCAGCTTAGTAGCGTAACATCCGGTAGCGTTTATCAAACAGTAATAAATAAAGAACGTAGAGGAGATTATTTAGGCGGTACTGTTCAAGTAATCCCTCACATTACAAATGAAATTAAATCAAGAATTATTAAAGCTCAAAAATCATTTAAACCGGATTTTCAAATTATTGAAATTGGTGGTACTGTTGGTGATATTGAGGGATTACCTTTTATTGAATCTGTAAGACAATTCAAAACAGAAGTAGGAATAGGAAATGCGATAAATATTCATTGTACTTTATTACCATACCTTCCAACCTCTGGAGAATTAAAAACAAAACCTTCTCAACACAGCGTAAGTCAACTAAGAAGTTACGGGCTTCAACCTGAAATTTTAGTATGTAGAACTTCAAAACCTATTCCTAAAACAGAGAAAGATAAATTAGCTTTATTTTGTTCTGTATCTAAAGAAGCAGTAATTGAATGTAGGGATATGAAAAGTATTTATGAAGTACCACTTGCATTAGAAGAACAAAAATTCGCAGAAGTAGTGCTAAAATTGTTACAAGTAGAAGATAAAAAGGTAAATTTAGATGGTTGGAGAGATTTAGTCGAAAGAATCAATCACCCCAAAAACACAATAAAAATAGCAATCGCAGGAAAATATACAAAATTATCTGACGCTTACATTTCAGTTGTTGAATCAATAAAACATGCCGGATATTCAAACAATGTTAAAACTGAAATAAAATGGATAAACTCAGAAGAATGCATTGATAATAACAAATGTAAAGAATTAATGACAGATATTGATGGAGTAATTGTTCCTGGAGGATTTGGTGCTAGAGGCATTGAAGGGAAATTAAACGTTATAAAATATGCAAGAGAAAATAATCTTCCGTTCTTAGGAATTTGTTTGGGTATGCAATGTGCAGTAATTGAATACGCAAGAAATGTTGCAGGACTTAAAAATGCAAATTCAACAGAATTTGATGAAAACACATCAACTCCTGTAATAGATTTAATGTTAGAACAAAAAAATGTCAAAGGATATGGTGGAACTATGAGGTTAGGTGCATATGATTGCCATCTAAAAAAAGGCACAAAAGCACAAGAAGCCTATGGTACAAATAAAATTTCTGAACGCCACAGACACAGATATGAAGTAAACACAGATTATATTGAAACTTTGAAAAAATCAGGTCTTGTATTTTCAGGCATGTCACCGGATGGCATGTTATCTGAAATAGTAGAAATTCCAAATTTAGACTGGTTTGTAGCATGCCAGTTCCATCCAGAATTTAAATCTCGTCCTGAACATCCACATCCTTTATTCAAGGGTTTGATAGACGCAATAATAAATAATAAAAAATAAAATATAGCCTTTTGGATTAAGTAAAATTTTATAAAATATGGTATCCTTTTATTTATGAAGAAATTTTGGGGAATATTTTTTTTAATACTAATATTAGGGATATTTTTAAAAGCTTGTATAAAAGCTGATATTCCGGAAGAATATGCTGAAAAAAATATAAAATCAGAAATAAAAGAGATAAATTATCCAAATCAAGAAAAAAATGTTACATTAAATGGAATTGATTATTTACAATCACAAGCTCCTATTGGAAAATTTGGAGGAGAACTTGTTATCTCTACTATTGGAGAAGGCCCTAAGACTTTTAATCCATGTAACACAAAAGATGCTACATCTTCTTCTATGGCAGGGATGCTATATGATGGTTTAGTAACTACTAATCCTAGAACTGGTAAAGTTCAACCACTTTTAGCTAAAAATTTTGAAATTAATGGGAATGATTATATAATACATTTACGTAAAGGAATAAAATGGACGGATGGAAAACCAATTACAGCTGAAGATGTAATTTATACCTATAATGAAATTGTATTTAAAGGATTAGGGAATCCTTCTACTATGGATGCTATGATTATTGATGGGAAGTTACCTATTCTTGTTAAAATTGATGATTTTACAGTGAAATTTACAACTCCAAAACCATTTGCACCATTTTTAAGACAACTTAGCTATCCAATAGTTCCTAAGCAT
The DNA here is from genome assembly GCA_944323985.1 of Candidatus Gastranaerophilales bacterium. Classification (GTDB taxonomy): domain Bacteria; phylum Cyanobacteriota; class Vampirovibrionia; order Gastranaerophilales; family Gastranaerophilaceae; genus CAG-196. The sequence continues at coordinate 149,891 of CALUUP010000001.1, read as the reverse complement.
TATTTTAAACCTTATTCTGATAAAGGAGAATCTGTGTTTAATGCTTTTTTATCTCCAAATACAAATCCAAAAGATATTGTATCAAGCGGTGCTTTTAAATTAAAAGAATATGTTGCCGCTCAAAGAGTTGTGTTTGTAAAAAATCCAAATTATTACAAAATAAATTTAGAAAATAAACAGTTACCATATTTGGATAAAGTTGTATATTTAATTGTTGGTGATACAAACAATGAAATACTGAAATTTGAAGCAAAAGAGCTTGATGTTTTATCTATTAGAGGTGCAAATGTAGCTCAATATAAACTTAATGAATCTAAATCAGACTATTCTATATATAATTTAGGGGCTGATACTGGAACTTTGTTTTTAGTTATAAATTTAAATAATAGAAAAGATAAAAATGGAAAGTATTATGTAAATCCAATTAAGCAAAAATGGTTTGGAAATAGAGATTTTCGAGCTGCGATAGACTGGGCTATAGATAGAAAAAATATGGTACAAAATATCGCATCAGGCGTTGCAGAACCTTTATTTACAGCAGAGAGTTTAAATTCTATATATTTAAATAATTACATAAAAGGTCATCCTTCTGATATTGAAGTTGCAAGAAAGAGCCTTCAAAAAGCAGGTTTTGTATTAAAAAACGATAAATTATATGATAGCAGAGGAAATAGAGTAGAATTTGATCTTTATACTAATGCAGGAAATATTGAACGAGAAGCTTTAGGAGTAATGGTAAAACAGGATTTGGAAGAATTGGGGATGAAAGTTAATTTCAAACCAGTAGAATTCAATTCCTTAGTAAATAAGCTTACAAATACTTATGACTGGGACATGGCTATTATGGGACTAACAGGCTCTCCTCTTGAACCACATGATGGAAAAAATGTTTGGACATCTAGAGGCAGTCTGCATATGTTCAATCAAAGACCCGCTAATTATTCTGTTGATGATAGATTATTTTGGGAAAAGGATTTGGATGAAATTTTTAAAGAAGGAGCTTTGAAATTATCATTTGAAGAAAGAAAACCTCTGTATGATAAATACCAAACAATTATTTATAATCAAAAACCTATTATTTATTTATATTCGCCAATAAGAATTACAGCTATTAGAAAGAAATTTAAGAATATATTTCCGACACCTTTAAGCGGATTAATTTACAATTTAGATGAAATTTATGTGGAGTAAAAATGGAGTTTTTTAAATATATATCAAAAAGAATACTACAAGTGATACCACTTTTAATAATAGTATCAATTATTAGTTTTTTCATAATTCGTCTTGCTCCAATTGATCCATTAGCAGAGTTAAGATTAAATCCTTCAATTTCACAAGAAACGTTAGATAAAGAAATTAAGCGTTTAAATTTAGATAAACCCATTTACATTCAATATATTTCTTGGGCAAAGTCTTTTCTCAAAGGTGATTTAGGCTATACATCTGCAGGAGAAAAAGTCTCTACTAAGCTAAAAGAAAGAATACCTAATACGCTATTACTAACTTCAATTGTTATTTTTATGACTTGGATTGTTGGAATTCCGCTTGGAATTTTAGCAGCAGTGAAAAAAGAAACTGTTTTTGATAGAGCTTTAACAGTTATTTCAAGTGTTGGGATGGCAATTCCTTCTTTTTTCTTTGCAATATTATTGTTGATTTTTGCTGTAAAGACAGGTTGGTTTCCTGTAGGAGGGCTTACAAGTTACAATTTTAACGAGCTTTCTTGGGGAGGTAAATTTTTTGATTTAGCTAAACATTTGGTTTTGCCAACTGTGGTTTTGTTTACGATATCTTTAAGTGGGCTTCAAAGACAAATGAGGGCTAATATGCTTGAAGTTTTGGATAGTGATTATGTAAAATTTGCAAGAGCCAAAGGTTTAAGTGAATTTAAGGTTATTTTTAAGCATGCTCTTAGAAATGCAATAAATCCAATGATAACTCTATTAGGCTTCGAATTTGCAGGGTTATTAAGCGGAGCTGCTCTTACTGAATACGTATTCCAATATCCTGGTTTAGGAAGGTTAATTTTGGAAGCTGTTATGAAATCTGATATAAATCTTGTTATGGCATCATTGATGATGGGAACAATTATGCTTATATTAGGAAATCTTTTAGCAGATATTTTATTGATGCTTACGGATCCTAGAGTTAGGGGGACAAAATGAAGGAATTTTTTGCTAAATTATTTCAAGATAAATTTGCAAGAATATCTTTTTTTACTCTTGTGATTCTATATTTAATAATTCTGTTCGCTAATTTTATTGCTCCATATTCAAGTACTTATTCAAACCGTGATAAGGCTTATGCTCCACCTTCAAAAGTCTATACAATAGATGAAAAAGGTAAATTCTCAAGACCTTATACATATAATTATATTAGAGAGTATGAGCCGACTCTTATGCAGACAATTTATAAGCAGGATAGAACTCAAAAATATTACTTGAAATTATTACCAAAAATTGGGGGTAAAAGACATTTGTTTGGAGTACAAGACGGTGGAGAATTATATCTATTAGGTACTGATATAAATGGCAGAGATGTTTTTTCAAGACTGTTATTTGGCGGGAGAATATCAATGACAGTTGGATTTTTGGCACTTTTGATTGTATTCCCGATCGGTCTTTTATATGGTGGAATTTCAGGATATTTTGGCGGAATAGTAGATACTCTTATGATGAGATTCGCAGAAGCTGTTATGGCAATACCTAGTTTTTATCTTTTAATAATCCTTGCTGCAATTCTTCCTACCGGCATGACAAGCGTTCAAAGATTTGGACTGATTGTAGTGATTTTAGCTCTTATAGGCTGGGCAGGGTTTGCAAGAGTTGTTAGAGGTATGGTACTATCAATAAAAAATGAAGATTTTGTATCAGCTGCAAAAACCATTGGAGCATCTAATTTAAGAATTATTCTTAAACATATTTTGCCTCAAACTACAAGTTATGTAATTATTGCTATGACTTTAAGTATCCCTTCATATATATTGGCAGAATCTGGTTTAAGCTTTTTAGGTTTAGGTATTCAACAGCCTGATGCCAGCTGGGGAAATATGTTAAAAGAAGCTCAAGAATTTACTAATATTTTTTATAGACCTTGGCTTTTAACTCCGGGAATATTAATTTTTATTGCAGTCCTTTCATTTAATTTATTAGGGGATGTTATTAGAGATATCTTGGATCCTAAGTCACAAAAAAGAATATAAAAAAAGAGCGAATTAATCTGATTCGCTCTTAAATTTTGGATATGCCTAAATTATTATCCTAAAGCATCTTCTAAGTCACCTAGAATACCTTCGTGAGGTTTGCCGCAATCACATTCGCAAGTGACTTTTCCTGTTACATCAACTGTTACATGTACATCGTGATCTTTAATTGCGTTTAGAATTTCTTCTAGTCTTGAATCTATTATATTGCTTAATTTACTTAATACTTCCATTAATTTGCTATCATCATAACCAGATGCTGAAGATAATTTATCTAATACTTCCTTCATAAATGCATCAACTTTAACATATCGTTCATCATTTTTATTCGCTTCTACATTAATTTTATCAAGTATAGCTTGTGTTGTGATATTTAGAACATCAAGTTTTCCATCGATGTTAGTTAAAGCATTATTATTATCTTTTGTCAATTCTATTAATTCTTTTAACATTGCTTCTACTGATGATAAATCTACATTTCCACTGCCACCGCCTTCAATTTTAATATTTGCAATCGCATCTATAATTTTAGCAGTATTAGCATCCATATTAGCAAGAACTTTATTCAATAATTCTTCAATATTTTTACCAGTATCTTTATCTGCTTCTACTACAGTAAGAATTTGTGTCAATTTATTTGAAATATCAGTTCCAAATTTATCAATAGCATTCAAAACGTTCTTTTGGAATTCTAAATCTTGATTTTGCATTTTTGCCAATAACTGAGTAATATCTGTTAATTGAGCATTACCACTATTTACAGCATCTAGTATCTTATTAAGAACATCTGTATAATCTGCCCCAACATTTGCTAATAATTTCAATACTTGAGCTTGGAATTTTTCATCCTGATCTTGCATTTTTGCTAACAATTGATTTGTTGCATCAATTTTTTCACCATTTTCTTTAATAGCATCGATAATAGCATTTATATCTTCTTTGCTAATACCACCTGTTCCAGACAATGAATCCAATTTATCTTTGATTTCATCAAGTTTTTTACTAATATCTTGAGTTGTTGAATCTATGTTTTTCAACAATTCTAACATTGCAGCTAATTTTTCACCATCAGACTTATTAGAATTTTGAATTTCGTCAAGTTTTGCTAAAATATCAACTTGAGTATCTCCATTTTTAACAACTTCATTAAATAAATTATTTAACATTGCTATGATATCTTGAGTACTACTATTTCCTTTTTCAATAGCATTTTTAATTTCTTCTAATTGTTTACTATAATCCGGTTGCGAAACAACCAAATCAGAAATCACATTTACACTTGTTTTTATATCAAGTAGTGTTTCTAATATAGCTTCATTACCAGAGTCTATAGAATTCCTTATTTCTGTTAATAAACTATTTCCTTCAGCTATAGCATTTACAATTGCATCTAAAACTGCAGAATTATTGCCTACTAAATTTTTAATATCCTCAATAGTTGCACCATTTTTAATTTCTCTTTCTAAAATTGCTGCAAGGATTTGATTAGTAACTTCCTGTCCAGCTAATAATGCATTTATTGCATCTTCTAATGAACTACTTTGATTTATTGGTACAGTTACATTTTGAGAAATCTCATTTGTACAACTTGCAAATGTATAACCAGCAACACCTAATGCAACAGCATATTTAGCAAGTCTACCAAAACCAGCTTCTTGAGTCATTGCATCTTTTGCATTTTCAGGTGTATTTTCTTTTTTAAATGATGCTATTAAGCCTTTTCCAAAAGATAATGCTGCATCTAAATAATTACCATTCGCCCAAGCTTTTTTCATATTAGCTTTTTCTTGAACAGCTTCATTATTATACTCTGCTCTTTTGTTTTGATAATATGTATCATCTTTCATCAAGTATAATACTTTTTCTTTCTTAGGCGAACTTTTCGCTTCAAAACCATCAACTGGTGCTCCAGGATCACCACCTAATTTCCTTAATTCGGCATTAATTTCTTCTTCTCTAATACCTTTATAAGTATTGAGAGCGTCAAAATAAGTAATTTTTCCTTCGCTTATAGCTTTCGCTATACTTTGTGCATTGATTTCCATCTAAATACTCCTTTCATTATTTTCTTTGTATCGAAATAAGCCTTCTTACTTTTTCAGAGTTAACGGCATTTTTTTTCAAAACTTTAGTTATTTTGAAATTTTTGTTACAAAACTTCAAATATAAAAATTTATAGAAAATAAAAATACTATTATATAAGCCTTTAAGGGATAATTTGTAAAGTTTTGTAAAACTTGTTCAAAAAAAGCTAAAGTTTTTAGAAAAAATGACGATATACATTATATATCATATATGAGGTGTGTATCATGTCAAACTTCACCGTAAACGGAGTATATTCTTACACTAGTGCGAATTTGTATTCGTATCTTGGTCGCGTACCTTTTAATTCAGCAGCTTTAGAACGAGCTTTTGATGATTTTAATATTACGCCAACTGGTAAAACGGATGATTTAAAGAAATTAGATGCTGCTATGTATGCTGAATATTCGAAACAGGTACAAGAGCAAATTGATAATCAAAATAACCAAAAAGTTATACCTTGGGCAAGTTTGTGTGCTCAAATTGGGGTTCAAGCAACAGGCGATTATGAAAAAGATTATGCTGCGTTTAATAACGCAATTCAACTATTAAGTCAAAGTGCAATTGACGGTCAGGCTATGACTTATTTTGCAGGGTTAAAAACAGAAGCTCAAAGCGTGTTTGGTCTTTCAAATAAACCTAGTGAACCAAATGCAACAATGACGTACTACAATTATCAAGCACAGTTTTTAACTTAATTTTGACTTAACATTACTTCTCCTTATGATATAATTTTCATAGGGAGTATTTTTTTATGAATATACTTATTACAGGTGCTAGTCGAGGGATTGGAAAAGCTATTGCTCAAAATTTAAGTGGAGAGATTTTTGTTTCTGCAAGAAATGAAAATTTACTTAAAAATTATAAAAACTATTTTGTTTGTGATTTAGCATTAGAATATGAAAAATTAGGAGAATACATAGAACAAAATAATATCGATATTTTAATAAATAATGCTGGTGAATATATTTATTCTCCTATTGAAAATATTGATAAAAATAACCTTTCTCATATTATAAAAACTAATTTGGAAGCACCTTTATATTTAATATCAAAAGCCATTCCATATATGAAACAAAATAAATGGGGACGTATTATAAATATAGGTTCTATTAGTGGTGTCATGGGAGAAGCCAATGCCAGTCTATATTCTGCGACAAAAGCAGGGCTAATTGGGGCTACAAAGGCACTAGCCTTAGAACTAGCTGAATATGGAATTACCGTAAATACTATTAATCCAGGTTGGGTTGATACTGATTTGGGGAATGAGTCAATTTCAGATAGTGACTTTTCTAAAGATGAAATATTAGAAACTATTCCTCAAAAAAGATTTGTTCATCCTTCTGAAATTGCAGGTATGGTTAAGTATTTGATTTCAGATGATGCAAAAGGTGTTACAGGACAATCAATAAATTTATGTGCAGGACTAAGTGTCGGATATTAAGGAGAAAATAATGTATACAAAAGAAGAATTATTAAATTTATATAACTTAGATTTAGATACGCTATTAAATGAAGCAAAAAAATATTTAAAAGACAAATTTGAATTCTGCTCTATTATTAGTGCAAGAACCGGAAAATGTTCACAAAATTGCAAATATTGTGCTCAAAGTTCTCATTATAATACTAATATTGAAACTAATCCTTTACTATCTGTAAAAACAGTTGTTGATGTTGCAAAAGATAGTGTGAAAAATGGAGCTGATAGGGTAGCAATTGTAACGTCAGGTAAAACTCCTGATGAAAGTGATTTTGATACAATGCTTGAAATGATTAAGGCGCTTAATAATGAAGGTATTAAAAGTTGTGCAAGTATAGGTATTTTAAATGAAGAACAAGCTAAACAACTTGCAGAAGTAGGTTTAGTAAGATTTCATCATAATATAAACACCTGCAAGTCTTATCATCCAGAAATTTGTACTACTCATACATATGAGGATAGAATTAATACTGTAAATTTGGTAAAAAAATATGGGATTGAGCTTTGTTGTGGTGTTATCATTGGAATGGGTGAAACTGTTGAACAAAGAATTGAAATGGCTTTAGAGCTTGCTGAAATTAATCCGGATAGTATTCCTGTCAACATATTAACGCCGATAAAAAATACTCCATTTGAAAATTATGGAGATAAAATTGATGAGGAAAATGTTTTAAGAACATTAGCAATATTTAAGATAGCTTGTCCTAATTCCTCTATAAGATTAGCTGGTGGGAAAAAGGCAAGATTATCTGAAAATAATATTGAAAAAGCATTTAAATATTGTGTAGACTCTACAATTGTAGGAAATTATTTAACTACAACAGGATTTAGCCCTAAAGATGACGAAGAATTAATTAATAAAATAGGTCGTAAATTAGTAAAATGTCATTAATAGAATTGTTTTTAATTTTTACAAAAATTGGTGCATTATTGCTTGGAGGCGGATATGTAATATTGCCTCTTTTAACCAGTGAATTTGTAGAAAAGCGTTCGTTAATATCGCATGAAGATTTAATAGATTATTTTGCGATAAGTCAATCCCTTCCAGGTTTAATAGCCGCTAATATATCTATGTTTATAGGTTATAAGCTTAGAGGTAAATGGGGTGCTATCATTGCAATGTTTGGTATTACTTCTGTTCCATTTTTATGCATTGTTTTATTAGCATCTATTTTAGGTTCTTTAACCCAAAATTCCTATGTTCAAGGAGCTTTGTGGGGGGTAGGAATCGCGGTCATTGCATTAATAATGTTAACAGTTAGAGAAATGTGGCAAAAATCTACAAAAGATTTATTTTTTTATATTATTTTTGCTTTAGCTCTTCTAGGATTGATTTTTATAAAATTATCACCAATTCAAACAATTTTAATATTTACTGTTTTAGGTGTTTTTTACAAAAGATTTATTGAACATTCAAAAGAAGGAGAAAAAGAATGATTTTTCTTCATCTATGTATAGAATTTTTTAAGATTGGATTATTTTCTTTTGGAGGCGGATATGCAACGATTCCGTTTTTATACCACATTTCACAAGTTTATAATTGGTATTCTTTAGATGAATTAACTCAAATGGTTGCAGTTGCCTCTATTACTCCAGGACCCGTTGGAATTAATGTTGCTACATATGCGGGGCTTAAAACTGCCGGAATTTTAGGTTCTGCTCTTGCGACAACTTCAGAAATGATACCTTCTTTATTCCTAGTAATAATTGTTTCTAAACTTTTAAGAAAGTTTAGTGATAATTTTTATGTAAAATCTATCATTGCTACTTTAAAACCTATAAGTTGTGCCCTATTAACTTCTGTTGCTTTAGGTCTTTTAAAACCTGAAATCAGAGATTTAAAAGCGATGATTTTATTAGGAATTCTTTTAATAATGAGTTGGAATTCTAAAAAAGATCCTATAATTTACATTATCATTTCAGCTCTGGTTGGACTGCTTCTTGTTGTTTTTTCTCATTTTTCATAACAAGTTTTAATTCAACTCTTCGGCTCTTTGCAAAATCTTCTTTTCCATTAACAAGTATTGGAGAAGAAAAACTTGCACCTTCTACTATTATCATTTTTCTTAATTTACTTCCATTATCTTTATTATATTGAGTACTTATCATATAATTAGCAACAGAATATGCCCTTTTTAAACTTAATTCCATGTTTTTCATATACTGTTCATCTTCTGAAAAATTACCCTTATACGTTTGAGAATCCGTATGTCCCTGTATTATAATTTTTGCAATATTTTTATTTAAATAATCATTTGTAAATAATGAATCAAAATAAACAGGCGCAAATTTGTCAAGATATTTCTTCCCTTTCTCTGATAATTCATAACTATTTACCTCAAATAATTCTAAATCAGAAATTTTTACTACCCCACTGTTTCCATCGATAATTGCATCAATATTTTGTTCCTTTAAAGACTTTTCTAAATTTTCTGCAGCTTTTTGTTGCTCTATACTGCCTTCTATACGTTCATAAGTACTTGTCATGTATGTGTAAAAAAATAAAACAATAAAAACCAAAACCAATGCAGTCATTAAATCTGTCATTGTTACCCAAAATATATTATCTTGACTATTTTCTTCTTTTTGTAATTTTAATCGCACTAAAAACAACCCTTAAAACAATTTATCTATTATATCACCATTTGAACTCTTTGAATTTTGTTCATTTAACCTATTTAAACTATAAAGTATATTTTCAAGATAAGGAATTGTTGTCTCATTAATACCTTTAACTATAGCCTTCGCAAAATCATCAGGTAATGATTTCAATAATTTCTGATTAGTTAAATTTTGAAGTTTTGATTCTTTAACCAAATCTATCAAAAACTTCTCACTTGTCACAACATCAAATAATCGTATCAATTCCTGTTGTATTAATAAATAATATTTTTTACACATCTTATTATATAGAATCTTTTCTATAAACATAAACAACAATGAAAAACCTACTGCAAATACAGAACATAGAGCTGCAATTTGAATATTTGCAATCAAAGCATTCAAAGAAGTCCCAACATTTGATTCTATAGAAAAATTAACTTCTGCAAATGCAAATGCCATTTTTAAAAATGTAAAAAATGGACCTAAACCTGTTAATAATGTTGGCATTGTTTGTATAAATTTATGATTAATTTTGGAATAAACAAGAGTTTCTTCATTAAAAAAATATGAAGCATCAATTGTTAAATAAATCTCTGGTCTATAGTTATCCGTTGAATTTACATTTTGAGATGCAACATATAACTTTTCCGGAAATATTAATGCCTTTTTAAAATCTTCCCAAGCTGTCGCAGTAAAAGCATTAGAAATCATAAATTTATCTAATTCTTGATATCTATACGACAATTCTTTTTTATCTAAAGATTTTAAAAATTCATATATTGAACATAAATTTAATTCTACTTTTCTATAATTTTTTAAAACTGTCATTATAAAAAATAAAAAAATCACTGTTATTATTAAAATTGCAGGTTCTAAAATTATTGATAAAATTGTCATATAAAGTCTTCCATATTTAAATTACATTTCCTTAAGTATAGCATAAATCCAAACTTTAAGCTATAATCAAATTTATGAAATGTCCAAAGTGTAAAAAAGAAATACCTAATAATATATTAGAATGTCCGTTTTGTAAAAAAGTTATAAGCTTAAAGTGTCCAAACTGTAATAACTTAAGTCAAACTTCAAAATGTAAAAAATGTGGTTATATAATATTAACAAAATGTTCTAAATGCGGAAAAACAATTTCCACCAATCAAGAAAAATGTAAATGTGGATTTCCGATAAAATCAAGCATAGCTTTACAAGAATGTGAAACGGATGAATTTGCATCATTGGTAATAAAATTTTCTGCTCTTAAAAGTATAAGAAAACTACTTGGTTCACAAGAACTTTTCTCAAAATTTTATTTCAAACTTAATAACCTTCTAACTGCTCAATTTAAAGATATAGATGCTACAATTATTCAATATAATGATGTTTATGTCATTAATTTTAATAAAGACCTTTCATTTCCAACATCTGTTAATAAAGCCATCCGAACGGCTTTAAAAATAATTAATTCATTTACTTCTTTGAATGAAAAAATTATAGAAGAATTATCTGTTCCACTAAATCTAAACATAACAATAATTAAAAAAAATGCAACAGAATTATTGGAATTACCAACTTTACAAAATGATATAAAACTCTTAAATACGAAAAAAGAGAATAAACCTTATTTGAAAAATTTGCAAATCTTATTAGATCAATTTTGTTATGATTGCATAAATAAAGATTATTCAATGGATTCATTATATTCTACAGAATATAACGGACTTTCAATAATGTTTTATGAAATCTTACTAGAAAATTATATAATTCCTCCAAATAAAAATTCTACAGAAATCAATATTACTAATATAAAACAACAACAAATCACAAAAAATAACCACGAAAAAGAAAAGGACATTTATTCTTTTAAAGTTTTTGATATTAATGCTAAATCCAAATTTTACAAAACATCTGCAACAAAAATTTTTGAAAAATTCGATAATAATAAAATAATCTCAATACGTTCAGAAAAAGAATTACAAATTCCTATACAAAATTTAATTAATTATTATAAAAATCAAAATAAAAAAATCCTAAGAGTTACCTGTACAGAAGAATTAAACTACAAACCTTGGGGAATATTTGAAACTTTATTTAAAGATTTTAAAAATTATTCCATATGCACTTTTAAAGAACAAAAACAAGATCAAGAACAAGACAATTTAAAACTCTATGATTCAATAATAAAACTAATAAATGGTAAAACAATAAAAACATCTACTCCAGAAGACGCCAGATTCTTATATATGGAAGAATTTTCTAACTTTTTTAACATCCTAAAAGACTATGTAATTATTATAGATGAATTTGAATTTCTTGATGACACTTCTATTCAAACGTTAGAATTATATTTTGATAAATATAAAAATATCATACCAACTTTTGTTTTTATTACATCTCAAGAATATCCGGTACATTACAAAATAAAAAAATTATTAAGAACAGAACTTTATTCAGAATACATACTTGAGAAAAACACTATCGAAGAGATCCTAGCAAATATAAAAGAAGAAGCCAGCGACTTTATTAATTCTTTCTTTTATGAAAAAATTAATGAAAATTTTAATGGTTCCCTATTATATTTTAACAACGCAATCAAGTATTTAATTGAATCAAATATATTAATCAATTTTGAAAACAGATTACTTATCAAAAATAATAATTCACAAATAATTCCTAAGAATTTACCAGAACTCATAAAATCTCGTTTAAAAAATTTAAACACTAACCAAGATGCATCTTTAATATTGGCATATTCATATTATCTTGGATCAAGAATTGATATACAAACTCTTGAATTGTTAGGTATTAAAAACATTAAAAATAATTTACTAATTTTAAAAAAAATGGAATTAATAACTACCGATAATAATGTAATATACATTAATAATTATCATATTCTTAAGTCAGCATTAGAACTATCTTTAAAAAAAGAAGCAGAAACGTTTCTATGCAAAAATATTCTTGGTAAAATTGGTCAATATTTAGATGACACGACAACTTTAATACTTCTCGGTAAATTAGAAATTTTCAAAGAAGAATATTTACTTCTATGGAAAAACTCAAAATTAGCAATGAACACAGGTGATTTCGATGCTTATCTAAAAAATTGCTTAGGCTCTTTATCTCTTATTGAATATATAAAAACAAATATCCCAAAAGAAGAATTAGAAAAAAACAAAAAGGAAGTCTACGAAAATATTTTAATAAACTTATATAATTATTCACCGTCAAAAATATATTCTATTGAAAATATTTTACTAAAAGATGCATTTGAAAAAAATGATGACGAAAAAATTTCAAAACTTTCTAATTTGATGTTACAAGGAGCTTTAATTTCGTCAAACTATACAGATGCGCTAACCCTCCTTCACAACATTTTCACAAGAATGGAACACCCAGTCTTGCTAGTTGAAAAAACTTTAAACATAAAATTTTTCTTATTATCATTAGTTAATATAGAAATTTTATTTAATATTGGAGATTTTTCACAATGCATAGAAGTTGCACAAGATATTCTAAATGTTCTACAGCCTGAAATTCTTGAAAAAATAAAACCTGCCAACTTTTCCTTAAATTTATTTATCGAACATCTATTTGAAACATTCCGCCTTGTAGGTCTTGCTAAAGTTCTTATTCTAGATGACAACTTAGAAGAATATTTTAATAACATAAAAAAAGCTCTTGGCGAAGAATTAGAAGATAAAGATTGCATAATTGCTATAAGAGATTTTTTAAACGGTAAAGATTTCATTCCAACCAATATTGAAAAGTCATCCCCATTTGCAAAAATTATTTACCTAATATTACAAGAATTTACTGAAAATAAAAATAATTATAAAGCGTTTGCTCAAAATATATATCAAGGGAAATTACTTGCCGCAGAAATTAATCAAAAACAACTAGAATTATTCTGTGATTTACTAATTGCATATTCATATGCAAACATTGGTATAAACCAAAAAGCACAAGCAATATACAATGATATACTAAAAACTTCCCAAAACTGTGCAATATTTAACATTAATATTCTTGCCAAATATTTTAATTCTTTATTAAAAATAAAAAACAACAACCCGGAAGAAGCTTTATTGTTAATAAATGATACACTAGCCTTATTACAAAAGTATAACAATCAAGCTAAAGTTTTTTATGTTCTAATGGAAAAACTCTTTATAGACATCATAAAAAAACAAGGCATTACATCTCTGAATATTGAATCAGAAGAACAAAAACTTCAAACAGCAATACCTGACAAGAAATTATCCCGCTTATTAAATTAATGTTTTTTCTCACAAAGAGTTGGAATACCAATCAATGCGATATAGAAAACACACCCAAATAAAACTAAATTCAAAATTTCCATTTTAAGACTCCTTTCCTATGGTAGAAGGATTCCACATTTTTACTAGTTTATAACATTATTACGAGAAAAATTTACAAAAATTAACATTCAATCTTTACATACTTATCTTTTAGCGTGTACAATTATATAAGGAGGCTTTATAAATTTGAGTAAAGGCTACGAAAACTTTAATAATATGGAGACATCCTTCAGAAAATCCACACTAATCCAGGAAAGAATTGGACTTGTATCAACTCATATGTACAAGCAGTTTTTGGATTACCAACACGCTACGTTAAATACTACAGAAATATTTTCTGAAATGATAGATAATTTAAAAGCAATAGCTGATTCCTTAAAACAATCATTTTCTGCAAGAGGTATTACAACAGAAAATATATACGTTGAACACGATAAAGAAAAAAGTGTTGTAATTATTAACATATTATGGCATACGATTAGTTTAACAACTCGTTGTAATTACGAGCCGCAAGCTCTATTTAGAGAAGGAGCAGCTCCAATGTTTTCAGGTCGTATAATGGCAATTAACGGAAACTATAACGAACTTATGGAAGGCATAAAATCTAGAAACGAAATGATGGAAGTACTACTGGATAAAGAAGTAGCATCCCTCTTTGTACCTGCAGATAAAGCTCAAAATGCAATCTTCAAAATCAGACATTTATCCAATCGGGAATTTTTTCTTAATAATACAGATGCTTCACGAGAATTTGTCCTAAAAGTAATCGAGACAATATGTGGAGGCGGCCTATATCATGAAGAAGGTTCTCGAAAAAGTTTTAATATTTAATAAAAAAACTTAATAAAATAGTCTTTTACTATTGATTATTAATAGTTTTTATGTTTATCTATAATTGAGCGGATTATATCCTCTTGAATCTGTTCAATATAAGGATAAGCGGCTAAATCCTTATGGTAGTAGGAAGTAATAAAATCAACAGTCAAATTTTATTATTTCAAAATATAAAGAAGGAAATGTAGAATGTTAAAAATCAGATTAAAAAGATTAGGTGCAAAAAAAGCTCCATCATACAGAGTTATTGTTATTAATTCAACTACAAAAAGAGAAGGTAAACCTGTAGAAGAATTAGGTTATTACAATCCAAAAACAAAAGAAATGAAATTAAATATTGTATCAGCAAATGAATGGGTTAAAAAAGGTGCTCAACCTACAGATACAGTTAAATATTTAATGGCTAATTGTAATGAAGATGGTTCTTTAAATTACAAAAAATCTGAAAAAGTTAAATTATCTAAAAAAGCTATGGCTAAGAAAGCTGAAGAGGAAGCTCGTGCAGCAGAAGAAGCTGCTAAAGCTGCCGAAGAAGCAGAAGCTCCTGCTGAAGAAGCTCAAGCTTAGACTTTTGAATAAACTTTCATTAAAAAAAGGCTTTACTTAAAAGTAAAGCCTTTTTTAATAAATTATTTTATAGATTTGTATAAATTTTTTATATAATAAACTGCTTCTGATTTTGATTCAATTTCATTATTAAATTGAGCATCTTCCAACATTTTTATTATTTTACCTAACACTTTTGAAGGTTTTATATTTAATATCTCCATAATTTCATTTCCATTAAGTAATTTAGGTAAAGGTTTAATTTTATCCTTTTGTTCCAAATAAAAACTTAA
This sequence comes from Candidatus Gastranaerophilales bacterium, assembly GCA_944323985.1. Classification (GTDB taxonomy): domain Bacteria; phylum Cyanobacteriota; class Vampirovibrionia; order Gastranaerophilales; family Gastranaerophilaceae; genus CAG-196. The sequence continues at coordinate 134,534 of CALUUP010000001.1, read as the reverse complement.
TAATTTATCTAAGCCGTCAATATTAGATTTTATAATATCATTTGTAATCGCAGGTCCTCTTGCAGATAACCTATCAGCTTTAGCCAAAATTATATTGTCAATTACATCATCTTCCATTTTTCTCAAATATCGCATCATAACTTTTTCATTTAATTCCGGAGAAGCAATTACACCTGATGGATAAATATGATATTTTATCATTTTAGAAATATATTCTATTTGTTTTTTCGAAAATTTTAACTCTTTTAATAGTGGAACAACAAGCTTTGCTCCTGTACTATCATGACCGATAAAACGATGTCTTCCATACTCTTCTATTGTCCAAGTTGAGAATTTGCCAATATCATGTAAAAAAGTTGCAATTTTAAGATAATTTATTCGAGGGAAGCCACCGAAATCAATTCTTTCCAAATGTTCTTTTATTTCATTATCAGAATTAAAATACAGCAATTCAACTTGCCTTACGCTTTCTATCAAATGATTAAATAAATCTAAATGATGGTGAGTATTTTGAGGAACTTTTTTCATTTCCTTAACACAAGGGAAAATTTTTTCTAATAGGCCTATTTTATCAAGCTCAACCAAAGCATAGGAAGCATATTGCCCTCCAAATAACTTCATTAATTCATAATGAATTCTTTCTTTTGCTGGTTTTAAAGCAATATTAGAATATTTTTGAACGACCTCTTTTAACCTATTGTCCATTTCAAACCCGGTTGTTGCAAAAAATCTGAAAGCTCTTAAAATTCTCAAAGGATCATCAATAAAATTTTCTTCTCTAATAAAGCGTAATTTTTTATTCTTAATATCCTGAATTCCACCTGTTACATCAATAAATTCCATTGTTCTAAGATTATAAGCAATTGCATTAATTGTAAAATCACGTCTTATTAAATCATCTTCTATTGACTCACCTTGAATTTCTGAAATATCTAAAAAATTTTCCTTATCTTTCAATACAACCCTATAAATTTTATTTTCTTCATCTAAAGGAATAAAAGTTCCATCATACTTTTCAGCAATTTTCTTTGCAAAAATTTCTGCATTTCTTATTGCTATATCCCTATCAAAAGTCTGCTTACCGAGAAAAAAATCTCTTACAGCACCTCCAACTAAGTATCCATCATTAACATCTTTTAATATAAAATCATCCTTGATATTCATATACAATACATCCTAACGCCATTATTACAGCAGTCTCTGCTTTTAATATCAAATCGCCTAAACTTACTATAGGCAAGTTCTTATCTTTAAAATAATCAAATTCTTTTTGCGAAAAACCTCCTTCAGGTCCTATTATTACAAGAACTTTTTCAGATTTTTTTATAGGATTTTGAACTAAATAATTTTTTAAAGAAATTTCCGTTGAGCGTTCTCCAAATACTATAATTTTGTCAAATTTATTTTTTAATACATCTTCTAAAGAACTTGGCTCATAACAAGTCGGAATTTTTGCTCTTTCACATTGTTTAGACGCCTCCACCATAACCTTTTGCCATTTTTCGTGTTTTTTCAATAAAACAGATTTATTCAAAGCACAATTATCAGTAATTATAGGATATATAGCTCTTGCACCTAATTCCGTAGCTTTTTCTATTATTGTAAGCTGTGCATCACTCCTTAGCGGTGTCTGAGCTAGATACAAATCAAAACCTAAATCTCTTTTAGAAGGATAACTTTTTTCTATTCTACAAATTACTTCTTTTGAAGTTATTTCAGAAATTACAGTTTCATACTGTATTTGTTTTTCATCAATTAAAAGTAAATTTTCCCCAACTCTTGCTCGCAAAGACCTTGCAATATGTCTATAATTTTCATTATCATCTATTGTAATAAAATCTTTCTTAATATTATCTTTTTTTATAAAAAAATGCGGCATTTTATTATCCTTTATTAAAATCTTTTTCTAAAATATAAAATTTTCTTACCATAGTAACTAACATAATAGTACACAAAACTATTGCAGAAATAATTAACCCATACCAAAATCCTAAGAGATTAAGTTTTTTTACAAACGCTAAATAACTTCCTAATGGAATAGAAATAATCCAATATCCTACAAAATTTGCTATCATAACCATCTTAGTATACTTAATCCCCTTAAATATACCTGCTAAAGCTACTTGCAAGCCATCGAATACTTGGAAGAAGCATAAAGAATAAACTATCGGGATACACACTGTTATTAAAGCTTTATCTATCGTAAATAATTTCACAATTTCTTCTGAGAAAATAGCAACGAAAATTGCTGATACAGCCATAAACCCTATCGATAACAAAATTCCTGTTTTTGCATAATTTTTCAAAGATTTAAAATATCTTGCACCATTTGCATATCCAACTTTTACAGCCGTAGCATTTGAAATAGCTAAAGGAACCATAAATGATACACTTGTTATTGTACAAACAATATTATGAGCTGCAGCATAAATCCCAGAGACTCTACCCATAATTATTGTTATAGCATTAAACCCAATAAACTCAATCATTACAGCTAATGAAGCTGGCATTCCGACTTTTATCAAATCTTTATAATAATTCTTATCTTTATAATGCTCAATTTCAATTTTTTTATAACAATACCATACAAGAACAAATCCCATAAAATATCGAGTAATAAGACTTGCAATTGCAAGACCTATTGCACCCATTGATGGAATAGGTCCATATCCAAATACAAAAAGAATGTTTAAGGCAACATTCACAAAAATACAAAATACTGTCAATATATTAGGGAAAACAACTATTTCAAAAGCTTGTAAAAATTCTTTCGCCATACAATGAATATAAGCACCAAAAGTAGAAAAAGCTGTCACCCAAAAATAATCTTTTATCGCAGGAATAAGTTTAGATTCTAATCCTAATTTGTCTATTATAGGTATAAAACCAAAGATTAATAATGAACTAATTAAAGATAAAATTAATGCGAATTTTAAGGATGGATAAAAATATTTCTCTGCAGTTTTCCCTTCTCCTCTATAATTTGAAAGAATTGCAGAAATACTGGATAAAATACCTATTCCAAACATCATTATGCAATTTATAATAGCAGTTGCAATACTAATAGCAGCCAATGTGTCAGTAGAATGCCTTCCTGCGACTACAACATCACCTACTCCTATTAATATAAAACCCAAATTTCCAAAAATAATAGGGGTAGCAATATTTAAGATATCTCTATAATAAAAATTTCTTAATTGCATAAAATAATTTTACTATAAAAACATAGTTTCTTTAAACCTCTTAAACTTCTTGACATAGATAATATTTATTAAGAAAATAATAAGTAAGATTCAAGGAGGATATATGACAAAGCAAACATTTCTACATGATAAGCATATTGCATTAGGTGCCAAAATGGTGGATTTTGCAGGTTGGCATATGCCAGTTCAATATTCTTCTATCATAGAAGAACATAAAACTGTACGAAATAACGTAGGAATATTTGATGTTTCTCATATGGGAGAAATAATTATAAAAGGAGAAGATGCTGAGCCTTATTTGAATAAAATAGTTCCTCAAAATATTGATAAATTAACAAATTTAAAAGCTACATATTGTCAACTAACTAATAAAAATGGTGGTATTATTGATGATTTAATTATTTACAAATTAAAAGAAAATGAATATTTAATTATCGCAAATGCCTCAAGAATAGACGAAGATTTAAATTGGATGGTAAGAAATAAAGTAGGTTTTAATCTAGAAATAATAAATGAATCTCACAATTATTCACTATTAGCAGTACAAGGACCTTTGTCCGTAGAATTACTAAGAGAAGTTGGATTAAATAACTTACCTTCATTTTTTAACATAAAACGAGATGAAATCTTTGGTATAAATGTGTGGATATCAAGAACCGGTTATACAGGTGAAGATGGCGTCGAAATTTTAGTAAAAAATGAATTTTCAGAATATTTATGGGACAAATTACTGGAATACGGTAAAAAATACAATATAAAACCAATAGGTTTAGGAGCAAGAGATACTTTAAGATTAGAGGCGGCATTACATTTATATGGTAATGATTTAGACGAAAATACCACTCCTATTGAAGCCGGACTAAGTTGGTCAATTCCAAAAAACAAAACTGTAGAATACAATGGTAAACTTATCATAGAGCAACAACTCAAAGATGGAGTAAATAAAAAATTAATTGGTTTTAAAATGCTAGATAAATCAATTGCACGTCACGGATATGATATTTATTACAATAAAGAAAAAATTGGAAATGTAACAAGCGGTGGTATTTCTCCAACCAGAGGTGACAATATTGGATTAGGTTATATTAAAAATCTTGACAATTTATCTGTAGGCTCTACAATTCAAATTATGATAAGAGAAAAATTACACGATGCTGAAATTATTAAACGTCCATTTATAACAAAAAGAAATAAGAATAACTAAAATATAAGGAGATTTTTGAATGAATGAAAGTATGCTTTGTACAAAAACACACGAGTATTTACTTGAACAAGATAATAAATATATTATAGGAATTACGGATTATGCAATAGAACAATTAGGTGATATTGTTTTTATAGAACTACCTGATATAAATACAGAATTTAGTAAAAACGAAGCTTTCGCTACAATTGAATCAGTCAAAGCTGCATCTGAAATATATATGCCTATTTCAGGTAAAGTTATTGAAATAAATGAAGAAATTGTAAATAATCCAGAGCTTTTAAATGACGAAAATTATGAAAATAAATGGTTTATAAAAATAACTTCAGATGCAAATCAGGTAGAATTTGCAGATTTATTAGACTACTCAGATTATAAAGAAGAAATTGAATAATGAAAAATTTTATTGCACATACTGATATAATTAGAAATGAAATGTTGGATGCAATTACTTATGCTTCAACTGTCAAGGATTTATTTAAATTAATTCCGATAAAATTTAAAGATTTCAAATTAAATAAACCTTTAAGTGAGTTAGAAGTTCAAAGGATGATAAAAGAATTATCCAATAAAAATAAAACTAACTATGCTTATTTCATAGGAGGTGGTGTTTATAATAAGTTTATACCGGCTTGTGTAGATTATATTGCAAAACGTTTTGAATTTTTAACAGCATATACACCGTATCAACCTGAAATTTCACAAGGTACACTACAAATACTTTATGAATATCAAACAATGATTTCAAAAATTACAGGTATGGATATTGCAAACGCATCACTATACGATGCAGCTACTGCTTGTGCGGAAGCAATTCTCATGGCTCATAGGATAACAAAAACAAAGAAAAATAAAGCTTTAATATCAAAAAATTTAAATCCTGAATATAAAAAAGTTATAAAAACCTACCTGTGGGCTAAAGATATAGAAATTGAAGAATTTGACGAATATCCGGAAAATGTATCTGAGTATTGTTGTGTCCTGATACAATATCCAGATTATTACGGAGAAATTACTGAAATAAAAAAACTAGACACAATTTTAATCGTATGTGCAAATATTTCAGCATTATCAATCATTAAGCCGCCAATTGAAGCTGATATAGTTGTTGGAGATATTCAACCGTTAGGGATACCAATGAGTTTTGGGGGACCACATGCTGGATTCTTATCTTGTAAAGAAATTTATATGAGACAAATGCCAGGAAGATTAGTTGGTAAAACTGTTGATAGAGATGGAAATCAAGCTTTTACCCTCACTATACAGACAAGAGAACAACATATTAAAAGAGAAAAAGCTACAAGTAACATTTGTTCAAATCAATCACTTATAGCATTGATGGCTACCTTATATTTAAGCTTACTTGGTGAAAAAGGTTTTAGACAAACAGGAATTATTTCAACAAAATTAGCTCACGCATTATCAAAAATGCTTTATGGAAAAGGGGTAAAAACTTTATCAAAAAATTTCTTTAATGAATTCCTTATAGAAGTTGAAAACTCTGATGATTTTTTATCGAAACTTAAAAATAATAATATACTTGGTGGTTTGAAAATTGATAAAAAAAGAATACTAGTTTGCACAACAGAAATGAACTCCGAAGAAGATATTGTAAATTATGTTGAAGCTATTTAATTTTATTCGTTAATTTTTTGCTATAATAAACATATTCAGTAATTTATAATTTAGGAGTTTTATGGAAAGATTTATTGGATTAGTTGGAATTGTAGTAATATTTTTAATAGTTTTTGGACTTTCAAATAATAGAAAAGCAATTAATTATAAAACCGTGGGAATGGGTTTTTTATTACAAATAGCATTTGCGATTTTTATATTTAAAGTTCCAATTGGTCAAAAAATCTTTTTAATGATTGGACTTTTTATACAAAAAATATTAGAATTTGCAACAGAAGGAGGGCTATTTGTATTTGGTCCGCTACTTAATAACCTTCGTCTTTCAGAACTATTTGGAAAAAGTAGCAGTATTTTTGCAGTACAATTAATTTGTACAAATATTTTCATGATGGTATTAGTCAATATTTTATACTATTACGGTATAATGCAAAGAGTTGTTGCCATCTTAGGAAAAGCAATGAATAAAATAATGCATGTATCTGGAGCAGAAGCTCTTTCCAATGTTGCGAGTTCTTTTGTAGGGCAAATTCTTGCGCAAATAATGATAAAACCATATCTAGAAAAATTAACTCGTTCTGAATTATTAGCCTCAATGGCAGGAAGTATGGCTTGTATCTCCGGTGCAATAATGCCAATCTATATTGGTATGGGAATTCCAGCTCATTATATATTAGCATCTTCAATTATGGCAGCTCCTGGTGCTATGATTTTGGCAAAAATTGTTTACCCTGAGTCAGGAGAGCCGGAAACCAGAGATCACATTAGAATATCAAAACGCAAAACTTTTGCAAATGTTTTTGAAGCTATTTCTAACGGTGCTTCTGAAGGTATGAAAGTTGCAATTAATGTTACAGCAATGATATTAGCATTAGTTGCATTAGTTGCTTTTATTGATTGGATTTTAGGCATCTTTGGAATTTTTATTTTTAAATTTATTCCAGGCTGCTCTCATTTCACATTCCTTACTCATTTATCACTAAAGCTTATTTTAGGAAAACTTTTTGCAATTTTTGCAATTATTATAGGAGTACCTTTAAAAGATGCTTCTATAGTTGGTGCTTTAATGGGGACCAAAATTGTTTTAAATGAAATGGTTGCATATGTCAATCTTACACAAGTTAGTAATATAATAGAACCAAAAAGTTTTATGCTTGCAAGCTTTGCTCTATGCAGCTTTGGGAATTTTGGTTCTATTGCAATTCAAATTGGCGGAATTGGAGAATTAGCTCCTAATCAAAAGAAAAATTTAGCAAGACTTGGATTGAGAGCTCTTATTTGTGGAACTCTAAGTTGTTACTTGTCTGCTGCAATTGTCGGGGTTTTGCTCTAAACTCAATTCCTTTTCTATGCGCAAATTTATATCCATAACACTTGCTATTTTTTCTGATAATAGTGTTAACATATTTATATAGTTATTTCTTTCCATACTTAATTTATTTATTTTTTCATCGGGAATCCCATAATACTGTCCTGAATATTCTCTATCTTCACAAGCTTCTTTTGTAAGTTTTACAAGAGTATCCAAAACATATAATTCACAAAAAACTTGATCACAAAACTTCATAAGCTTTCCACTATTATGGTTTTTATCCATAACAACCTCCATTATATAAATATCTTAATTCCATATACTATATATAGTATATATTGATAAATTTAAATATTGTTAATGTATTTTCCAATATATTATTTACAAGCAATAAAAGCATTCAAATACTGAATTAATTCATTAAATTCAATATTATTACCTGTTTTTTGACGATTAGAAAGATATTCAATTATTGTATTTAATATATCAATAAAAGTTTCCATTGATATATTATTTTCACTATAATCTTGATAAACTTCTAGCAAATAAGGAAATGTATCTGATCCGGAGTATTTTTTTATTTTTATAAAAGCTTCTCTTATTGTATCATTGTCAAATTCGACATTTAACATATTATAATATAATATTGCAGCTTTACCAATTTTTTCTATAATCCCATCTTCTGACAAATATTGTAACATTGTCTCAAAATAATTTACAAAATTTTCATACAAACGCTCTGATTTAAATTTTTTAAAATTAAACTTTGTAATAAAAAAATCCTTAAAAAATAAATAAATATCATTTCTACTAATAAAACAGCGTTTTTTAATATTCAACCATTTATCTAAAACCCCAAACTCTTTTAGATAATCTTCAATTAACAATACTTGATCTAACTCTCTTTGCTCATTCAATTTATAATACAAATCCCTAACAGGTACAGAATCAGCATCTACAAGAGTTACAGTAATCTTTTTCAACATATTAAAAATTTTAGAAGCCTGTAGTGATTCATTTTTAATCTGTGACCAAAAACTATGAAGCAATACAAACATTGGCTTTTGTTTTTCTTTACCAGATAAACGTTCACCATTGATAATTTTTCTATATAATAAATCATCGTCATTGTTTAAACGTAATTTAAAATTTAAATTTTTAACTAAATATTTATTTTTAATAATTTTTATCGCTTTATCATTTTGCTGAGATGTTTTCTTATAACATTCACAAACGGCGTGTAAAAGAAGACTCAAAGATAAAATACGATTAACACCATCGATAATTAAATATTGATTTAAACCTTTTGATTTTACAAAAACCAATCCTAAATCAATCTTCTGTGTAAATTGTTCATCTTCCAACATTAAATTTAGAAAATTCACCAACTGCTTACTTTGTACAGAATAATCTAATACATAAAGCTCACTAGATTTATTTAAGAATTCAAGTAAATTAACTACTTCCATACTATTCCATTAACATAAAACCACCGGTGGCAACATTTTTTAATTTATCACCTTCAATTTTAGCTCTCAAATTTTTAATATATTTATAAACATAATCTCTTGGTAAATCCAACAATTTAGCCAAATCTTTTGCATACACTGTCTTTCCTAAATTATTTAGAAAATAATCAAAAACCAACTGTTCTCTATCGGTCAAAGATTTCTTCAATACAATTTGTGAATCTGCAGTAGCTTTTTCAACATTTTTCACTATTGAATCTTCTTTTTTTATTTGATTTTTCTTAACTTTTGAGAAATTTTGTTCTTTTTTTACAGGTTCACTTGAAGAACTTATCTCAAACTGTTTAGCAACTAAATCTTTTTTGTGTATAGAAAATGGAGTATGAGAGATTTGTCGTTCTCTTTTAAAAGCACGCTCAGCTATTTTAGAAAAACTTTCATTTGCAACATTATTAGAAACAGAAGATGTTTTCTTTGACATAACGATATCTATTAAATCATTAGTAGGTTTTTTTTCTTCAACTTCTTTACCTAAACGAGCAGCAAATTCTTCTAAAGTAATTTTTTCCAACGAACTACGCCATTGTCTTATCTCTTCTTTTGTCAAATAATTAGACATTAAAAATCTCCTATACTAACCTATGATAGCTAACCTTATTCCCCATAACGGATTTCTTATTATACTTTATCATAAAATCTTTTAAATAAGTTAAAATATTTCACGATGTAAAGTTTTATTATAAAAAATTAATAATCTTGCACTATCCTACCGGGTAAATTGCTTTGTTGAACTGTATATAACAAAGTTTCAGCGCTTTTTTTATTTTTAAAAATTCCAACTTGCAAAGTATAATCATTAGAACCAATACATTTAACGATAGGATTTAAAGCGGAACCCGATTCTAAAATAATATCTTTCGCAACTTTTGCCTGTTCTGCAGAAGTATATGATCCTACATAAACTTTATAAATAGGCTCTTGAACTGGTTTTTGAACAGGATTATTTTCTACATTTGTATTAGTTATTAATTCTTTATTATTAGTATTCAATGATGTATCAACAGAATTTTCTGACTTAACATCAGAAACATTTTCATCAGTAGCCGATTTAACGATTTCTGAAAAACTTCTACCTTGATCTTCATTTTGCAGATACTGTAACCTATCATCTACATTTACAGCCTGTTCTGAATAATTATCTTCAATATTTTCCTCTGATTTATATTCACCAATAGAGGTATCTACTTTAGGAGAAAAAGATTTTATTAAAAAAGTAAAAATCAAAAGCATACCGAAGAAAGAAATTATAAAAATTTTCAACAAAGAAGCATCATTCTTCACATCTTTCTTCATATATTTCTTATAACCAAACTGTTTTCCCATCAGCAATATACTCCACGAACTTTTGCACAAGCAAGCTTTATATCTTCAATTTCTTCAGAATATTTTACCATAACATCTTGTGCAAATTTTTTAATATCTTTTATACCCAATTCACTCATTAACCCTGACGCCTTAACAGGTGCGCCTTCTGAAACAATATTAAGTCCTGTATGAATCAACAAAGAAGTAATAGATTTTGTTGCAATAGAAACAGATAATTTTTTCCCATCAATCATAAGATCATCGCCATTTCTAACAACAAAAACACCTCTTTCTTCTAATAATTCTTTTATAATAGTTATCAATAAACGTTGTCTTAAAACACCTTCCATCAAGTCAACACCAAATTGTTCTGTTATAAAACTCAACATATATTTACTATAAATAGGCTCATTATTAATAACATCTTCTATATCAACCATCTCTGTGAGTTTTACTTCACACTCTCCACAAAAAGCGACGATTGCATCTCCTTGAATATTATAATTTTTATAAATCCAATGTGGAGCAAGTTGTGAGCCAATATATTTAACGTCTTCTTCAATAAATTTTGTTTTCATAATCATTAAAATAAAATATTTAAATATTTTTCCCCATTATTTGCTAACAAAGCTTCTCTTAAATGCTTACAAGATTCGCATTCCCCACAATGTTTTTCATCTCCGATATAACAACTTCTTACAAACTCTAACGGAATATTACTCTCCATTGCAACCTTTACTATATCATTCTTGGTAAAATTTATCAAGGGTGCCACAACCTTAGGCTTTGCAAGCGTCGATATTTGAAATAAATCAGAAATTTTAGACCTAAAACTTTCCGTATTATCAGGAAAAGTTTCTGCTTCATCTTTATTAGCACCAAACAATATGTAATCATAATTAAAAGAATCCGCAAAAGAAGCTGCAATATTTAAAAACAATGCATTTCTATTAGGAACCCAAACCAAACTTGCACTCTCTTTAGTTCCCAAATTAACACTAGGAACATTTTCATTAGACACAAGCGAAGTCCTAGTAATTTCTTTTAACCAATCTAAAACAATCACTTTATGTTGAATTTTATAATACTCACATATTTTTTTTGAGGCACTAATTTCTTGTTTAACCGCTTTTTGTCCATAATCAAAAGTTAGAGCTAAATCTACACCATACTTATCTTTACAACTCCCCAGAGCTACTAAAGAATCCAATCCTGCCGATAATAAAATAATAGATTTGGTCATAACCATTTAATCCTCATATACATCAATTAAATCTTGAGCTTCTTTTTTTAAAGCAGCATCATAAGAAGGTAAAGAAATTACTTCATCTAAAATATCTCGACCAAGTATATTATATAAAGCAATCAAAGCATTTCGTCTAACTTCAAAATCTTCATCCTTTAAACTTGTTCTTATTAAATCTTGAGCTTCTTCAAAATCACTATTCATCAAAGCTTCTATCGCATTAATTCTAACCATAGGAGAAGAATCCATCAAAGAATTTTTTAAAACATTCAATATTTTTTTATTATTAACATTCAATTTTCCTAGAGCTTCTATAATTTTTTCTTTAAGGAAAGAAAATTTATCCCATAAACCTTGCTTAGCATCCATTATTGCAATTAAAGGATCTATTGCAGCAGTGTCACCAAGCAAACCTAAGGCAAATGTTGCAGATTCTTTAACATACATAGACTTTTCATCTTCATCTTCTACAACATTAATAAGAGAGTTAACAGCAAGTTTATCACCAATTCTTCCTAAAGCATCCGCACAAGCTAAACGAACTTTATAATGTTCATTTTTATCATTTAGACAATACAAAAAAGCTCCGACGGTAGAAGGATCCTTATATTTTGATATAGCCTTTGCAGCTACTACTCTTAAATTAACCAACTTATCAGCATCTTCTATTTCTATATTTTTTAATAACAAAATATCCAATAATATAGATAAAGTTTCATTATTTTTATATGAATCGGTCATTTTAATAATACTAACCAAAATATCCGCATTTCTAATATTATTTAACAAAAAATTATAAATACTAACTAAATCTTCTTCTTCATAAAACTCTTCCAGATTAGCGATTTTTTTTATTACCAATTCATCGGGTTGACTCCCGACTCCACAATCACTAAGAATTCCACTAAAATCTATTACCATATTCTCCACTAGATTAAAATACTATAAAACATTATTTTTTGCAATTATTACTAGATTTTAACCTAATAAATTTTAAATTTGTTTACATATCTTTACATTACATATCAAAAAGTCAATTTTTAAAAACAGAAATACTTTATATATACATAAGTAGTTTTTATAAAGGAAAGATTTATGACAGAACAAGAATTATACGCATCAATGTCAGTAATAGCAGATCCAATAGAAAATGTTTATAAATTAAATTCTAGAAAAGATGTAGAAGAAATTCAAAGAATTTGCAGAATTTTTGCTATTTCTGAAAAACAAGGAAATAAACATAGAATGCTTTCCATAAAAAATTTAGCTACCTTTAGATTAGTTTTAAGTAACAATTAATAACAAACAAAATTATCATAAAAAAGCAGACAGTTAGATGTCTGCTTTTTGTTTTGTTAAATTTTGTAAAGGTCAAATTTTCCTATTATTAGTCAATTATAGAAATAAAACTCTTTTCATTTAATTTTTATATTAAAGTTTTTCAAAAAAAATACCGTTAAAAGAAAGTAAAGTGTAAAAGTTTTTGAAAGGAGTTAAAGATGTCAGGATTAGAGATTAATGTAAACGGTAAAATTTATACTATCAAAGAAGGAGATAATTACAAAGACCTAGTTAAACAAGAAGGTTTAAAGAATCTGGCACCTTTATTTGATTTAATAGATAGCACTGTAGAAGGTGGAGACGGTAAAGTCGATAAATCTGAATTAAATTTATTACAAAAAGCCTTGAGTAATTTTAAAGGAGAAGACTTAAAAGATTATGATATTGATAAATACACGCAAAATTACATAGCTTCAGGTAAAAATAAAAACGAATATTTTTCAACAACAAAAATAGAAAAAAAAGAAAACTTATCTGAAGATGGAAAAACTACTCAAAAAGCTTTTAACCAATATATCCAAAATTTAACTAAAAAGTATGATAAAGCTAGTATCACCGCTCAATTTAACGGCGAAACTGTAGAAATAAAAGCTGGAATGACCTTATATAAAATTGCTAAAAAGGCTTTAGAAAATGAAGGCAAAAAGCCAAAAGCACAAGAAATTAATGAAAGAATGGCTCAAATTGCTCTAATAAACAATATAAAAGATGTAAATAACATAAAACTAGGAACAATCTTAAAAGTTCAAGCATCAAGCTCTAAACCTCCACAACCCGTTGCAGGGAAAGAATATTCTAAAACAAATACAGCAGTTATCGGTGCACAAGCACAGTTAATTGCAGGAAAAGAATCCAGTATTAAAATTTCACCAAATGGTGTTAATATGGGAGCTGGCATGCCTATTGATATAGATGGAAATGAATTAAAAGACAAAAACGGAAAAGCAAACTTTAAAGACCCTAAATTTCAAGCAGGCGGGGGGATTATGAAATATACCTCTCAAGATAGCACAATGTACCAAATCACAAGAAAAACTGATGACGGAAAACTTAGCAGCGGAGTTAAGTTATCTGCGGCTTCTCTAGAAGAATTAAAAAATTTAAATACTCGATTTAAAGAAACAATAAATAAAGTGAAAGCTCCTGTACAAGGTGAAACAGAAGAAGCTGCTAAAGCAAGAAAAGCCGCAAACTTACAAGCGTTAAAAGAACTTGTTAGTATTACAAATGGGAATCTTCAGGTAATTAAAAATGTTGCAGAAAAACTCCGTGATGATAATTATGTAGATAGAACATCAGATGAGTATAAAGCATTTGTACAAGATTTGTTACTTACAAGAAATGCTGATGTTATAAACTTCTTATTTAATAATGAAAATGGTACTGTTACAACAGTGCTTGAAAAAGATAAGACTGCGCATGAGATTTTAGCTGGTATTTATCAAGAAATTCGAGCAAAAGAAAAAGACGATAAAAAACTAACTGATGAAGAAATTAAGTTAAAAGAAAAAGTATCTAATTTAAAAGTCTATGACGGCTATAAAATTGAAGCAGATAGTACAAATGGGGTTCATGAAAAATATATGGACTTCAATAATATGGATGGTATTCCAAGATACTATGGTGACAGCTATGCTGCTAGAGATCCTAAGTTGTTAGATACATTCTTAACAGAACTGGATGCTGCTGATACTGATGAAAAGAAAGCAGCTTTGTTTAAAAAATATATAGATACTAAAGATCCTGAATTAGCTAAGTCACTTGCTTTTAAAGCTATAGAATTAAAAGCAAAGGATGAGGATATAATAGCTCTTATTAATAATAATGGCTTAGAAGTTATTGATTGTCTTAATAATGATATCAATAGCAAAGCTGTAGTTGATGCCGTAGTAGCTAAAGCTAAAGAAATCTATACCTCAGATAAAGGTAATTTAGAAAATGCTGTTTACTTAGATGCTATAATAGATTGGATAGATAAAACTGATTTATCTGATGAAGATAAAGAGAAAGCAAAGATAGAAATTCTTGAAACTTATTTTGAAGTATCAACAGATAATGATGGTAATAAAACATACACATTCAATCCATCAAGAATACCTACATATGAAGAAATGAAAAACTTGTCAGGACATTTTAATGAATTTAACGAAGCATTAGTAAAATATACTAAACTTGAGGATATGGGCAGAGGTCAATATAATGAAGTTTTAGAGGTTGAACAAGACGGAACATATACTGTACCACACTACGCTGAAATGGTAGAAAAAATGAATACCAAAGAAGATATTATTGATTTTATTGATAATAAAGTTGCTACAGATAAAAATTATCATTTGCCATTTGATAAAATAGTAGAAAAATATCCTGATGATAAAGATATTGCAGATAGATTGGTAAAATTTATTGATAGCGAAAGTACAGTATCTGATAAGACAAAAGCAAAACTTGTTAAACAGTATATGAAAATTGATGGTAATAATGTTACCTTCGATAAATCTAAGCTTCCTCAAGGAGTTGATGTAACACAATTTGTAAACAATATTTTACCATCTAATTGTACAAAAGGTGATGCTGAAAAATATTTTAATGCAGTACTAAAAACATTAGGGAAAAATGATTTAGATTTAATTGCTGGAGCTAAATCAAAAAATCCAACAGCTGTAAAAAATAAAATTGCTGAATTAGTAAAATCTAATCAAAATGATAAAGATTTTATCCAAAAAGTTGCAAAATTAGATAAAGAACTTATACCATTTGGTGAACTCTATAATATAGATGCTCAAAAAGCTCAATGGGACGATGCAACAAAATCTGCCGTATTTGAATTACTTGATAATGGTGTCAAATATAATGAACGAAATAAATATTTAAATGATGCAGTAAATAAACATTGGGTAACTAAAGTAGCTCAAGATAGATATGCAATAGGTGATACAATTTATAGAACTGACGGTCAGTACACTGGTAAAGATAGACAACTTAAAACAAAAGATGATACACTTATGCTTATAAAACTTTCAAAAACCGGCTATGAGCATGGACAAGCTATGTTTGAAGAACTTGAAGATGCTGGCTCCGGTGATATTGCAAAAATGTTAAGAAGTACAGAAAAAGGTTTTGAAAATTATGTAACTCCTGATAATGTAGTTGGTATAATCGATGGATTCGAATCAAAATCTCCTAATGAAGGAATAATGCAGTATATAGCTAATGAATGGATTATTTCAGGTGGTGCTAAACCAGGAAAAGCATTGTGTAATAGAATACCAAAAGCTTTGATGAGAAAAGCCGCATCTTTGAAGTTACAAAATACAGAAGAATATAAAAAACTAGCTGATTTCTTTGGCTGTTCTAATGATGGTAAATTTACCTTCTCTAAAAATGATGAGGCTGGAGAGCGATATGATGAAACAACAGCAAAACAATTAGACCTACTTATATTGGAATTATATGTAAAAATATTATGCAAATCTATTGTATAAGTAAAATTATAACAAAAGTCTTGAATATAAATTATTCGAGACTTTTTTACAATTTCTATTTTGCTTATTATTCCATTCCCTATTGGTATTTTATTTTGTTTATTATAAAATACCGTTTGGGAGATTTAGTGTTATGTTAAATAAGGCTTGCGAGTATATTAAAAATGTTATAAAAGATTTTAAACCTGAAATAGGAATTATCTTAGGTTCTGGTCTTGGAGATTTAGCTGATGAGTATTGCGAAAAAGCGATTTCTTATTCAGAAATTCCAGGTTTTGAAGCATCTACCGTTTCAGGACATAAAGGCAGATTAGTCTTTGCAAAAATTAACGATAAAAAAGTTGTTATGATGCAAGGAAGATTCCATTTTTACGAAGGACATTCTATTCAAAAAGTTGTTTTCCCTATAAAAGTTATGAAAAAATTAGGAGTAGAAACTCTTATTGTAACTAATGCAGCAGGTGGTGTGAATGCTAAATTCAAGCCTTCTGATTTAATGATAATAACGGACCACATTAACCATATGGGAGTAAATCCTTTAATTGGTCCAAATGATGATTCAATGGGTGAAAGATTCCCTGATATGAGTAATATTTATACTGCTGAATACGTAGAGCTTGCAAGAAAAATATCTAAAAAACTTGGAATAGATCTTCAAGAAGGTGTTTATATGGCATTCACAGGTCCGTCTTATGAGACTCCTGCAGAGGTTAAAATGGCTCGCGTAATAGGAGCAGATGCTGTAGGTATGTCTACAGTGCCAGAGGCTGTTGTAGCATCTTGGGCAAAAATGAAAGTAATAGGGTTAAGCTGTATTTGTAATTCTGCAGCTGGAGTAAGTACAGTAGGACTTTCTCACGAGGATGTTATTCAGGCTGCAAATGTAGCTAAAGAAAAATTTAAAAGTTTAGTTAAAGAAATTATAAAAGAGTTATGAGATTAGATAAGTTTTTAAAAGTATCAAGACTTATAAAAAGAAGAACTGTTGCCAATACTGTTTCAGAAATGGGAAGGGTGTTAGTAAACGGAAATCCTGCAAAACCGGGAAAGCAATTAAAAGTCGGTGATGTTATTGAAATTGAGTATTCTAATAGAGTAGAAAAAGTAGAGGTGCTTGTTATTCCTACAGGGAATGTGAGTATACAAGAGGCTTCAAGTTTATATAAGGAAATTGAATAAACTATGCACGAAATATTTGTAACAATGAATAATTGGTTTCAGGCTATGGGTGTACAAGGACTTGCTATAAATTCTTGTGTAGAAAGTTTCTTTTTAGTGCCTCCGCCTGATATTTTACTTATTGCTATGGATTTAGCTAAACCTGAAAAAGCTTTATATTATGCAACTATATGTACAATAGCTTCTGCTGTAGGAGGTGCTATTGGATATTTAATAGGAAAATTCGGAGGACGTCCTGTTTTTAATTTTCTATTCAGAAAGAACCACGATAAATTTGATGCAGTAGAGAAAATGTATAAAGAATATGGTTCTTTTGCAGTATTCTTTTCAGCGTTCACTCCTATTCCTTATAAAATTTTCACTATCGCAAGTGGAATCTTAGATATGAATTTTATAAAATTCTTTCTTGCAAGTTTTGTAGGACGTGGTGCTAGATTTTTTCTTGTTAGTATTGTTTTAATGTTTTTTGGTGAAACTGTAAAAAAATACTTAGAACTTGTAATTTTAGCAGTGACTGTTCTTATAGTTATTTTTTGTATTATTGTTTACAAAAAAAGACACTCTTTAATTGGTGTAAATAAAGGGGTAAATGAAGGGGTAAATAAAGGGGTAAAAAATGCCGATAATTAATGATCAATTTACAATTCATACACAAGGAAACAACGATATTATTGATATAACAAAACATGTCCAAAATTGTGTCTATCAAAAAGAGCTAAAGGACGCACTTGTATGTATTTCCGTTCAAGGAAGCACCTCAGCTGTTACAACAATAGAATTTGAAAAAGGACTTGTACAAGACTTAAAAGAAGCCTTAGAGAGAATCGCACCTACAGGTATAGAATATCATCACGATGAAATTTGGCACGATGGAAATGGTTATGCCCATGTTAGAGCTGCTCTTGTCGGTAACTCTGTTAATATTGCTCTAAAAGATGGACTTTTAAATTTAGGTACTTGGCAACAGGTTGTATTACTAGACTTTGATAATAAACCTCGTTCAAGAAATATTACAGTACAGATAATTTATTAATAGAAGGATTCTATGTTAAATTTATACATATCATCAGCAAGTAAAAAAGAAGGAAAAACGTTTTTAACTGCAGGTCTTGCAGGAACTATGCAGTCATTAGGATATTCAACCTGTGTTTATAAACCGATTCAAACTTCGGGTATTGAACATAATGGTTTTATGCAATCTCCGGATTTAACTTTTATAAAATCTATTGATCCTTATATTGATACACATTTTTCGTATTTATATAAATCCAATTTAGAACCTTTAATTGCATCGGAATTTGAAAATGATCCAATTGACATTGATTTAATCAATAGTGAATATTCAAGATTATTGACGATTTCTGATTGTACCATTTTAGACGGGGATAGCGGACTTTTAAGTCCACTTGCTCCTAATATACAAACTGTTGATTTAATAAAAAAACTTCAAATACCTGTATTATTTGTTTTAACACCAAGAGAAGATTCCATAAACGATACTCTTTTATCAATTTACGCCGCTCAAGAAAAGGGTGTCGAAATTCGAGGTGTCGTTATAAATAATATTTATGAAGATTGTTCTAAACCTTTACTTAATGCTATTCCTAGAGTTATAGAAGAGTATACAAATGTTAAAATATTAGGACTTATACCTCATTTAAAACAAAAATTTTCTCCTGAAGATATAATTACAACAGTATTGAACGGAGTAGATATTGAGAGTGTATTCAATGTTAAAATAGAAAAATTGGATCAAGGTTAAAATGATTATTACAGCTGGAATTTATAAAGGAAGAAAAATCATTGCCCCTGATGAAAAAATCACTCGACCGACACTTTCTAAAGTCCGAATGGGGGTTTTTAATACTTTGTTTTCTATAATTGGTGATTTTGAAAACAAAACCTTTCTTGATGTTTTTGCAGGATCAGGAATTATGGGATTAGAAGCTCTTTCTAGAGGTTTTAAACTCGTAAAAGGATTTGAAAAAAATCCAAAGGTTTTTGAAATATTAAAGAAAAATTATTCAAATCTTAATATAAAACCTAATATTATTTTAGGTGATAGTTTAAAATTATTAAAAAAATCAGATTCTGATTTCGATGTTATTTATATCGATCCGCCTTATAACAGCGGAATTTATTATGATGTTATTAGTTTAATCAATAATGGATTAATTATTTTAGAACATGATGAAGCTTTAAATTTATCTAATTTTAATCTAATAAAACAAAAAAATTATGGCGGGAAATTTGTATCTTTTCTGTATAAATAAATGAAATTATTATTGTAAATAATAATGTATTTATACTATAATATTCTAAAGTATTGGAGAGATTATGGGAAAATATCATTTTATTGCAATAGGTGGAATTGGAATGAGCGGACTTGCTAAATATTTGCTTGAAGATGGCAATATAGTTTCAGGATCTGATATTTCTGATTCAAAATATATTAAAAAATTAAGACTTTTAGGTGCTAAAATTTTTATCGGTCACAATAAAGATAATGTACCTAACGATGCTATTGTTATTAAAAGTACAGCAATAAGAGATAACAATCCTGAAGTTATTCGAGCAAAAGAATTAGGTTTAGAAATTTATCATAGATCAGATTTATTAGCTGAAATTGCGACCAAAGCTCAGCAAGAAAACAAAATCTTTATAGGTTTTTCAGGAACTCATGGTAAAACAACAACAAGTGGCTTAGCTTCTTTTATTCTAGAAAAAGCAAATTTAAAACCTTCTTTTGTAGATGGTGGTATTATTCCTGAAATAAATACTAATGCACAACACAAAAGCGGTAAATATTTTATTGCAGAACTTGATGAAAGTGATGGAACTATAACTAAATACAACCCTGATATTTTAGTAATAAACAATTTAGAAGAAGATCATTTAGATTTTTATAAAAATGGAATGAGTGACTTAATTAAAATATTTAATCAAGCTATTTCTCAATCTAAAAAAATTATTGTAAATAACGATAATGAAGGTGTAAATTTATTAACCGGAGATTTTATTACTTTTGGTTTAAATAATGCTGATTATATTGCAAAAAATATAGTTTATGAAAAAAACGGTACTAGTTTTGATATTTTTTACAAAGATAAATTCCTTACTTCTATAGAAATAATATTATCTGGTGTTCATAATGTTTATAATTCGTTAGCGGTAATTGCTGCATTAAATGAAGCAGGAGTAGATTTACAAAATATAAAAAAATATTTTAAAGAATTTACAGGAATGGGAAGAAGGTTTGAAAAAGTTTGTGAAATTTCAGGAATAGAAGTTTATGATGACTATGCTCACCATCCTACAGAAATTAAAGCAACTCTTGATGCTGCAGCCCAAAGATTTGGAAAAGAAAACGTAGTAGCTATTTTTCAACCTCATAGATATACACGTTTACAAAGTTTATGGAATGAGTTTAAAACATCTTTTAACCAAGCTGGTAGAATTATTATAACTGATGTTTATGCGGCTTCCGAAGATGAAATAGCAGGTATTACAGGAGAAAATTTTGCAAAGGAAATTGCCAACAGCGAATATATTGGTGGTAATATCTCAGACGTTGCAAAAAAATTACTACCAACACTAAAATCTAAAAATGTTGTTATAGGACTTGGTGCTGGAACTATTACTAATTTAGGAAAAGAATTAGAAAAGGCGGTTTGTGTTGCTAATTAAAGAAAATTTCGAAATAAAAAATTTAACAACATACAAAATTGGTGGGATAGTTAAAAAGGTATATTTTCCACAAACACAAGAAGAATTTGCGGAACTTTTAAGAAAATTAGATGATTATATTGTTTTAGGCAGCTGTTCCAATGTTTTAATTTCTTCTAATGGCTATAGTGGAAATATTATAATTACTTCTGAAATGAAAAATTTTGAAATAAAAGGGACTAGAGTTTATGCAGATTGTGGAGTAAAAGGACCTCTTTTAGCTCAAAAAACATGTGAATCATCTTTAAGTGGTTTTGAATTTATGATAGGTTTTCCCGGCTCAATAGGCGGGGACTTATACATGAATGCAGGAGCTCATGGACAATGTATTTCCGATGTTTTAATCTCTTGTTGTTTATTTGATAGAGAAAATAAAGAAATCATTTTTATGCAAAAACAAGAGATGGATTTTTCTTACAGACATTCTATTTTACAAACAGGAAGATTTATTTTACTTTCGGCAGAATTTGAATTAAAAAAACTTCCTCAAGAAGAAATAAAAGCTTTATTAGAAAGAAATTTAAATTTTAGAAAATCAATACAACCAACACTTGCAACCCCAAATGCAGGAAGCGTTTTTAAAAACCCTGAAAACGATTCTGCAGGAAGACTTTTAGATAAAGCCGGAGTTAAAAACTTTGAAACTGAAAATGTAAAAGTTTGGGAAAAACACGCCAATTTTTTAATAAATAAAGGTAATGCAACATCTTTGGATATATTAGAGATGATGGTTAAAATGCAAAAAGCAGTAAAAGATACTTATACAATAGATTTAGTCCCAGAAATTATTTTTATAGGGGATAAAACAGAAAAAGAGGAAGAATTATGCAATATACTATACAAGATAAAAATGCTAAAATAGCCGTGCTTTGCGGTGGAATGTCATCTGAAAGAGAAATATCACTTCGTTCAGGGAAAAATTGTTTAGAAGCATTAAAAAGATTAGGTTATCAAAACGCTCAAATTGTTGATGTTACCGAAAACGTAATGAATGATTTAAAAGGTTTTGACTACGCTTATAATACATTACACGGAAAATTTGGCGAAGACGGTTGTATACAAGGAGTTTTAGAAATTCTAAAAATCCCTTATACCGGCTGTGGCGTTATGTCTAGTGCGATTTGTATGAATAAAGAATATACAAAAAAAGTTCTTAAAACAGCAAAATTACCTCTTATCAAATCTGTTTATTTATTAAAAGGAGAAAATCCAGTCAAAAAGATTTTAGATGCAGAATTATCATATCCTTTAATGGTAAAACCTGTAAGCGAAGGTTCAAGTTTTGGTATGAGTAAGGTCAATTGTGATGGAGAGTTATATGATGCAATTGCGGAAGCTAGAAAATATAATTCTGAAATTTTAATTGAAGAATATTTAGAAGGAATTTGCGCAACAGTAGGCGTTCTAGAAAAAGATGGGAAACCATTTGCAACAGAAATATTAGAATTAAGACCAAAAAATGAATGGTACGATTATGAAGCTAAATATACAAAAGGTATGACTGAGTTTATTTTGCCAGCTGAAATTTCAGAAGAAATGACAAATAAAGTTAAAGAATGTGCTATTGAAGCTTTTAAAGTATGTAATTGTTCTGGCGTATCTAGAGTAGACTTTTTAATTGTTGACAATATCCCATATATTTTAGAAATTAACACCAATCCTGGAATGACCGATACAAGTGATTTACCAGCTCAAGCTAAAGTATGTGGTATTGATTATGACAATTTAGTGTTACTAATATTAAATAGTGTAGGTCTGAATAAATAATGTCAAGTGAAGATTCTCCAAGATATAATCAAAAAAGACGTTTACAACAAGCTCAAATGCAAAGAAGAATTCGTCAATCACAAAGACGATTGACGAGATTAAGAGCTCTTTGTAAGTTATTTATTACTGTATTTATTATATTTTTAGCTTTTTTTATAATAAAACTCCCTCAATGGAGATTACACAAAAATGCATTTGATAACCTTGACAATTCAGCTTTAGAGATTGTTAATAATAAAATAGTTCCTTCACAAAAAATTTTATCTGCTCTTAGAAGAAATCAAGTTTCAACAAAACCTATCTTCTTAGTAGAAACAGATAATTTAAAAGACAGCATAAAACAATTAGAACCTATACGAGATGTTTATATAAGAAGATTCTGGTTCCCTGCAAGATTACAAATTATAATTATTGAAAGAATACCGGCTATAACAATATCTCCAGATATAGATGTCGCTCCGATAGCTTTTTTCTCGACAGATGGCAAATTAATCGGACGTGATTATATGCCATTAAAAGAAGATTATTCTGTAGTGAAAGTTATTACATATGGACGTGGGGATGACTATAGAAATTGGGATAAATCAAAAGTTTTAAGTTTTAAAAAATTAGCCGCTATTGTAGAAGCTGATACCGGAGAATCTGTTGAATATATTGACTACAGAAACCCCCAAGATGTTTATGTAAAAATTCCTACTGTAAACATTAGATTGGGAAGTTTTAACTCTGGAACATATGATAAAATTCATAGAATTCCATCGCTTTTACCTCAAGTTCAAATGCTTAACAAAAAAGTTAAATATATTGATTTAAGATGGGATACAAATTACATAAAGTTGGATGAATGATGACTAAAAATGTTTATATTCATATTCCGTTTTGTAAATCAAAATGTAAATATTGTTCATTTATTTCATTTACAAATATTGATTATATTGCGACATACATTAACAAACTAATTGAAGAAATAAAAACAGATTACTCAGGTGAAAAATTAAAAACTCTATACATCGGAGGAGGAACTCCATCTTTATTAAAAATAGAAGATTTAAAAAAAATTATTAATATTTTTAACCTTGATACAGATTGCGAATTCACTATTGAACTCAACCCCGATGATATAAATTTAAACTATTTAAAAGAATTACAAGACTTAGGTGTAAATCGTTTAAGTATAGGTTCTCAATCTTTTAATGACAAAATTTTAAATTTTATCGGAAGAAGACATGATTCACAATGTATTATAAAATCTATTGAAATTGCTAAAAAATGCAACTTTAATAATATTAGCTTAGATTTAATATATGGTCTTCCATTACAAACAATTGAACTTATTAAAACTGATTTAGATACATTCTTAAATTTAGATATACAGCATATTTCTACTTATGGACTTAAAATTGAAGAAAATTCTTATTGGGGAAAAATATTTAATGAAAAAAATTATCAACTTGAACTTATAAATTCTAAAATTGATATTCCTAATGATGATATACAAGCAGAAATGTATGAATTAATAAATGATATTCTATCAAAAAATAAATTTTATAGATATGAAATAAGCAATTTTGCTAAAAAAGGTTATGAATCAAATCACAATTTAAATTATTGGAACAACAATGAATATTATGGCTTTGGAATTTCTGCACACGGATACATAAACGGAAACAGATATTCAAATTACGAAACCTTCAATGAATACATACAAAATAAAAACAAAAAAGAATATTTCTATAAACTTACCGAAAAAGAAAAATTAGAAGAAGAAATCTTCTTAGGTTTTAGAAAATCTTCTGGTATAAATATTTTAAATATTAATCAAAAATATAATATTGATTTTGAAAATAAATATAAAAACGTTTTAAAAAAATATTTTAAATATTTTAAAAAGACCCCTGAAGGATATTCACTAAACCTACAAGGAGTCTTAATCAGCAATATAATATTATCGGAATTTTTAGACTAATAAATTATTCGTCAACATCAGTTAATTTAATCAAATGCCAACCAAACTGTGTCTCAATTGGTTCAGAAATTTCACCTTTTTTAAGAGCAAAAGCTGCATCTTCAAACGGTTTAACCATCATACCTTTACCAAACCATCTCAAATCGCCACCATTTTGACCTGATGGACACTTAGAATATTCTTTCGCTAAATCTTCAAAAGCAACTCCATTTTTAATATCTAAAAGTAAATTTTCAGCTTGTTCCTTTGTATCAACAAGAATGTGACTAGCTCTAATTTTCATTTTAATCTCCTATTTCATATTACACAACAATTCTATCATATAACACAAAAAAAAGACAGCGATAAACTGTCTTTTTATATAAAAAAAAGGCTAACCTTTCGGCTAGCCGTAAATATCAACCAACAATCTCTTTTACTTCTGCTTGAAGATTCTTAGAATCAATCTTAATACTAGGTCCCATAGTAGTTGTCAAATAAATTGACTTAACATAAGTACCTTTAGCAGCAGAAGGTTTTGCTCTTAAAACTGCATCAACTAAAGTTCCGTAGTTCTTAACTAAATCATCATTAGCAAATTGAACTTTTCCGATAGGGCAGTGAATCATACCTTGTTTATCAGCTCTGAATTCAACCTTACCTGCTTTAGCATCTTTAACAGCTTTAGCAATATCCAAAGTAACAGTTCCTGTTTTTGGGTTAGGCATTAAACCTTTAGGTCCTAAAACTTTACCTAATTTACCTAACATACCCATACAATCAGGAGTTGCAATTAATGTATCAAAATCAAACCAGCCATCTGAAATCTTATCGATAATATCTTCTGTACCATAGAAATCAGCACCAGCTTCTTTTGCTTCATTAACTTTAGGTCCTTTAGCAATAACACAAACGCGAACTTCTTTACCTAAACCAGCTGGTAATACAACTGTAGATCTAACTTGTTGTTCTGCGTGTTTTACTTCAATACCTAAACGCATATGACATTCAACTGTTTCATTGAACTTTGAAACTTCTTTTGATATTTCTTGTAATTTTACTAAAGCATCACGACCACTAGCAGGTTGTTGGAAATCTGCTAATAACTCTTGAAGCTTTTTTTGTTTTTTAGTTATTTTTGACATTGTTTTATCCTTTCATGGTATTAGCGGACACTTAGTCCTTCCATATTTTGTATATTCAATCTTATGGTGTTTACAATAAACGAGGTTTTATTTATCCCTCTTTAACAGTAACGCCCATTGCTCTGCAAGAGCCTTTAATCATTTCTACTGCAGCTTCCATAGTTGTTGCATTTAAATCATTCATTTTAATTTTAGCAATTTCTTCTAATTGAGCTTGAGTAATTTCACCAACTTTAGTTTTATTAGGCACTGCAGAACCTTTAGGGATATTTAATGCCTTTTTAATTAAAACAGGTGCTGGAGGTGATTTAGTTACAAATGTAAAACTTCTATCTTCGTAAACATCAATAACTACAGGTATAATATAACCAGCTTGTGATTCAGTTCTTGCGTTGAACTGTTTACAAAAATCCATAATGTTTACACCGTGTTGACCTAAAGCCGGACCAACTGGAGGTGATGGATTTGCTTTACCTGCTTGGATTTGCAGTTTAATTTTTCCTACTACTTTTTTTGCCATTTTGTGTTCTCCTTTCGTGGTACAAACGGGGGGCATCCCCTTCCACGTTATTTGTATTATCTTTGTTGGAAATAAATTTTAAAACCAAGACTTACATCTTAATCCTTTATTTACTCCCTATAATTTTTGAATTTGCTTATATTCTAACTCTACAGGAGTTTCTCTACCAAAAATAGAAACCATTGCTCTTAATTTTGCTTTATCAGGATAAACTTCTGTAATATCACCAACAAACTCTGCAAACGGACCAGATATGATTCTAACTTTTTCACCAACCTTAACGTCCATTTCAATCTTTTGAGTTTGAGCTGTTGAACGATGAATAATTTTCTTAATTTCACTTTCTTTTGCCGGAATAGGTTTTTTAGCTGATCCTACGAACTTAGTTACACCAGCGGTATGACGTACTACATACCAACTATCTTCATCCATAATCATTTCAACTAAAACATACCCTGGGAAGATTTTTTCTTCTTTTTCTTGTTTTCTTCCGCCTTTTATCTGAGTAACTGTCTTTTGAGGAACTTCTACTCTAAATATTTTATCGGCCATATTCATATATTCAATACGTTTTTCCAAGTTACTTTTTACTTTGTTTTCATAACCTGAATATGTATGTACAATGTACCAACGCTTTTGAGTTTTCTTTTCCGGAGACTTAGCATTATCAACTTCTTGAGTTTCTTCAGCTAAACCTTCTTCCATAAAATTTTCATCTTTTTCTGTCATTATTTTACCCTTTATGGTTGTAATGCACTAATTCTACAATTAAAACTTAGATAATAAAGCATTGAATATTATATCTACTACATAAATAAATACTGTAAATACAAATACAATCACTACTACAAAAAATGTTTCTACAACAACCTGATGCTTTTCCGGCCAAGTAATCTTGCCCCACTCAGTTCTTACGCCTTTAAAATAAGTAGCTACACTGTTTTTTGTTTTTTCTAATGTATCATTCATTTTAATTGTCACCTATTTTTATAAATCGCGCCCTGAAGGACTCGAACCCTCGACATCCGGTTTTGGAGACCGACGTTCTACCAACTGAACTAAGGACGCCTGACTAGTGAATTGTGAATAGAATTCTACTCACTATTCACTTATCACTGTTCACTGTTATTTTGTTTCCTTGTGAGTTGTATGTTTCTTACAAGTTGGACAATATTTACTTAATTCTAATCTGTCCTTAATATTTTTCTTGTTCTTTACTGTAGTGTAATTTCTTTCTTTACAATCTTCACAAGCTAGAACTACCATTCTGTCGTTTTTACCTTTGATACCCATTTTGAATTTCCTTTATATCTTTACTTTTCAATATTTATTTGCTATTTTCAAGGGCCCAACTAGTGTATTTCTTTTAATAAACCCTTTGTTTTACTCCTGATTTCTTAAAAAGAATGTGATCAACACATTCTTCTCTTAAATCGGCGTATGTGATTATCGTAAAATAAACAAAATTAAAATGCAAATATTTGTGAAGATTTTTTAATTTCTTGTTATAATCAATTTTATAAAGGGAGAATTAATTATGATTAAATCTATTATTTTAGCTGCAGGAAAAGGTACTCGTATGAAATCTGAAACTCCAAAAGTTTTGCATACAATTTTTGACAAAACTCTTGTTGGATATGTACTAGATGCATTAAATAAAACGAATTTATGCGATGAAAATTTTGTAATCGTAGGACATCAGGCGGAAAGAGTCAATGAATATATAAACAATAATTACTCTAATGCTAAGACTGTTTTACAATCGCCACAATTAGGTACCGGTCATGCGGTTAGTATGGTTTTACCTTATTTGGAGAATTATTGTGGAGATGTTATTATTCTTTGTGGAGATACTCCATTAATTACTTCTGAAACTCTAAAAGAATTTATTGAATATCATAAATCTACGAATTCAGATTTAACTGTTATGAGTGCAATTTTTGAAAATCCAACTAATTATGGAAGAATTAAAAGAACTTCTCAAAACAAGTTAGATTCTATTGTTGAAGAAAAAGATGCCAATTCCGAAGAAAAAGCTATAAAAGAAATAAATGCAGGGATTTATTGTTTAAACTGGAAAAAAATTAAATCTGCTTTTTCAGAATTGAAAACCAACAATGCACAAGGAGAATATTACCTAACAGACATTATAAAATGGGCAAATGAACAAAATCTTAATGTTGATGTTTACACTTTAAAAAACAACGAAGAAATTTTTGGTATTAATTCTAAACAACATTTGGCTGAAGCAACTAAAATTCTTAACAAAAAAACTATTCAAAAACACTTAGATAATGGCGTTACAATAATTGATCCTGATTCTACTTGGATAAGCCCTGAAACCGAAATTGATAGGGATACTGTCATTTACCCTTCTTGCTATATTAATGGTAAAAATAAAATCGGTAAAAATTGTAAAATAGGTCCTTTTGCTCATTTAAGAGGTGAGGTAGTTTTAGAAGATAACGTTAAAATTGGGAATTTTGTAGAAGTTAAAAAAACTACAATAAAATCTAATACAAACGCTTGCCATTTAACATATTTAGGAGATTCTGAAATTGGTTCAAATGTTAATATAGGAGCTGGAACTATTACAGCCAATTATAACCCTTTAACTAAACAAAAAAGCAAAACTATTATAAAGGATAATGTAAAAATCGGTTCAAATTCTGTTCTTGTTGCACCTGTAACAATTGAAGAGGGGGCTAACGTTGGAGCCGTTGGAGTAATTACTAAAAATATTCCAGCTTGGGCTCTCGCTATAACAAGAGCTCCTTTAAAAATTCTTAACGAATGGGTTAAATCACAAAATAATAAATAATAATAAAAACTCAAACCCTCCTTTGTTAGTAAATTCAAAGGAGGGTAGTTTTTATGTAGAAGTAGCGAATATTAAGAAATTTTTTTGACAGTTAAAGTATGAGAAAGCGGGATCCCTCCACTAACAGGAGGTTTATTAACGACTTGTCCATTTACATACATTACTGTTGAGCCACCACCATCTAAATTCATTGCATTAACACATCCAAATTCTTTCATTAAATTAGCAAGTTCCATAAGTGTCAAACCAATAGAAGCACCTTCTCTTCCATCAGCTGTTAGCATTATTAAATGATTATCTTTTGTATATCCGATAGCCGTTCTAGGATTTCTTCCACCTATAGAAGCTAATTTTTGTGCAGTCATATCAACGTAAATTTCGCCATTTTTTATTAAATAAGGACCACCACTAATTATATGATTAACGTCTTTCCATTCAGGACTAATTTTTATATCTAATCTAACACGTTTTGCATTAATTATTTTATTTATATTTTTTTCTGCTCCAACTATAACAAATCCATTTTGAGGTATTTTATTAGATCCATAACTTATACGAACAATTTTTCCATCCTCGACAACTATTTGTTTTCCATACCGAGGAGAAGGCGGAGAAATTTCGCCCCAATCTTTTGTATAAATAATTGTATGCACCGACAACATTCTAGGTTGATTGATATTATCAATTTTTAGCCCTCCTATATTTGTTTCTACAGAAGCTTTAAGCTGAACTCTTGCCATATCATAACTTTTATCAAATATTCCCATTGCAACTCTGTCATAAACCGGACCTGTATATATTTTCTTATTAATCATCAACGTTCCGAGAGGAACACCGGTTTGAGGTTTAAAATAACCTCCATTTATTGCAACAATAGCATTTTCTCGTTCAGCTATTTTTCCTATTTTAGATCGATTCGCTAATGTATCTGATGCAATCGAAGGCTCTATTACTAAATTATCATTTACACCTTGAGAAAGCTCTATAACATTTATCCTAACCGGTCTATTGTTGTAAAATCGTATCATTCTGACATGTTTAACACCTTTTTCTACTTCTACAATTTTTGAATTTTGATATTTATTGACAATTTCTTGTTCAAAAGCTGTTTCAATATTTTTTTGACCTTCTAAAATATAATTTATATTGGGACTTGAACCTGTTATGTTTTCAATATTTACATCTTTGGCTGATAAAAAAGAATTAGGAAATAATAGCAGACAAATAGCAATTCCTATGCCTGCTGCACTCGTTGCAGTTTTTTCTAATTGGGGTCTTTGTAGTATTAGTGTATCCATAGCTCTCACCATTAGTCTTTAAGTTTCAGGATACCTTTTTTATTAAAGAGTGGTGTGGGGCTATAACACTCTTGGGGAGTAAACTTTTTGGTTGTTAAGTAAAAATTTCCATATTTATTTACTTTGCCCTATATATTAATCTTAAATTTTCAAACTGCGAAGAACTTTTTATCCTCTACTTTTATTATATCATACACTTAATATATTCTCAAGAGGGTTGTAAGCAAATAATAGTAATACTTTAGAATGATTTATAAATAGTAAAAAATACACTTAATCAAATTTTGTTTTTTTGATAATATTATTTTATGAGTTTAATATCAATATTAAAAAAGAAATCAAATAAATTATTTTTTACAACACCAAGTCATTCCGGAAAATTTTTTATATTACACAAATTTTATCAATGGTATAAAGCTGATATTTCAGAAGTTGATTTCTACAATCCAGAAGAAAGATTAAAAGAAGCAGAAGAATATGCGACTAAAGTTTATGGTACAAAATCTTCTCATTTTTTAACAAATGGATCAACTAGTGGAATTTTAGCATCTGTTTTAGCTAGTTGCAACTTAGGAGAAAAACTTTTAATTTGGAGTAATGCTCACCCTTGCCATAGAAATGCTGGAATTTTGTCAAAAGCTGAAATTTTAGAATATGATTTACCGTTTAACAATGAATGGGGAATTTATGAAAAATTATCAGTAGAAGATTTTGAAAATTTATTAATAAAAAACAAGCCAAAAGCAATAATTATAACATCACCTACTTATGAAGGCATTGTATCAGATGTTGAAAATTTTGCAAAAGTTGCAAAAGAACACAATGTTATTTTAATAGTAGACGAAGCTCACGGAGCTTTATATCCATTCTCTGAAAATTTACCGGAAAGTGCAGTAAAATATGCAGATTTTACAATTCAATCACTTCATAAAACGGCTGGGGGATTGAATCCCACTGCAATACTGCATTCTAATTGTGATTTAGATATAAAAAATGCTTTAAAACTTATATCTACAACATCTCCATCATATCCTATGTTAATGTCAATAGAAGCAAATATTAGATTTTTAGCCTCAAAAAAAGGAAAAAAGAAAATTGAAGAATTAATTTCTAACATTAAGGAAATAAGAAATCAACTTAAAAACTTAGATTTTTATGGAGATGATATTACTAAAATTCTAATTAAAAAAAATGGATTAAGCGGATATAAGTTGTCAGAAATTTTATACAACAAATTTAACATAGAAGATGAAAAAACAAATGAACAATCTACAATGCTATTAACAGGAATCGGAACAAACGAAGAGAAATTAAAAAAATTAGAATATCTAAAAAATTTATAATATGTTTATAAAGATTTAAAATTATTTTACATATATTAATAAATTATATCTTATTTTTTGCAATTTAAAATTCATTATATTACAATATTGCTATTGTACAATCCGGGTCGGAATTAAAAACCTTACCGGAATAATAATTAAGGAGAAAAAAATGACATCAAAAAAATTTTTATTTACTTCAGAGTCAGTAACTGAAGGACACCCAGACAAAGTTTGCGACCAAATTTCAGACGCAATATTAGATGAATTTTTATCAAAAGACCCTCAATCTAGAGTAGCTGCTGAAACAACTGCTACAACTGGTATGGTTCTTGTTTGTGGAGAAATTACATCTAATTGCTACGTAGATATCCCACAAATTGTAAGAAATACTGTTAGAAATATTGGATATTCAGGTACTGCTGGTGGTGGTTTCGATTGTGATACTTGTGCAGTGTTAACAAGTATTGATGAACAATCAGTTGATATCGCTGGTGGTGTTAACAAAGCTTTTGAAACAAGATCTGAAAATGCTGATACATCTAGATCTGAAACTGAAAACATCGGTGCCGGTGATCAAGGTATTATGTTTGGATATGCTTGTAATGAAACACCTGAATTAATGCCACTTCCTATCAGCTTAGCTCATAAATTATCATATAGACTTGCTGAAGTAAGAAAAGAAGGTATTTTAAAATATTTAAGACCTGATGGAAAATCTCAAGTAACTGTAGAGTATGTTGATGGTAAACCTTCAAGAATTCACACAGTTCTTTTATCAACTCAACATTCTGCAGAAATTAATGGAGTAAGTGATAATTCAAAAGTTCAAAACATTATAAATGAAGATTTGAGAAAATATGTAATTGATCACGTTTTTGCAAATGAATCAATTAAACCTGATAAAGATACTATTATTTTAATTAATCCATCAGGAAGATTTGTTGTTGGAGGTCCACAAGGTGATACAGGTTTAACAGGTAGAAAAATTATCGTAGATACATATGGTGGATATTCTCGTCACGGTGGCGGTGCTTTTTCAGGAAAAGATCCTACAAAAGTTGATAGATCTGCAGCTTACGCAGCTAGATATGTTGCTAAAAATATTGTAGCTGCTGGACTTGCTGAAAAATGTGAAATCGAATTAGCATATGCTATTGGAGTAGCTGAACCTGTTTCAATTTTTGTTGACACTTTTGGTACTGGAAAAATTTCTGATGATGAAATTTCTGAACTAGTAAGAAAGAATTTCGATCTAAGACCTGCAGCAATTATTACTAATTTTGATTTAAGAAATTTACCGGCTAAAAATGGTGGTAAATTCTACCAAAAATTAGCTGCATATGGACATTTAGGACGTACAGATTTAAATTTACCATGGGAAAATTTAGATAAGGTCAACGAGTTAAAAAAGTCATTAGATAAATCTTGTGCACTTTGCTAAGTTGTAAAATGAAATAAAAAATAACCTCCGTTAATTATGGAGGTTATTTTTTTTATATAAGTACAAAAAAAAAAGAGATTAAACAAATTAATGTTTAATCCCTTTTTTATATGTTCTAAAGATTATAATTTAGAAGCTACCATTTTAGTAGTTTCAGCTAATCTAGTAGAATATCCCATTTCATTATCATACCAAGAAATGATTTTAACTTGGTTTCCGCCCATTACACGAGTTAATAAAGCGTCAACTGTAGATGATTGAGATGTTCCTACATAGTCTGAAGAAACAAGAGGTTCTTCTGTATAGCATAATACGTGTCCATCAGCACCTTCTTTTAATGCTGCATTAACTTCTTCAACTGTAACGTCTTTAGAAACTTCAAATACAACGTCAACTAAAGAAACGTCTGGAGTAGGAACACGCATAGCGAAACCATCCAATTTACCTTTTAATTGTGGTAATACTAAAGCTACAGCCTTTGCAGCACCAGTTTTTGTAGGAACGATGTTTAAAGCACCAGCTCTAGCTCTACGAGGATCTTTGTGACCTGCGTCTAAGATTCTTTGATCACCTGTATATGAGTGAACTGTAGTCATTAAACCTTTAACAATACCGAATTTTTCATCGATAACTTTAGCTACTGGAGCTAAGCAGTTAGTTGTACAAGAAGCCATTGAAATTACATTGTGTTTAGCTGGATCATATTCTTTATCATTAACACCTAAAACAATTGTAATATCTTCATTTGTAGCAGGAGCTGAAATGATAACTTTCTTAGCACCAGCTGCAATATGAGCTTTTGCTTTTTCTGCATCTGTGAAGAAACCAGTTGATTCAACAACAACTTCTACACCTAAATCTTTCCAAGGTAATTGTGCTGGATCTTTTTCTGCAAAGAATTTAATTTTCTTACCATTTACAATGATACCTTCTTCATAAGCTTCTACAGTACCATCAAATCTACCCATTACAGAGTCATATTTGAAAATTCTAGCTGCATCTTCTGGTTTTAAACCAGGATCGTTAATTGCAACATAATCTATTTCATTGAAGATACCTTCTCTGATAGCTGCTCTTAATGTGTTACGTCCGATTCTACCGAATCCGTTAATTGCTACTTTTACCATAAGTTTTACTCCTTCTTATTTCATGTAGTACAATTTTTAACATGTTTTATCGTAAATCAAACAAAATTACTAATCAAGCGATTTTGAATGTTAAAACATTAATTTTTCATTAATATTAATATAAAGACGGTATCGTCAATATTTAACGACACCGTCTTTATTAAATTTATCCTATATAATATTAGAACATCAAGCCAGCTTCTCTTGCTGCATCTGCTAATGCTGCAATTCTTCCGTGATATAAGAAACCACCTCTGTCAAATACTACACATTCAACACCAGCTTTTAAAGCTTTCTTAGCAATAGCTTCACCAACTACTTTTGCAGCTTCAATGTTTCCACCATGTGCTAATTTTTCTTTAAGATCTTTATCGATTGAAGATGCTGAACAAATTGTTACATGTTTTTCATCATCAATTAATTGTGCATAAATGTGTTTTGTACTTCTATAAACAGCCAATCTTGGAAATTCAGTTGTACCTGATAATTTAACTCTAATTGCTTGGTGTCTTTTTTGTACTTTTGGTTTTCTAATTTCTTGTTTAATCATTTTATTTTCAACCTTTCTATTTTTTACCCAAACCTGCTTAGAAAACAAGACCTAAGAGTTTATATGGGCTAATTCTCTATAATTCAATTTGTAACATAGAACCAGAAACCATTTTGTATAAATATTTTAATATACTAACAACTTCTAAATCTATGCACAAACTACTATTTCTTACCAGCTTTACCAGCTTTACGTCTGATGTATTCGCCTTCATATTTAACACCTTTTCCTTTATATACTTCAGGAGGTCTTTTGCTTCTTATGAATGCTGCTACATCACCAACTGTTTGTTTATTAGTACCTTTTACTGATATTTTAGTGTTTGCTTCAACTGAAAGTGTAATTCCTGCTGGAGGAACAATTAATACAGGGTGTGAATAACCTAATGCCATATTTAAATTTGAACCTTCCATATTTGCACGGTAACCTACACCAACGATTTCTAATTTCTTTTCAAAACCTTTTGAAACACCTTCTACAGCATTTGCAATTAAAGTTCTGAATAAACCGTGTAAAGCACCTGTTTTTCTATCATCTGAATTTGGCTCTACAATGATATGATTATCAGCTACTGATACTTTTACTTCATTTCTAAATGTTACAGTTTCTGTTCCTTTTGGACCTTTTGCTGTTAACACATTTCCTTCTATTTTAATTTCTACACCTGAAGGAATTTCTATAGGTTTTTTACCAATACGTGACATATTTTTCTCCTTTACTTAAAGGGATTTAACCCTTCTACTGTCTACTTTTCCGAATATCAAATTCGGTTCGGGCTTTTCTGCCAATTACACCCGATTTTATTAAATTGTTACTACCATACGTAGCAAAGAACTTCGCCACCTAAGTTTTCTTTTCTAGCTTTTCTATCAGTTAATAAACCTTTGCTAGTTGAAACTACAGCAATTCCTAAACCACCTAATACTTGTGGTAAGTTTTTAGCCTTACAGTAGCTTCTTAAACCTGGTTTTGAAACACGTTTTAAGTTTGTAATAACAGGTTTGTTTGCTTCATCATACTTCAATTCAATTGTTAAGTATTTGAAGTGTCCTTCTGCTCTTTCTGAATAATCAGCAATAAAACCTTCTGATTTTAAAAGTTTTGCTAATGCAACTTTTAATTTTGAAGAAGGCATTTCTACTGATGGATGTGAAACTACATTTGCATTTCTGATTCTTGTTAGCATATCTGCTATTGGATCTGTGTTCATTTTTCTTCCTTTTCTCTTGTGGACTTCCGGAGACAAAGACTGGTTTTTAAATATGACCGACCATTTTAAGCTCATAAACTAAGCCTTTTAACGTCTTTTAACTATTCAAGCCTTCTGCCAAACAACCTAACGCAATTCTTAAGCTTATCACCTTATTCCCAAACTACATTAGACTTGGCATTCTGTCCATATCTTGTCATTGTCCTTGCACCCGGAGTATCCGTGTACTCGTCGCTTACTAAATTAATTTCTGCTCATTTAAAAGCGTCCTTTAGCAGTCCGACAAAGCTATGATATCATGAGCATGCTTTTTTTGCAATAAAATCGTTACATTCGTTATAATTAACCTTTTTATTACAAAATACTCCCCACCTTACTGATAGTTTTTTATAAGTAAATTAAGTTTAATATAATTATTAAATCTTTTTCATACTTCCAGCTATTCTTAATTCCAAGAGCCTTTTGGCTCTTTTTCTTTGTGCTACGCACGTAGACATATGGTCGGCTGACAGTTGTAAAATTACAAGTTAAAATAAATACTACTAGTCAGCCTCAAAAATATAACTATAAGTGAAAACTTGACCTCATTGCTACGCACGTAGACATATGGTCGGCTGACAGTTATAAAATTACAAGTTAAAATAAATACTACTAGTCAGCCTCAAAAATATAACTATAAATGAAAACTTAACCTCATTGCTACGCACATAGACACATAGTCGGCTGACAATTGTAAAACTAGCAGAATAAAATAAAATTACAAGTCAACAAACAGTTAATACTCTTCGCGTAACATCAATATCACAGTATTTAATTCCTCTTTTAAATATTCTAACTGCTGTGCTATGTTTTCAGGATTATAAATAGAACCGCTTTCAGAATATGCTAAATATCGTTGATATGTTATTGCCTCTCTTCTCAATAATGAAATTGATTTTACGTATCGATTAACATCTTGAAGCTTTCTAAAAGATTCATAATAACTTTCCGGTTTTCCTTTATACTTTTCTCCTAAATTATCAATATTTAATGATAACAAATTAGCTTTTGTGACAAACAATTGAACATTTTCATTATCTTCAATACAATCTACGAGTTTTTCCAACATTGGAATAATCTCTATAGCATCATCAACAAAAGGAGAATTCTTATCCTTTTTCTGAATAATATTTATAAAAGCAGGGTTATCTTTAGGTACCGGCTTTAAATCAGCAGGATTATCAAAACCCTCTTGAGATTCAAATATCGGAGTTGTTACTTTTGTTTTTGATTTTTCTACTTTATCACCTATATTAGGCAAAGTACCCGCATACCCCTTACCTTCCAACTCTTTTTCTAAAGCTTTATCTTTCTTGTTCCAGAAAAAAGCATTAGAAGGCAGGGCAAAACTCATCAATAATAAAACTATCAAAAACTTTTTCATAACTATATTATATTCATTTATTCTAAAAAGGCAAAAATAAAATGAAGTCTTAAAGACTTCATTTTATTTATTTTTATTTTTTTCTATTTATCCAATTCTCAAAATCAATCTTGAAATTCTTTGTAAAAACTTCCAACATATTATCTAAATCTAAAATTATATCATTTCTTCTTGTTGTATCTATTGATTGTTTATATGCTATTGACTTTGAATCCTCTAAAATTTGATTAAATACATCTAAATCAAATCCTACATCATTTGTAAGACACATTGCTTCTGCTTTCTCTAGCAATTGGGGTCTTAATCGACGAGAAATTACATCTGCCTGTGCTTCCATTACTTT
This sequence comes from Candidatus Gastranaerophilales bacterium, assembly GCA_944323985.1. Classification (GTDB taxonomy): domain Bacteria; phylum Cyanobacteriota; class Vampirovibrionia; order Gastranaerophilales; family Gastranaerophilaceae; genus CAG-196. The sequence continues at coordinate 96,460 of CALUUP010000001.1, read as the reverse complement.
ACTGCTTCCTTCTGTTCTTATTGGATCATTTTCATTGCCATATCTTAACTCCTCTTCATCATCTTGCTTATTTATAACACTATAATCTATATCTTCTATATCAAAATCAGCTTCTGATTTATACATTTTATCAATTGCTGAAGACATACTATCATTGATCTTTTCTACTATATTTTCTATTATTGACTGAATGCTTTCTATTGTTCTATTTTTTGAAACAAGACCCAAAGATATCCTCTTAAAATCAACTGTTTTTAAAGCTTCTTCTAAAGCTTCACTATATGAATTTTCAAATACTAAAGACATCTGACTATAAGAAACACCATTCTCTGAACATCTGTCTAACAATTGATTTTGAAGACTTCTCTTTAAATCCAAATCTTCTAAATATGATTTTATAGAACTTAAACTCTTAAAATGTTTTGTACCATCATACCAATCTGGATAATCTATTTTTGATGAATCCAATGTAAAATTTTCGCCCCTTATAGTAGGTTCTGATTCTTTATTATTTTCTTGATCTATACCAACAACATCTTTGCTTTCATCAACAAAAGTATCTGATTTATTTGTTTTTACCCAATTCTCAAAATCAATCTTGAAATTCTTTGTAAAAACTTCCAACATATTATCTAAATCTAAGATTATATCATTTCTTCTTGTTGTATCTATTGATTGTTTATATGCTATTGACTTTGAATCCTCTAAAATTTGATTAAATACATCTAAATCAAATCCTACATCATTTGTAAGACACATTGCTTCTGCTTTCTCTAGCAATTGGGGTCTTAATCGACGAGAAATTACATCTGCCTGTGCTTCCATTACTTTACTGCTTCCTTCTGTTCTTATTGGATCATTTTCATTGCCATATCTTAACTCCTCTTCATCATCTTGCTTATTTATAACACTATAATCTATATCTTCTATATCAAAATCAGCTTCTGATTTATACATTTTATCAATTGCTGAAGACATACTATCATTGATCTTTTCTACTATATTTTCTATTATTGACTGAATGCTTTCTATTGTTCTATTTTTTGAAACAAGACCCAAAGATATCCTCTTAAAATCAACTGTTTTTAAAGCTTCTTCTAAAGCTTCACTATATGAATTTTCAAATACTAAAGACATCTGACTATAAGAAACACCATTCTCTGAACATCTGTCTAACAATTGATTTTGAAGACTTCTCTTTAAATCCAAATCTTCTAAATATGATTTTATAGAACTTAAACTCTTAAAATGTTTTGTACCATCATACCAATCTGGATAATCTATTTTTGATGAATCCAATGTAAAATTTTCGCCCCTTATAGTAGGTTCTGATTCTTTATTATTTTCTTGATCTTCTAATACTTCTCCAGACTTTAATTCTAAAAAAACTTTATCCATAGCGAATTTTAATTCATCACCATCAGTAAATTTATCAAGAACTTTTGTTATATCTTCTTCTGCTCTTATCTCTTGACCATCTATATTAAGAACAATACCTTTATCTAAAGCCGTATTTAAAAATTCATTAACAAAATCTTTCAATGCTAAAAGATCTCCACCATTATCAATCATAGCTCCTAAACTACTCAATCCTAAATTAAAATCTTCAATCGCAGATTCTAATCTTTCATAGTCTGTCTTATAAGTACAGCCTTCTAAATATTCTGCTAAATCTTTTTCTAGCGAATCACCTTTGTAATTTTTTATAAAATTATTTGCTTCACTTTCTAACATTAAAGCAAACTGTTTTAAAGAACTGCTATCTATTTGATTTTCAGCATTCTCTACTTTAAGATAATTTGAATAAACTTCATCTAAAACTTTTGATTTTATAGTATTCACGTCACCTACCATAATACTATTTTTTATTTCTTCATACTTTACTGTGAATTGTTCTTCAAAATCTTTAACCATTTCAGATAAATCACCAGAATAATTATCAACAAAATCATTAATTAAATCTTTTAATTCAGTATTTAGTTGGACTATACAATCTGATTTTCCTGCAAAATCTATTGCAATAGTCTTTGAATAATTATTAACTACTTCTTGTATTTCTAATTTCTTTTCATATTTTAAAAATTCATCATTCGAAATTAAATTATCAGAATTTGTATCTAATGTTTTAAAATCAATAGAATCTAATTTTACTTCTTCTAATAAACTATTATATTCTTCTGTAGAAATTTCTCCATTATTATCTTTATCAATATCACTGAAAGCTAACTTCTTACCATTAATTTCAAAATTTACAAACTGATTGATTCCATTAAATAAACTCATTTAAAATCCTCCTTTTATATCCTGTATATATATCGTCAGATTTTATTTTTTCTTTAATATTTTATTATTAATTGTTACACTTCTTTACATTAATTACCATAATGATGAATAGTATTATTATTTATTTTATTAAATACTCTTTTAACAAGAAAGGAGTATAAAAATGTGCGAAATTGATGATATAAAAGCAAGACAAATCCTTGATTCAAGAGGCAATCCTACAGTCGAAGCTGAGGTTAAATTAATTGATGGAACTATTGCAAGAGCATCTGTCCCTTCAGGAGCTTCTACAGGTATTTATGAAGCTAAAGAACTACGAGACAACGTCAAAACAGAATACTTTGGAAAAGGAGTTCTTAAAGCAGTTGATAATATTAATTCTTCAATCACTCCAAATCTTTTAGGAGAAGATGTTACCAACCAAAGAGTTATTGATAACATAATGATGGAACTTGATGGAAGCTTTGACAAATCAACACTTGGAGCAAATGCAACCTTAGCAGTTTCACTTGCTTGTGCAAGAGCGGCTTCTAAATATTATGATTTGCCTCTTTATGAATATTTAGGGGGAATAAACGCAAGAATTCTTCCGACACCGATGATGAATATTTTAAACGGCGGAGTTCATTCTAACAATTGTCTTGATATTCAAGAATTTATGATTGTACCAACAGGTGCAAGCAACTTCTCTGAAGCATTAAAAATTGGGGCTGAAATTTTCCATACTTTAAAACATATTCTTATTGAAAGAGGATTTTCAACAAATGTTGGAGATGAAGGAGGCTTTGCTCCTGACTATACATCATCTAAAGAAGCTATTGAGACATTAATTTCTGCAATAGAAAAAGCAGGTTATAACACTAATAACGTAAAGATTGCTCTAGATATTGCAGCTTCTGAACTATATGAAGAGGGAGAATGTTCAGGTGGTGTATGTTCTTTGAGTAAATACTATCTAAAGGGAGAAAATAAAAAGCTTACATCAGAGGAAATGGTAAATTATCTTGAAAATTTAGTTGAAAATTATCCAATAATTTCAATTGAGGATGGAATGGCTCAAGATGATATTTTAGGATGGCAACACTTAACGGAAAGATTAGGCAAAAAATGCCAGCTTGTTGGAGATGACCTATTTGTTACAAACGTAAAAAGATTGCAAGATGGAATTGAAAAAAACTTAGCAAATGCTATTTTAATTAAACCAAATCAAATAGGAACCTTGTCTGAAACAATGGATACAATTCTAACTGCTCAAAAAAACGGATACGCAACAATTATTTCTCACCGATCAGGAGAAACCGAAGATACGTTTATTTCCGACTTAGCAGTGGGCATGAATTCCGGACTTATAAAAACAGGCTCAATCTCCCGTTCCGAAAGAATTGCAAAATACAATCAACTATTGAGAATTGAAGAAGACCTGGAATTCTCTGCTGAATACTATGGAATAAAATCTTTCAAATTTTAGCAATAAAAACCTTTAAAATCTTTCTTTGTAATATCTGCTAACTGAAAGAAATAATCTCTCAAAGAAATAGATTTTTTCCCAAAAATTTTATTATCAATCATCAAATGACTTTTAAGTACTCCATCCACTGCTTTTTGTGGGGGGTACTTTTTAAATTGATTTCCTACATAAAGTTTCGCAATGTTGTTTCCTAAAATCATAAAACACCTACTTTTTTATACAGTCCACACCTAATATATAAAAGTATTACAAAACTCTAAAATTGCCAAAAAGTTTACAAATATTAACACATAGAGATTTAAATATCTAATCGTCAAGAAGAGTAAACTCTTCGCCCAATCTCTCTTCTAAAAGTTTTACTAAATCTGAACACCTTATCCCTAATGCCTCAGACAATTTCCATAATGTTACAAACTTAACATTATTTGTACCATTTTCTATATTACTTAAAGACCCTTTACTTATCCCAAACGAAATTGCTAAATTATCAAGCGAACTTTGAGAAATATTACGTCTTAAATCTTTAATTAATTGACCTAATACATCTGCTAATTCTTCTGTCTTTAAATTATTTTCTTGCATTATTTTATAATAAATGATATTATCATATCGCACGTTCAATACATTAAACTTTTAAATTATTATGATTTTTGCTACTTACATAAAAAATAGATTTATTAAAAACATCAGGTTATATATAAAAATAGAATGTAAAAGAACAAAATGTAATTCTTTACACGAAAAGTCATATAAAAGACCTGTTAAAATAAAAACAACTTTAATTTTTCAAAAAACTAATAAGGACTATTCATCAAGAAGGGTAAACTCTTCACCCAATCTCTCTTCTAAAAGTTTTACTAAATCTGAACACCTTATCCCTAATGCCTCAGACAATTTCCATAATGTTATAAACTGGCAATTATTATTACCTCGTTCTAATTTACTTAATGTCCCCTTATTCAACTCATATTCATTCGCTAATTTATTTATCGTAGAACTATTTCTAGCAGATCTTAACTCTCTTAAAATCTCTCCTAAAACAATAGCAAATTTTTCAGCTTTTATATCTTTTTCTTGCATTCTTTCATGATAAATGATAGATTATAGACAAATGTTTCCTATAGGAATAATTGAGGCAAATAATGATTAGACTTACTAAATATATAGAAAATGAATTAACTAAAAACAGCTGGTTCTTTGCACAAGCAGAAAGCAGTATGATGGCTAGTATCGATTTTATAGATTACGTTTTAAAAGATAAAAATTTAGTGAATTTATCTGATGAAGAATATAAATACATTGAACAAACAAGAACTTGCTACGTAAATATTCAAAATCTAACTTCTGAAATAAAAAAAGAAATACAAAAATACAAAGAAGCTTATATTGAATTATTTTCAGACTAAACTCTAAAGTTCTCTTCGACCTTCAATAGCTCTTGCTAAAGTTACTTCATCTGCATACTCTAAGTCTGCTCCGACTGGCAGCCCAAAAGCTATTCTCGAAATTTTTATACCAAAAGGTTTTATTAATTTTGTAAGATACAAACTCGTAGCTTCACCCTCTACAGATGGTGATAGAGCTAAAATAACCTCTTTAACATTCTCATCTGTTAATCTTGATAATAATTCCTTAATCCTTATATCTTCTGCACCAATCCCGTCCATTGGAGATATTAAACCTTGAAGAACATGGTACAAACCTCTATATTCATTCGTTTTTTCTATTGCAATTAAATCTTTTGTTTCTGCTACCACACATATAACAGATCGATTTCTCGAACTTGACGAACAAATTTCACAAGGAGTCTGAGTGGAAATATTAAAACAAACTTCACAAGTTTTAGAATTCTTTTTTGCTTCCAAAATTGCATTCGCAAATTTTTCAACTTCACTCAATGGCATTTTTAAAATCTGAAAAGCCATCCGTTGTGCCGATTTTGGGCCAACGGATGGAAATTTTTGAAATTGTTCTATTAATGTTGCTATACTTTTTGGATAAATCATAATAACAAATTTCTAAATTAGAATAATCCAGGAATACTAATTCCACCAGTTACAGCTTTCATCTTTTCTTCCATAACCTTAATTGCTTTTCCTGAAGTTTGATTAATAGCTGTTGTTATTATATCTTCTAACATTTCAATTGTATCTTCTGAAACTGAAGAAGGATTTTCTGGATTAATAGCTTCTGCAGAAAGTTTTATTGATTTAAATAAACCTTTTCCATCACAAATAACTTTTACAGAACCATTTCCTGCTTCACCTGTTATATCCATTTTATTAAGCTCATCCTGAGTTTCTTTTAATTTCTTTTGAATATTTTGAGCTTGTTTCATCATATTCATCATGTTCATCATAATTAGCGTTCCTCCTTACCATTAGTCTTTTAAATTAAATTTTCTATCTTTGACATTAAATCATCATCAATATCAAAGTTTGCATAAACATTTTGAACATCATCATGTTCTTCTAATCTACCTAATAATCTCATAATATTAATTGCAGTTTTTTCATCAGTTACTTCAATTGTATTTTGAGGAATTCTTGTAAATTCTGCAGTTGTAGACTTAAATCCTTCTTTTTCCAAACCTTCTGTTATCGTTTGAAGATTTGCAACTGATGTATAAACTTTATACTCATCATCCTCTTCAACTATATCTTCAGCATCAAGATTTATAGCAGCTTCAAAAAGAGCATCGAAATCAATACCTTCTTTTTCAAAAGTTATACAACCTTTTTTATCAAACATCCAGCCTACGCATCCAGTTTCACCTAAATTTCCGTTAAATTTTGAGAAATAACTTCTTACATCGCCAGCTGTTCTGTTTTTATTATCAGTCATAGCTTCTACTACAACGGCAACTCCACCAGCTGCATAACCTTCATAAATCATTTCATCATAATTTTCTTGAGAACCAGAACCGGAACCCTTTTCTATAGCTCTTTTTATATTATCATTTGGTAGTCCAGCTGCTTTCGCTTTTTCAATTGCAGTTCTTAACCTAAAATTTCCTGCAGGATCAGGACCGCCCAATTTTGAAGCTACTATAATTTCTCTTGAAAATTTTTGAAATTCTGCAGCTCTTAATGAATCTGTTTTAGCTTTTTTATGTTTAATTGTTGACCATTTTGAGTGTCCGCTCATTTGATATCCCCTTTTTGTCTATAAAATCTGCTTTACAATGATACTAAAAACTACTTGATATATCAAGTAGTTAATTTAGGGTTTTTGTTTTATCCTCATTTATGGACGAATTAAAAATTTAATAGCGTTACCAGCTATATGCTGTTCCATAGCATATTCAACTTTTTCAAGAGGAAGTTCTGCAGTTATTAATTTTTCAACCTCAACATCACTTGTCGCTATCAAATCTAATGCCTGTCTAAAATATTTTGGAGTATGATGAAAAACGCTCATCAAACGAATATCTCCATAATGCATTTTTGTAGTATCAATACTTACTTTTGAACCGGATTTACATCCGCCAAAGAAATGAACAGTACCTCCAGGTCTTACGCAAGAGAATACCAATTCCCAAATTTCAGGCATCCCAACACATTCAATTGCGACATCCAATCCTCTTTTTTCATCAGAAAAATCTTTAAAAATAATTTCTGGATTAGAATATTTCTTCAAATCTACAATTTCATCAGCCTGAGCAAACTCTTCTGCTAATTTAAGTTTCAAAGGATTTCGTCCAGCAACTATAACTCTTGCACCTTTTAACTTGCACAACCTTGCAAACATCAAACCAATAGGACCAATACCAATTACACCTACCGTTTGTCCAGGTTTTATACCGGTTCTTTCTACACCATGTACAACATTTGCTAAAGGTTCGGTAAAAGCAGCTTTTTCATATGGTAAACTTGGTGGCAATAATAAAGTATTCTTCTTTACAATTCTTTCCGGAACAACTATATACTCAGCATAAGCACCATTTAATAAATCTAAGTTTTCACAAAGATTATACTCTCCTCGTTTACAATAAAAACATTCACCGCAAGGAGCAGAATTTGCACAAACTACTCTATCACCAACTTTAACATTTTTAACATCATCAGCAACTTTTTCTACAATCCCTGAAAACTCATGACCAAAACCAGATGGAATATTTTTTATTAATACTGGATGCCCTCTTCTATAAGTCTTAACGTCAGTTCCACAAGTTAATGCTGCTTTTATTTTTACAAGAATCTCACCTTTTTCCAAAGGTTTAATCATGGTATCTTCATATTTAATATTCTGTGGTCCGTAGTATAAAACTGCTTTCATAATTATTTAATCACCTGTAAAATAGTTGCAGTTATATCGTCTCCTCCATAAATAACTGCTGATTTTGGAAGAACCATTGTATATCCCATCTCTGTAGCTTTTTTACCGATTTGAGCAGTAATATTAGTATCTATTGCTTTCAACTTATTTGCATACTCTTTAGCATTGGCTTCTCTTTTAGCTACTAATTGTTTCTCATACTGTGCTGCTACAGATTTTTTCTTATTTGCATCAGTCTGTTTATTTACATCTTCTTGAGCTTTTTTAATAAAATTAGCCAATTCTTTATTCTTAGCTTCTTGAGAAGCTTTTAAAGTTTTTACCTGAGAAGACGATGACACAACTTTTTGAATATCAACAACTGCTATTTTTTGCGGTTGAGGAGCCGCAAAAGCAACCATTGTTGAAAACATAACTGATACTATTGACATTATTGCCAGTTTTTTATTTAATTTCATCACTTCCCCCTTTTTTTATAAATAATAATATAATCGATACAACAATTATACAAATAGATACAAATATTGCAACAGGCAAACCCAAAACATATTTTACACTATCAATACGTAAACTTTCCACTAATATTCTTATAATTGAATACAGTATTAAATATACTAACGCCAAATTTCCATCTTTTTTTATACAATTTTTCTTTGCGATATAAAACAAAACAATAAACAAAACAAAATCCAAAACACTTTCATAAAGAAAAGTCGGATGAAAAAATTGCACTTCTTGAAAAGGTATCGGACGATATTGCGGAGCAATATAAAGTTTCCAAGGTAAATTACAAGGACCTCCAAAAGCTTCTGAATTAAAGAAATTCCCCCATCTTCCAATCGCTTGAGCTAAAGGTAAACCAACCGCAGTTACATCTAGAAGTTTTTTATAATTCAAATTCCGTCTTTTAGCAAAAACTAAAAGCCCTACAATTCCACCAATAATCGCTCCGTGAATTGAAATTCCACCATGACGAATCGCCAAAATTTCGGTTGGAAATCTTAAATAAAAATCATAATTTAAAGTACAATAATACAATCTCGCACCTATAATCCCAAATATTATTAAATATGGTGCTAAATCTATTATTGTCTCTTTCTTTAAATCATAAAACTTATAAGCAACAAAATCAGAAACTAAAACCCCAATTGAAATTGCAAGAGCCATTATTACACCATAAAAATATATTTTTATGCCGAATATTGTACATAGAATTTGAGATGGAGATGTAAACATTATTCCTTTTCTACACTATTATTTTCATTTTTACTGATATATTCATTTAATTCTGCAATTAAAGAATTTACAGAATCTTTATCATCTGAATTAGGAGACATTTCTATATATTTTTTCAAATTTTCTAAGCTAGACTTTTTCAACTTCAAAATTTTACCTTCATCCATAGACTCAGATTCATTATCGGAAGAAATATCTTCTTTCTTAGGTTCTTGATCAATATCCTCTTCTTGATCACTTACACTTGATTCCAATATTTCTTCTGCTAAATCATTTTGTGCCAAACCTAAAGAATAATAAAAATCAGAATAATCAGGCTTTATTTTAATTCCACCTTCAAAAGCTTCTATAGCTTTTTCATATTTTTTCGCATTTATAGAAGCTATTCCTAAATTATAATAAGTCTCATACATGGTCGCATCTAAATCCAAACTTGCCTGAAGACGATCCATTGCTGATTCATAATCACCTTTTTCCATATATTCTGCAGCTTTATTATTAAGTTCCTGTACTGCGATATTATTTATACACGCTGTTGAAATAACCGCAATAAATAAAACCGAAGCAATCATTAAAGCTTTTTTCATATCAAATACACCCTCTACTCATCTCATTAGGTATTCTAATATATAAAAATAAAATAATCAAGATTTTACATATTTTTAAAGGATATCTATAAAAAATTCAAAACTATTTTATTAAACTTTGTATTTCTTTAAATTTTGGATGTTTTGCACTTTTTAACCATTCAAATAAAGCTATTTCTGTCGTAATTATAAAAGCTCCATTATCTTTCATTCTAGTTAACCCTGCAGCATATTCCATTTCTACACGACTTCCACAAGCATCACTCACAACACAAACTTCAAAACCTTCCTTAATAAGAGCCTCTGCAGTTTGATTAACGCATATATGAGTTTCTATACCAAAAAGGATTATTTGCTTTTTATTTTCTTTTTTTAAAGCCGCCAATAATTCTTTGTTTTCAAGCGCAGAAAAAGCAATTTTTTCAAAACAACAATTTTCTTTATCTAAAACATCTTTTATTACTGAAATAGTAGATCCTAAACCTTTAGGATACTGTTCTGTAAGATATACAGGTATATCTAATATTTTAGCAGCTTTTGTAATTATTTCAGCTTTCTTTTCTAACAAATTTTTATTAAAAACAGCATTTAATAATCGTTCTTGAACATCTATTATTAAAACCAAACTATCCTCTATATTAAGTATTGCCATCTTCTACCTCTCTTTTAAAATCACTTATAAATTGTTCTATTACATCTTCTAAAAAGCCCGCCTCAAATTCATCTGATTCTATTGAAATTCTTTGCGAATTTGATTTATTGGAATAATTTACATCAATAAGAACTTTAGAAAAACCAGGAGAAGTTATTTTAAGTTCTCCATTACGATATTTACTCTTTAACAACAAACGATAAACACCATTTTCTACTTCTTGTAAAACATTAATCCCCCACAGTTTATTATTATACTTTTGCTGAATTTGATAAAAAACTGGAATAATTATCTTTTCTAAATTTTTTTCATATTCTTGTTTATAATTTTTGAAATTAATACTCGCAAACGAATCTGAGAAATCTTTATTTGTTTCCAAACTCTTTTCATTATTTATAGCTTCATGTAATCGATTTAAAACCTCATTAATTAAATGCTCTCTTTTTTTATATAAAACACTTGCAAAACCAGCATAGATCTTCTCTGGAACTTTAGATACTATCTTTTTCCATATATTTTTTGCTGCTTCAACGTTTGTATTATATAACAATAAAAAATATTTATTTGCAGCATAAGTCATCAAAATATCATCTTTTCTTATACAACTCAAAATAGCTAATTCTATTTGATTAGAACTTAATAAAAATTTTGATTTTTCATTTGGAGAAATTGCAACTAATACAGACGGTATTGAACTTTCATTAATACGCTCTAATTCCATCTCTAAAATTAACTTATAATCTATGTATACTTCATTATATTTAGAAATAAAATTATTATTTTCTAAAAATTTTCTATAATATTTGTTTTTATCCAAAAGAGAAACTATCTTTAACGCCTTATTAACTTTAATTTGAATATCTTCATCTGTATTAAAAGGTGTAATAAAATCAACAGCTCCTTTTTTCAAAAACTTATTTTTTATTTCATCATTATCATTTAATGCAAAAACAATACAAGGATTATTTTCTAATAATTTTAAAATTTCATAAATATCACCATTTAGAACTTCACTATTTAAAATAACTAATGAAGAATCAATCAACTGATAATTTTTAATTAGTGACTCATAATTAAATCTATAAATTTCATCACTTTTTCTAATTTTAAGTTTTTGAATAATATATTCAAAAAAATCAACATCATCTGAAGCTAATATAATTTTATTAGACATCCTTAAACCTATGCCAATTCAGATATCAATAATTCAGCCTTTTGCATTATAGTATTTCTTAAATCATCTATATCCGCAAAATCTATACCTAAAGTTTTAATAAAATCTTTATCTAAATTATTAGGATTATAATTCGTTTGAACTAACTTATCTACCAAACAAACCAAATTACAAGGAACAGGAATTGAAGATAATGAAGGACTATGATGATAAGAAATAATATTAGCTAATAAAATTGGTAATTGCCATCTTTTTGCAAGTAAAGATCCTGTTTTTACGTGATCTGAATCAAAATATTTTCTTTCAGCGTCAACTATTTCAGCACCATCATTAACAGCTTCTATCACTTTTGTATACAATTTTTCATTTGACATATGCAAAACCAATTTCCCTACATCATGTACAAAACCTGCGATAAAAGCTTCATCCGAATCCATAACTTTTGTTACATTTGCCAAATATTCACAACCTGCGGCAACACGCATAGAATGTTTCCAAAGTTCTTTATCTCCTTGATTAGACATCATTGGTTTCATAGCTACTGCAACTATAATATTTTTTACTTTCACCATACCTAATAAAGATAAAGCTATATTTATAGAACTTATTTGTTGAGAAAAACCGTAATAAGCAGAGTTTACTAACGCAAGAAGTTTTATTGTTAAAGATTGATCATACATAACAATATCACCTAACTCTTTCATACTTGCTGTAGGTTTTTTCATTATATTTAATGCCTTTACTATTACACTTGGCATTGCATGAATATCTTTTACGCCATTTACTAATTCTATTGTTTTATCCATAATTATCACCTATTCAATCTATACTTGTAAATGCTTTTTAATAGATAAAAAGCTTCCCATAGCACCAAATGCTGAACCTATTAACAATAATGTTATAATAACAATATTTTGAGCATATACAGGATTTGGTATCAAGAAAAATTTATGAACATTTATCAACAAACCCTGTACCCAATTTAATGGTAATACTGCGATTATAGAAGACACGAAGCCATAAAAAGCACCTTGCATTATTAATGGTGTTTTTATATACCAATTACTTACACCCATTAAACGCATTATTTCAATTTCTTCTTTTCTTGCTTGAATAACAAGTTGAATTGTATTGTTTATTATAGTTATTGTCAAAGCACCTGATATTATTATTACAAAAATCATCGTCGTATTAACAACCTTAGTTAATACTTGCATTTTTTTTGCCAAATCTTTTGCATATCCCATATCTTCTACACCTGCAATAGGTTTTATTTGAGAAAATACTTCTGCTATATTATCCGGTTTATCAACACGTACTCGTAAGGTATCTGGTAAAGGATTTGCTACGTCATGTAAACCTAATTCTTGTTTTAAACTACTCCAAGACTCTTCTTTTGTTTTTAATGTGATTTGTTTAACATGTTTTATTTCTTTTATTCTATCTTTAACTATTTCAGGAGAAGTATTTGGTTTTAAATAAACCGAAATCTCTAATACATTACCTAACTCATTTGCAAAGGTAGACAAAGACAACGTAAATCTAAAAAGAACCCCAAATATTGTTAATATAGCAGCCATTGTAGTTATAATAACTAAATTTACAATACCAGTTCTTCTTATATCATTAACTGCTTCTTTAACAATCCTATACGCAATACGAAGTTCGCATAACCAATCTTTTGGAATATGCTTCTTTACTTGTTTCTTTAACTGTTGCCTATTATTGTCCATAAGTACCTGCCTGAATATCGCGTACAATCTCACCTTTTTCCAGAGTAAGAACTCTTTTTCTAAACCTATCAACTAATGTATAATCATGTGTTGACACAATAACCGTAATTCCCCTTTGATTAATTTGCTCAAGTATCTGCATTACCTCCAAAGAATTCTTTGGATCCAAATTCCCAGTAGGCTCATCAGCAATTAATAAAGGAGGCCCATTTACAAGAGCTCTTGCAATACTAACTCTTTGTTGTTCTCCACCTGAAAGTTCCGTTGGTTTTGCCTTTGCTTTATCAAGTAAACCTACAACCTTCAAAGCTCCTGTCACACGAGTTCTAATATCAGAAGAACTTATTCCCAATGTCCTTATGACATATGCAATATTATCATAGACTGTCTGGTTTTGTAACAATTTATAATCCTGAAAAACAATCCCCATACAACGTCTTAAATTCGGCACTTTCTCTGGCGGCAAATTAGCAATGTTTATACCACCTATCAATACAGTACCTGTTGTTGGAGTTTCTTCTTTGTATAACATTTTCATTAATGTTGATTTACCTGCACCAGAAGCTCCTGTTATAAAAACAAATTCTCCTGATAAAATATCTAAATTTATATTTTTTAATGCATAATTATTTTTATATTTCTTCGTAACAGATCTTAATTGTATCATCTTATTAACTCTATAACCTTATTTGTAATACTTTCAGCGTCTAATTTATAATATTTAATAAGCTCATCTGGTGTTCCACTTTGACCAAAAGAATCATTTATACCAATTCTATGAACCAAAGTTGGATTATTCTCAGACAAACATTCACACACTGCAGAACCTAATCCTCCAATTATAGAATGGTTTTCTATTGTAATAACAAACTTTGTCTTCTTAGAACTATCTATAATTGTTCCACAATCTAAAGGTTTTATAACAGGAATATTAATTAATTCTACACTAATTCCTTTTTCTTCAAGCTTTTCAACAGCTTTGACAACTTCAGACAAAATATCCCCTGTTGTTATTAAGGTCACGTCAGTACCTTCTTTTAGCACTATAGCTTTTTGTGGATTAAATTCATAACTATCATCAAAAACACATGGAACTTCTAATCTTGATAATCTTATGTAAACAGGTCCAAAGTGCTTTGAAGCATATTCTATAGCTTTTTGTGTTTGAATATAATCACTAGGCGAAATTACCATCATATTTGGCAATCCTCGCATCAAAGAAATATCTTCCAAAGCTTGATGACTAGCACCATCTTCACCGACTGTAATTCCCCCGTGAGCTCCTATAATTTTCACATTAGAACCTTGGTAACAAATTGAATTCCTTATCTGATCATAAGCTCTTCCTGTTGCAAATACTGCAAATGTTGCAGCAAAAGGGATCTTACCCTCTAAAGAAAGTCCTAATGCCGTTGTAATTAAATTTTGTTCGGCAATACCTACATCAAAAAATCTTTCTGGAAACTTCTTTGCAAATATTGATGTCTGAGTTGAACCAGACAAGTCAGCATCTAAAACAACAATATCTTGATTTGTTTCACCCAAATCAGCTAAGATTTCTCCAAAAGCTCTTCTTATTGATTTTTTGTTACTATAATCTATCTTTAACATAAAATTCCTCGTAACAAGATTATATCACAAACAAGGAAAATTTTCTTAATTTAGATTTTAAAATAATCGCAAATTAATTTTTCTTTTTTTTGAAAAAATTTTTTTATTTTATCAATAACTATATTTGTTTCCTGATTTTGAAGCTCTTTTTTTAATATAGCTTTCTCTAGTATTAATGAGTTTAACAAATCATTAATCAATTCTGATTTTGGTTGTAAATGTAATTTCTTTATTTCTAACTCTTTTTGAAGAATTTTTTTTCTTAAAACATCTTTTTTCACAAAAACCTCTACTAAGCATAGAATAACTTTTATATAGATTTTTTTCAATCAATCTTTTAGAGTATTATTTTTTAATTGTAAATTTTTGTAAATATTTTTTATACAAACCTAAAGTTTAAGAAAAAAATGTCGATATACGGAGTATAGAACAAACAGGAAAAGGAAAAAAGGAGACAAAATTATGGGTATGTCAGCATCACAAGCAAGATTATTAAGCCTACAAGCTAGACAATCAAATCTTGAGTATCAAGGTCAACAAATTAACCAAGAAAGAACAATTTTATCCCAACAATGCACTGCATTGTATAACAGTTTACTTGCAATGACAGTACCAACCCCTCCATCTACTAATGATTATACAACCATTAAGTATTCTGGAACAGATGGAGCAACTACATTTACTATTGGTACCGTAAAGCCTTCAGGAGAATTATACAATGTAGAAATTCAACAAAGTGCAACAGGTGCAGCTATAACTTCAAATTATGGTTCTTCTGTCGTTGGTAAAGCAGGCGCAGATATCTCTGTTAACCCAGTACAACCAAGTTTTGTTCAAGGAACTGGTATTTATGAGGTAAAAAATGATGAACCTTATCAAGAAGGCGATTTTTACATAGATAATACCGAAATTTCAGGAGATTCTTTAGTTAATGGTCAAGAAGATATTTCTAATTATATGGAACGTGTTGCTGGTGGCTATGTGCCAGTTGAAAAATTTGAAGCTGGTAAAACTTATTTTAAAAAGACTAGTAAAGAAGATTATGATGCCGCTGAAGATAAATCAAATTTTAGCCATTTAAGAGAACGACCTGAAGAAGTATCTTTAAAAATAAAATCTTCTGATTTAGGTAATTATTATGTAAGAACATCATCTGGAGATGTTGCAGCATTATATGAAGGTTCTCCATACGTTGAAGCAAATGAAGATGGAACATATTCGTTAAAAACTTTGGAAGGTATTGAATATTTCCAAAAAGCAAATGGTGGTACAACAACTATTACGAACCCTAATGGAGGAGCTACTACTATCGCTGGTCAAACTGCATACGACTTTAATACTGCATCAAAGATGGAAGAATTCTCTTCATTTGACTGGGAAAAATACAGAGAAGCTATTAGAAATTCATATGGTTCAAGTGATTCAAGTATTACAGAAGATGATTTCTATGTATTTCTTGTAACAAGTGAAACAGGAACAAAAACATTACAATTCGCATTAAAATCAGATGTTGACAGTCCAGATGGATTTGCAGATACTTTTTCATACACACCTAACGGTAAATACACAACATCAAACCCAACAGATAAATGTCAGTTAGAATTTGATTCTCAAGGTAGAATTACTAAAATCGGCATACCAACTATAGATTCTACATCTGGAGAAATTATATCTTATAGATATATTGATTTAACAGCAGAAACTGTAACTGACAATGCAGCATATCAAGATGCATATAACCAATATGAATATGCTCAATATGAATATGATAAAAAACAACAAGAAATTAACGCTAAAACGTCTATTATTCAAGCAGAAGATAGAAACTTAGAGTTAAAATTACAAAGACTTGATAATGAAAGAACTCAAATTACAACTGAAATTGAAGCTGTAGATAAAGTTATTAATGATAATATCGAAGCTTCTTACAAAACATTCTCCGGTTAATCAAAAAACTTCCTTTTCCTAAATTTATTTTATTCTGGTCGAATATGAATCGAGAGCCCCTCATCGGGGCTCTCGATTTTTTATCTGTGATATAATTATTTTATTGTATGGAGGTTTATATGAGAATAGATGGAAGAAAAAATAACGAATTAAGAAAAATAAAATTTACACACGATTTTACAAAACATGCTTTAGGATCAATATTAGTTGAATTTGGTGAAACAAAAGTTATCGTAACAGCTTCAGTTGATTTAAAGAAGCCTAAGTGGATGGATGAAAATGATAATAGAGGCTGGGTAACTGCTGAATATTCCTTGCTTCCTGCATCTACAAATACTCGTTGTAAAAGAGAACGAGAAAAAATTTCCGGAAGAACTCAAGAAATTCAAAGATTAATTGGACGTTCTTTAAGGGCTTGTGTAGATTTAGAAAAAATGCCAGGTATGACTATTACAATAGATGCTGATGTTATTCAAGCTGATGGAGGAACAAGAACAGCAAGTATATGTGGGGGGTATCTTGCTTTAAAAGATGCTTTTGAAAAGTTAATAAAATCTGGTGATTTAAAGGAAAACCCTATAATTGAAGCTATTGCGGCAATTTCTATTGGAATTGTTGATGGAGAAATTAAACTGGATTTAAATTATGAAGAAGATTCTCACGCACAAGTAGATTCAAATGTGATTTTAACTAAAAGTGGTAAAATTGTAGATTTTCAAACTACTTCAGAAGGTGAACCTTATGACTTTGAAAAGATGATTGAAATATTTAATATTGCAAAAACAGGTATTGAACACATTATAGCTTTGTATTGACGCCGAGTCATTTTGTTTGTAAACTGGTTAGTATGATGTGTGGAGAGGTTTTATATGGCAGAAAATGAGTTAAAAAGGTTTAATACAGCTAAGTTTTTAAGTTTTGCGCTAGGTTTTTTTGGATTACAATTTGCTTGGCAAATGAGGATAATCTTATCAGGACCTGTGACTGAAGATTTAGGTGCATCACCTTTTCTATTTGGTTTAATATGGTTAGCAGGACCTTTCACCGGAATGGTTGTTCAACCGCTCATTGGAGCTTTAAGTGATAAAACGACTTCTATTTTTGGAAGAAGAAGACCTTATTTACTTGGAGGAGCATTACTTTCCGCACTTGCTCTTTGGGCTTTGCCTAATTCTGAATATATTACAACTTGTTTTGGATCATTAACTCATCTACATCTTCCAGAATGGTCTGCGTTGTTATTTGCGGCGGCTATGATTTGGATTTTAGATGCTTGTGTGAATATTGCTCAAGGTCCTTATAGAGCTTTAGTTCCTGACGTTGTCCCATCTGAACAACATTCTATTGCAAATTCTTATATTAGCTTAGCAATTGGTTTAGGTTCTGTTGTTGCTGCGGGAACTGCACCATTTTTAAAATGGGCGTTTAATTATCAAATGTCGATAAACGCACAATTTATAATGGCAGCATTAGCTTTTTCTCTTGGCATGTTATGGACTTGTATTGTTATAAAAGAAAGAAGGTTTTTACCTAAACAAGATGAAAATCACGAAAAATTTGATTTTATAAAATCCTTAAAAGATTTTTTTGCTTTATCACCTGAAGTAGGAAAAATTTGTTGGATGCAATTTTTCACCTGGATTGGTAATATGTGTATGATGATTTACTTTACACAATATTGTGTCCATACTGTTTTTGGAGTACCGGATTTGTCAGAAGTTTCTGAAATTGTTAAAGCAAGTTATGATGCGGCAGTACTTGCGGGAACTAATTTTTCTTCTATATGCTTTGCTATATTTAATTTAGTTTGTTTCTTAGTTGCCATTCCTATTGGAATTCTTTCTGTTAAATTTGGAAATAAAAAAGTACATATCATATCTATGTTATCAATGGCTTTTGCGTTTTTAGGTATGGCAATTTTTACAAATATAAAGATTGTAGCTATTCTAATGGCTATCTCAGGTATCGGTTGGGCTAGTATTTGTGCTTTACCTTTTGCAATGCTTTCTCAATATATTAAACCAGGTACTGAAGGTTCTGTTATGGGTATTTTTAACATTTTTATAGCTGGACCACAAGTCTTTGTTTGCACTTTAGTTTCTTGGATAATTAACAAATGCGATTTTAAAGTTATTGGTGGAGTTAATTATCACTGGGAATATACATTCTTAATAGGAGCTCTATGTCTTGTAATTGCAGCATTAATTGCTTCTAAAGTTAAAGATAAATCAGAGGTTTTATAATGAATGAAGCAGATAAGGCTAAGGGAAAAGTTTTATTAATTTACCCACCTTCGCCGGTTTTAAATAGAGAAGATCGTTGTCAACAGCCTACTAAGGAGTTATTGGTTATTCCACCACTACCACCTACTGATTTAATGTATTTAGCTTCCATTTCTGAAGGTTGTGGATATGAAGCTATGATTAGAGATTATAGTCAAGGAAATGATTTTATTTCTGATTTAAAAAGTTTTAAGCCGAATTTTTTAGTCGCAAATATAGCTACGCCGACTTTTAAGTCTGATATGGAAGCTTTGAAGTTAGCTAAAGAAATTTCGCCTAATACTACTATAATAGTAAAAGGAGCATCTTTTTTAACTTATAATACAAACGCGATTTATGAAAATTCATTTATAGATTATGTTATTATTGGTGAAGCAGAGCTTACTTTGAGAGATATATTAAATGGAGTTCCTGACAATGAGATATTAGGAATTTGTTATCGTGATAATTTTCAACCTGTAAAAACTGATAAAAGACTTTTCATCGAAAATCTTGATATTTTGCCGTTTCCAGCAAGGCATTTGGTTGATAATTCTAAATATATAAGACCCGATAACGGTAAAATTCAAGCTGTTGTTAAAGTTTCAAGAGGGTGTCCTTATCATTGTTTTTTCTGTCTAGCAACTCCTGTTAGTGGATCAAAAGTAAGAATTCGTTCTGCAGAAAATATTATTGCAGAATTAAAAGAGTGTGTTGAAAAATATAATATCAAAAATTTTCTTTTTTGGTCTGATATTTTTAATTTCGATAGAGAATGGACTATTAATTTATGTAAAAAAATTATTGAAAGTGGTTTAAAAATTACATGGTCTTCTAATACAAGAGCTAATACGATGGATGAAGAGATGGCAGAAATTATGTATAAAGCGGGTTGTCGTCTTGTAAGTATTGGTGTTGAAAGTGGTTCACAAACAATGCTCAATAATATCGGTAAAAAACTAAGCTTAGATGAAATTAGAAATACTGTTAAAATTTTGAAAAAAAATAAAATCAAAATTTATAATTATTTTGTAATAGGTCTTCCTTGGGAAACTGAGGAAACGGTAGAAGAGACTATAAAATTTGCAATAGAGTTGGATAGTAATTTTGTTAGTTTTTATACTGCGACTCCCCTTCCTGGTACTAAATATTTTGCTTATGCAATGTTAAATAAATTGGTAGATAGTAATATGGATTTTACGAAGGCTTATTTTGAGCCGGTTGTAAAATCTCATACTTTAACAAAGGAAAGAATTTTTGAGCTGCATAAACAAGCGGTAAGAAGATTTTACTTAAGACCTAAATTTATCATAAAGACTTTATTATCATTAAGAAGTTTTGTTGAGTTTAAAAATTATTTTATAGCTGCTCTTAATTTACTTCGACATTAGACCGGGTTCGGCATCAGAGCCTGTTATTTTCTTTCTTAATATAAAAGTAATTTTAGGAAGTGTCACTGCAAGAAGAAAACTACTAATACCAACATTCGCTAAGATATTTGCAGATTTAACTTTTAATGCTTTTTTTGCAAAATTTTCAACATTTCCACTTTCTCTGGACTGACTTGCGAATTTTTCTATTTCTTGTTGAAATTTTGAAATCTTATTTTCATCTACAAATTCTCTTGGATCTCTAATTCGATTTTTTAAATATTTAACTCCTGCATATTTTTCGCAAAGTTTAGAAAATTTAGAATCAGGTTTATTATCTAAAAACTCAATAATATTTCCTTTTGGCATTTCAAGAGTATTATTTTTAATATTTTCTAAAAATTCTTTATCATTTAATAACATTGGATCTAAATTAACATTTGTTTTGAATAACTTATTTGATAAATTATCTAAACCTTTGGCGATCCAAATAGGTGCAACAAAGTTTAAAAACATCATCATACTCATTTTAAAAGCCATTTCAATTCTTTCAAATTTATTTCTTGCAGTTCCAACTCTACCAACTGTCAGTCCCCCATCTGTAATCGCCATTTTGTTAACGGTAGACATATTAGCTAAAGTAGATGTTATTCCTTTAAAAGTCGGAGTTGTATTTTCTGGTTTTAAGTCTATTGATTTTTTTATTATATTTACCCCCTCTTTAGAGTTTTCTTGGCGTTTTCTTATTTTGTCAGTAAGTGCAAAATTCATTTTAGGTAAAAAATATCCCATTAATGCAACAGGAATAGCAGTAGAAAGAATAAATTTTCCAGCAAGGAGTTTTTGATATGTTGATTTATTATTAAGCACTTTTTCCATTTCTTTTACTTCTTTTGAAGCTAAATTTTTAAACTTTTCAATATTATATTTTAAACCCTGATTAGAAGTTTCTTTTAATAAGCTGGAGTTTACTTTTGGAGAATACCCCATTTTTTTTATTCCCCAATTACATAATTTTTCCATAGCAGGAATCCCTCCAAGCCAAATAATAGAGGTTCCATATTCATCTATTAATCTTTCTCTAGTAGCATTATAAGCCATTTGCTTTGAATCTTTTAAGTTTTGATTATAAGTCATTGCGACTTTAGATGGAACTTCTATTCCGCAATCACGGACTATTAACGGATAAACACTGCTATTGTTTCCTATTGCTGATATTATATTTACTAATGACATTTAAAATTTTCTCCTTTTATCGAACTCTTTACAATCTCTCAATTTAATATCCCGAAAGAGCCGATGGGGAAAGGAGTTTACTTAGCGGAGAGAAGACACAAGACTCCAAGCCCTTTCGGGTTTGTATGAGTATGATGATGTCTTTTTGCTAAATATGCCATAATCAGTCCTTTTCTATAATATTATCATGGAGTAAATATTTGTAAAGGGCGATATCGTATATACGATATCGCCCTTTTGTTAATAAATATTTTATATTCTCTTCAAAATAACAATACTATTTGGTGCCATTGAAAGATGTTGATTTAGATTTGTTATATCATTTCGTCCTTTATTTGTAAGATTACTACCACCATATTTAGCATCATCACTATTAAAAATTTCTTCCCAAGTGCTATTTTGTGGAAAACCATAGTATTCATAAGTTTTATTGTGGAATCCAGTTCCAAAATTTTTAAGTACTAAAACCTCTTCATCGTTAAATTTTAATTGATGTATATGAACATTATGTGTATTATCTTTATATGTACTAACAATATCTCCTTTCGAAATAGCATTATTTGTATCTAACAACTCTTTTAAATCTTTATTGTATTCTAACATTTGCTGAGAGGCATTCTTAAAATAACCCTCATATTTAATTCTACCAACAATACAGTCTGGACGAGCTGTTTCTTCAAGAGTATCATATCCTTTTTCTTTAATTTTTGCATTTTTAAAATCATCAGATTCTTCTCTTACCCTTCTTTCATCTGTAAATTCTCTAAAAAATTTAAAATGCGATAAATCTCCTACTTCATCACCTTGAAAATACATTTTAGGACCTGGTGTTGTCATAAAAGTTCCTTGTGCCAGCCTTTGTTTAGCCAATGCTGTTTTAAATGTATTAATTAAATGTTCTTTTGAAATATAAGTTCTAATACCACAGTCATTTAATTTTTGTCTTAATTGCTCTTCGTTTAACTTATCAAAATCATCAGAAACGATTAATTCTGCAAGTCTTTGAGAACTTTGTGCAGCATTTTGTCCTTTTTCACAATCTCCATATCCATCTACATTAAAAAATAATCCTAAATTTTTTACCAATATTTTCGGTATAAGCCTTGTGCCATCATTATTTCCAATATTGTCATGACTCATGACATATTTAACTCTATGTAATGAATTTTTCAAATCATTATCTAAGTCATTCATAACTTTTGGACTTATATCAAGAACAGCATCCTGTAAAGTTTCAATGTATTTAAAATCCCATTCACTATCAAATCCTATTTCTTGAGGATAAGTATGCCATCTTTGATTTGCAATATCATCAACACTTTCATCGATTTTCTTTAATTCCATTTCATGTGTAATATTATATCTACTTATATCCGTTACATTTTTTTTGTTATTTCTACCATCTTCTGCTATTAGAAAAACACTCGGTGCATGTTCATTTACTTCATCTACAATTTGTTTTAATAGATAATCAGAATGACAGTGTTGAGTCATATCTAACCTTAGCCCATCGACTTTAAATTCTTTAGCCCACCAAAGAGCGGCATTTGCCATATAATCTCTAACATATTTATTATTAAGTCCTTCATAATTATAAGCACTACCCCAAGCTGTATTTCCAGCAGTATATGGACCCGTTTTTTCTAAATAATTACCATCTGGACCAATATGATTTGGAACCATATCCATTATGACATTTAGACCTTTCCCATGTGCATAATCTATTAATTCTTTTAGTTCTTTTGCTGAACCTAAATTTTTATTTACTGCAAACTTATCTACTCCATCATATCCCCATTGTTTTGAATATGTATTTTCTACAGGCATTATTTCTATTGCATTAGCAACTTTGTCATTTGCAATTTTATCAATTACAGTAAAAGCATGTTTAAAATCTCCCTCTTTAGATAATGTTGGAATATTTATTTCTGAAATAACTAAATTTTCCAAACCTCTAAATTTTTCATCTGGTTTTCTTGTTATTCTTCTAGAATCTTTTCCTTCAAGCCAGTTAGTATTTTTCCATTCATAATTATCTTGATTATAAATTTCACTCCAACCGTGAATATCATCTTGCTTTTTAGAATAAGGATCTTTAACTGTATTAACATTGTTATTTTTATCAACTACAACATATCTATATGGAGTCCCCGCTTTAGCATCAATATTGTTAGCTTCATAAACTCCTTCGCCATTATGTTTCATTGGATAAATTTTGGAATCTTCATTTATCGCTTGTGCGGTAATAAGACCTGATACAGCCGTCACTATTTGTACAGCTCTATCATGAATATTTCCAAAATTTTTACCTATACTACTAGCTATTTCTACAAAAACTGCTTTTGCATCCGGAAAAGAAAACAACTTAAAATTTGTTTTTCCTGTCTCTTTTATATAGTTTGCACCCCAGCTAACGTGCTCTGACCAATTTCTTTGAAAATTTGGTCTTGTATTGTTTTGCTTTTTTGAATTGTTTAAATTTAATGTCTCTACTCTTTGAATTTTCATCTTTTACACACACTTCCTTTTACTATAATATTGTAAAACCTATAAATTTATTTTTTGCTATTCTTCTTGTTTATATCCAAATTTTTTTAAAATATTATCTTTTTTTCTCCAATCTTTCTCTACTTTTACTTCAAGCGATAAAAAAACTTTTTTCTCTGTAATTTCTTCTAATTCTATTCTAGCTTGAGTTCCAATTAATTTTAAAAGATTACCTCCTTTCCCAATCAAAATACCTTTTTGACTTTTTTGTTCACAATAAATTGTTGCATAAATTCTATCTATATCTTCATTTTCTTCGTATTTTTCTATTTTTATAGCTACAGAATGTGGAATTTCATCTTGTGTATTTAATAAAATCTTTTCTCTTATTATTTCTTCTGTAACTGATCTCATGCTTTCTTCGGTTACAATATCATCAGGATATAATTTTTCTCCTTCTGGTAATTTTTTTAAGATATTTGAAATTAATGTATCTTTATTTCTACCGGTTTTTGCTGATATTCGAACTAGTGGAATATTTTTATCAAAAAGAGTTTTATAACTTATTAAATTTTCTTCTACTTTTTGTGGATTTTTAATTTTATCAAGCTTATTCATAACCAATATTACAGGAGTTTCTGTTTTATTTAGAATATTTTCAACTATCCACTTATCTCCTTTTCCTGCTGGTTCGGTTCCGTCTACTAAAAACAATATTAAATCTGCATCAGGAACTGCAATTTTTACTTCATCAAGCAAAAATTCGCCAAGTTTATTAAGCGGACGATGAACACCTGGAGTGTCGACAAATATTATTTGTCCATTTTCGTCTGTTAAAATTCCCTTAATTCTTTTTCTCGTAGTCTGTGCCTTATCTGTTGTTATGACTATCTTTTGTCCCAAAATCTGATTCAAAAGAGTCGACTTTCCAACATTAGGACGACCTAATATTGTAACAAATCCACACTTCATATTTTTAGTATATCAGAAACATATAAATGTAAATATAAT
This sequence comes from Candidatus Gastranaerophilales bacterium, assembly GCA_944323985.1. Taxonomy (GTDB): domain Bacteria; phylum Cyanobacteriota; class Vampirovibrionia; order Gastranaerophilales; family Gastranaerophilaceae; genus CAG-196. The sequence goes on along the minus strand of CALUUP010000001.1, from coordinate 71,126 downwards.
TTACATTTCTTAATAATATATCAATTTTGGATTTTAGTATGACTTTTTATAAATAAGGATATTAAACAGGGATATTTATGACGAATTTTATGAATATACAAATGCCTGCTGGCATGGTTGGCACATATAATGGAAATATAGGAAATCCTTGGAGTGGATTTTTATCAACAACAACGTCTTCTTCAAGTGTTTCAACACTAAATGAGAGTTATGAAGATTATAAAAAACGTCTTGAAAAAGAACGTGCAGAAAAAAACAAAGTTTATAAAGCTAGATTAGAAGCTGCTCAATTAGAAAAAGATAAAGAAGACGTCAAAAAAACTCTAGGTTTAAATGCAACAATAAACGAATTAGAGACCACAAAAAAAGATATAGAAAATAACACCGATAAAAAAACAGGCACAAGCTCTATTGTTGTAAAACGAAAAAAAGATGACAGTTTTTGGACAAAAGCAGGACGTTGGCTTTCTAATGCAGGAACTGCTTTTGTAAATATTGGTAAAGGTCTTGTCAGGATAGAAAAAGACGGCTCTTGGAATTGGAAAAAGGGGCTTACAAATGCTGCAATTACAATAGGTGCTATAGGTGCTAGTTTTATTCCTGTAATAGGCCCTGTAATTGGATATGGAATGCTTGCTGGTGGAGCTGTTTTGGGCACTATTGGTGTAGCTAAAGGTGTTTCTGAGTTAAAGAATGCTAAAACAGACCTTGAAAAAGATAAAGCTCAACAAGACATTTGTACAAATGCACTTGTTGCAAGTTTATCAGTATTTGGTTTAAGAGGTCTTGGTAGTGGTTTAAGAACAGGAGCTACTACATCTGCTTCTAATTCTGGTGTTACAATGGCTAAAGCTAGTGCTGCAACATCAAGAACTGGTTTGGTAGGTAAAACTATAGAAGCAGCTTCAAACTTTGGTAGAGATATAACTGTAAATGCTTGGAGAGCAACATCTAATGCAGTAAGAGCAGATCTTGCAGCTGTTAATGTTGCTGGTGGTGGAGTTTCAGGTGCTTCTAAAGTTTGGTGGCAAAGAGTCTGGACTAATGGTATTAAGAAATTTAATGACTTTAAGTATAAATACGATGAAAAAATAAAAAATATGGAAGCTAAAATTCAAAAAGATATGGATGCAATTGATGCTGAATTATTAGCAACTCCACTTTCTGAACAAAATAAAATTGCTTTATTAAGGGAACAAAAATGTATATTAAATCAAAATAGAAAGGAATTAAGAAACTTATATAATATCAAATCTAAAGCAGACTTTGATAAGCTTCTTACTGAAAATTCTTCTACTAAAATGATTGATAGAATAAAAGGATATACTCAAGATGCAGCAGGTAATTATAAAATAGGACAAGGAAGTATTAGTCAAGCAGAATACAAAACATTTATGGATAGTATGTTAAAGACTCAAAAACCTTATCAAAAGGGTATGAATGAAATTGTAAATTTGAAAACAGCTTCAATGAGAACATTAGCTAAAGATCCTACAATGAATGCAACAGCATTAAATGAATATGTTCCTAATGCTACTCAAACATGGTCAATGTGGAAACCTTCTACTTACGGAAAGAATAATTACCAAATTGCAATCGGTGGTGATAATCCTGGATATGGTATTAGACTAATGAAAGCAACTTTGAAACGTCCAGAAATATATGCGGTAGCTTATGGAAATCAGATGTTTGATTCTCAATATTCAACTCCATTTATGTTTGGACAAGAATTTTCTAAAGAGAATGTAAAGGATCAATTGGCTGTTTTAAATAAAAATATAACTTCTTATAAAGAACTAGAAAGTGCTATTAATAACGCAAAATCTAAAGAAGAATTAGCTCAAATAGCGGCACAATTATCTGCACAAGAAGAAAAACAGAATGATGTAGCTACGGCATAGTTATTTTGTAGGAGATAAAATTACCATTTCACAATTCTTGCAATCAAATTTAAGTGGAAATTTTATTCCTTTTTCATCAACTAAAACTAGTTCTTGAGACGATTTACAAATGCCTAGAGCATATTTTATGCAATGTTTAGTTCGCATTATTTCTACTTGTCGATTTGGTTTTATTTTTTCAAAAGCAGGTTCTAAAATTTTGCAATTACATTTGTTATAAAAATCTTTTGCTTCTTGATTATAAACATTACCTCTATAATCAAACTCTTTTTTATAAAAATCCGTGTATTTCAGCTCTTTTTGGGCTTCTTTAAGATAATTAAGAAATCTTTTTTGCATAAGTTTTTCAAATAGTTCACGTCTTAGTTTGTTTATTTCACTTACTGGCATAAATGGGATGTCTGAATTTATTTCAATATTTTCTATGTAGAAATCACTATCACCTGTCTTAGAAATTTGTTTTATGAAAGTTTCTTTCATTTTTTCAGGATTTTTTGCAACTTCATTTGATTCGATTTTTTCTACAATAGAAATATCATCTTCATCAGTAAGTTTAATTTGTCCATTTTGAACATTTATATTTACCCCAATTTGTCTTTTTAGGGGTAAATCAAGTTTTTTCTCAAAATCAACATCATTGTTTCGGAATATTTTATCTCCAATATTGATTTTTACTTGTTTATTTGGATAAATTTTATCACCTTCTACTTTATTTACTAAGAATCCATTATCGCCAAAGACCATTCCATCTTGAGGATGAATATTTTTATCGGTATTTATTCTTATATAGTTATTTTTTACCTCTATTACTTTCCCTAAATATTCTCCTTGAGATTTAGGGGAAATAAAATTAAAACAAGCATTTCTTTTTTCAAGGAAGTAATCCGTAAAACCTCTATTAAAACTTTTTTCAGGGTTTGGTTCAAATGGATAAACGGATTTTCCTGATGATATTTTTTGAGAATACTTATCAAGCTCTTTTCTATAAAAAGCAACTATGTTTTTAACATAGTTTATATCTTTTAATCTGCCTTCTATTTTGAAAGAAAATACTCCATTATCAAGCATTGTTTTTATATGCTTAGAAGCATTAAAATCTTTAAGTGATAATGCATAGATATCTTTTGCAAGAATTTTTCCTGAAGTAGTTTCAACAGTATATTTTTTTCTGCAAGGTTGAGCACATTCTCCTCTATTTGCGGAACGCCCGCCTATAAATTCGCTTAAATAACATTGTCCGCTATAAGAAACACATAATGCTCCATGAACAAATGCTTCCAGTTCTAAATTAGGACATCTTTTGTGAATTTCTTTAATATTTTCTAAAGATAATTCTCTTGCAAGAACAACTCTTGAAATTCCAACCTTATCAAAGAATTCAAATTTTTCCATATCTCGATTATCGCATTGAGTACTCATATGTATAGGAATAGTTATTTTTTCATCTATACATTTTTTTAATAATCCCATATCTTGAATTATTATTGCATCAACTCCTATATTATCAAGATTTTTTATTAAATCAAAAGCTTCTTTTAATTCTTTATCATCAAGTATTGTATTTATTGTAATGAAAACTTTAGCCCAAAATTTATGAGCATAATTTACAACTTCTTTAATATCATCTAAAGAATTAGAAGCATTTTTTCTTGCTCCAAAAGAATTTGCACCAATATATACAGCATCAGCTCCAGCATCGATTGCAGCTATTGCTGTTTCTTTGTTTTTAGCAGGTGCAAGAAGTTCTGATCTAATCATTACATTTACCGCATTTTAGAAGTTTTGAAAAGAATGATAAGAAGTTACCTTCGTTCTCAGCGTTTGCTTTATATGTTTCATAATTATCTTTAACAAAACTGTTTCTAGGATCAATAGTTTTGAGTTTTTCTATATAATCAAAAGCACCCCTGTTATCACCAATTGATTCTCTAAATTCCGCTAATTTTTGTAACGCAGTTTTATTATTTTGTTCAATATCAAGTAATTTTTCATAAAATTCGGAAGCTTTTGTTTTGTCGCCCTCTGTTTCCAATAAAACAGCAATTGTTTCAATTAAATCAGCATCTGAATCATTAAATCTATACGCTGTCATATATTCATTCAATGCAACATCTTTTTCGCCTCTTAAAATATTGTATTTACCCCAATTTATGTGTTCATTAAATGAGTCATTTTGTTTTTCATAAATTAAAGCCCGCATTTGATATATTAATGGCGAATTTTTATCAAATTTAGCAAAATCATCAATTGCTTTGAAAGCTTCTTTAAACATATCTTTTTGGAAATAATATTGAGCTAATAGAGAATAAAAAACTTTTTCTTTGTCGAAAATTGCTTTGTTTTTCATTAGAAGCTCGTAACCTTCTTCATTTTTATCCATATCAAATAAAGCTCTTGCTTTTGTTAAATCGCTCTTAGTTATTTCAAAAGCTTTTTGAGGTTGAGAATTTCTAATATAGTGTCCTGCAAGAATTTCATCAAATTCATCAGTATTTCTTTCTTTTTTACCTCTTTCAAGAATTTGTATAGCAGAAATCAATCCTTCTGTTTTTTCATATAATTCAGCAAGTTTTAAAAATATTACAGAATTTTTCTCATCATAATCTGATATTTTTAAATATTCATCAATTGCTTCATTAAATTTTCCTTGTCCTTCACAAAGACCTGCATATAAATACCTTGCAGGTAAAGCTTCTTCAGCATCTTTAGCATGGTCTATTGCTTTTTTATAGTCATTTTTTGCGTGGCTCATTTGTTGTTGAAGAGCGTGTAAATTACCTCTTAAAAGATAATATTTGAATCTGTCTTCACTTGCAAATATATCAATAAGTTGTTCATGAGCTAGGATATTAGGAGGATCTAACTCTAAAATTTTTGCATAATAAGTTTTAGCATCATCTTTTTTCTCTAGAATAAGTGCTAAGTGTCCCAGTTTAGTTAACAAATCAATACTATCTTGTTTTTTTTCAAACAATTTTTTATATTCTACATAAGCTTCTTCATATTTTTCTTCTTGTTCTAATTGTTCTGCTAAAATCATATAACTCTCCTAATTAAATTTATTTTGAGCAACTGCGATTCCTTCTTTAAAATAGCAATCAATAGCATCTTTAGCTCTAGAAATTGTTGTTTTTAAGATTTCTAATTCATCTTTTGAAAAATTTTGTAACACAAAGACCTCAGATGGTATATTAGGCTGTGGACCAATTCCAATTTTTAGTCGGGCAATATTCTTTGTGCCTAAGTGTTTAATTATTGACTTAATACCGTTGTGCCCACCATCAGAACCATTTGCTCTAAATCTTATCTTACCTAATTCTAATGAAAGATCATCATACACGATTAAAATATCTTCTATAGCTATTTTGTAATAGTCCATAACTGCTCTAACAGCTTCGCCAGAAAGGTTCATAAATGTAGTCGGTTTAATAAAAAGAAAATCATTATAACCATCTCTCAAGTTTGTCATAAGACTTTTTAAACGTGAATTTTCTCTAAAATTAAGGTTAGAATTAAGAGCAATACTATCTACTAACATAAACCCAACATTATGTCTTGTAAAAACGTACTTATCTCCGATATTCCCTAATCCGACTATTAATTTCATTTTATTTAAAACGCCTCATATTTTTCATCATCTGATGAGCTGTTAATTTAGCACCAGCAGTCCCCATTTTGCCCATTAAATGTCCCATATTCTTTTTAACGTCAGAAAAACCTTTCATTACTTGTCGCATTTGTTCGAATTGGTTAATGAACATATTTACATCATGTAAAGGGATTCCCGAACCTTGTGCTATACGTTTTTTTCTTGAAGAATTCATAAGCTCCGGTTTTTCTCTTTCTTCTGGTGTCATACTTTGAATAAAGACTTCAATACGCTTAAATTGTTTTTCTCCTTCGTGTGAAATTTTTTGTCTGTCATCTTTAGATATTTTTAAACCAGGAATCATTCCTAATAATTGATCCATTGAACCAAACATCTTCATTTGAGATTGCATTTTAAGAAAATCATTGTAAGAAAATTCTGCCTTTGCCATCTTCTTTTCCATTTCTTTGGCAGTTTTTTCATCAAATACTTCTTGAGCTCTTTCAACAAGGGAAACGATATCTCCCATTCCTAAAATTCTGGTTACCATTCTTTCAGGATAAAAATCTTCCAGAGCATTTAATTTTTCTCCTGTACCAGTAAGTTTTATAGGCTTTCCCGTACAATAAACAACACTTAATGCTGCTCCGCCTCTTGAATCACCATCAAGTTTAGTTAAAACTAAACCTGTAATATCAAGTTGAGCATTAAAGTTTTCTGCAACATTAACAGCTTCTTGCCCTGTCATTGAATCAATTACAAGAAGTTTTTCACTAGGATGAAATATTCTATCAATTAACAGTAGCTCCGCCATCATTTCTGTATCAATCTGCAAACGGCCTGCTGTATCAAGAATTAATGTATTAAAACCTTTTTCTTTGGCATAATTTATGGCATTTTCTATTATAGATTGAACATCTTTAGAATTTTCTTCTGAATAAACCTCAACTTCTATTTGTTCACCAAGAGTTTTTAATTGGGTTATAGCAGCAGGACGATAAACATCACAAGCCACAAGAAGAGGGTTTCGTTTCTCTTTTTTTAGTTTTACTGCTAATTTTGCAGAAGATGTTGTTTTACCACTACCTTGAAGACCTAACATCATTATTAAATTAGGATGTCCAGAAAAATCTAAAGGCTTTACTTCTTTTCCCAATAATTCGACAAGCTCATCATGTACAATTTTTACCAACTGTTGAGAAGGATTTACCCCTTGTAATACGTTTTCTCCTTCTGCTTTGTCTTTTATATTAGAAATAAAAGCTTTAACAACTCTTAAATTAACATCCGCCTCTAAAAGAGCTCTTCTAATTTCTCTAAGAGCATCCTGCATATTTTCCTGCGTAAGCTCCTTTTGGCCAGCAGTTTTAGCAATAATATCCTGTAATCTATCTGATAGTGAATCAAACATTAATTCTTCCCCTGTATATGCGATACAAAGTTAAGAATAACATAAAAATAAATTTATGAGAATATGCTAAAAGTTCTCTCCACATTATCATTTCTTACCGTTTCAATACCTTTAATCATTTCATTAATGGCAGATTGTTCTGTTTCTAAATCTTGCATTCTTGTATCAATACGGCTTTCTTTTTCATTGATAATACTTTTTTGATATTCATACTCGGCTAACGCTTCATTAGCAGCATCAGAATCATTTACAGAAACCAAATTTCCAAAGTTTGATGCTATAGCACTGTCATATTCATAAAAAGTATTACCATCATCATCAATAGACCTATCCATTGTCGTAATTAAAAATTGATTATTTTGTAACATTTGATTTAAATAATCATCATCTGAAATATTATTATTATATTCCCACCCATTATCAACAATTGCATTAAACAATTTATCATAAAAGGCAATTTTAGATTCATTTTCAGATGTAAAAACTTGATTATTATTATCTACAGCTTGATTATACTCATCCATTGCTTCATTATACTCAGCTTCCCATGCCGGATATTCTGTTGACCAGCTTTGCCATTCACTAGATGTTTTATCACGCCAAGCATAAGTCATTGTTCCGTAAGAATTTTGTTCTACCGTACCTCCTTCAACCTCATATTGCCCTAAAATAGTTTCCATAGCTTTGGATACATCTAATGTATAATTTGCTCCACTAATTCGTAAAGGACTTACATCATTATTCAAAAGACTATTAGCCTTTTCTGATGAAGAGCCTATATAAACAGAGTATTCACTATAAAAACTATCACATACAGTATTAAAAGCGGTCTTATCTTCATCAGATAAAACATTAGACATATTAGTTTTTAAACCACTAATAAAAGAATTCAAATTTGCCTTTGCGGTACTTGCATTACCTAAATCTAAAGTTCCACCCTTAGAAATTTCTATTCCGGAAACATTACCCGCATTGGCTAAAAACGTACTGGCATTACTGTATTTAACAGGTTCATCAGGTTCACTAGCTTTTAAATTATTAACTTTCTCCGCTGCTTCATTTAAAGCAGAATTCATTTCACTAGCTTTTTCCAAATCTTCTTCAGTTAGACCATTACATAAACTTGTTAAAATTTGAGTTCTTACAGACTCATAATCACCACCGGATGCTCCATTCGAAGAAATCATTTCTGCATATTTTTTATATGTACTGTCTATCATAACAGCACCATTAGTATTAGTTAATAAATATGGAATATTCCCGTTAGCACTTGAAGGTTTCATCAAAGTACTATAACTTAAATCAACATAACTTGCCCCTGAATTCGTTGTCCACTTAAAAACTTTTGAACTTAAAGCATTTTGATAGTCTTTTGTAACACCTTTCATTTCTCTGGTTAATGACATTTTTTCAGAAGACAAACTTTGAAGTTGCCTGCCGATATCATTTTTTCGGCCAGTCAACTGTAAAAGTCTAACTTGTGATGCTGCCATTCCCATATATTCTGCTTTCCTTTATTAAATTTCCCTTTTAATAGATATTACGGATTTTTTTAGCAAAAACTTTAATTATTAAAAGAAAAATTTACATTTCTTAATATTAAGCAGAATGTTTTATTATTCTTTATAAATCAAATTTGGATGTCTAGCAGCTTGAGTTTCATCAACTTTTTTTACTGGAGTAGAAATAGGAGCATCTAAAACAATCTGTAAATCATTATCTATCTCATCTGCTATTTTTAACATAACATTTATGAAATTATCCAAAACTTCTTTTGATTCAGATTCTGTAGGTTCAATCATCATTGCTTCATGAACTATCAATGGGAAATAAATCGTAGGTGGATGACAATTATAATCCATTAGCCTTTTTGCAATATTTAGAGTAGAAACACCTTGTTTTAATTGCTTTTCTGCAGAAATTACAAATTCATGCATACAAGGAAAATCATATGGTAATTCATATTTATTCTTCAATTTCTCTTTTAAATAATTAGCATTTAAAACGGCATCAGCAGAAGCCAATTTTAAATTAGTTCCCATCATTAAAATATATACATAAGCCTTTATTAAAACACTAAAATTACCATAAAAACTCTTTACTTTGCCTATTGAATGTTTAATATCATAATTTCTGTAATAAATCTTTCCATCAAATTCTATCGTTGGAACCGGTAAAAAATCCTTTAATTTATCAACAACCCCAACTGGACCAGCACCAGGTCCCCCACCACCATGTGGTGTTGCAAACGTTTTGTGTAAATTCAAATGAACAATATCAAAACCCATTAGCGCAGGATTTGTCCACCCCATAATTGCATTAAAATTTGCACCATCATAATAAAGAAGCGATCCATTCGCATGCATTAATTTAGAAATTTCTAATACATTTTCTTCAAATAACCCCAAAGTATTTGGATTTGTCATCATTATAGCGGCAACATCTTCATCAATTAATGCTTTCAAAGCTTCTAAATCAACCTGTCCTTTTGAATCAGATTTTACCTCAATAATATCAAACCCACACATTTTAGCACTAGCAGGATTAGTACCATGAGCATTATCAGGTATTATTACTTTTCGTCGATTAAACTCTCCTTTAACCTCAAAATATTTTTTAACAATCATCATACCAGTCAACTCACCATGTGCACCCGCTGCCGGCTGTAATGTCATTGCATCCATTCCTGTTATATACTTTAAAGCTTCTTGTAATTTATACATTAATTCCAATGCCCCTTGAGAATCTTCATCACTTTGCAAAGGATGTAAAGATGAAAAACCTTCTAAAGAAGCTAAATATTCACTTACTTTTGGATTATATTTCATTGTGCAAGAACCTAAAGGATAAAACCCTTTCTCTATACAAAAATTCTTATCTCCAAGCTCTTTATAATGACGCATAACATCTAATTCGCTAAGACTAGGTAAGCCTATTAAATCTTTTCTTAAACAAGATTCTGGCAAACAAGATTCCAAATTATCAGACAAAATATCATCTACCAAACATATCCCATCGAGATCTTTACTTTTCTCAAATATTGTTTTCATTAATTTCTTCCTGTTTCAACAACTCTTTCTTTATTTTATCCAAAGCATTTTGAATAATTCTTGATATCCTTGACTGGGAAATTCCAAATTCAATTGATATATCTTTCAATTTTTTATCATAAAAATATTTTGCTTCTATCAGATCTTGTTCTCTTTGTGACAAATTCTGCATAAGTTCACAAATTCTATGTTTTAATTCTATAATTTCAGCTTTTTCTTCCGGAGTTCTTTTATTATCTTTTATTATTGTTGGATTATCAGCCTCCGCCATTTCTTCTATAGACAATATTGTTTTATAAACTGCATCCTTTATTTGTTCTTTTTCAGATTCAACATTTTTCATAGAAGACCACTTATAACGTCTTCTTATTTCATTTCTGATTGCCCATTTAATTGCTTTTGTTAGATATGCAGAATTATATAAATTTTTATTATTAACAGCATTGGTTGTCAAATAATAAACAGTATAATTAGCTAACGCTAAAACTTCCGAATACTCAATCAACCCCATATTGGAGATTTTTTTATATTCAACTTTAACTATTGTTTCTATTAAATCTTTGTACTGAGAAAGATTAGCTCTTTGTTCTCTCTCTTTGTTTATTGCATTTAAATCATTCATACAATAATAATATATCAGAAACTCACATATAAATGCAAGGTAAATATAAAATTTACAATCATATTAAAATGTGTTACACTATTGAAAAGAAGAGGGTAATTTAAATGAAAAAATATATAAGAACATTATCACTAATTATTTTATCAGCATTTGTTTTCACAACAAGTTCCACTTATTTTGAAAAAGTTTCTGCTGAGCCGGTTTCACAACCCAAAACTCAAGCGACAGTAAATAATGTTCAATTTATAACAGTTGAACCACTAAACTTAGTAAAAAATCCAAAAATATATTTAAATAAAACAGTTTTAATGAAAGCAAAATTTGATAAATTTTCAACTTTAGGGCTTGATTATAAACCAGCTTTTAAATCTTCAGATGATTTCATTTCATTTTTAATAAAACGAGATGATACAACTCATGATATTCCATTATCAGAAATGAAATTATTTTTAAAACGAGATTTAGCTGAGAAATTTATAGATTTAAAAACCGATGATGAAATAGAAATAAAAGGAAAAGTATTTTCAGATGCCTTAGGAGACACTTGGGTAGACGTATCTGAACTTAAAATTCTAAAAAAAGCACCTGAAGAAAAAACAGATGGAGTTAAATAATTATGCCAACAACAGAAAGTAATAAAAAAGATAAGTCAAAAGAAAAAAATAAAGTTTTTTTAACCATACACGGGCATTTTTATCAACCTCCAAGAGAAAACCCTTGGCTGGAAGCAATAGAACAACAAGACAGTGCAATGCCTTTTCATGATTGGAATGAGCGTATCAATTCAGAATGCTACAACCCTAATTCTGTTTCAAAAATTGTAGATTCTAAGAATCAAATTCTTGACGTAGTTAACAACTATGAATATATAAGTTACAATTTTGGACCAACTTTGCTATCTTGGATGGAAGAATTCGCACCTTTAGCCTATGAAAGAGTAATAAGAGCTGATGTTAATTCTAGAAAATTACATTCAGGACACGGCAATGCAATTGCTCAAGTTTATAACCACATGATTATGCCTCTTGCAAATGAACAAGACAAACAAACTCAAGTAAAATGGGGAATAAAAGATTTTGAATATCGTTTCGGAAGAAAGCCTGAAGGGATATGGTTAGCAGAAACTGCTGTTGATGACGATACATTAAGAGTTTTAGTTGAAAATGATATTAAATTTACGATATTATCTCCATATCAAGCTCAAAAAATCAGAAAAGAAGGTGAAAAAACTTGGCAAGACGTAAGTTGGGGCAATATTGATCCGGCTAGATCTTATCGATATTATATAAAATCTGCACCCGGAAAATATATCGATTTATTCTTTTACGATGGAGCAATTTCTCGTTCAGTTGCATTTGATGAATTGTTAAAAGACGGTGTTAAATTTGTTAATAGACTAAAGGATGGAGTTTCTTCTGCAAGAAATTATAATCAATTAGTTAATATAGCAACTGATGGCGAAAGTTATGGGCATCATACCAAATTTGGAGATATGGCTCTTGCTTATGCTCTAAAAATAAAAGTTAAAGATTCTGGGTTTATCATTACAAATTATGGAGAATATCTCGATAAATATCGTAGCGATTGGGAAGTTGAAATAAAACCTGTTTCATCTTGGAGTTGTTCTCATGGTGTAGGACGTTGGAGTGAAGATTGCGGGTGCTCTACAGGCGGACATCCCGGATGGAACCAAAAATGGAGAAAACCTCTAAGACAAGCTCTTGATTATTTAAGAGATGAAATGATATCACTATGTCAAAAACAAGGTAAAAAATATTTTAAAAACCCACTTGAAGCCAGAAATAATTATATTAATGTTATTTTAGATCGAAGTGACATTAGCGTAAAAAATTATCAAGATGAATATTTTCTTCCTGATTTGGATGATGAACAAAAAATCCGTGCAATGGAACTTTTAGAAATTCAAAGACAAGCTATGCTTATGTATACAAGTTGTGGTTGGTTTTTCTCTGAAATTTCTGGTATTGAAACTGTTCAAATAATGAAATATGCAGCAAGGGTAATGCAATTAGCTAAATCATTTACTAAAAAAGATTTAGAAACACCTTTTTTAGAAATTTTAAAAGAAGCAAAAAGTAATATACCTGAGTTTGGCACAGGAAAAGATGTTTTTGAAAGGTTTGTCAAACCATCTGTTGTTACGTCCAAACAATTAGTCAGCTTATGGGCAATAACTTCTTTATATCGAGATATAGAAGATGAGGAAAGTGTTTACTGTTACAAAATAAAAAAACATTCTTATAAAAAGGTAACAAAAGGAAATTCAAAACTTGTTATAGGACATATTGAAGTTGAATCTAAAATAACGATGGAAAAATCTAATATGGTATTTGCATTACTCCAATTCTCAGATGGAGATTTCCATTGTGCAATTAAAGAATATTCAGAAACATTTGAAGATATTCAAAAAGAGCTTATCAGAACTTATTTAACCGCTCCTTTAACAGAAATAATTAGAAATATTGATAATTTATTTGGTGCAGAATATTTCACTCTTAAAGATATCTTCATAGAAGAAAGACGTCGCATATTAGATACAATGCTAAAAGACAAATTACAATTATTTGCAAGTACATATGAATCAATGTACAACGAAGGTAAAGGTTCTATTTATCAAATGCAAGAACTCGGATTACAAATTCCGGAAGAATTTAAAATTTCCGCTCGTTATGTTCTTGCAAAACAATTTAACGAATTATTTAAAGATTCTAGAGGATTTTTAGATAATGATATAATTCAACAAGCTTCTGATATAAATTTTGAAGCCAAAAGAATTGGTATAGAAATAGATAAATCACCTACTTCAAAAATATTTAGTAAAAAAGTTGCACAAAATATTAATCGTTTATCATATGCTTTAGATTTACAACAAGTTGAAGCAACTTTAGAATTATTAAACAGCATTGCAAGATTAGAAATTAAAGTTGATATTGCAGAAGCACAAAGTTATTATTTTTCAAAAATTGTAACCAATATTAGCGAATTAATAAAGAAAATTTCTTGCCAAGCTGATAAAGATTTATTAATAATGCTTTTTGAGATTGGTGAAGATCTAAATATCAATATGGATTATTATAAACAAATGTTCAATAAAGCTTTACTAACTAAGGTTTAGATAAAGATTATATTAATATTTTAATAAAATCTCTTTTTTTATACTATACTTGACTAGTATAGTATTAATAGTGGAGAAAGAGAATGACAAATACTGTTTTAGAAAAATCAAATTTAATACATCCTTCTGCCGTAATACATCCTTCAGCAGAAATTGGAGAAAATGTTAGCATAGGACCAAATGTTGTAATTGGTGAAAATGTAAAAATAGGCAATGGTACAAGAATTATAGCAAATGCATATATTGAATTTGCAGAAATTGGAGAAAATTGTACAATTTCACCTTTCTCTACTATAGGTTCTGAACCTCAAGATTTAGGATATAAAGGAGAACCAACTAAAGTTGCTATTGGAAATGAAACAATAATAAAAGAAAATGTTACAATTCATAGAGGCGCTGCCTGTGGTGATTTTACTACGAGAATTGGTAATAAATGTTTAATCATGGTTGGAGCTCATATTGCTCACAATTGCGTATTAGAAGATCAAGTCATTTTAGCTAATTTAGTTACATTAGGTGGTCATGTTCACGTTGGCTTCGGTGCTTTTGTTGGTGGAATGAGTGTTTTCCATCAAAATATCAGAATAGGGGATATGGCAATTATTAGCGGATTCTCTGCTTCTCGTCAAGATATTTTACCATATTCAAAAGGAGAAGGACGTCCACCTGTACCACGAGGATTAAATGTTATTGCAATGAAAAGAAGAGGTGTTTCACAAGAAATTAGAACTGCTACCAACGAAGCTTTTAAACTTTTAATTTCAGAAGAATATAATACATCTCAAGCGATAGAAAAAATTAAAGCAGAAATTCCAATGAATGAATATATTGAAAAAATGATTAATTTTATCCAAACTTCTAAAAGAGGGGTTTTATTAAAATCTCATAAAAGCGGATATCAATCTCTTGAATAAAAATTAACAAAGCATGTTTGATAAAGGGTATTAATTACAATTATTAATACCCTTTATTTTTTCCTATTAAAAATTTTGTAAATATTAAGAATTGTAAACCGCCAAAACAAGCTTTATAATTAAATTTTAACCATATCACATTATTTATTTATACAATATTAAAAAACCCCCTTGACTTAAAATTCTTATGTGCAATAATATAAATACACACTTTAAGTGTAGCCGAAACACTAAATAGCAAAAATATAATATACCCCAAAATCATATAAACTCCTAGATAATAAACACTAAAAAAGACCATTAGGATGCAGAAAACAAAACCCACTCGATTCACACACCGGGTGGTTTTTTTTTACTTAAAACTTTATTTTTTTATTCATTTTACATTGTAGTAAAATATAATTATGTTTTTTACTGTAATTGGAATTTTAATACGCATTTTATCTAATTCTTATCTTAATGTTTTTCAAAAAATATTAACTAATAAGGGGCAAAAATCTTCTGTTATTAATTTTTATACATATCTTGGACTATCATTAATTAGCATTATATTTATTTCTCATATAAATTTCTCATTCGAATTGTTAATTAATTTTATATTTATGGGAATTCTAGGTGCTCTTGGAAATTATTTTATTATAAAAGCTCTATCAATTGGAGAATTATCCGCTTTAGCTCCGATAAATTCTTATAAACCTATTGTAAGCTTAATTTTTGGAATATTTTTTCTTAATGAAATTCCTTCAATAAATTCTTTATTTGGAATTTTATTAATTATTGTAGGAACTTATTTTATATTATGGAAAAAAAGTAAAACTGATAATAAAGCAATTCTTTATAGAATATTAGCACTTATTTTTTCAGGAACAGAAGCTATTTTTATAAAAAAAATAATATTAATAGCTGGAATCAATAATTCATTTATACTTTGGACAATATCTGGACTTATATTTTCATCTTTATTTTTAATATTTTCTAAAAACAAACCAATATTAAAATCTCATAAATATCAATTATATTTGATTATATTAGTAGCATTAATGCAATATTCTACAAATTTTGTATTTTCAAAAATGAATGTATCTTATGCACTAGCATTATTTCAACTTTCAACACTAATTAGTGTTTTTCTTGGAGTCAATATTTTTAAAGAAAAAGATTTTAAAGAAAAAATCATTGGTTCAATAATCATGATAATAGGAGCAGTTTTAATAATATTAAATTAATATTTAAAACAATCAATTTCATGGTCATCTACAACTCCAATTGCTTGTAGATACGAATATATTATTACAGTTCCTACATATTTCATACCACGTTTTTTTAAATCTTTTGATATTATATCCGAAAGCTCTGTGCTTACCGGAATATTATTTGTAATATTTTTAATTACTTTTTTATTTGTAAATGACCAAATGTAATTAGAAAAAGACCCAAATTCTTTTTGAATTAAAATAAATATCTTAGCATTATTTATACTTGCATTTATTTTTCCACGACTTCTTATAATTTTCTCATTATTTAATAATTCATTTATCTTCTCTTCTTTATAATTAGCAACTTTTATTACATCAAAATTATCAAAAGCATCTCTAAAAGCTTCACGTTTTTTTAAAACAGTAATCCAAGCTAAACCTGCCTGAAAAGACTCTAAAACAAGAAGTTCAAACAAATCTCTATCATCATACTTTGGAATTCCCCATTCCTCATCATGATACTTCACATAAATCTCAGATTTTTCATCAACCCAACTACATCTTTTCTTCATCGATTGGCAACTCATCTAATATAAATTTACCTAACCTGCCTTCTCTAAAATCCTTAAGAACATATATCGCAGTTCTTTCTGTATCTGGAGATTCAGATTTAATAACCCAATTTCTCTTTAAAGCAATTTCTTCTAAAGTTAAATTTTCAACTTTATAATACTCACACAAATAATCATTACATATCTTTGAAAGCATATCCAACAAAGCTTTTGCAACAGGTTCAGGAGAATATGCATTTTCTGATACTGAACTTACAAACGCTAATTTTACAGCTTGTAATTGATCATCTTGCTTAGTCGGAATAATTCCTGGGGTATCCAATAATTCAAGTTTAGGATTAATCCTTACCCATTGTTGTTGACGAGTAACACCGGCTTTTGCTCCTATTTTTGTTTTTGATGATTTTGTTAATTTATTTATAACACTTGATTTACCAACATTTGGCATTCCAACAACCATTGCTCTAGCCGGACGTCTTAAAAGACCTTTTGCCATCAAAGCCTGTATTTTAGGTTCACTTAATTCCACAGCAGTTCTAATTACTTGAGCTAAATCTTTATTCCCTTTAGCCTCTGTAATAATAACAGGACATTGAGTAGTCTTCTTTAAGTAATTCACCCAAACTTTTAATTCATCTTTGTCAACCAAATCAGCCTTATTCAACAAAAGAAGCCTTGGTTTTTCTCCCAAAAGCTTCTTAATGTTTAAATAACTACTACTCAAAGGTAACCTGCTATCACGTACCTCAATTATTACATCAACCAAATTTAACTTATCTTTAAGCTGACGTTCAGCTTTGGCAATATGCCCAGGGTACCAGTGAATATGCAAGCTTAATTACCCCTTATCTTTTTTCGATTTTTTCCTTAATACGAGTTGCTTTACCAGAACGTTCTCTTAAATAATATAATTTAGCACGTTTTACATCACCACGTCTTTGAACTGTAATTTTTTCAATACGAGGAGAGTGTACTAAAAATACACGTTCTACACCAACACCTTGGAATACTTTTCTTACAGTAATTGTCTTATTAATGCCTGAACCGTGTTCAGCAATAATAGTACCTTCGTAAGCTTGTAATCTTTCTTTGTTACCTTCAACGATTTTTACAGAAACTCTTACAGTATCACCAGGATTCATTTCTGGTAATTCTCTTGTTGTATATTCTGCTTCTAAATTTTTAATAATAGGATTCATTTTGCTATTCCCTTTATATTTTGACTACGTATACATTTAAAACAATCATAAATAAAACATAATCTAATTACAAGTAGAGATTTCCATTTTTAAAATTTTGTAAAGTTTTTTTTACTTTTGTAACATTTTTTTTTAAAATTAACAAAAAATAAGTTTGACAAATTTTAAACTTCCTGTAAAAGAGAAAGGTTTTATTTTGAATCCAATTTCAGGTAATAAAGTAACTTTATCAAAAGTAATAACATCAATGACTAAAGCAGATGCTATGGCACCGATTGCAGCTTTAGAAGCTACGGTTGTTGCAGGAAGAACTTACCAAGCTTTCCATCGTGGCGGTATTGATGAAGCAAGAGAACGTTTTATTGAAGAATCATCAGGATCAATTGTTTGGCTTTGCGGAGTCGGTGCAATGAATGCTCTTGGGGATAAACTAGTTAATAAAATTCTAAAAACTACTAAGAATTTTGATGTTGGAACAGATAAAGTTTTAAGAACTCCTTTTGAAAACTTTATGAAAAATATTGCACCTAAAGGGTTTAGTGCTAAACAAGTAGCTCTTATAAAAGGTGCAAAAGTACTTACAAGTGTCATTATTACCAACCTTTTCATTGGTTTTGTTGTCCCTAAATTGAACCAAGGTCTTACTAAAAGACTTAAAGGAAGACGAGATGAATTAGAAAAACTCCAAGCTCAACATAATCCTTCTTTTAAAGGAGCTGGTATCAATGCAATAAATATTTTCACAAATGCAATTGAAAATACAAACACTGGTAAATTATTATCTAGTGATGCCGGTATTGCCGGTGGTAGAATGTATAATGCTCGTACTAAAGAAGAAAGAAGAGAAATTGCAATCAGAGATATAGGCTCTATTTATTTCTACATGTGGGCACAAGGACATGTTAGAAATCTGCTTAATTTAGCTGAATGCGGAAATGCTAAAAGACTTAATCCTGCAACAGCTGAAACATTAAATAAACATCTTTTAGATTATATTAAAGATAATAAGATGAATGTAGAAGAGTTTAGAAATGCCGTACTAGGTAAAAATGTTGAACTGCCTAAGGATATTAAATTTGAAACAGCTAAGCAAACCTCATTTGATAAATTGTTTAAAGTAAAACCTCTTGAAGTCATCAAATTAAGAGAAGCAGAAAAACATATAACTGATTCTAAGATTCTTGAAAGAGCAAGAGAAATGGCGAATTTGCAGCCTAAAAGAATGGATGATTTAATGTTAACTAAACAACAATTAATTGATGCATTTAATATTGCAGAAATAAATAATCCTAAACTTTTGGATAAAGTATTCTCTGATTTTACTCAAAATGCTAATAAAGATGAATATAAATATGTATCTAATAAGAGCCTTTATAACTTAAAAGATGAAATGATAAAATATGTAGAATATCTATGCAAACAATCTAAAGATGGAAAAATTGATAAAGCATTAATTGAAAAAGTTCAAAAAAGAAACTTAATTTTAAGTGGTGTTAACTTTGCAGCAGGATTTGCTGTTGCATCTATTTTCCTATCCACAATTATTCCGAAAATACAATATTATGTAACGAAAAAAACTACCGGAGTTGATGCTTTCCCAGGTCTTTATGATTATAGTAAAGACAAAAAAAAGACAAACTAATAAATTGTTACATTTATTTACCCTAAATAAGCCTTATTTATAATATGATTAAAATATCAGTCGAAATTATAGTAAGCATAAGCTTATTAATATTGTATAAGAAATAAAAGGAGGAAAAATGGAAGGTTTAATGAGCTTGATACATTCGCATGCGATTCCTGTATCAGCTACTATTCTTCTTGTAGCATACGTTTTTATTGCTACTGAAAAAATACCTAAAGTTACTGTAGCCTTAATTGGTGCTGCTTTAACATTAATTTTAGGTTTATTAGGTCAAGATAAACTAGTTAATGGTGTATTTGACCACGGTTATTTTATTAATTTCGTTGATTTCAATGTAATCTTTTTACTTGTATCAATGATGATTATTGTGAGCATTGCAACAAAAAGCGGAATGTTTAATTGGATAGCTAATGAAATGTTAAAAATGACAAAAGGACAACCTAAATTAATATTAATTTCGCTAGCATTTTTCACAGCTATTGTATCAGCTTTTTTAGATAATGTCACAACAGTTATCTTAATCATGCCTGTAACATTTGTTATTGCTAAAGAATTGGATATAAATCCAATACCATTTTTAATTACAGAAATTTTAGCTTCTAATATCGGTGGTACTGCAACTTTAATTGGTGATCCTCCAAATATTATTATTGGAAGTGCAGCAGGACTTTCTTTTATGGATTTCATAAAAGAATTAACAGGTATTGTTTTTGCTATACTAGTTGTTAATGTTGGTATTTTAACATTTATTTTCAGAAAACAACTTGTTGCTGATGCTGATAAAATGGCAAAAGTTGCAAATTTAGATAATTCACATACAATTACTGATAAAGCTCTAATGATAAGATCTGGAATTGTATTAGGCCTTGTTATTTTAGGTTTTATGTTACACGATATTACTCATATTCAAACATGTGTAACAGCAATGGCTGGTGCGGCTTTCTTATTATTATTTGAAAAGCCTCACCACATTTTCAATGAAGTTGAATGGAACACTATTTTCTTCTTCATTGGTTTGTTCATTATTATTGGGGGATTAGAACATGCCGGTGGTATTAAATTAATGTCTGAATGGTTATTAAATGTAACTAACGGCTCACAAAAAGCAACTGCAATGATTATTTTATGGGCTTCAGGTATTTTATCAGGTATTATTGATAATATTCCATATACCGCAACTATGTCACCATTATTAGTAGAAGTACAAAAAGTTATGGGCGGAGATTACACTTTCCCTCTTTGGTGGTGCTTATCTTTGGGTGCTTGCTTAGGAGGAAATATGACTATTATCGGTGCAGCTGCTAATGTTATTGTTTCAGAAACTGCAGCTTCTACCGGTCACCCTATTAAATTTATGTATTTCTTAAAATATGGGGTACTTGTAACTTCTATATCACTTGTAATTAGTACCATTTACATTTGGTTTAGATTTCTTACATAATACCTAAACTTCTAATTTTCAAAAGAGGTAATGAAATAAACATTACCTCTTTTTTATTGACACGACAAGTTATTATTGATAGAATAAACTTTTCAACAAAGGAGATTTATATGAAATATTCAACAGATGGAACACAATATCATATCGGACTAAAAGAAGGTGATGTTGGAGAATATGTTATTCTTCCTGGTGATCCTAAAAGATGTGAAAAAATTGCTGCATATTTTGATGATGCAAAACTTGTTGCAGACAGAAGAGAATTTACAACTTACACAGGATATTTAAACGGAGTTAAAGTTAGTGTAACTTCAACAGGAATTGGGGGACCTTCTGCTGCTATTGCATTAGAAGAATTAGTAAAAGTTGGTGCAAAAAAATTTATAAGAGTTGGGACTTGCGGAGGAATGGATTTAAACGTAAAAAGTGGTGATTTAGTAATAGCAACAGGTGCTATTAGAATGGAAGGAACTACAAAAGAATATGCTCCGATTGAATTCCCTGCCGTAGCTGATTATGAAATTGTAACTTCTTTAATTAATGCTGCTAAAAAACTAAATCAAAATTACCATGTTGGAGTTGTTCAATGTAAAGATTCGTTTTATGGTCAACACAGCCCTAGTTTAATGCCTGTGAATTATGAACTTGAAAACAAATGGAATGCTTGGTTAAAATTAGGTTGTTTAGCTTCTGAAATGGAATCTGCGGCATTATTTATAGTTGGGAGCTATTTAAAAGTTCAAGTAGGTTCAATCTTTTTAGTTGTCGCAAACCAAGAAAGAGAAAAACAAAATTTGGAAAATCCTGTAGTTCATGATACAAACTCTGCTATAAAAACTGCTGTTGAAGCTATTAAACTACTAATGGCTTGACTTTTATAATAAATTAATTTATACTTTCCTTGTATCGATATATCGATACAAGGAATTTTAATTATGAAAAATTTTTGCTTAAATCTAAATAGAAATTGGTGGCGTGGGTTAGTATAACTACCCTATATTTTGCAACTTTCTTTTAGATTTTATTTAGGGTAGTTAAACCGAGCGGTTTTGTTACTCTAAAATTTGGATATTTTAAAATTTGTAAACAAAAACGCTCTGGAAAAAGCAAGTTTTTAAATTTACAAGTTTTAAAGGAAAAGAATTATGACGTCAAACAATAACAAAATATTAATAGACACATTACCAAAATCTCTACGTCCTGCTGCTAAATTCGTAAGACATAAAGAACAAGCATCCGGACTTTCTACAACGAGATTCATACAAGATGCTACAACTTGTCTTATTCCAAAAGTTGTTTTTTCAAGAAGTTTAGCCGATTTAACCGAAAATACCTTTTTAGAAACAACTGAAGAAGCTTTAATTTATTTTGTGCCTACAATTTTAGGAGAAAGAGTTGCAAGAAAAATATTTTCTAAAAATTTATCAAACAACTTAAAAAATGAAGTTGCGACAAAGGGAGTTGATTTAATAGAAAAAGCAAAATATAATCCTATCACTAAAAATAACAACAAAAAAACACTTCCCGTAAAAGCTGCAATAGCACTTGCTGCTATGGCAATCCCTCTTACAGAATTTTCACTAAACTACATCAAAAATTTAATGACTTTAAAAATATTTAACAAAAGTGATTTTAAAAATATAGCATCTTTAGAAAATAATAAAGAAGATAAAGCTCATCAAGAAAAAGTCAGAAAAAGTGCCAAAAATCATATAAAATTGGCGGCAGGATTATATGCAGGTTGTATAGGACTGGCTACATTACTTGCTACAAAAGGAAAAAATTCAAAATTTTTGCAAAATATTTCTGAATTTATTGTAGCTCCTGGTAGTAAATTATTTAAAAAGAATGAAAAAGCAAAAAATTTCTTAAACAAATATCTATGTATGGATTTTAATAATCAAAATGGGAAATTATGCCTAAGTAAAGGACAATTAACAACTTGTGTACTAGTAGGCGGCGCCGGATATTTTGGAGCATCCGCTGATAGAGGAAAAGAAAACCTAAAAGAAACGGCAACAAGATTTCCGCTAGTTGCACTATATGTAATTACAGGTAGTGAATTCGTAGAACACGCTTTCAAAAAAATCCTTCGTAAAATAGGTAAATGTAAAGACACTATTGATAAAGATTTAAATGTTCCAAAGTTTGATGACTTAGGTAACATTGCAGAAAAGCTTGCTAAAAAAAGAAAAACCAATGTTCAAGAAGAATATAAATCTTTAGTAAAACAAAAAGTTCTAATTACCGGACTTCCTTATATCTTTTCTATTGGAATTATGGGATTTTTCGTTGCAGGAATGACCAATTATTTTACTAAAAAAAGATACGAAAATTCACTAAAAAAGGAGGCTTAAGCCTCCTTTTTATTAATAGTTTTTAGCTTTTATCATAAAATAACTTTTAGGATGTTTACACACTGGACATAGCTCTACTGCAGCTTCTCCTTTGTATGAAAAACCACAATTTCCACATTCCCAAGTCACAGATTCATTTTTCTTAAATACTTCATCATTTTTAATATTTTCTAAAAGCTTTCTATATCTTTCTTCATGGTCTTTTTCTATTTTAGCTACATTTTCAAATAGAAGCGCAATTTCTTCAAAGCCTTCTTCTCTAGCTTCATTTGCAAAAGTTGCATACATATCTGTCCATTCATAATTTTCACCATTTGCAGCATCTTCTAAGTTTTCTATAGTTGAACCTATAGAACCTCCATGCAATAACTTAAACCAAATTTTAGCATGCTCTTTTTCATTATTAGCCGTTTCTTCAAAAAGCTTAGCTATATGAACATACCCATCTTTTTTTGCCTTAGAAGCATAATATGTGTATTTATTCCGTGCTTGAGATTCTCCTGCAAAAGCTTCCATTAAATTTTTTTCAGTTTTACTTCCTTTTAATTCCATATAAATCTCCTTTCTTGAAAAAGCATTATAACATATTTATTTATAAATTTGAATATTTTTAGTATTGTAATTAAAATTGTGCTAACATATTCTTATGAATTTATTTACACAATTAGAAGAAGCCAATAAACAAATACCTTTAGCAGAAATTTTAAGACCTAAAACTTTAGAAGATTTTTTAGGACAATCTAATGTTGTCGCTCCTAATTCGCCCCTGCTTAATTTATTAAAAACTCAAAGACTATTCTCATTAATTCTATGGGGAACACCAGGTTGTGGTAAAACAACTCTGGCAAGACTTATTGCTACAAAAGTTAATGCTCAATTTATTGAACTATCTGCTGTCACATCAGGTATAAAAGAGATCAAAGAAACCGTTGAACAAGCAAGACAAGCTCTAAGAAGCGGACAAAAAACAATTTTATTTATAGATGAAATTCATAGATATTCTAAAACTCAACAAGATGCACTGCTTCCTCATGTAGAAAATGGAACATTATTTTTAATAGGTTCAACAACCGAAAATCCTTCTTTCCAAGTTGTACCGGCACTTCTTTCCAGAGTCCAAGTAATTAGACTTAATCCCATTAATGATTATAGTATGGAAAAAATTATAAATAGGGGATTTGAATATTTAGAAAAAAACTATCAGTCAATTCAATATGAAGAAGACGTTATAAAATTTATTATAAATAATGCTAGAGGTGATGCAAGAGCAGCTTTAAATTTAGTTGAAAATGCTTATTTTGCAAGTAATTTTTCTAATGATACAAGACTACTATCAGTAGAAATTCTAGAAAGTATTACTCAAAGACGAAACACGAGATACTCAACACAAGAACATTATGATTGTGCCTCAGCCTTCCAAAAAAGCCTAAGAGGTTCTGATCCTGATGCAGCAATTTATTATCTTGCAAAAATGATTGCAGCAGGAGAAGACCCTAGATTTATTGCAAGAAGACTCATTGTATGTGCAGCAGAAGATGTTGGTATTGCAGATCCTAATGCTATGAACATAGCTGTAAATGCTTATAAAGCCGTAGAGCTAATAGGGCTACCAGAAGGAAGAATTCCTCTGGCTAACGCAGTTGTATATGTCGCAAAAGCTCCAAAATCTAACAAAGCCTGTATTGCAATCGACAAAGCTCTTTGTGATATTGAATCGGGGCTGGATTTTCCTCCTCCTATGCACTTAAGAGATGCTCATTATAAAGATGCTAAAAAATACGGTTTTGGAGAAGGTTATATTTATACTCATGATGCTCCAGATATTAAACAACAATTTTTGCCTGATGAACTTGTCGGCAAAAAATATTTAATAGATTAAAAAAATAGACTTGTAAATGATATTTACAAGTCTATTTTTAATTTTCACTTTTAGCCTATTTTGCTAATTTTTTAATAGCTAAAACAAGTCTAGATTTCTTTCTTGCAGCAGTATTTTTATGTAAAATACCTTTAGAAACAGCTTTATCACATAATTGATAAACTTTAGAAATAGCTGAGTTTAATTCATCTTTATTTTCAGCAGTAGCTAAAGCTAAAGCTTTTTTCACTGCAGTTTTGATAGATGTTTTAAATGCTACGTTTCTTTGTCTGTTTGCTTCTGCAATTAGAACTCTTTTCTTTGCTGACTTAATATTTGCCATTTTTATTTCCTTTCACTTGTAGCAACAAATATTAGTTAATGACTCTAATATTAGTGCTTATCACTTGAGGATAGTGAGTATATTCATTGTAATAACAAAACTTTTAATTGTAAAGTTTTTTCTTCTAACTGTTTTACAATACTTTAAATTTTCTTTATTTCAGTCAATGTCGGATCTAATAAACGTCTTCCTATATTATCAAAATTGATAGAATATAAAGTTTTATTACCATACTTTATCATTTTTTCAACAACACCAACTCCATATTTTGAATGCGTTACTGAATCTCCCTGTTGTATTGGATCACTCTCTACTAAATCTTCATGTGGAATTTCTGCACTGTATATTGGAACGATTGGAGTCGTTGAATTTTTTGTTTCTAATATTTCATTTTCTTCTGACTGATTTTGTGGTTCTTCTTCTGAAATAGAATTATCTATTATCCCCTCTTCATCTTCAATTTTATCCTGTGAAAAACTTTCTAACAAACCATCATCTGCTGAAACTTCTTCCAAAATATCATCGCTATTTAATTCATCTATAAAATCCAAATCTGTATCTGATATTTCATCATCTCTTCGTGTTGTAAAAACTTTATCAACATCTTTTACAATTTGTTCATCTAAATCTTCTGTAATTTGATTTGTTTCATCTGACAAATCTACCAATATATCATTTTCATCAATATCTTCTGGATTTAATTCTGTAATCTCACCATATTCATCAACATTATCTAATGGCATTACAGATAACTCATCTTCTGAATTCATTTCTAAATCATTATCAGAACTAATCTCTTCTATATCATCAGTAATCGGAGCTACATCCAACTCATCATCTATTTCTACTACATTACCAACATATTCTTCTAATTCTTCATTATTAGAACCTATATCAATATCTTGATTTTCTAACAAATTATCATATACTACATTTTCATCTTCTATATCAGAAATAGAAGCTATTGAATTATCATCTGCTTCATCAACTGAGTTTATACATTCAGAATCTTCAGATATAATTTCATCTTCAGAATCACTAACTTCTTCATTTTGAGAATCTTGTATGTCACCTAAATCGACAATATTATTATCATTTTCTTCTATAGAACCTTCTTCTACATTATCTTCTACATTATCATTTTCTGGAATTGTTATCCCTTCATTCTTTTCAACATCATCAATATTAAAATTTTGCTCTAATCCATCTATTTCACTGTTGCCATCAAACAAATTAACATCTGATATATTATTATTTTCAGCAGCAATTTTTGATATAACATCCTTTGATTTTTCATCTATCGTAGAAAGTAATTCCTCTTCCGATACTTTTTCTACAACTTGATCATCTACATAACTTAAAATTTCATCTTCTTTATCTTCTAAATCTGAAATTTCTCCTTGTTTACCATCTTCTTGATTAAATTCATCCAACTCTTGCGTTTTTTTACAATCTTCTTCGTTATCTGCATCTTCGACTGTTACACAAGAATCTTCGATTTTTTCTACTTTTTCTATCTTATTTACATTGATTACTTCATCAATTTTTTGTAATTTAGTAACCAACGGAATATAATTAGTTCCTTCTCCTATTACTAAAGACATTTCTTTTGTCATAGATTTTAAAAATGATGAATATATCTCAAAAATTTGATTATTAGCAAAAGAAGGAGTAATGATAAAATTATCAAAAAGATTTTTAATATCATTTAAATATTTAAACTTAGAATGAGACACAAAAGTTGTTGATACATTTATATTTGATAAAATATTTCGTAAATTTTTCTTATTTACAGTATTCGAAAGCTCTAAAAATACTTGTATATCATCTAATTGTTCAAACTTTTTATAAAGAAATTCAATATACTGATTCTGAAAATTAGCTTCTAATTTTGATAAATCTAAAACTACACAATTATTATCTAAAATTTTATTAAAATTTTCGATTTCAACTTGATTTTTTACAAAATAACCCAACTTATCAAACTTCGCTAACTTATTCTTTAAAACCAAAAGTTTAAACACATGCTCTTTATCAACCATTTCATCTACAATATTTTTTAAAGTTGAAAATGGCAAAAATGGCACTGTTTTAGAATACTCTGCTAAATCCTTAAATATTTCCATTATTAAAGATTTACTATCTGCAGTAACATCATTAAGACAATCATTATAAAGAAAATTTAAGGAATTTGTATCTAATGGTAATTTAAAATCTACACCAGCTGAATATTTCTTTGCTCTTATTAAACCTAATGTATCAATAATTATTATCTTCTTATTAATATTCAAAAACTGCTTACTTAAATTTCTTATAATTATATTATTAACATCTTCAAAATCAGTACTTATAAAAGTCTTTTTATTAAATATTGATTCATCAACAACAATATTTAATTCCGTCCCAATTGTTTTACCTACTATTATCGGATTTTCATATTTTATAGAATCTAATAAAATTTTATTATCAAAATTCAATATTTCAGAATCTTTAGATGGCAAAGTTTTATCATAATTTTTTAAACCTTCATCATCCGTATACAAAAACAATATCTTTGCATAAGCAATCGGATACTCTCCGGATTTTTTCAACTGAAAAACTTGAGCAACATATTTTTTTTCTATACCATCTATTCTTACAAAAGATGATAATTGTATATAAGCATCTGCTTCAAACTTTATAAAACCATCTCTTACTTCTAAAATTCTCATTAGATTTCCTCTTGAGTAATTTTAACATAGAAAAGCACGTTTTTATATACTTTTTTTACAAATTGATACCTAAATTCACAATAATCCGATATTTTTACAAAATATCAAGACCTAAATCTAAAGTTGGAGCCTTTGCAACAATTGCACTTGATGATATTATATCAACTCCGGTTGAAGCAATTTGATTTATCCTATCTAAATTAACATTTCCGCTAGCCTCGACAATAGCTCTTCCTGAAATCAAATCCACACATTCTTTCATTTGATCTAAAGACATATTATCAAGCATTATTATATCAACACCACAAGCAATCGCTTCTCGTACTTGATCAATTGTATCGCACTCAACTTCTATCTTATGAGCGTGAGAAATATGTTTTTTTAATATTTCTACAGCATTTGTCAAAGATCCTGCATATTTTATATGATTATCCTTTATCATTGCACAATCTGATAAATTAAATCTATGTAAACTTCCACCACCGATTTTTACTGAATATTTTTCAAAAGCCCTAAAACCGGGAGTCGTCTTTCTTGTATCTACTATCTTTGACGCATAATTCCCAATAGCTTTTTGATACTTATTTGTTTCTGTCGCTATACCACTCATCCTTTGTATATAATTTAAAGCAGTTCTTTCACCCATCAATATATACTTTGCTGGCCCATTTATTTCAGCTATTTTATCTCCTTTTTTTATTTCATCACCATCTTTAAAATAAAATTTTATCTTTACTTCTGGTGATAAAACTTTAAAAACCATTTCAAAAACATTTCTACCACAAAAAATCCCATCTACTCTAGTATTTAAAACACAACTTAAATTATCATCTTCATTAGTTAAATAATCAGTTGTAATATCACCAAAGCCAATATCTTCCTGCAAAGCCATTTTTACATGATCTTCAATATAAAAATTATTTAACATTAATCAATTCCCTTTCATTAATCTTCATTATTTCAGTATGTTTTACTTCTGCATCCATTTGTGTATAATCAACACGCGAATGAGCACCTCTAGACTCCTTACGATTTAAAGCACTATCTATTATTATAGAAGATACTGTTAACATATTTCTATACTCATATTCTTCAATATTTAAACATTTTCTATCTCTTGTAAATTTACTCTTTAAATTATCAACAATTTTTTTTGCCTTTTCTAGAGATTCTTTTGAACGAATTATTCCAACATTATCCCACATTAAATCCTTTAAACTATTCTTTAGAGTTAAAATATCATACTCATCTTCACTTATTGGTGCTGAATACTTTTCTATAATCTTTCGAATAGAATCATCAATTTTTTTAGGTATTGATAAATTTGCAAAAGATAATAAATCTGCCAACTGATAAGCACAAACAACGCATTCTAATAACGAATTACTTGCTAATCGATTCGCTCCGTGCAAACCCGTTGAAGCAACTTCACCTATTGCATACAAACCCCTAATTGAAGTTCTACCTTCTATAGTTGACTTAACTCCACCCATAGTATAATGAGCAGCCGGTGCAACCGGTATTAGCGCTTTTGATATATCAATACCATTTTCTATACATTTTTTAGATATTGTAGGAAATCTGTTAAATAACTTCGAAGAATCAATAATTGAAGCATTTAAATAAACACTGCTAATATTTTCCTTTTTCATTTCAGAAAATATTGCTCGTGCTACTATATCACGAGGGGCTAATTCTTTTTTATCATGATATTTTGACATAAATTCAATACCATTTTTATCTAAAAGTTTTGCACCTTCTCCACGAACAGCTTCTGAAATTAGAAATCTATTTTTATCATTTACGGATAAAGCTAAAGCTGTTGGATGGAATTGTATAAATTCCATATCTTGTATAATAGCTCCTGCATCATATGCTAAAGCTACTCCATCACCAGTAGCACAAATTGGATTTGTTGTATATTTATAAACTTGACCAACACCACCTGTTGCTAATACTAATGCTGAAGTGTATACAATTTCATGTTCACCACTTAATTCATTATATACAATTACACCCTTACATATCTTATCTGAATCTATTAATAATTCAACAGCTATTGTATTTTCTTGTACTGAAATATTTGGATTTTCTAATACTTTTTCACACAATGCTTTTGTAATCCCTGCACCAGTAGCATCCCCACCACAATGTAAAATTCGCCTTACACTATGAGCGGCTTCCAATGTAAATGTTAAGTCTCCTGATTTATTTTTATCAAATTTAACTCCTGTCTCAATTAAATCATTTAACACCTCATCAGACGCCTCTGATATACCCCTTACAGAATTTTCATCACATAAACCAGCGCCGGCTTTTAATGTATCTTTAACATGCAAATCTACACTATCACACTTATTTTGATGAACAACTCCAACTATTCCACCTTGGGCATATTTAGAATTACTTTCTCCTAATGTTGATTTTGTTATTATTAAAATACCTTCCGGCAAATTTATTTGCTTTACAATCTTCAACGCAGCATAAAGACCTGCAATTCCGCTTCCTATGATTACCACTGAATATTCTGAATACTTCATATAAAATTTCCTCTTTACAAAGTTATAAATATATATTAAAACAAACAAAAATTGTTTGTTTTAATTTTATATAAAGATTCATCTTTTTAATTATTTAATAGCTAAAGATAATATCTTAGGAGATAATACTTGATCTATAATAGATTCATCTATGTCTATAGTAGGAGAATATTCTTTTGCTATTTTTACATCAGCATTATACCCTTCTATATCGCCCATTTTTTTCTTTATTTTTGCTCTTTCTGCATAAAACCTGGCATTAGAAGTCTTTCTATCAATTGCCAGATCCCAAACTTTTAACGCATAATCAGGTCTGCCATAAGAATCATATAAATCAGATAAACAAGCATAACCGGCAAAAGCAAGATTATCTTTCTCTAATATTTCATTACAATAAGACATTGCTTCCCGATAATTTCCAACTAACTTGAATAACATTGCAACTGTCAAACAATCATTAATATTTATTTGACCTGAATTTATATAATCATTCAAAGCCCCATTATAATCCTTTGCCATTAAACGAATTTGAGCTCTTTCTTTATACAATGTTTTTAACTCTTTATCAGAAGCAAAAGCTGGAACAGTCTTGATTGCATTATCTATTTCTTGCAATGCCTTCTTTTTATCCTTATACATCCTTGCTAAATAAATAGCATTATTACGATGGAAAATATATTCATTTATATCTGAATGCTGGATATATTTTGCAATAAAATATTTTGTATGATTACCCCATAAACACAACTGCATAAATTTATTACCTGGTGGCGTACATAACCAAACCAAAAATAAAAAAGCGAATATTATACTTGTAAAAAACCTTATATCATCTTTTTTAGATGTTCTTCTTATCTTTAATATCATTATATGCTCTCCAACATACATTCTACTAAAAATTATTAAATTAATAAAGAAAAATTTTTTTTATTTTAACAATTCTTTTAATTTTTTAAATTCCTCTATATTAAATTCTTTAATATTTCTATCAAATATTCGATAGGTATTCGGAGCAATTTTTTTTACCAAATCCTCATCCAAATAATATAATTCGCAAAATCTTGCTAATAATTCTGATTTATTATTATAATATTTATTTAATTTTGAAATTTTTGATGTTATTTTTTTTAATTTTCTTTGACACGATTTTAACTTAAAAAAAGCTACATCTTCATTTGATAAATTTTTATAAGTTTTTTCTAAATTTTCTATACTTAAAATTTTTCCGTTGTAAACAACTCTATCATATTTTAATAAATATGATAGAGGTTCCGGATAAAATCTAACATCTGAGATCTTAAACTTAGGATTTTTAGATTTTATTATATTTAATAATTCAAATTTTTCCTTTTCCAAAATATTTTTCTGCTCATATATTGAACTGGCAAAATCTTTTGGAATAGCATTTACTGTTATTTCCAATAATTCATTTTCAATTTTCTCATCAAATTCTGGAAAAATAAAATCTAAAAAATTTAAATCATTAGAATTTTTAAAATGAATAAAATGCGCAAACTCATGTACAAGTGTTTTCAAAATTTCAAAACCTGTCAAACCTTTTGCTATATCTATTCGATACAAAGAATTATTACCAAACTTAAAAAAACCTTTATGTCCTCTTGCTTTATTTTTTGAAATATTAACAAAAACACCTTGAGAGTTTAAATAATCAACTATTTTTTCTATTCTGTCTCTTTCACTAACCATTTTAAATAATCTTCGCTGCAGTCAACTATCGGTAATGCAATTATTTCTGGTACATTATATGAATGCATATCTTCTATTACAAGTTTTATTTTTGCATAATTAGAACGTCTTGTTTTTATCATCATTAAAACTTCTTTTTCTTCACAAATTTCTCCATCCCAAGAAAAAACAGACTTTACATTATCTATCATACTAACACAAGCGGCTAACTTATGTTTCATCAATACCTTTGAAATTTCTTTTGCTAATTTTTTATCTGGTACTGTACAATAAATCACAATTATATCCATAACTACTCCCTTTCTTTATTTAAAAATTTTACCAGGATTCAATATATTATTTGGATCAAATATTCGTTTTATATTTTTCATAAGATTAATAGAAGCTTTATCCAAAGTAGATTCTATATATGAAATTTTTTCTTTTCCCACTCCATGTTCAGCTGATATTGTTCCTCCTAAATTTATTGCTAATTCATACATTTGAGACTTTGCATTTACATAATTTCTAAATTGAATTTCATCTTTTAAATTTAATGCTATCTGAGGATGAATATTCCCATCGCCAACATGTCCAACTATACAAACTTTCAAATTATTCTCATCACAAATTTTCTTACATCCGACAACTAAAGTTGCCAACTTATCCCTTGGAACAATTATATCATCGGATACAACATCAGGAGCTAGTTTTGCAGTTGCAGCAAAGCTAGCTCTTCTTGAAGACCATATTTTTTCTATTGTATTTTCATCTTTTGCTAAATCAAAGCTCGAAACATTTATTTGTTTTAAAACTTTAATAACAGTTTCTACTTGTTGCGCCATTGACGACGTAAATCCGTCTAATTCTATTAATAACATCGCCGCTTTTGTAATATCTAAACCTGTTGGATAAAATTCCTCCACAGTCCGTATTGAATTATTATCCATAAAATCTATTGTAGAAGGTAGTATTTTGGATTTTAAAATTAAAGTAGAAGCTTTTACAGCATCTTCCATCGTATCAAAATAAGCAACTATTAAATTTCTGATTTCTGGCTTAGGTATTAATTTTAACTCTGCTTCAACAACAACTGCTAAAGTTCCTTCACTTCCTACTATAAGTTGATTCAAATGATATCCAACGGCATCTTTTATTGTATTTGCACCTAATTTAACCAAAGTCCCATCCGCTAAAACAACCTTCAAACTTAATATATAATCTTTTGTAGTCCCGTATTTCAAAGCTTTCGCTCCTCCTGAAGACTGGGCAATACTTCCTCCTATTGTAGAAACCTTATAATTTGAAGGATCCGGAGGATAAAATAAACCTTCACTTGATGCAAGTTTTTTTATATCATTCAACACAACTCCTGGTTGCACAGTCATTGTCATATTCATTTTATTAAAATTCAAAATTTTATTCATTCTTGAAAAATTCAAAACGATACCACCTTGAGGACAAGAACAAGCTGCAACCATATTAGTTCCGGCACCTCTTGATATTACAGGAATTTTATTCTCGTTAGCATATTTTAATATTTTTTGAACTTCTTCTATCGTTTCAACAAAAACTACACAATCAGGTAAAATATCATTTTCTTTTATATTTGTTGAATCTTGTGCATAACAATATAACTCCTCTTTAGAGGTTAAAACCCGATTATTATTTATTATTGATTTTATAGTTTTTATATTATTTTTCAACAACATGTGAAGCTATTTTTTCGATGCTTTTATTTAATTTTGCTATTTGTCTATCCATACCGCCGACTTTTTTAGTTAATTGAGCAGTATCCTTAGAATCTACGAAAGAAAGCACTTCTTCCAATTGTGATTCTAATTTACTAATTTTATCTTGTTGCGAAGACATTTTTTGATCTATTGCGACTAAAAATCTATTCAAAGTTTCTTCCATTGGAGACAAATCAATTTTATTCTCTTTATTATTTATTGTTGTTTCTACAATTACCCTATCTAATTTTGCTTCCAACGAAGATATTTTCTTTACTTGTTTATCAAAAATATTGCTTAATGCTTCTATTAACTCTGCACTTTCTGAATCATTTTCCGCATTAACTTTTAAATCTTCTAACATTAAACGTATTTGACCAATATCATCTAAAGTCTCTACTTTATCTGATATAGTATTAATCTTTTCTCCTGCCTTATCTACCCACTCTGCTAAATATTCAAATACTTGATTAAATACTTGATTTGTTTTTACTCCATTTTGCATCATCGTATTCATAATATGAAGCTTATTATCAATTTTATCTATACCAGCTTCCTGCGCAAAATTACGAGTTCTTTCATCAAGATCATTTATTACCAATTTAAAATCTTGTAGATTATCTTGCAGTGTCTTATACGACTCATCTGAAGCCAAAATAAGTTTATTTGTTCTCGTACTTATGCTTACAATATCCTCAGTTAAAGCTTCAAAATCTTGTTTAAAATCTTCATATTCAAATTTTGGAAAACTGTCTTTTAAAGATTCAACCAATTTATATATATCATTTGTTGATTTTAACAAATCATTCAATTCTTCTGATGTGTGAGATTTCTTAACATCATCCAATATTAAACGTAAATTTGCAATATCAGACTCTAGATCTTGCAAACTATAAACATAATCTATATCTCCACTTGAAGACATTATAGAAGTAATTTTTTCATTTATTAAATTTATATCTTCTTTTATATCTTCAATTTTAGAATCAACAACTACTATTGAATCTTTTACATCTTCAACAGTATCTAAATTTGTTACTATATGACTTAAAATTGTTATCAATTCTGAGTGTTTTTCTTGTATAAAATCCACAATTTCTTCTTGCTCTGCGACAAAAGATATTTGATTAAATACATTGATAAACTGAGTAATTATATCTGTCTTAAAAGTTTTTAATTGATTATCAATACTTTCAGCGTTCTCATCAAAATGAGCAATAAAAGTATTCAAAGATTCCATGATTCCATGTTTAACAATAGCATTCATCTCTGTTAATTCTGGAAGATTATCACAACATAAAGAACTTATATCCTCTAAATATCCAAATTGACGATTTATTAAATCTTCTATTCCATCTATCTGAGAATTTAAAGATGCTTGAAAGGCCTCATCAAAAGACTTATTCATTATTTGAGCCTTTAAATCTGAAAAACTTTTATTTAATCCCTCGATTGATGAAAAAATATCTTTTATTACACCTGTAATATTGTTATTTAAATCATCTTTTATTTTATTAAAATGCTCTACAAAATCTACTATAACATTTTTTAAATCATTGAAAGATGTATTATAAGTTGTAGCTATCAACTTAATCTCTTCATAATTTTCGACAATAGCATCTATAAACTTTTTATCAAAAAAAGTAAATTTATCATCTATATCTTTTTTAATATTTTCTAAAATAAACTTTTCAATCTTTGAATTCAATGTTTCTGACATTGATGATATTAAAACTTGGTTTGTTTTCTTTAAATCAGCAATTTTTGCCTCAAAAACACTTGTTTCTAACAACTTATTTATATTATCAACTACAACATCAACAGAAGTATCCAATTCATTTTTTAAACCATCCAATTTATGATTTAACATTGAATTATCTGTTTTTATATCTAAATACGCCTTTAAATCATTAATATGATTATAAACATAGTCCTCAATAGACGATTCTAAATGGAGTGTTAATTTAGACAATTCATCCTTCTGTATATCTTTAAACAAATTAAACTGCTCCATCATATCTGTAATAATTAAATCAGATTCTTTTTCTATTTCAGACACAGTTGACTTAATTTCTTGTTTTACAAAATCCTTTACCAAATTAGCACAAGCACTTGAATTTTCTTTTACATTAAGCAATTGTTGCATTATTTTATCAACAAAAGCCTCCAATGATTGCAATTCCCCAGCAGACAAATCTGTATATGTAACCATTAAGTTATTTACTTTTTCGTCTAAAGACTGTTCTACTTCTGACCAAGAATGTGTAATTGTTGTTATTAAATTATTTATACTTGTTTTTATTGTTTCAGATTGATTTACAATATCTTTTTCAAAAGAGTTACGAATTTCATCCAACAAATTATATGTACTATCTAAAGAATTTTTCAATTCTATAGAATCGGCCTTTACACCAGTTTCAATTTTTTCTATAAAATCCTTACATTTATTTTCTAATTCATTTACAGCTACAACAAAATCCTTATTAGCATTCAAAGCTAATTCTATATTAGAATTTTCTATTTTTAGAGAATGTTCATTTATAATTTCTGTTAACTTATTGTACAAATTATTTAAATCATTATTAAACTTTTCGGATAAAGAATTATCCATATCACCAAAAGATTCATTAGTAAGTTTTAAATTATCCAAAACATCTTTCTTTACAAGACTAATTGAACTTAACAACTCATCATATTTTTCTTTTGTAAAATTATTCAAAGCTAAAACAGACCCGCTAATTTTATTAGCATTTTCATTTAAATCATCTATTTGAGTTTCAATATTTTGAGCTTGGATTTCTAAACCAGAATCTATAAATTTAACAATATCGTCAAACTGAGCTTTTAAATCAGTCATCATATTTATATTTGATTGTTCTATTCCTTTAAACAAAGCTGATAATTGAATTTTTAAATCTTCATATTCTTTAGAAGATATTTCAAAATTTTCATTTAAAATCAGTTTAAAATCTTTTGAAACATTTGCTATTCGTTCTTCTATTTCTAAATTTTGTTTTTTCAAAACATCTTCTAATAATGCTGCTAAAGAACTTACACTCGAATTTATAATTTCTGACTGCGTATTATTTTTTTCTAACAAATTATTAAACAAATTATCAAACTTGTTTACATAATTTTCTAAATTTAAAACCAAACTTTCTTTTAATTCTTTATTCACAATTGACAATTCAGTTTTAATTGTATTTGACAAAAGGTTATTAACATTTTCAAATGAAGTATTTAAACGATTTTCTAAAAGTTCAAATTTATCATCTATAATTGCTATTTGACGTGTTATATCCTCATCAATATTCGAATCCATATTTGTAACAATTTGAGCAAGCTGCCTAAATTCTTGCAAAACATCGCTATACAATTTATCAATATTTTGAGAAGATTTATCATCTATAGATGACAAAATAGCTTTTAAAGCAACAAAATTATCTAAAACTTGAGATAATACTGAAGAAAAAGATTTTGTAGTATTTTCAGATAATAAATTTACAGAAGAAGCTACTTCAGAAAATTTATCAAGAACTTGTGAATACTTTAAATTAACATCTAAGCTCATATCATTAAGATTTGAACCTATTAAACTAACAGAATCTTTTATTCCTCCAGAATCTTTATTCAAATCAGCTTTTAAATCTGCAACATCAGATTTAACATCTAATACATTCTTAATTAAATTATCATTATTTTTATCTAAAACTAAATCCAGATTCTTAGCAGACTTAATTATTTCATTTTTAATATCACAAACTTTAGTTTCTACATTATCTAAAGAAACTTTCAAATTATTGGATAAATTAGAATTGTCTTCTTTTATCTCTGTTGACAATATATTTACATTTTCTGAAAAATCATTAATTTTTGAAGTTAAAGATTCAACAAATAAATTAATATTTTCAGCAAAACTTTCTTTTATAAAATTTACTAAATCTTTATTACCAACATCAAATTTCACATTTGTTGCAACAACTTGCTCAGCTAACTCTTCTATATTTAATCTCAAATTTCCAATTAACTGAGTAACCTCTCCCTTCAATTCGGTATTTAAAGCTTCATTATTTTGCAAAGCCTTCAAATGTAAATTCTCTGTTACAAATTTTACCTCACTAATTTTATCGGTATTTTCACAAGATATTTCATTTTTAAATTCTATAATCTTATCAACAAATAAATTTTTTAAACCTAAAAGTTTATTCTCAAAGTCCACTCTAAATTCATTTGAATTATTCAATATATCAGTAATATCTGTAACCAATTGTTCATTATTAACACTCAAAGACTTTTCCAAACCAGTGAACTTATCTTGGATTTCTAATAATTTATTATAAGAATACTTGATTTCTTGCTTTATATTATCTTCTGTTTTTAAAATTGAAGTATTAATTTCTTCAACTTTTTTTATTGTATCTTTTTGTATCTGAACCAAGTTATTTTCTACTTGAGTTCTGATAACTTCAACAATACCTCTTACATCTTCTATATAATTCAAATTATTATCTTTTACTGATTCTATAATAATCGCTAATTTATTATCTATTGAATCTTGATCAAAATCTTTCTGAGAGCTAACATACGATAAAATATCAACCAACGAAGAAGACAAACCGTCTAATAATTGTTTTAATTCTATTAATGAATTCTTTTGTACATTTTTAAAAGAATCTTCTAAACTATCTAATTTACTAACTAATAATTGGTACTTACTAAATAAATCATTCAAAATTTTATCTGAAATCTCTACAGAAGAAGTATCAATAACATTTGATAAATCTTGTTTTACAGCATATAAATCTACTCTTAAATCTTTTACAACATTAACAAAATCCAAGCCTAATACATCATTAACAGCAGATTTTAACTCAGTAAATTCTCTTTTTGCATTATTTAACTCTATGACAGATGCATCAAGCTTATAATCCAAAACTCCTGATAAATTTTTAACTTCACTTAATTGTTCAATAAGCTTAGTTGCAGAATTAGAAACATAATCTTCTTGCTTATCTAAAGATATTTTCAAACTATTTTCAAAAACTGCCAACCGATCTGTTATATTTGAAAATATTGCATTATTACCAGAAACATAATTTTCATCTAATTGAGCTAAAATAGTCTTTAAAACTTTTACACTATCCATAATTTCTGAAAAGTTCGAAACACATAAATTTGAAAATTCTGAAGAAATATCTTTAAACTTTTCTTCTAAAAACTTTGTATTTGAAACTATTTCAGAAATAGTTTTATTAACTCCACTATCAATATTTTGTACTACTTTATCAGAACTTAAACTTAATTGTTCAATTACAATATTCTTTAAATCATTTAGCAAAGAGATAACTTCTTGCATATTCACACTTGATCCAAGAAGTTTAATTGAAGAATCAATTTTACTAATCTCAACAAAAACATTATCTAAAGAAGCTCCTTGATTCATAGAGCCTTCAATCAGCTTATTTAAAGCTTCTTTAACCAAATTCTTAAAAGTTTCTAAGTCTAAATTTGTAATATCATCTTTTATAGAACTTTCTAATTTTTCTAAACCAGATAATATTAATTGAGAGTTATCATCACTATTTTCAGAAATTAATGATTTCAAACCAGCAATTATGTTTACAGAAGCATCTATTTTTTCAGCTAAATTATCAACTTTATAGAACTTATCAGATAAAGCATCAATGGAATTTTTAAGATTATCCTGTTGTACAGCTAAATCACTTATCCATTTCTTTGTACTCACCAAATCATCATGAGTAGACAAACTTTTAATAGAATCTTCTAATTGAATATTTTTCTTATCCAATAACTGAATTGCAGACAAAATTGAATTTGAAGAAACTATTATATCAGAAAGCTCTTTACCAAATTTTCCAATTGCATCTGATTGATCAACTTCTGATAACGTTTTAATCAATGTTTTAAAATTTTCATTTAAACTTAATACTATAGAATCAAAACCATTGTTTAAATGTTCTAAATCATTTTTTAAAATACTGATATTTTTAGATATATCCTTTTTTAAAGAATCATCAGAACGCATTGAATCCAATCTTAAAATAATATCAGTTAATGTTTCTTTTTGAGAAACAACTTCTCTAGAAAAGACAGATAAATTGGTTGCAACGATATCAAATAATTCTTTTACTTCATTTGATTTTAAAGAATCTGCACTATTTTTCAAAAGATTTGAAAATAAAGATTCTATTGCACCAAATTTTGAAATTAAAACATTATGACGTTCATCTAAATTTTGTTTCAATTCTGATAAAAATATTTTGATTAAATCAATATCTTCTCCAGTATTCAATTTTTCCAACTTAGAATTTATACCGGAAAGCAACTTATCAACATCAGAAGTGTTCAAAATACCTTGAGCTCTAATAGAATTTAACAAAGTTTTAATAGTATCAAAATTCTCTGTAATTTGTGAAAAATTATTTATATCTGCCATATACCTGCTTTATCCCAACTTCTACATTCTCTACTTATTATATACTAATACAAAAATAGTGACAAATACTAATTTTTTTTTTAAAATTTAAATATGAATTACATATTTTTTACATTAATAGTAATTTCTATTATCATAGGGATATTTAATAACACTTTAAATAATGTTACAAACGCAATGTTAGATGCTTGTAATTTAGCAGTAAAAATTTCTTTCTCATTAATAGGAATAATGGCTTTTTGGCTTGGAATAATGCGTATAGCAGAAAAATCTGGCTTAATCAAACTTGTTGCTAAACTAATTACCCCCATCACACAAATATTATTCAAAGATATTGATAAAAAAAATACAGCTATAGGAAACATTGCAATGAGCTTATCTGCAAATGCTTTAGGATTAACTAATGCCGCGACTCCAATAGGCATAAAGGTTATGCAAGATTTACAAAAAGAAAACCAAAATAAAGATGTCGCATCTGATTCAATGTGCATGTTCTTGAGCATGAATACTGCAGGTTTTCAAATTATTCCTACAACCGTAATTGCTATATTAGTAGGAGTAGGTGCAAAAAATCCAACAGAAATAATTCTACCAACACTAATTGTAACGTCCTTATCTTTTATAATAGCTATAATATTTGCTTTAATTTTCAAAAAAATATGGAGGAAATATGATTGAAAAAATATCAGTTTTAATTCTTCCATTATTAATATTAACAATATTAACTTTTGCTTTTATAAAAAAAGTACCTATTTATGAAGAATTCATAAATGGTGCAAAAGATGGTTTTGAAGTTTCTATAAAAATCATCCCATATCTTGTAGCAATAATAGTTGCAGTTTCAATGTTTAACGCTTCCGGAATATTAGAAATTTTAAAAAATTTAACCAATAATATAATACCTGCAGAAATAATTCCTATAATATTTACACGATCTTTATCGGGCTCTGCAACTTTAGGAATTTTTTCAGACATAGCCAATCAATTAGGCCCTGACAATTTTACAACAAAACTTGCAGCAATTATGGTTGGAAGCTCTGAAACTACATTCTACGTTTTAGCAGTATATTTTGGTTCTATCGGAATAAAAAAATATCGCTATGCAATATTAACCGGACTAATAGCAGATTTTACAGGTATTGTACTAGCAATTTTGGTGGCTCGTTTATTTTTTCTTCCCAACACATAGTTGTTAATGGACGTGAAAAATCTTCCTCTAATTCTGTTTTTACCAACACAGCAAAATTTATATCTATAAAATTAATACCTTCTAACTTTTCTTCTACATATTCAGAGGATCCACAATTAGTACAATAATGATTTTGCGGCATAATTTTACCATTTTTTGTCATTGTCTTAAGCTTAACCCCACAACAAGCACATCTGGTTATATACCAATCATTTTTTATTAATTTTCCACAATCAGGACAATAAGCTTTTTCTATATTAGGCATAACATTTTCATGCTTACATTTCTTCTTTAAATTAAATAACTCCGTTAAAAACATTTTTATCACCTCAAATACTTATTAATGAGAAATATCGATTTGTCATTTATATGTAAAGTTTTGTAAAGAATAGAAAGATAATGTATCAATTATTCAAAAGAAAAATACTTTATATATATGAGGATAAAAGATATAAACATACACATATATACTACACTTCACACATTAAAAGTTTTTAGAGTCGATGAGACTCTTTTTTTTTGCAAATAAAAAAAGAACTTATTGTAACAAAATCTTAACAAATCCTAAAGTTTATATAAAAAAAGCCGATAAAGCAAGTATAAGCAAATATTTGTCATGGGAAATAAAGAATTTAGAGGTTAGTTTTGTCAGATAAAGATTTTCTAAAATTTAAAAACGAGCAATTAAGTTTTAGTGAATTTCAACAAAAACTTGGAAAAATATCAGAAAAAGATAAACAAAATCTTAGTAAGTTGTTGAATATATTTGACTCTGACAAAAATGGTTTAATAGAGACAAACAATTCCATTGGAGTAAATGAAATTAAAAACCTTTGGGATGCTCTTAAAAATGCTGCTAATAAAAATCCTTCCGGAAATAATAACGAATTAGATTCAACTGAGCTTAATATATTTGGAAAAGAATATTTAAAAGAGATTGATAATGCTCAAAATATTTTAACAAATTTTGCAAATACTATATTTAATAAAGATGAACCTGTACAAACAACAGAAACTTCTAATTTCAAAAATAATATTGACTTAACTGAAATTAAAGCTCAGAATCAAGTTATAAATACAATCTTAGATGATGTAAGAACTGCAGGAAGTCTTTATTTTCAACAAGATAACGGTAAAGTTTCTGATGCCTATGATAAGTTAAAAGAAAAAGATATTTTAGGAAATAAAAATTTATCTGCTACTAAAGTTGAAGAAGCTCTTGCTCTTCAAGAACAAACTGCTTTGAATTTAATTTCTGCAAGAGATGGTGAATTAACAAAAAGAGAATAC
This sequence comes from Candidatus Gastranaerophilales bacterium, assembly GCA_944323985.1. GTDB lineage: Bacteria > Cyanobacteriota > Vampirovibrionia > Gastranaerophilales > Gastranaerophilaceae > CAG-196. Next base: position 28,289 of record CALUUP010000001.1, on the reverse strand, counting down.
TACTTACAAAACAAAGAGCATTTAAAAACAATGCTCTTAAGAAGAATATATGAAAAAGATGAGAATACAGGTTTAAATTTTTTAGATAGAAACAAAGGTAATAGAAGCAAAAAAGAATTTGCTAAGTTTTTAGAAGATTATATTGAAGACAAAGTAAACTCTATTCAAGAAATAGATAGTATAAAAACAATACAATCAAGATTAATCTCCCTTGAAAAAGAAGAAATGGATAAATATTTATTAAATCTTCTTGATGGTGCCAATAATAAAAAAACTAAATTTCAAGGGATTGAAAGCCGATTTTCAATAGATGAAACAATACCTCCTGAATTCAATTCAGATGATCCAATAACTTTTGAAGAAGTGTTTAGATATGAAAGAGGGGTAGAATATTCAAAAGAAAAAGTAGAACAATTAATTTCCAAGACTCAAGAAAGACAAATGTCTATTGGAGCTTTTAATAAGTTCCAAGTTTATAAAAATGGGGTTAATGAGCTTTTAAAGGATTCTAATTCTTTAACTTCTGATAAAATTATTGAATTTTATCAAGCTTACTATGAAAATTCTATGAATGATAATTTAGCAAAGGAAAAGTTATCTGAATTAATCGCAAAAAGTAAGCTTCCAATAAGTTTAATAGAAACAAATAATGGAAAAATTAACATTGATTTAAGTGCAATATCTAACGAAGAAAATAAACAACGTGTATTAGTAAATTTATTAAAGTTAGGGTTACAAGAGCAGGAAAAATTAGCAGTAGAAGTTTTAGGTGGAAAACCTGAAGATAGAATTTTAGCAATAAATCAAGATTATCAAGCTGCATATAATTCAGCTTACGGAAGTGATTTTACCGAAGAAATTGTAAAAGCAATGGAAGAAGATAATAAAACATTCATTCAAAAATATACCGGTGAAGCATCAACTGGTGGAATGGTTTTAATCGGCTTAGGAGCAGTTCTTTGTTGTACTCCATTAGCTCCTGCTGGTGGCTTAATTCTTGCAAGCGGTAATGCTTTAGCATTGGGAGGAATGGTTGCAGAATCAGGCTTAGGAACGTATGAAGCTAAGACAAGAGATAAAGTTGATGAAGCTGAATTAGAAGATTTAAAGAAGACTGCAATAATGAATGCCGGAGGGTTTATCGTTGGTTTTAGTGCCGGTAAATTAGGGATGAAAGTTTTTAATAAACTCGTTGATAAAAAGTTAGCTACAATATTTAAAGATAAATTAAGTAATATCGGAAGAAAAGAAGCTTTGAAAGAGGTTTTCACCAACCCTGAGATGTTGAAAAATTTTGCTACAGCAGGCGGAGCAAAAATAAGTACTGATTTTTTGATTTCTTATGCTGGGGATTTGGTGATGATGGGGATATTAGATCCTAAAGATGATTGGAAATCATTGTTAAAATCAAACTTAATGGGTATAATGGTAGGTTCTGCTAGTGATATTGCTGATGTTGGTAAACTTGCTGGGAAAAAGAAGACAAATCGGGCTAATAGTGAATTAAGACAAGATAATAATTTTACAACAAGAATTAAAACAAAAAATGAAACTGAAATGAGAACTAACGTAGCTCAAAATTTTAAATATTTTGAGAAAAAATTGTTAGAAACTAAATTATATTGTGATGATTCTCCTAAAATGATTAAAGAATATCAAGCGAGAATTAGAGAAATTGCAAAAACTGATTTTGATTTAGCAAATATAATACTAGAAAGATTAACAATAGAATATAGTCAAAATATCGATGTGATATTAAAATCTTACAATATCGATAAAGATTTAACATTATCTTTACTTAAAGAAACAAATAAACAAAACATTCTAAAGAAATATCGAAAAGAAACTCCATTTTTTAAATATAATTCTGGAGAGGTTATTCTTGACATTGTAGAAGCAAGTCAACAAGATAAAAATATTGCAAAAAGAATAATAAATATGGGTAGTCGTGAAAATCAAAAAGCACTAGCTGGTATCATTAAACTTGCTTATGTAGATGAAAATTTAGCTAAAAATTTATTATTAAAAAATAAACGCTTTTATTTAAGTGAACATTATGAAGATTTAACAAAAGCTTTAAAAATAAATAAAAAACTGTCAATGAAGTTATTGAGTTCAGATATAGAAGCTAGTAGAATTTTAAATATTGTATCTGCACAAAAAAAATCTTCTAGTTTTATTGATTCAATATTGGAAAAATATTTAATTAAAGGTAATTATAATGAGGCAATAATTATATCTGATGTTGCAACTATTGTTAATACTTTTGGTGCCGATTTTGCATATAAAAATATAGAAGAATTGTCAATTTCTCAAAAAAGAAAATTATTATCCGAAATATCTTCTTGGAAAGTTGCTATTGGCAGAGACAAGGAAGTAGATAAAATATTCCCAAGCATTCCTGCTATGAAAGATAGTAAAAAAATTGCAACTCTAATCAATAGACTAACTAAAGAGTTAAATACAAAGCCTAATAGATATGATGAATCTACTATTAGTATGTTTAATTCTGATTTGAAAAAGAATCAATTTTCTCAATTTGATATAAATAATGTTATTACTAAATACTTACCCGAACATACTGATATTAATTCTGAGATTGTTTATAACAAGTTAAAACAGATTATGGAGGAAAATGAATTTAAAAATTTATCAGATAAAGATAAACAAATTACTATATTATCAACATTTATGAGTAGTAAAAAAACTGAAAACGCTTCCGAATTTGATATAGCACAGGATATGTATAATAAGATGCTACAATTAGGATATTCTGAACATGATGCAAAAAAAGGCTTTAATATTGTTAAATGTTCAAATGCTATAAATAATTTTATGCAAACAGAAAAAAAGAATATAAATCATGTCTATAATAAAGATTTCCAAATTTCACAAAGACAAAATGTTATTAACTATTTAGCTTTTAATTTAAAGGAAAGTAATACTTTTAATTTAGCAAAATTAGTATATTCTTCAACTGAACAAAAAGGTTTATCGAGATATCTTGATAAAGCTATTGAGCAAAAAATTAAGGAAATAAAATCAGATGATTTTGTATTGTATCAAACTAGTGCAGAAGTATATAAACAAAAAGCTCATAAAGAGACTATTGTAAGGAAAGATGAATCTTATAATGTTTTAGTATTAAATTCAAGTGAACTTGGAGAGTTTTATGCAGTAGTTCATAATGCCGCAGGAATATCAGGGCTAAAAGGTGATCGACCAGATAGTCAAAAATATGCAAAACTAAAAGCTTTGTCAGATATTGGGAATGAGCTTGCATATTGTGGTGCATATATAACAGATTCTCAAATGTGTTTAGTCGGAAATGACGCTTTTATTTTTGTTGTTCCAAATGACAAATTTTACGCCGCAGCCGGCCATGATATGGGCTCACGAAGCAAAGCTACAACTTCTGTTATTAACGAATTTATGACAAATAATAATGTTACTGCAGAAACTCATAATAGATCTAGTCAAATAGAAACTAAGAAAGATGAAAGGAAAATGGTCTCTAAAAATATAAAAGAAATATTAAATATAACAGATGAAGAATACTCTATTAGAATAGATAAATTAAAAGAAAATTTACAAGGAGAAACTTTAACCCCTGAACTATTAAAAAAATATGATCCGGAATTAGCCCAAGCTTATCAAATATTTTATTCAAGAAATAATAATAACGGAATGAATGGACTAAAAGCATTATTAAGAGATGGTGAAGATAAAGAATGGAATGAAGTCGTTTTCTCTAATGGACTTTTAGCAGCTATAGTTACACGTGATATCAATTCTTTATCAAAAGAACAACTTCAATTTGCAGAACAAGAAGGACTTCCTATTGTTATACTCAATAAAAAAACAATTATACTATAACTCAACATTATCTAACCAAGTAGTAAAAGATTTTTAGTAACCAAATTTTGTAACAAAAACAAAAAATTTTGTTACATTTTATCAAGTTTTAATTAGTAAAATACTTTATCTACATATAGGCTTATAGGTAGGTGTGTTTGAAAGTTAATAATAGCGATATAAACTCTAATAAAAGAGTAGTTAATAAAAATCAAACTCCGAGTTTTAAATCAGGATTTACAGGGGCTTTAAATGCTTCCGGAAATATTATGCAAGGAATTGAAAACGGAGGTTTTTTAGCTTCGTTCTTAATTCAAGATTTTGCAGGCATGACAATTCCTAGAACAGCTGCAGGTTTTTTAAGAGATAAAGAACACACAGGACAGTATAACATGCAAGAAGGTTTCGAAGTTCTTGGAAGAGAAGGCTTAACAGGTCCTTGCATGATGGCAGTTGCACCAATTGCACTGCTTATTGCTGCTAAATTTGGTAAATCAACTAGTGTTAACACTCAACTTATAAAACGATTTGGAAATAGCCTTAAAGAAATAGTAACAAATCCTAATTTTGATAAATGTTTATTAAAAAATTCTCAAAAATTCAAAGAAGAATTCTACATTAAAAATGTTGAAAACATATTAAATAACACTTTAGGTAAAGAAAACGTTAAAAAAGAATCAGTTGAACATATACTTAAACAAATTAAAAATTACGAAAATATCCCTAAAGAGATTAGATTAAAGAAATTTAGAGGAAAAAGTAAATATCGTCAAGAATGTATGAATAATATTGTTGAACATATAAACAATATAAAATACAAAACAAGTGACGATTTAAATATGCTTAATAAAGTTAAATTAGGAAATTCCTTAGACGAGCAAAAAGCATTTAATACTAAAAATACAATTGATGCAATGATAAAATACAGTGACGATGCAATTACAGCTAATAAACATCTTGATAAATTAGATGAATTGCAAGCCGAAAGCATAAAAAACAAATCATTAGCAAAAAGAGTTATTACGAATATTTCAACAATGATGGCTACTTTAGGAGTATTATCTGTGCTTCCTAAAATATACGCAAGAAGCAACACAGCTCCTGGAGCCCGAAAAAAAGAAGAAAAAAATAATCTTAATGAAAATATAACTTTTAAAGGAAAAAACAATAAAAGTCTGCTCGAAAAATTAGGAGAACTAATAAACAAAAACAAAAGTGATTTTGCATCTTCAGAGCTTGAATACAACGGACATAATTTTACAAACACTTTAATGGCAGGTTTGTCAATTTTTGGCTTATTAACTCCTAGAGGTCTAAGAGCTTATAGTAGAGCTCAAATTGATGAAAATGGTAAAAAAGATTTAACTGAACTTTGGGAAATTTTCTTAAGAGATTTAACATCATCACTCGCTGTAGTTTTTGCAGTACCTATGGGCACAAGGGCGTGTGTTACAGCTTATGAAAAAAATTCAGGATTTGTACTCCTTAATAAAGATAGAACTCCAAAAAATAAACTAAAAACGGTCTTAGATCTATTAAACCCATATAGCAAAACTCATGTTTTAACAAATTCTGAAATTAATTCTCTTTATAACAATATAGACTCTAAGGAAAAAATGATTAATTTTTGCAAATTTGTTGATAAAAATGATGGAGATTTATACAAAATAATTTCTAAATCTAAAAATGTTAATGAACTATTTAACAATAATACATTAGATATTAAATCTTTAAAGAATATGAATAAAAAAGAACGAAACGCAAAAATTCTAAACTTTATTGAAAAATTTAATAAAACTAATGCTAATGAAATTATAACAAAAGTAATGAATGGCGGAATTGGTGGTAAAAATAACAAAATTGCTACCTTTGCAAGAGGTTTAAACTCTGTTCCTGCTCTTTTAACAACATTCTTAATATCACCATATCTCTTAGGTTGGTTTATCCCAAGACTAACTTATGCTAACACCAGAAGAATACATGCAAAACAGGACAAAGAAAAAGAATTAAGAGAAGTTCAAAAACTTCAAACTAATGCCTAGAGATATGATGCTAAAATTGATTTTACATAATTTTGAGTTTCTTTATAAGGAGGAACTCCATCATATTTATCAACGGCACCCGGACCTGCATTGTAAGCAGCTAGTGCTAAAATTATATTACCATTATATCTGTTCAACATAGATTTAAGGTACTTTACTCCACCTTCTACATTTTGTTCGGGATCCATTGGATTTGTAACTCCTAAACCTTTTGCAGTAGCTGGCATTAATTGCATTAACCCCATTGCTCCAACTCTTGACTTTGCATTAGGATTAAACCCTGATTCCTGTTTTATCAATGCATTTACTAATTTTTCATCAACACCATGCTTCTTTGACATACGAAAAACTATATTTTTTATTTGATCTCTTGTTATATTCTTTGAATCTTTTACCACACCAGCTTTTTCAGTATATAAATCAGCATTAACTCTAGTTGCAGAATTTGTTAATAAATCTCCAAATTTAACTTTAGCAGAACTTTTTAAAACCTTATCAAAAGATTGAATTTGAGTATTTGAATTTAAATTCTGAACATCCTTTTTTTCTACCGGATACCACTGTGAATTCAAATTATTTACGTAATTATTCATTTGAACTGCTCTTTGCATAGCAGCTGATTTACCCGAATTATTTAATAAATTTTGTATCATTGATGAAAACATAATAAAATTCCTTTTAATAAAGTATACGAATATATATATTTTTTTTTTAACTAAAAAACAAAATATACATCATATGATTTAATTATATTTTTTTTAATGTCAAAGCATGCTAAATATATAGATTTTTTTTTAATAATATGATATGATTTAGCTAAGTATGGGAGAGTGTTAGGTGAATACTAGTGAATTAATAGTTGAAAATACAGATTTAGAATTAGCTAAAGAAAACTGTAAAACGATTTTAGATAATAACATAAGAAGCAGAGCAGTTGCTAATAATTTTGCAGTAATTGTTGCCGCAAAATATTTTGATTCAGAAAAATATGATATTGATACTTCTTCTGGATTACATAATATTCCTATTGTTCACTCCAGTATTGATATCGCGGATTTATATATCGATGGTAATTACATTGACATAAGAATATTTTTTGAAAATGATACCCTTAGTATTCCAGTTTCCCATTTTGAAAACAATATATTACCTATAGCATACTCCTTCATAAAGATTGATTCAGACTTCTCAAATGCAGAAGTTATCGGTTTCATAAGACCTGATGATGTCAATACCGATAATAAATATAATGATCAAATTCTTATTTCTGAAGAAGATTTGACATCTTTCTATGATATTGAACCTTATCTTATAAAAAATGAAGAATTTATAGAAATAAAAGATAGTTTGATTACTTCTTATTTAGAAAGTAAAACTATTGATAAAGAATTGTTCCAAAATTTAATTAAATCAAGAGATGCTCGTTTAAGATTAGCTAAACTTGCTAAAGCACAATACATTTTTAATTTTGTATCTATATCAAAAGATCTTTCTGATAGCGAAAATACAAATAACGAAATTACAGAACTTTTTGATACTTCTAAAAATGACGATCTCGATTTTAATCTACAGGATGATATACAAATTTCAGACAATTTAAACTTAGAAATAGAAAGTAGCTCTTTTGATAACGAAGATCTAAATTTCAACTCTGATAATAATATTGAAATTAATATGGAAGAAAACTTTGATATCGACTCTGATAATTTATTAGAATTAGACAGTAGTAGCGAAGAAAGTCTTAATTTAACAGATTCAAATCTTATAGATGAAGTTTCAGAAATTTCTCTGGAAAATAACGTTTCACTTAATAACACTCTAGAAAATACAACTATCGACAATGAAATTTCTTCTTTTTCGGATGAAGTAATTGATTCTCCTTCTATAAACACTATTAATACTTCTATAGAAGATAATAATACTCTTATAGAAAACTCTATTGAATTAACAACTGAAAATTTTGATGAATCAAAAAACACTGAAATTAATGATAAAACAGATTTTACAAATGAAATTAACGAGGAGCGTTTAACAATAAATGAAACATATGAATCTCAAGATTTCAAAACAATGACAACTCCTAGCTTAAATATAGAATCTGATAGTATTTATAATGATCTAATAGAAGAAGAAGAAGAAGAAGAAGGTATTTCTGAAAATAATGTTAAAGAAAATAACGATAATATTTTAAGTCAAGATTTGGTTGAAAATAATAATTCCGACAAAAAAGAACAAATAAATTCTTTATTTACAAATGAAGTAATTTCGGAAGAAAGTGATGATAATAATAACCCAGAAAATGAGGTTTCAGAAATTTCAAGTCAAACAAATAATAATAAAAATTCTATGCTTGTACATATTATCGGTTTAATAGCGATTTTTGGAAGTTTAGGTTATTTTGGGTATACTAAATTTTTTATCCCACAAGAAAGTGTTAGTGATAATTCCATAACAACAGATATTATTACTCCTAAACCAGAAACCAAAGTTAAAACTCCAGATCCAATGCCAATAGAAACAGTTGAGACTTCAAGTGCAAATGAAATGGATATTAATGAAACAATATCTCCTACAGTGCCAACAATAGAGCAAAACCTAGATGCCTCTATTTTAGTTTCAAATCTAAAAGTAGACTGGGAAGTTCCTTCTGGTTATGTTACAAATACCTCTGCAAAAAGATATTTGGTAAAACTAGGAAAAATATTACAACTTAATCTTAAAACAGAGTTATTATTATTAAATAAACCTCCAATAACTAATAAAATAGGAGTTGAAATTAAATTTAATAATAATACGAAAAAATTTGAACCTGTTGGAATATCTATTTCCAGTGGAGAACAAAGTGTAGATGATTTAATTCTTAATACAGTAAAAAATACATTGTCTATGAATCTTAGTATAAATACAGATTCAATTAGTAAGTTACAAGGAAATCCTATATTAATGATACATTTATAAAGAGAGCATTATGGAAAAAACAAATAAATATTACAAAATAATAGAAAATATCGTAAAAAATAATAATAAATTTCCTGGATATGAAGCTATTTTAGAAGACATAATTGATGATGTCTATGCTCATTCCGAAGTAATTATTAATTCTATAAATAATGATAATGTTATTCAAGCTTATCTGGAAAAAGTTGCAAAAACTTCTATAATAACTGTTGCAAAAAAACTAAATTTTCATAAAGAACTAAATCATAGAATTATTAGCAATGATCTTTTAAAAACAAAAGATTCAAATAGTAATATTTATGTTGAAAGAATGATTAATACAATAAGTTTAGAAGATGAAATAAAAACTAAGTCAAAAGTTTTAACTTCCGACAACAATAAAGATGATTTAGAATTTACTAATAACGAAACTGAAAACAATTTAAAAAATACTATTGAAACAATTGATTTGAATGTTCAAAATAATCAAGATGGTTTAGAATTTACTAATAACGAAGCTGAAAACAATTTCGAAAATACTATTGAAACAATTGATTTGAATGTTCAAAATAGTCAAAATGATTTGGAATTTACTAATAACGAAACTGAAAACAATTTCGAAAATACTATCGAAACAATTGATTTGAATGTTCAAAATAGTAAAGATGATTTAGAATTTATTGATAACGAAGCTGAGAACAATTTCGAAAATACTATTGAAACAATTGATTTGAATGCTCAAAATAATCAAAAAGATTTAAATATTATTGATAACAAAAAAGACATCGAAGAAAATATTGAAAATATTGATTTAGATATTCAAAATAGTCAAGATAATCTAGAACTTTCTGATAATAATATTACTGAAGATATGGAACAAGGTATTGAAAATTTTGATTTGGATATTCAAAACAGTCAAGATAATCTAGAACTTTCTGATAATAATATTACTGAAGATATGGAACAAAGTATTGAAAATTTTGATTTTAATATTCAAAACAGTCAAGATAATCTAGAACTTTCTGATAATAATATTACTGAAGATATGGAACAAGGTATTGAAAATTTTGATTTGGATATTCAAAACAGTCAAGATAATCTAGAACTTTCTGATAATAATATTATAGAAGATATAGAACAAAATATTGGAAATTTTGATTTAAATATTGATAGTAATGAAAATGATTTAGAACTTTTAAATAATGAAATAGCTGAAACTATTGACGAAAATATTGACAACTTAGACTTAAATATTGATAATACCTCTGAAGATTTACAACTTTTCAACGATAATTTTGAAGAATCTCAAACCGCGAATTTTGAAATAGAAGCTAACGTCAATAATAAACTACAAAATGAAGATGAGATAAAAATTGTAGATTTTTCAAAATTCAATTATAATATAGAAAATAATTCATTAGACTTTGATCCATCAGAAATAACAAATGATATTTTAGAAATCGATAAAAAATATCCGATGTATAAGATAATAGATGTTTTTAATTTAAAATACAAAAAACATTTTTCAGTAGAAGAAATTGCATCAGAGTTAAATATGGAAACAGAAATCGTAAATGAATCATTAAATGAAATATTATCCATAATATAAGGTTAATAAATTAATGTTATGTCCCAAATGTAAAAAAGAAATTGCAGATAATTCTTTGAAATGCGAATTTTGTAATACAAAACTTGCGACTATTTGTAGTAATTGCGGGACAATAAATCCAATAAATTCTCTATATTGCAGTAATTGTAATAAAGAGCTTTTAAAACTTTGTCCCAATTGTAATTCAGCCAATTTACCAAATGCAAAAAAATGCAGAAAATGTAATACAGAATTTACACAATCATCAAAAAAAATAACTTCCTTACTGGAAACTAATATTGAAAATTACTCACAACAAAAAGCAAAATCTCTTTTATTAAATGCAATAAAAGATGGAGAACATTCTGTTATCACATTAATTGGAGAAAGTGGTATTGGGAAAAACTTAGTTTTACGGAGTGCCGCAAGTGAATTAAAAAATGCAAAAATATTATGGTTATCGGGAGATTGTACTCAGTTATCTCAACTATCTCCATTTGGTTATATACAAGATTTATTATTAACTTTTTTTAATGTTAATAATTTCTGTCCAGATACACTTCAACTCAAAAAAAACTCAATACGTTTTTTTAAGCAAGATTTTCCAACATTATCAAACTCTGAAATCATAGATTTATTAAATCTTTTATACCCTGAAAACAATGATAAATATGAAAACATTTACTTTAATAAAAGTAAGATGTTCAATATTATAAAAAAAATATTATTAACTATTGTAGAAAAAATAAAAACAATATTTATAATAAATAATTTTGAAAACATTGACGGAATGTCATTTGATTTCTTGAAAGAAATACTAGAAGATGACTATTTCTTAGAAAGATGTAAATTTATAATCCTCACAACAATAAACAAACCCGGAATTGGTTTAATAACGTCTTCAAAATTACAACAAGAAAATTACATAAATATATCAATATCACCATTTACCAAAAATCAAATTGAAATTTTATTCAACCAATATCAAGAAACGTCATTAGATAATAAATTTTTAGAATACGCACAAAAACTCTCAGATGGAAATCCGTCTATAGTAGAACAATTAATTTTATATTATAAAGAACTAAAAAATAATAATTTAAAATTAATAAGATATAATAGAATAGAAGAAATAATAGAAGCCAGACTAAATTTATTAAAACAAAATGACATAACCTCATACAAAATCCTCGTATGTATGTCACTATTAGGCATAAAATTTTACCCTGCAATATTAGAACATTATGAGGATATATCCACAAAAGATTTCGAAAATTCTATTGAACAACTAGTTCAAAAAGGTTTCATAACACAAATAAATACACTAGCATTCGAATTTAAAAGTAATAAAATATGGCAAATAATTGTTTCAATAGTAAAAAATGATGAATTATTTGAAGAAATCTTAAATAATTTATACAATATCCTTACCATGTATAAACAATCATCCTTAGCATTGTTGGGCTATTTAGTACAAAAACTAAATAATGAACAATTATCATTAGAGTATTGGACCAATATAATGAAACAGTCCTCTTATATTGGAGATATAGGATTATATATAATCTCACAAAAACAAGCTTTAAAATTAATAGAAAATAAAACAAGTCCTCATTATCAAAAAATAAAGAAAAATATCTATACTAGAGTTGGGAAATTAATAGAACCTATAAACCATGAAGTTTCATTTGAATATTTACAAAAAGCAATAATGATGTTAGAAGATGATGAGGAAGCCGAAAACATAGAACTTTTAGGATATCTGGCCTCTTGTTGTATGAAAAATGGCAATTACTGGGGTGTAATAGAATGCACGGATAGCGTTTTAAACAAATTACCTGAAGAAATGGATTTAGAGCGTATTTTAATAAAATCACGTCAGATACGTCCATTACTAAGATTAGGAAATTACGGTCAATTAATAAATTTAGTTGACACAGAAATAATGCCATCAATTGAAAAATATTTATCTAAAGGTAAGCCTCCTGCATTTATAAAAATAAATGAACTTTATAATATTTGGCTTGAAATATATTTTGATTTAGCAGAAGCATTGACTTTCCAAGGTGATAACAGAATGTTTGATACCATAAGTTTGCTCTTTGAAATTATTGAAAAAAATAAAATAACAAATCCAGAAATAATATGTAAAGCATATTTAATATTAGCATTAGCAAATTCAATAAAAGGTGATCTAAAAACCTCTGAAAAAATATTAGACGATATCTTAAAAGATTACTCCTTAGATACAATGGATTCATTTACAATTTCCAGATGGAATTTTATTGATTTATTAAATAAATTTCAAAAAAAAGATTACAATAGTTTATATAATGAACTTTTCAATGTAGTATCTTATGCGAATAATTCAAATGATAATTTCACAAAAAATATATTAAAAACTTTGTTAGCGAAAATGCTTAATGATAAAAATGAAACAAAAAAAGCATTAGAAATATTAGAGAAACAAGTTTCATATTTTGCAAAAGAAAAAATCGCAACTGGAGTACTACTCTCCTGGTATTTAATAGCGAAAATAAAACTAATAACCAAAGGGACACAATTTGCTTTAGACATAGTAACAAAAGCACTTGATATCGCACAAGGTCCTAGTATAAATAACTATTATTTTATTGCATTATTTAACAAATTATTAGGCGAAATCTACATGGCGAAACAAGATTTTGATTCCGCAAAAGTTTATATAGAAAAGTCTATATTTATAGCAAAACAATTTAATTTAGAAGCAATCTTAGTAAAATCATATTTACAATATGCAAAATTATACCAAGAATTAGCATTACCAAAATCAACCCTTAGAGCAGAATATATAAAACAATCGTTGAAAATGTTTCAAAATGCTAAAAATGTAAACATATCCGCAACACACCAACACATTCAAAAAGAAATCAAAACAGAATTGAACATCTTAACATCATTTTGCAAATTACACGGTATAATACTAAAAAAAGTCTCCCAATAACCTGAAAAAAAAAGTTAACCAAGATATTCATCTATAGGAATATTAATAATGTTATTATCAGACTCTTGCGGAGAAACGTCAATTTTCTCATAATTATTTTGAATTTGCTTAAAAGCAAGAGCTCTTTTATTTAACTCTTCAATCGCTAAAGGTCCAGTTAAAACTTCAATAACTTCTCCATCTGTATCATAAATTTTCAATCTGGGAATTTCAACTCCTGATGGAGTCTTAAAACCCATTAAAGAAATTTTACCATACTCACCAAAACCATCCTTTATTTGATAATATATATCAGTTAAATTTTCATTATTAAGACAACTAATTGCAACATTATTAGAAGTTTCTCTTTGAACCCAATCTTGAACAGTCTGAGTTTCTTCCATCAATTCCAACAACTGTTCTTTAGAAGCATTAATCCTTCTAAATAAAGGATCCCCCCCTCTTCCAACAGCAGTCGGACCACTTTCTCTTGGAGCACGTATTCTATAATTTGCCTCATCTATAATTTTCCTATCGCCAGAAATATTCCCTTGCGAAGAAGAATTATTTATATTATTTTTTTCAACTTTAAAATCGTCAGCCATAAAAACTCCTTACAAAAATAATTACGACATAAAAAAGTAAATCTTTAATAAACAAAGTAAAAACTTTACAAATATTTACAAAAAGAGTATTATTTAATTATGTTACCCAAGGAATATAGATTAAAAAAAAGAAGTGCTTTTTCTGCAACATATAAAATAAATAATTCCTACCATAAAGGAGGTATAACATTATTTTGCGGTAAAAGAAAAGACACAGAGACGCCCACAAAAGTAGGTTTTGTCGTAAGTAAAAAAATTCATAAACGAGCCGTAAAAAGAAACAGAATAAAACGATTAATGCGAGAAGCATACAGACATTTAATCAAAGAAGAAAAAACAACTACAAAATATATTTCATTAATATTTGTAGCATCCAGTAAACTATTAGAAACAGACTATAATTATACAAGAAAAATAATGCAATTATTGGTAGAAAAAATATGATAGAAGGCATAATTACCCCAGCATTAAGAGATATTGATTATTTAACTCCTGCAGCACCATATCCAGTAATTCCATCAGGACTAACCGTTCATCAACAAAGTATATATAGATATTCAATCCCCACCGATGAACAACCTATATTATCTATTGTTGATAACATAACAGATTATAATGGAAATTTTATAAAACCTGGACACTATCAATTAGCATTATCGAATGATAAAGAATTTTTATATTTAATAGAATCAAAAGAATTAATAGCAATTATACCGGTTTTTAAAATTTCAGAAAATAAAAAAGAAGTAAAAAAATATTATAAAAATAATAAAAACTTAACTAAAGAAGAGAAACAAAAACAAAAAAAACAACTAAAAAAAGAAAAAATACAAGCAATAATCAACACCAAATATGCAAAAACAGGAGCAACTCCTCCTAAAAATTACGAACACATGGATGCCACAATCGAGTATATTAAAGAAGGTGGATACTATTTATTAATGTATGAAAAAGGTTTTATAAGAGCCTGGGGAGCAATAAAAGCTAGAATCGAATAAAAAACTTGTATAAAAATAAAAAATTTAATATAATTTTTTATATGAGTGAGCCAAAAGAAAAATCAAATATATTTTACATAACTCATAAAGGAGAACTCTTAATTTGGTTAATTATTATATTATTAATAACCTTAATTACCACAACTATAAATATTCACAATAAAAAAAATGAAAATGATTACAATATTTTTATGCCAGATGTAGATGGTCTGATAGTAGGTTCACCTGTAAGAATGATGGGAATTGAAATCGGCAATGTAACAAAAATCCAACCTACAAATACAGAAGTTTTTGTAAAATTTACCCTAACCGATAAAGATTTAGATTTACCACAAGGAACAGTTGCAACCGTAGAATTTAGCGGAATGGCAGGCTCAAAATCTTTAGAATTATATCTTCCTAATCAAAATATCTATATAGATAAAAATACTCCAATATTATCTGTATCAGCTCCAAAACGATTACATGATGCATTGGGCTTGCTAAATGAAATGTTTGAAAAACTTGGTTCAATAATATATACATCATCATCTTTTAGTACAAAACTAAAAGCACTCGATCTTCCAACCGGCACCAATGAAAATATAGAAAACTTTATTGAATATACAGATAATATGGTAGATAATGCAACCGAAAAAGCTGAAAATATACAAACAAAATTATATGAGGTTCATAAAAATGTTAAATAACAGCAAATTAAAAATAATATCCAATCCAATTGTAAATCAAAGCTTATGCACGATGAGGAATAAAAATACTGATACAGAAGGGGTTAGATTAGCAGCAAGAAAATTAACAAGAATATTACTATATGAAGCTACAAAAAATTTACCCCAAAAAGAAATTGAAATAGAAACACCTGTTGCAAAATTTACAACTCAAACAATAAATCCAGATATAACAATTATAATTTCTCCAATACTAAGAGCAGGTTTAATTTTTACAGATGAAGCTGTAGATATCTTGCCTCAAGCCACAATAAGACATATTGGCATGTATAGAGATGAAAAAACATTAAAACCTGTTTGGTATTATAACAAAGTTCCAATGCCGGTAGATAATCCTGAAAAATATTATGTTTATATAACAGATCCAATGTTGGCAACAGGAAATTCACTAGCAGAAGCAATACAATTATATGTTGATAAAGGAATACCAGAAACAAATATTTGTTGTGTTTGTATGATATCCGCTCCTTGTGGAATTGAAAATATTTTCAATCGATTCCCAGAAGTTACAATAATAGTAGCCTCAGTCGACAATGGCCTAAATGAAAAGGGATATATCATACCTGGAATGGGTGATGCCGGAGATAGAATTTTTAACACATAAATTATAAGTTTGGAAAATACATTAATTAAAAACGATAAAACTATATTATTATATTGATATGGTAATAGCAAAAAATAAAACGCAAATAATACTTACTCCTAAAGAAAAAGAAGTATTGGTACTTGTAGCAAAAGGTCTAAGTAACGGAGAGATTGCAAAAAAACTAAAAATATCTATACATACCGTAAAATCACATTTAGAGAGTATCTACATAAAACTTAAACTACACAACAAAGTTCAAGTAAGTGTTTATGCAATCTTAAACAAATTAATAGAACTAGACTATTAAAATTTTCCAACGAACTTCATTTTATTAGGATTATAGTTCAAAATATAATCAACTACTTGAGTAGGTGAATCTGCAATAAAATATAGTTCATTAGTAGATTCTTTAGCAAAATTTTTATTTATTATTGTTTCAAAAAAAGCTACTAAATTATCATAAAAACCTTCAGTATTTAATAAAACAATAGGCTTATTATTATAACCCAGCTGTTTTTGAACAATCATTTCAGAAATTTCTTCTAATGTACCAAACCCACCAGGTATAGCAACGACAGCCTCAGAAAGTTCATCCATTTTAGCTTTTCTTTCTCTCATACCAGTCGTAAGAAAAAATTCATCACAATCATTCGGATTTGCAACACCATAGTCACAAAGTCTTTGCGGCATAACTCCGTATATTTTACCACCATTATCTTTTACAGCTTTAGCGCACGCATACATCATTCCTAAACGACTACCGCCATATACAATATTCATTCCGGCCTGCCCCATCAATTGACCTAATATTTTTGCATCATTATAATATTTAATATTTAAATTATTAGATGAAGAAGCAAAAACACAAACATTTTTAATCAAAACTACCTCCTATCAAATAATAATTCGAACAACATAAGCCGGTTCCGTCCTTTGAACAATCTTGATTTTGAATATTAATAGGCTTTTCTTTACAAAAAGGTTCAAACTTATCTGAATATATATTAAACCCAAAAACATCTTTTCCCCAAGTATTTGGAGCTAGTTTACCATTAACATCGTACATTAATATTCCAATCAAATCATCTTGAGGAACTTCAAAAAATTTAGCAGCTATTGAAGCATTTTGATTAGTTAAAAAATATTTTTCAAATCGATAAGTTTTACTAGGAAAAGTCCCATTTAAATATACAATTTTATAAGGTTTTACTTCCTCATTTAATTCAGCATTAAGAATATTAGTAAATCTACTTTTTATTTTACCAACATCTTCCCCAGCCTCAGCAAAAGTTGTATAAAAGATATTCGCAAATTCAGCTTGTACATTACGCCAAGAAGCAGCATACCTAACTTGTCTTGAATCATTCATAGACATAGGAGCAACTAAAAAAGCTACAATCAAGAAAATTACAAATAAAATTGAAACTTCAATAATAGTAAACGCTCTTTGCATAAATATTTAACCTCTAGCTAAATCTAAATTTTTCTTTTCATTAATTAATGAATCATAAATCCATTCAGGAACAAAATTCTTACCTAAAATAATTTGTCCATTCATAATATTAGGAGCATGGAAATCTGACCCACCAGTTACAATAAGACCTAAATTCTCTGCCATAGAAGAAAAATATTCAACAATAGCCGGAGAATGCTTTCTATGATAAGCTTCGATTCCTCTCAAACCACAATTCATTAAATCTTTAATTAATTTTTCAGCGATGTCAATATCATAAGGATGAGCAATTACAGGTATCCCACCTGAATCATAAATTACTTCTACTGCATCGAAAGGCGTTACGGTTTTTCTTTCAACATAAACAGGAGAAGCCCTATGAATATATTTACTATAAGCTTCCATTATATTACTAGTACCACCGGCATTAGTAATAGCTTTTGCAATATGAGGTCTTCCAATACTACCACCTTCTGCAACCATATTTTTTACATCTTCAAAAGCTATTTTAATTCCTTCTTTTTTAGCTAAAAGATGTAAAATTTCTTTTGTTTGTTTTACACGAGCATGTTGCTGAGTTTTTAATAAAGATTTAAAATCACTTTTTGTAACATCTGGGAAATAGCCTAAAATATGCACTTCATAATCTTTATATAAAGTATTCACCTCAATACCAGGAATTATTTTAAAATCGACATCTTTAGTTTTTAAATAATTCACTGCAACATCATATGATAAGACATTATCATGATCAGTCAAAGAAATAACTTGTAAACCAACATCTAATGCTAAATCAACAATTTTTTCAGGAGAGAAAACTCCATCAGAATAATAGGTATGGATATGAAAATCAGCTTTCATAACCTACCTCACTTTCTAAGTAATAAGTTACTAATTTAGGCAAAAAATCACCCCTTAGCATCATTTACCCCACTTTCATTATTATCTACTACCAAATTAATTCTTTTTATAAGTGTTGCCGAATTATTATCAATTAAAACTTCAACACCATTTATTTGGGCAATTGATGACTCAGCGATTTCATATCTTTCAGGTAAACTAGTAGATAATCGTTTAAATGAAGTCGCAAACTCCATTCCGATTACACTATCATTAGTTCCACAGAAACCGACATCAGTAATATATGCCATACCATTATAAATCTGTTCGTCAGCAGTCTGAACGTGCGTATGAGTTCCCCAAAAAGCTTTAACTATAGCTTTATTTTCATTATTAAATTTTTTCGCTAAATATTTTGCAAAACATATTTTTTCAGCAGTAGCTTCTGCATGAAAATCTATAAATACAGACTCAATACCTTGACTAATAAGACTTTCAATTGTCTCCGTAACTACTTGCCAAGGGGAATCAATAGGAGGCATAAAAACCCTTCCTAAAACATTAATAACAGCAAATCTATGCTCTGCAATTTCAAATACTTGAACACCTTTTCCTCTAGTTCCTGCAGGATAATTAATAGGTCTTAAAAGATTATTCACATCATCTATATACTCAAATATATCTTTTTTATCCCAAATATGATTTCCAGAAGTAAAACAATCTATACCTGAAGCAAATAAATCTTCATAATTCTTTTTTGTAAGTCCAAAACCATGAGAAGCATTTTCAATATTAGCAATAACAAACGTCGGGATATCATTATCTTTATTTTGTACAAGATAATTCTTAACAGCCACTCTCCCTTGCTTGCCTGTTATATCACCAAAAATCAAAAATTTTAAAATCTCAGTATTTCCGCTCATAAAATTTATTATTAAAGCGGATAAGCAAA
This sequence comes from Candidatus Gastranaerophilales bacterium, assembly GCA_944323985.1. Taxonomy (GTDB): domain Bacteria; phylum Cyanobacteriota; class Vampirovibrionia; order Gastranaerophilales; family Gastranaerophilaceae; genus CAG-196. The sequence continues at coordinate 8,743 of CALUUP010000001.1, read as the reverse complement.
ACTTATCCGCTTACACCTTACTTAGCTATTTCAGTAGCTCTAAATTCTCTTACTACAGTTACTTTAATTTGTCCAGGATAATCTAATTCATCCTCAATTTTCTTTGCAATGTCTCTTGCTAATTTTTGAGAAGCCAAGTCATCAAACATTTCTGCTTGAACAATTACACGCACCTCTCTACCTGCTTGCACTGCAAAAGATTGTTTTATACCTTCATAACCATTTACAATTTCTTCAATTTTTTGCAAACGCTTTATGTAAATTTCTAAAGTATCACGTCTTGCACCAGGGCGCCCAGCAGAAATCGCATCAGCTAATTTTACAAGTACAGCCTCTATCGTATTTGCAGTTACATCATCATGATGGGCTTCTATAGCATGTATAATTTCAGGTTTTTCTCCATAACGAGAAGCCAATTCAACACCTAATTGAATATGAGTTCCCTCTTGTGTTTGATCTACAGCTTTTCCAATATCATGAAGAAGTCCGGCACGTTTTGCTACATAAACATTAGCTCCCAATTCTGCAGCAAGCATACCTGCAATATGACCTACTTCTAAAGAATGTTTTAAAACATTTTGACCATAACTTGTTCTATAGTACAGACGACCTAAATTTTTTATAAGTTCTTTATTAAGTCCCATTATACCCATATCAAGAGCTGCATTTTCACCCTCTTTCATAATTTTCTTTTCTACTTCTTCTCTAGATTTTTCTACAGTCTCTTCTATTCTTACAGGGTGAATTCTTCCATCTTGAATAAGTTTTTCTAAAGCGATTTTCGCAATTTCTCTTCTAACAGGATCAAAAGCTGATAAAACAACAGCTTCTGGAGTATCATCAATTATTAAATCTACTCCGGTTAATGTTTCTAAAGTTCTTATATTACGACCTTCTCTTCCAATAATTCTACCTTTCATTTCATCATTTGGTAAAGAAACAACAGAAACTGTAGACTCAACAACCTGTTCCATCATACAACGCTGCATTGTCGTCGTTAAAATTTCTTTAGATTTTTCTAAAGCATCCTCTCTAATCTTAGCTTCATTTTCTCTAATTAACTGCATTTTTTCTTGTGCTAAATCACTCTTTAATTGTTCTAAAAGCATTTTCTTAGCATCTTCTGCTGACATACCAGCAATTCGTTCAAGTTCAACAGTCTGCTTTTGAACAATTTCAGCTAAAAAATCTTCTTTTTCTATAAGCTGATCTTTCATTCTATCAAGTTCTAATTCCTTATCAGAAACTTCTTGTAATTTATCCTCAAGAAGATCTTCTCTCTTTGATAACTTATTTTCTATCGCAGCGAATTCTCTTCTTCTTTCTCTTTCATCTGCATTTAATTGTTCTCTTTCATTATGCAAAGTTTCTTTTGCTTTTATCAAAGCCTCTTTTTGCATAATAGCTTCTTTTTCTAACAAATCTTTTTTAGCATTTTCGGTTTGTAAAACTAAATTTTTATACTTTATACTCTGTACAACAATCACAGCTATAAGTATAACCAACACAACAATGGCAACGGTCAATAATAGATCCATTTTGCACCTTTTCCTTTTCTATTTTTTTATATATATACGATGTTCGGGCACATATAACCTACCCGACAACTATTATAAAACTCTAATAATCTTTTCTATCGCATATATCTTCAAAAATTTTATACTACTACTATGGTATTATGATATCATACAATCACAATTTTGTATACAAAATATTACAAACAATTAATCGACTTATAAATAAAATATTTATCAAAAATTTATACATAAAAACAAAAACTCTCTAAAGAGAGTTTTTAAAATATTTGCGCTTGGAGGGATTCGAACCCCCGACCTTTTGGTTCGTAGCCAAACGCTCTATCCAACTGGGCTACAAGCGCTTATTTTTTTTAGGGAAAATCCGCCTACCTCTCAACTATATCAACAATATAAAAATTTTTCAACAACTTTTTTATGTGTAAATTTTCATTAACTTTTATTGTACTTAAATTTAATTTTATATAATATAAAAAAAGACTGTCACAATAAGGAGTAGGTATGAGCGAGCAATATAAAAGAAATCCTTATATGGATTATAGAAATGTAGTACCTTTTATGGATTTATCAGGTTTTGTTGTAAAACAACCTCTTGCGATAGAACAAAGCCCTGCTACATCATTAAAAGTTCATTTATTCAAAAAAAGATTTTCTACTATGATTAATTTTAGAAGATTACAATATTGTAAGCTTTGTGAGGTATATAGAAATGGAAGAAAATAATTTTATAGAATTAGCTAAAAAAGCGAAAGCTGCATCTAAAAAAATAGCTACAATATCAACAGAAATTAAAAATAAAGCTTTATTAAATATTGCTAAGAATATTCAAAAAAATAGCGATAAAATATTTGAAGCTAATAAAAATGACTTAGAAGAAGCTAAAGTTCTTGTTGATAAAAAGGAATTGAGTCTATCTACATATAATCGTCTCAAATTAGATGAAAATAAAATGCGGGATATGATTCAAGGAATTATTGATATTTCAAATTTAGAGGATCCTATAGGCAAAATTCTTCTAAAAAGAGAATTAGATAAAGATTTAATATTATCAAAAATTTCTTGCCCGATTGGAGTATTAGGAATAATTTTCGAAGCAAGACCGGATGTAATTTCTCAAATATCAGCACTTTCTATTAAATCATCAAATGCTGTTATTTTAAAGGGAGGAAGAGAATCCATAAATACTAATAAAGCCATTATGGATTCTATCCAAGAAGCTTTAGCAGAAACTAAAGGCTTTCCTAATGATGTTTTGACTCAAGTATTTTCTAGAGATGATGTAAAGAACATGTTATCAATGGATAAATACATTGATTTAATTATTCCTAGAGGAGGGAATAGTCTCGTAAAATTTATAAAAGAGAATACTAAAATTCCTGTATTAGGTCATGCAGATGGGATTTGTCATATTTTTGTAGATGAAAGTGCTGACCTAGAAAAAGCAAAAAGAATTATTATTGATGCAAAAACTCAATACCCTAGTGCTTGTAACTCAGTCGAGACAATTCTCATACATAAAGATTTTAAGTATCCTTCTGAATTATTAAAAGCTCTTGAAGAGGCTGATATTGAGCTAATTGCAACTCCTGAGAGCTGGCATAAAGAGTATTCTGATAAAATTTTAGCTTATAAATTTGTAGACTCTTTAGATGAAGCAATTGAACATATTAATGAATATTCATCAGGACATACAGAATCTATCATTACAGAGAATAAAGAAAATGCAAAAATATTTATGAATGCTATAGATTCAGCAGGGGTATATCATAATGTTTCAACTAGATTTGCAGATGGATTCCGCTATGGATTTGGAGCCGAAGTAGGTATCTCTACAAATAAAACACATGCCAGAGGTCCTGTAGGTCTGGAAGGACTTACGATTTATAAATATAATCTTGAAGGTAATGGAGAAATTGTCAAAGATTTTGTTGAAGGTAAGAAAAGTTTTTGTCATAAGGATTTAGTATAAATGAAAATTGGTGTTTTGGGATTAGGATTAATTGGTGGATCTATTTATAAAAAATTAAAAGAGCTTGGAAATTGTGATTTAGTAGGAGTTTCAAGATCCGTAAATGAGCCAGAAATAGATAATAATATTTCAACACTAAAATGCTGTGATATTGTATTTGTTTGTACACCTATGAATAAGACTTTAGAAATTTTAGATAAGCTGAATAGTATTTTAGATAAAAATACTATTGTAACTGATGTCTGTAGTCTAAAAGAGTTTGTTTCTCATAAAAACTATAATTTCAAATTTATACCATCGCATCCGATGGCTGGAACTGAAAAAAGCGGTTGGGAGAATTCTTTTCCGACATTGTTTGAAAATGCAAATTGGGCTATTACATTAAAAGATGATACAAACTTAGAGGATTTTGAAAAATTAAAATCCGTTATAAATTCTCTAGGGGCAAAAACGATTTTAACAACACCAAAAGAACATGATAGAGCTGTAGCTTTAATTTCTCATGCTCCTATGCTTGTAGCACAAGCTCTATGTAAAAATATAGAAGGAGATGAATTAGCACAAAACCTAGCTTCATCAGGCTTTAGAGATACAACAAGGCTTGCACTTTCTAATATAGAAATGGCAAATGATATGGTCAATATGAATGGTGATAATATAAAAGAAGTCATAAAGCTTTTGAATGAAAATCTGGATGAGCTATTAGACTGTGATTATAAAAAAGAAGCTCAAAATATAAAAGATTTTAGAGAAAAATTATATTGTTAATTTTCCAAATTTTTTAAATACTCTTTATTATAGTCTAATGTATCTTTAGATGCTGTAATCGAATATATTGGTTTATTTGAAAAGATTTTATCAGCAAAGCTTATAACATCATCTTTTGTTATACCATCAATTTGTTCGTAAAGCTGATTCAAGTAATTAATACCATATTTTGAATTAAGTCCTGTAGATAAAAGCCCTAATTTAGAAGACGTACCTTCACTATTAAGCAATTCCGCCTTTAAAGCAAGTTTCGCATTCTCAAAATCTAATTCTGTAAATTTGCCATTTATTAATTCATTTATTTGTCTATTAAATCCATCTATTGATTTTTGAACATTATCATAAGAATATTCACCAATTTCTTTATTATCAGTTGTTGTTAAAATATGACAAGATAGTTCTCCCCTATCTGCATATCTTGAAATATCAGAATACACAGAATAAGCAAGATGCTCTTTTTCACGTAAATTATTAAATAGCCCTATGCTTGAATTCGTAAGTATTGAATTTGTAAGCTCTGCTAAAATATTTTCTTTTATTGTATTACTCGTTTTAAATTTATATACTTGCATTATATCAGCTTGAGAATTATTATTTACTTTTTGTAAGACTTTTGATTTAGGATTTTCTACATAAATTTTTGAATATTCTACAATATTTGATTTTACGTTATGTAATGACGAAACATTTTTTAATATCTCATCTTTTACAATATTTTCTTTTCCATATGGTAAATTAGCTGTTATAATACCTCTTGAGTTATTTATAAAATAATTATGACACTCTTTTAAATCTTCAAGCGTAATATTGTCAATTGAATTTAAAATTTCATCTTCAGTAAATTCATATGGATTGTTTGAAGCTTCATAATTATTATATAATCTATTGGCAGAATATTGTTGTCTAGAAAGATAATCTTTAAATCTAGATTTAGCTATTTCTAAATTTTCTTGAGTAATATTAGGTGAGTATAATAAATCTTTTACGTACTTATATACATTACCTCTTTTATCAAAAATAGCATCACAATTGGCACTTATTCCATATTTAGAGCATCCAATTGAAATATTAAAATTATTCTCTTCCATATATTTATTCCAAGCATCTTCATCATATGCTTTTGTTCCCATTGAATAAATTTCATTCAATAGTTCTACAACACCCGCTTTTTTATTATAAGGAGTATCAGCTTTTAACATAATATTATAGTCAATATTAGAATTTTTTGTCTTATATAGACCTACATCGAAATTATTATTCAACTTATATTCAGAAACTTTCTCACTACTTATAGGTACTCGTTTATTAGTACCCTTAAAAGAAACATCATTATTCTTAGGATGAACTAATATAACAGCAGTTTTATTTAAATCAAAGTACTTATTAAAAGCATTATTTACATCTTCTACTGTCATGCTTTTTACTATATCGTCATATTTTGTAAAATATTCTATATTGCCATCAAGAATAGCTCGTCCAACACTATCATTAACATTTGAAGAATATTCTAAATAATCATTATAAGATTTTAGAAGATTTTGTTTAATAATATCTAATTCCTTTTGAGAAATTGGCTTTTGTAATGAAATTGATTCAAAAATAGATTTCAAAGCCTGCTCGCTATTCTTTTCAGAGCTGCTTGTAGCAAGATATATCATTTGTGGATTATTGGGATTTGTGCTAATTTTTTCACTTGATATATAAGGATAAGAATTATACTGTTTTAAATTCTTTCCTAAATTAGAAAATGATGAGCTTAGATAAGTTCTTGCAATATCAAAAGCTATATTTTCTTTCACATCATTATTCATTGGCCCAGAAAACCCAAGAATTATTTCAGTTGAAACAGCTTTATCAGAAATAAAATCTTTTCTTACTGTACTTTTTAAAGGAGAGAGTTTTTCTTCAAATTTTTTACCTTGTGAAATTTTCTTAGAATTAAAATTCTTTGCAACTAATTTTATAGCCTCATCAGGATTAACATCTCCTGTAATTACTAAATTCATATTATCAGGCGTGTAGTATTTATTATAATAATCTAATACATCTTTTCTTGTTAGATTTTGAATATGAGCTACACTTCCGCCTACAAGTTCGTCAGCAGGGTTTTTTATTTGGAATAAGGCTCTTACAGTCTGGTCTAAAGCTATAGTTTGAGGATTATCTAAAATCATATTAATTTCAGAACAAACAGGTTTTTTTTCTTTTTCTATCATTTCATCAGATAATTTTAAATCCTCAGTCATAGCAGCTATTACTTTTATTTGTTTTTCCAAATCTCCATTATTTAGTTGTGGAGTTGAATTTACATAATCAGTTATTGCATAATTTGTACTTGCATTGGTCCAGCCACCTAACTCATCAATTTTTTTAAAAGAATCTCCAACTTCGAGCTTTATATGACCATTTTGACCATTTGTTCCATTAAAAGCCATATGCTCTAAAAAATGACTGATTCCTTTTATATTTTGAGTCTCATTCATAGAACCGACATTTACATAATTTTTTACAACAGCAGGAGAACCTTCCATAGGAATAATAGTTACTCTATAACCATTTGCTAATTTATAACTATGAACTTTTAGCCCATTATTAAGAGTTTCAATTCCAAGTTTAAAATATCTAATAGGTTTATTTATTGCAAAATCTGGTGTCACATTAGATAAATCTTTTATTTCATGTTCATTTTTTACAAGCTTTCGCTCATTAGCTTGCTTAAAATTTGTATTATAATAATAAGACCTAACACCATCTACTTTCATTACCATATTATATAAAAAACAAAAAACTCCTAAAAATTGCTATTTTATTAAGAAAAATGACGACATATCTGCCGTCATTTTTCTCAATTATAAAATTTGAATAAATCTATTATTTAGCCATTATCCCTCAAATTGTTCTGCAATTTCGAAAGGTTGTTCAGACAATTTAAGAGTTTCTCTATCGATAATACCTCTTTTAAGTTCAGTAAAAGAAGCATTTTTAGAATTAAATTTTTCTTTTAAGAATTCATATGCAACTTTAGGATCACACTTAGTACCACAAGTAAATAAATCTACTGCTGCGTATCCTAATTCAGGCCAAGTATGAATTGCTAAGTGGCTTTCTGAAATAATAACAACACCACTAACACCATATGGATTAAACATATGAAAGCACTTTTGAACGATTGTGGCACCACACTCCAGAGCCGCGTCTACCATGTACTTTTCTACTTTATCATTACTGTTAAGAATGTTTGGATCACACTCAAAAAATTCAGCAAGGACATGCTGTCCTAAGTTTACTTTGTCCAAGTTATTTTTTTCTAGCTCGTCTAGAGATGATGATACAATTGTCAATTCATGTGCCTCCTTTACTACCAGTGCATTATCACACCAATTAATCCTATCACTAATATTATTAATATATTACTATAAAAACAAAAAATTTGTATATTTTACACTTTTTATTTTTTTATTAAGATTTTGTTACATAAATATTAAAAATTTAATTCTTCTTAATAAAGATATTAAGATTATATAAGGAAATCTTAATTTAATAAAAATTTAGTCTATAATAAAAATGCTAAGAATAATAAGTTAAGGAGAAAGATATGCATTCACAAGTTGAAGAAATTTTAGGAAAATTAGAATCTGCAGATAACGTAACAAAAAATAAAATTGAAAATATACTAGTTGATAAAGGTTCTGCAGTTGTTCCTGAATTAGTTAATCAACTTCAAGTTGTAAAAGGTGTAAAACGTGGCGTTGTAGCAATGACTCTTATCAGAATTGGAGAAGCTTCTGTTGAATATTTAAAAAAAGCTGCTAACGACAATAAAGATTTTGAATGGGTTGCAAAGTATTTAATTACAGAAATTAAAGGTATTGCAGCTTAATCGTGACAAATGATAATATAAAAGTAACAATATACACAGATGGTGCTTGTAGCGGAAATCCTGGAAATGGTGGCTATGGCACTATTCTTGTTCATGTTGATTCGACAGGACAAAAACATGAAAAAGAACTTTCTGAAGGTTTTTCTAATGTTACTAATAATCAAATGGAATTAATGGCTGTTATTATAGGATTAGAAGCTCTAAAAAAAGAATGTGATGTTACAATTTATTCAGATAGTAAATACGTTGTAGATGCTTTTAATTCTAATTGGATAGATGGTTGGATAAAAAAAGGTTGGAAGACTGCCAATAAAAGTCCTGTAAAAAATGTTGAACTTTGGCAAAGATTACTCAAGGCAAAAGAAAAACACAATGTAGAATTTATATGGGTAAAAGGGCATGCAGGACATGATTATAATGAACGTTGTGATAGGCTTGCGGTTGCTGCTTCTAAAAAAGAAGATTTAAAAAATTTAAATTAAATTTTATTTATAGAAACAAAAAAGAGTTCTTAAAAAAATAAGAACTCTTTTTTTGTAAACAAATGTAACAAAAATCAATAAAAAGATAAAGTTTTAAAGAAAAAATGCC